>JAGCVI010000017.1 GCA_017962445.1 Bacteroidales bacterium
CAATTTTTATTCCATGCCTGCGTTAATAATATTGCAGGACTTTCGGATGCCTGCCGGCGCCGTTGGGGGCAGGGCTGCGCGGTATTTTGTTAAGTTTAAGTGTTCTTCCGCGCACCCTGCCGTAGGCGCTGTCTTCCGGTCGTCGCCCTCTGCGTGTCAGCATCCGTGTCTTTCTTCACGCAAGAGCTGAATCATTTCATCGTTGTGTTTTCCTTTCTTAGATGGTTAACTGGTCTTGGATACGAATCATTCATAGATTGTTCCATAAGTGTTTATTTAGTTGCAGTGCAAACATACAACTCCAGTGTTTCATCATAATAAAATGAGACACTATAGCCATGGTGGGCCATTTTGTCGCACCAATCTGATGCATCCACCTGGCTCGGTGTATTATACGTAATGGTTTCTTTCGAAACCGATGTTGCGGAATAGGCACCGTCGTAGTACAACGACACCTGATGTCCCATCTTGGCCATTGTCAGAAGCCGATAGATGAATTCGCGCAGTGAATCGTCGCCACGTAATGTCACCTGATGCGTTACACCATCGATGGAATAGACAACAGTATGTACTGCCTCATCATGGCATACATTTACAGTAGAATCCATCTCGTTTTCCTTTTGGCAACTCACTATTGCCAGACTTAAAAGAGTCAGTGCGACTCCAATTGTAACATTTTTTTTCATTTCTTATATTTTTTGAATAATTTATTACTATATATTCCTGTTATTTTCTTAGCCTGCTCTTCCGTTTCGACTTCAAAAACATAGATGGTTTTGTCATCTGTGGAGAAGAACACCAGATCGAATTCCTCATCCCATTCGTCTAAAGATACTCTTACTTCAGGGTGATTCCTTTTGCAATAGTTATAGGCCACCATGCTCCAGCCCTTTTCCATGCAAATGATATGGTTTTTTATTGTAATGTCAGGGAAATCCATCTCTTTCAGAAGGCTTATCCATGCGCTCGAGTCGTTGGCATGAATAAGGACCACGTCGACAGCCGTCACGCTGTCGACCCTGTATTTGGTGACTTGGGCCACGGTGAGTTCGTCGCGTTGGGCATAACGCCCGAACAACGGGTTCTGCGCCATGGCGAAATGCGACATAGCAAGCAGAATGCCTAATACTATTCCATATTTTATATGTAATGTTTTCATGTGTTTTCTCCGTAAAGAAGCCGGTCTATATTATTGATTATATGTGCCGTGTCGCACAGATTGCTGCACAACACTCCCTCGAACGGCTTGGTATAGAAATGCACCTCCTCCTCGTCGGGAGCGCCGACAATCTCAGCGGCCTTAGCCATGGTGTCGGCCAGCGGAACAGGCAGTACGGCAGCGCGCGTGGTGCCGTGTCGGCGGGCGTGACTCTGTGCCACAATCCCCGAGTCGGGAATGGCGACGTTGTCCGGACAGACGGAAGGAGGTGTGTCGCATTGCGTCTGGGCCAGGAGAGGGGCTCCGTCGGCCGGCGCACCACCCGTGGGACTGCTGCGACCAACAAAGAGCGTCGCGCCGGCCACGACAAGCAGCACAATGACGGCACAGGCCATGGCAACCCTGCGGCGCTGCATGGAAGCCACGACACTGACACCTTCGGACGAGTTGACTATATGCCGCACTCCGTCTTCAGTCAGATGGTCGACTTCGCGGGCGATGTCGCCTTCCTGCTGCCAGATTTCTACCAAGTCGTTAATCTTCAAATCCTGTCTACTCATATAGTTTAAAGTTTTTTTAGTTTTAAATTTTAGGGTCTCTTCACAATTGTCTCAATACATTTATTTTCAAGGTGTTTACGGCCTTCGTTACATTAATCACCGTTCATAATCCATAAACTGTTTTCTAATCTTTTCCTTTACTCGTGCGACACGTGTTCCGACATCCGATTCGGTGATGCCCATCTGCTCGGCAATCTCGGAATACGGGTGCCCGTCAAGGAAAAGAAGGGCAACAGTACGGTCGGTGGGTTTCAGATTTTCAATTGCCCTGTAGAGAATCTCTTTTTGCTCTTTGTCTATGTACTCTTTCTCCACATCACTAACAGAACTGACATTATTTCTGTCCAAAAAAGACTGAAAATTACCAATATAGACGAGCTCGGACTGGTCGTAGGTGCGTTTTATATAGTTTTTGGCCGCGTTGCTTACAATGCTGAACACCCACGAAATCTCGTTGTTTTCGGTACGCAGGCGCGAAAACCCGTGCCGGTACAGCTCCTTCCACAATGCAATGACAGCCACACTCTTGAGCTCTTTTGTCAGGTACTCGTTGCCATCGGCATAGTGATAGCAGATGCGGTCAATCATGTCCGCATACTTGACTATTTTAGCCACTATCTTTTCCTCTTTTTTCTTGTTCCGTCTCATTCTATACCTATGTGCACACTATCCGTTTTCGCGCATAATAGACACAAGTTTTCGAAAAAAATCACACTTTTTTACAACTAAACGACAACTTTTTTGCAAAAGTACTTATTTCAATCAGTTATAATAGTTAAATAATGTTAAATTCGGGGTGACTATTGTGCATTTTAATTGTTAAAGGATGTTAAAGGGGGAAGGAGGAAGGGGGATGTGGGAATATAATTGGGAGTAAAAAAGGAAGTAAATCTTCGATGGAAGTTGCTCACTATATTATTTTTTACTTCTATGGTGCTCGCAGCCTTCGGCAAAAAAAGGAAGTTAAGTGCTGCGCACAGGACAAAACATAAATCATTTAAAAGGAAGTTAATCTTCGATGGAAGTTAAGTGCTGCGCACAAGACAATACTAATCATTTGTCCATTTTTGCCGAAGGCTGCGTGCCGAAGGCTGCGAACACCTTAATTAAAATTTATTGTGGTGAGCAACACCGTAGAAATAAAAGAAACTACAGTGAGCAACTCCCACTTTTCCTTCCCATCGTTACACGTTATTATTTCATCATAACTTAGTGCAGGTCAGGTCACTCATCACAGGTCACAATATAAAAAAAACATCCGCGTTTCCGCGGATGTCGGTGGTGACCACGCTGGGGCTCGAACCCAGGACCCCATCCTTAAAAGGGATGTGCTCTACCTGCTGAGCTACGTAGTCACAAAACAAAATGAAAAAAATTTTTACTCGTGACCACGCTGGGGCTCGAACCCAGGACCCCATCCTTAAAAGGGATGTGCTCTACCTGCTGAGCTACGTAGTCAATGTTTTGCACTCGAATTGAGTTTGCAAAAGTACAACTTTTTTGTTTACTGACAAAAAAATTTTAAGATACCACATCAACACACATATACAACACTCTTTTATTCAACAAGATAACACATTGACTCCAAATACAGAGCCGTCGAAAGAGAACAAAATGTTCGCCAAGAAAAACAATGCAAAACGACAAAATCAGCTTGGTTTTTTGCAGGGTTTTTCATCTAGTTTTGAAGAAGTGAAAGGGAAGTGGTAAAAGGGAGTTAATCTTCGATGGAAGTAAAATTGGAAGTTAAGTGCTGCGCACAGGACAATACAGATCATTTGTCCTCTTTAACTCCCACTTTAACTCCCACTTTAACTTCCACTTTTACATCCATTTTAACTCCTAATTCTACTCTTTTATTACTTCCCATTGAATAAAAGGCCAACTTATTTCATAGCATCTGTTAAACATTGAATACCATTGATTTATAAGGATAATGAAATATTATTTTGCCAATATGAAAAAAAGGTGTATTTTTGTAACTCATTTCACCACAAAAAAACATACCACAATGAAATATGAAATCAAGATAAAAGAAGGCCTTGGCGACATCCGTTTCGGGATGCCCGTCGAAGAGGTCGTAGGCATCATGGGCGAAGCCGAAGAGGTTGAAACCATGGACAACGCCGTCGACGAGACAACAACAATACTGCATTACGACGACGGAATGCTGTCGCTGTTCTTTGAGGGCGACAACCCCACACTGCAGTGCATCGACATCTCCGACGAGGAAAGCACACTGTTCGGCGAGAACATTTTCGACTTCGGAGAGAAAGAGATTGTGCAGCTGATGGTGAAAAACAAATACTTCGAACAGGACGCCGACGAGGAGAACTGGGGCGAACGACGCATATCGTTCGGCGAAGGCAACATTGACTTCTATCTTGACGACGACGAGCTGCTGGCCATCGTTTACGGAAAATAATGCAGCCTACGACACGGATTTTCCCAACATCGTATTTTCCATCCATAGCACTCGCCGCCGCCATGGTGCAGAGCGGCGACGTACCCGTTGAGGTCAACGAAACATTTCCCAAGCAGACCCACCGCAACCGCACAGTGATAATGACCGCCGCAGGTCCCGAGACGCTGAGTGTGCCAGTGGTGCGACCCGACGGAACGCACACCCGCACGGGGGATATCAGGATAAGCTATGCCGAGAAATGGAACCTTATCCACTGGCGTGCCATCGTGTCGGCCTACAACGCATCGCCATTTTTTCTATACTACCGCGACGACTTCGAAAAAATTTTGATGCGTCGCTATGACCTGCTGACTGAACTCAACGAGGAACTGCTCGCAATGCTATTCAAAAAAATAAAAGCCGACTGCAGTATATCGCATACCGAGACATTCATAAAACCCGGAGCGGAAGGCGTGGATGACTACCGCGACAGGTACAATTACAAACATCCCGACAAAAACATAAACTACCCGACATACACCCAGGTGTTCTCCGACCGTATGCCTTTCAACGGCAACGTCAGTGTGCTCGACCTGCTATTCAACCTCGGTCCAGAGACAAAAGGGTATCTCCTAAACATCATGTTCCATGGCTGTTAAGACCATTGTTTCACGGGAAACAGTCGAAAACAGCAAAAAACAGCAAGAATCCCTATGTAAATATCATGCTCCATGATATTTACATATTATGTTTCACGAGGAACATAGCCCAATCAGGAGCCTATTGCGATAAGCAGAACGGAAATATCTGCCGGCGACACGCCGCTGATGCGCGATGCCTGGCCGATGGTTTTGGGACGCATTCTGGAGAGTTTCTCGCGCGCCTCGAACGAGAGGGCGAGTAACGAATTATAGTCAAAATCGTCGCGGATGGTCAACCCCTCATACTTTAGAATCTTGTTGGCGACGTCGCGTTCCTTTTCAATATAACGGCGGTATTTTATCTCGGTCTCGGCCGAACAGCACACCTCCTGACGAATATCGGATGGGATATCGTCAACAAACTTGTGCAACGGTTCAGACATTTCAAGAAGGTTGTCAAGGCTCAGCTCCGGACGGAGAAGAAGACTGTTCAACTTTACCTTCTGCTGCAACGGTGCCGAAGCATGCTCGTCAAGATGCCCGTTGGCATCCGACGGCAGGATAGAAGTCTCCTCGATAAATGCGGAAAGGCTCTTAGTATGGCTCATCTTAGTTTCCACGCGTCGCATACGTTCATCGGAAGCGAGCCCAATGGCATGCGACAGCGGAGTGAGCCGCACATCGGCATTGTCCTGACGCAACAGAATCCGGTATTCGGCACGCGAAGTGAACATACGGTAGGGCTCGTCGACACCTTTTGTGACAAGATCATCTATAAGCACACCAATGTAGGCCTCGGTGCGGCCAAGCACAAACGAAGGCTTGCCATTGAGCTTCATCACGGCGTTGATTCCCGCCATCAGCCCCTGGCAGGCGGCCTCCTCATAGCCTGTGGTACCATTGATCTGACCGGCAAAGAAAAGGTTCTCGACCAGCTTGGTCTCGAGGGAGAAATTGAGCTGTGTCGGAGGAAAGTAATCGTATTCTATGGCATATCCCGGCTTGAAAATACGTGCATTCTCGAAGCCGGCAATGGAGTGCAGAGCCTCCAGCTGAACCTCGAGCGGCAACGACGACGAGAAACCGTTGAGGTAGTATGAATTCGTCTTAAGTCCCTCAGGTTCAACAAAAAGCTGATGCCTGTCCTTGCCTGCAAAACGCTCAATCTTGTCCTCAATCGAAGGGCAGTAGCGTGGTCCGCGACCCTGGATGCGACCCGTGAAGAGAGGCGAGCGGTCGAAGCCCTCGCGCAGAATGTCGTGCGTGCGCTCATTGGTATAGGCAAGGTAGCAGGGACGCTGCTCACGCAACGGATGCGTGGCGGGACTGAACGAGAACTTCTGGGGATTCTCGTCGCCTGGCTGAACGGTGAGGGCGGAGAAATCGATGGTATTGCCGTCGATGCGGACCGGGGTACCCGTCTTCAGTTTCTCGACAGCGAAACCGCGTTGCCTGAGACTGTCGGAGAGTCCGACGGCAGCCCTCTCCCCTATCCTGCCGCCAGAAAAAGAGACCTCGCCAATGAAAATGCGGCCATTGAGAAAAGTGCCGTTGGTAAGCACAACAGCCTTGGCGGGAACAGTGATGCCCATCCGTGTCAAGACACCCGAAACGGCATTGCCGTCATAAGTCAAATCAACCACTTCGTCCTGCCACAAAGAGAGATTGGGAATGTTTTCAAGCACCTGCCGCCAGTTCAACGAGAACATCGCTTTGTCGCACTGTGCACGGGGGCTCCACATGGCGGGGCCCTTTGACAGGTTAAGCATGCGGAACTGTATCATCGAATTGTCTGTGACAATACCCGACCAGCCACCAAGGGCATCAATCTCGCGGACAATCTGACCCTTCGCAACGCCACCCATAGCGGGATTGCACGACATCTGGCATATCGTTTCCAGATTCTGCGTCACCAGAAGAGTCTTGGCACCGAGCCCTGCAGCGGCCGCAGCAGCCTCGGCACCGGCATGTCCGGCACCCACAACGACAATATCATATTCCTCAAAATTCATAAGCAACACGCTATTTCTTAATCCAATATCATATCCGTTTCACGTGAAACAATCATTTTTTCATGGCATCGAGCATAGCCAGCGACTCCTCCTCTTTCGCCCTCATCTGGGCAGCATCCGCGTCGCTCTTGTCCTTGAATCCGAGCAGATGCAGCACCCCGTGAATGATGACCCTGTGCAGCTCGCGGTCGAACGGCACACCGAGTTGAAGGGCGTTCTCCCCTACCCTGTCGATGCTTATCAAAATGTCGCCCGAGACAACATTGCCCGACACATAGTCAAAAGTGATGATGTCCGTATAAGTGTCATGATTCAGGAATTTGACATTGACATCGAAGATGAAATCGTCGGAACAGAAACGGTAGGAAATTTTGCCGAGCGTCTTTCCATGTCTTTTTATCACCTCCGAAATCCACTTTTTCATCAACGACTCATCGTTGAGTAGAAAATCGACAGTCTCGTTTGAAAAATGAACAGCCATGATGAAAACAGAGCGAAAACAGAATATTAGAGCAGGCAGGCCGCTTTGGAAAAACAATAATTAAAAGATTGATTTATAAAATATTATATTCGAGAATCGGGGATTATTCGTCAAATTCTGACGCATAAACGATGTTTGGCAGACATGCTGGTTGGCCTGTTTGACGGAAATCGAGATATGTCCGGAAAAAATTTCAGGCGTTGACAGCAGTCTTGAGAGCATAGTAATTTTTCAATGTCATGATTCGCTCCAAGGCACTGGAGGCAGCGATGCCATCTATGACATATTCCATACGGACGACGCTTCCGTTATTCTGGAAAGAAATTTTGTCGGAGAGTGCATTCATCAGATAAAGACCCATCCCCTTCCCTTCCTCGGCAGGTATGGAACCATAGTTTGCGTAATCGAAACCATTGCCCTCGTCGGCAACGGTGAAGCTGACGCCACCCTTGCAATGGTCGAAGACGATGGTCACCTGCTTCGATGCATCGGAATGGTTGCCATGAACGATGGCATTCTTCACGGCCTGAAGGAGCGACATGGAAATAGTGGCAGCGTAATTATTGATGTTGTAATTGCCGCAAACATCGTCAATAAACTGCTCAACTTCTACTAAATTATTTATATCAGACTGAATAATAATCTTTTCCATAGGCATTACGAATGCTATCCTGTTTACAAAAATAGGAAAATTTTTCTTAATAACAAAATTATTTGTCGTGAAAGGGAAAAAAGAAGATGAAATGGGAGTAATAAAAAGGAAGTTAATCTTCGATGGAAGTTAAGTGCTGCGCACAAGACAATACTAATCATTTGTCCATTTTTGCCGAAGGCTGCGTACCGAAGGCTGCGAACACCTTAATTAAAATTTATTGTGGTGAGCAACACCTTAATTAAAAATTATTGTGGTGAGCAACACCATAGAAATAAAAGAAACTACAGCGAGCAACTTCCACTTTTACTCCCAATATTCAAAGACCTGAGCAATCCAAGATCTTCTCAGAACTTGAAAAAATAGTCGTTGACTTTGTTTTTGTAGTAGTTGTTGAGGGTAGGGGGGGTGGAGTGGAATAGTTCTATATTATTCTCCTGCAGCTTTTTGTATCGCTCCATATCGGTCTGCGAAGGCTGGAAGATATCCTTGCCTTCTGTACTTTCGCGACGTTCTTCCTTCTCGCGTTCCATCTCGGCCTTCTCGTGTTGTAGCAGGCGTGTCATAATCTGCTGCTGGCGCTGAATAGTCTGGCGGGTGATGGTTTTGTTGACGAGATCGGTCTCGGTCTGCTCCATCTGCCGCATCATCTCGTCAATCTCACGTGCCAGCTTGCTGTTGCCGCCGCTCTCCTCCTTCATTTTCTGACCGTATTCCTGCATCATGCGGCGTATCTGTTCTTGCTGGGCGGCCATCTTGGCAAACTCCGAACTCATGGAGTTGTGCTCGCCAATCTTGGCACGGCCAGGCTTCTGGCCTTGTTTCTCGAGCTGGTTTTTCAAGTCGTTGAGCTGCTTGTTCAGCTGCTCCTGCATCTGCCGCATCGACTTGGGCGAGGGCTTGCCGCTGCCCGGCTTGCTGCAGCTGCCCTTCATCTTCATGCCCTGGCGTTTGCAGCTGCCCTGCTGTTTCTGCTGCTGGTTTTGGCGCATCTGGTTCTGCATCTGGTCAAGCGATTCAGCCAGGACGAGCGACAAATTGTTGAGGGCAGTCATCGAGTATTGCATTGAGCTTGAAGCCGATGTGTTGTGATAGTTGGCGTAGAACGACTGGTTGAACTGCACCAGGTTGTTCAGCGATCTGGCGATGCTGCTGTTGACCTCGCCAAGCTCTTTGTTAATCACTGCTGCCACGGCTACCTGCCGCTTGGCCATGGCCCGCAAAGAATCCTCCACATTCCTGAAATCATCCTTCAACTTGTTTTGTTCCAAGATAATCTGCTGGTACTTCGGGTCTTGGACATTGACCAAGGCTACAGTGTTGATCAGCGACTCCTGGTTGAACGAAAGCTGCACAAGGTTCTTCAGCAACTGGCGCACCTGCTCTGCATCTTCGGCGAGGTCTTCCTGTTCAACGTTCATCTGGGCCTCGGCCAGCTGTTCCGACAGCTTTTGAAGGTCTTCGGCGGCGGATTTCTGCGACTTCGAAGCGTTCTTTTTCTTGCCTTTCGACAGCTCTTCCTTAGCCTGTTGCTGCTCGCTGTCTATCTTGTTCTGCAAGCCCTTGTCTATTTTGAAATCCGAAGGTTGCTCAAGGTTTTTGTAGTCTTTCTGTATCTGTTCTATGTCCTTTTTCAGCTGCTGGTACTGTTCCGACAGCGATTCCTGCTCCTTGAGATTCTGCTTTGCGTCATCTTGGCGGTTAGACAGTTCCTCCTGCTTCTTGGCCAGCTCCTCGGCCTTGTTCACGGCCTGCTCAACTTTCTTCTCTATTTCAAGGCGTTTCAGTAGTTCAATGTTCTGGTCCAGCTGCTTTTCGATGTCCTCGTTCTTCAGTTTCAGGTTCTCGAGCTCTTCCTGCACCTTTTTCTTGTCCATCTCCTGCATCAGACGTTCCATCTCCTTCATCATCTCCTTGATTTCATCGTTCATCACCTCGTCGAACAGGCGGTCCAGCTCCTTCTGTTTCTCCATCAGCTGTTCGCTCTGGTCGCGGTATTTCTCCTCCAGACGGTTGTTTTCCTTCATCTGCTGGCGCATCTGCTGCATCTGGTTGCGTACCTCCTCCTGGCGCTTCTTCAGCTCCCCTATCTGCTTTTTGTCCTGCCACGACAGCTCTTTCTTGTCGACCAGCTTGCGCATCATTTCGTTGATTTCCTCCTGCAGCTTCTTCAGCTCCGAAATCGACATCTCGGCCTGCTGGTGGATATCCGACGACGTGCTGTTGATCAGCTTGTCAATCTCCTCTTCGGTAGGCACTTGTATCTCAAATGTCTGCGATTTCGTCGCCTTGGCACCGTTCACGCCGTCGTTGTCCCACACCATGAAGTAGTATTTCACCTTGTCGCCGGGGTTGAGCGTAACCTGCGACAGGTCGGTGGAGTAGTAGAACTCTTGCGACGGCTCGTGCGATACGGCTACTGGCAGGTGCTGCACTTCGTTAACGGAAGTGTCCGACACATTGGTTCTTTCGACTACGAAATCGAGTTTCGAGATGCCGTAGTCGTCCTTGATGTTGCCCTTGAAGAAGTAGCGGTCGGGCATCAGCGAGTCGCTCATCTGCATCACGGCAATCATGGGATAGGCGTCGTCAATCACCGATATGCTGTACGATAGCGTGTCGGAGACGATGAAGTTGTTCTCGACAAAGAAAGAGTATGAGAACGAACTCATTGCACGTGTCGACATTTTTGCGCTCCCCGCCGTGCCAAGCTCAGTGACCGCAAACAGGACATCGCTGACAAAATGCAGCGAGTTCGCATCCTTTGTAGTGAACAGCCAGTCGATATGCGTGCCCTTGGGCAGCGTGATGTCGCCGATATTGGCCAGCGTCTCGTTCTCCTTGCCGGTGTAGGCAGGGTAGGAGAGGACCGCCTGGAACTGCACCACAGCTGGCCGCGGCATGACGGAGAGGCAGTATTGCTGCGAGACGACACCCACAGCCTCGAACTGGAAATAATGCGAGCGCTGCAGGTTCTTGAACAGGTAGGTGAAATGCGTGTTGTCGGCCTTCTGCATGCGGTAGGTCACGCCGTCGACAACGATGGAAACCTCGTTGGGCACCTCGTCGCCATCCACGGCCACGCGCACCATGAAGTCCTCCTGCTGCGAGGCCGACAGCTCCTTGTTCTCAAGCACGAAAGCGAAGGGTGCAGGCTTTTCATAGAATGTGGAGTGGTTGATGAGACGCTTCGAAGGCTCGGTGATGAACGACGGGGCGACGATAAGCACAACGATAATAAACAGCGCAGGGACGGCCACATACTTGACATACTTGACATTCTTGCCGAGGTCTATCGCCTTTAGGAACGGGATAGGGGAGAGCTGGCGTGTTTTCTGCTCGATGCCGGCGCGCAAAAGCTCGTTGTCCGAGTCGATGCCCATCTTCTGCAACTGCAATAGGTTCAGCAGCTTATCGCTGACCTCAGGGAAATGGTCGCCGATGATGGTGGCGGCAGTCTCATAGGAGATGCGACGGCCCAGACTGAACATCCTCAGCAGCGGCGAAACGACATAGACCGCCAGTATTGCCGCGGCGGCAGCGATGAACGACCAGAACATCACTGTGCGCACAACGGTGCCAAAATAGCCGAAATACTCCAGCACCACGACAAGGATATACAGCACCAACAGCAGGGCCGCCGAGTAAAGCAAACCCTTCAACAACCTGTTTTTATAGTATTTCCTTATAAAAAGGTCGAGTTTATCTATTATTTTACTTTCAGTTGGCACAATATGACCTAAAAAACCGAAAAGCAAAAATACGTTTTTTTTGTGAATTGTGATGGGTGAATTGTCTTTTGCGGCGTTTTTTCGGCTTATCTGACCGAAGGGAGGACAGGACAAACGAAATATCAAAATAATCCTAAAACAAAAAAAATCCGTAACTTTGCAAAAGAGAAACAACTCTATTATTATATCATCTTTTTGAAAACCAAACAACAATGAGCAAAATAGTATTGATTACCGGCGCATCGTCGGGTTTTGGCAAAGCCACCGCCGAGCTGCTTGCAGACAAAGGCTACACTGTTTACGGCACCAGCCGCAACGAAGTGAAACACGATAAAATACGTTTCCTTGTGATGGATGTCCGCGACCGCGCTTCGGTGCAGGCCGCCATCGACAGGATTGTTGACGAGAACGGACGTCTCGACGTGGTGGTAAACAATGCCGGCATGGGCATAGGAGGCTCGCTCGAAATGGCCACAAGCGAGGAGATCGAGCTGCAGATGGGCACCAATTTCCGCGGTTGCGTGAACGTATGCCAGGCCGTGCTGCCGGTCATGCGCCGCCAGGGTGGGGGACAGGTAGTCAATCTCAGCTCCATAGGCGGCGTGATGGGACTGCCCTACCAGGGATTCTATTCAGCCTCGAAGTTCGCCATCGAAGGCTTTACCGAAGCCCTGGCCGCCGAAGTCAAAGGGTTCGGCATCAAGGTGTCGATGGTCGAGCCGGGCGATTTCGCAACCAACTTCACCGCCCGTCGCTGCAACTCTGAGGCAACGGCCCAAAGCGAGGCCTACGGCGACAGTTTCCGACGTTCGCTGGCCATCATCGAGAAGGAGGAGAACGGCGGTCTGAAACCTGAAATCCTGGCCAAAAAGATAGCCAAAATCATAGAGAAAAAGAACCCGCGGCTGCGCTATGTGGTGGCCAATCTCGAGCAGAAACTGTCGGTGGTGCTGAAACATATCCTGCCCGGCAACTGGATGGTGAATATTTTAAGAAACTATTACAAGGTATAACCTCAGAGAGATTGTTTCAAAGAAAAATATTGGCCAAATTTGGAGTTGAATTCCATATTTGGCCAATACTTATTTATATGATTGATAATCAAAAGGAATAAATAGATATTTCCATTGATTTCCATTTGATTTTGTATAAAATAGAGCTAAATAACAATATAAAATTTGGTCAATAGGTAAAATAATCGTATTTTTGCAGCCAAATTTGGAGTTGAATTCCATAATTGGCCGAAATATGTATAAAAGATTATTAGAAAGTAAATTGCGCGATTTGTCTCGTTCGTTTCCGATAGTGTCGGTGACAGGTCCACGTCAGTCGGGAAAGACTACGCTATGCCGGATGGCTTTCGAAGATTACGATTATGTAAATCTTGAAGACGAGGAAAGTCGTGCCATAATGCAGAAGGATATAAAAGGCTTTTTGGGTAGCCATACAAAAGGCCTAATAATTGATGAGGCGCACTATTTACCTGAAGTGTTTTCTGCCTTACAAGTAGTCTGCGACAACGACGATAATCTACGATATATTCTTTCCGGCAGCAGTAACTGGCTGATGTTGCAAAATATCAGTCAATCTCTGGCGGGCAGAGTGGCTCTATTACGGTTATTGCCCCTTTCGCTTGATGAATTAGGATGTGCCGATGCTGTAAATACCGACCATCTTATTTATTCCGGATTCTATCCTGCAATCTGGGGCAAGGGAAGACCTGTATTTGCGGTGTACGATAGTTATTACAGTACTTATATACAACGCGATGTTCGTCAACTCATGAACATACGTGACATGGATTTGTTCCGTAAATTCGTACGTTTGTGTGCAACCCGTATTGGGAATGAATTCATTGCAAGCAGTATGGCTTCCGAGGTTGGGGTATCATTAAAAACAGTACAAGGATGGCTAAGCCTACTTGAAACTTCCTATGTACTATTCCAACTCAAACCTTACTTCCGCAACATCGGCAAAAGACTTACAAAAACACCGAAAATATACTTTCACGATGTGGGATTGGCATGCTACCTGCTTGGCTACCGCAGCGAGACAGATGTCGCCAACTCTCCTATTAGAGGAGCATTGTTTGAGAATTTAGTTGTTGCCGACATGTTGAAGCGTCGCTACAATGACGGTCTAAACAACAACATGTTCTTCTATCGCGACAAGTCTCAACACGAAATAGATTTACTGATGGAAGAAGGCAACTCGCTCAAAGCATACGAAATCAAATCGTCAACGGTATTCCATAATAGTTTCTTCAGCAACCTCAACTATTTACGTACTATATTCGGCAACGATGTAAAGACAGCTAAAGTGATATATGACGGTTCTTATGAAGACGATTCAATAGTTAATTTCCGCCACGTATAAAAACCTATTTAAAATTTCAACGAATAAACTACTTCCGGAACATTGTGCTTTTCATCATAAGGAAATGTGGAAGTGTGATGAGTGATGTGTGACCTGTGATGAGTAACGATAAAAAATAAAACTATTGGGAGTTAAAATGGAAGTTGCTCACTGTAGTTTCTTTTATTTCTATGGTGTTGCTCACCACAATAAATTTTAATTAAGGTGTTCGCAGCCTTCGGCACGCAGCCTTCGGCAAAAGTGGACAAATGATTTGTATTGTCCTGTGCGAAGCACATAACTTCCTTTTTAACTTCCATTTAAAATTCCATCGAAGATTAACTCCCTTTTTTTCTTCCCATTCAAAAATCTCTCGTTTTCTTACTCCACGGTTACCGACTTGGCCAGGTTGCGCGGCTGGTCGACATTGCGACCTTTGGCGATTGCCACATAGTAGGAGAGGAGCTGCAGCGGCAGTATGGCCAGCAACGGCACATAGCAGTCGCGTGTGTCGGGAATCTCGAAGCAGTAGTCGCTCATGCCTTTGACGATGGTGTCGCCCTCGGTGACAACGCTGATAATTTTGCCTTTGCGCGACTTTATCTCCTGTATGTTGCTTACAATCTTGTCGTACATGCCTCGCTTGGGGGCGATGACAACCACGGGCATCTCCTCGTCGATAAGGGCGATGGGGCCGTGCTTCATCTCGGCGGCGGGATAGCCTTCGGCATGGATGTAGCTTATCTCTTTTAGTTTCAGGGCTCCCTCCATGGCCACGGGGTAGTTGTAGCCACGTCCCAGATAGATGAAGTTGCGGGCATAGGTGAACATCTGTGCGAATTGGTCGATGCCTTTGTTGTGGTCGAGGGTCCACTGCATCTTGTCGGGTATCTTCTGCAGCTCGTCGACGAGCATGTGGAACATGTCATCGCTGAGGGTCTTCTTCTCTTTAGCGATGGCGAGGCCAAGCATGATAAGGGTTATGACCTGTCCGGTGAATGCCTTGGTGGAGGCCACACCGATTTCGGGTCCCACATGGAGGTAGGTGCCGCTGTCGGTGGCGCGTGGTATTGACGAGCCTATCACGTTGCAGATGCCGTAGAGGAACGCTCCTTTGCTCTTGGCCAGCTGGATGGCTGCCAGGGTGTCGGCGGTCTCGCCCGACTGCGAGACGGCTATCACCACGTCGTCAGGGAAGATGACGGGGTTGCGGTAGCGGAACTCGGAGGCGTATTCCACCTCGACGGGTATCTGTGCCGCCTCTTCGATGAAGTACTTGCCTATCAGCGCCGAATGCCATGATGTGCCGCAGGCGCAGATGATGATGCGTCGTGCGTTGACGAATTTCTCTTTGTGGTCGATGATGCCGCTGAGCAGCACGTCCTTGTCGACGATGTTGAGGCGCCCTTTGGTGCAGATGCGCATGGCTGCGGGCTGCTCGTGGATTTCCTTGAGCATGAAGTGGGCGTAGCCGCCTTTCTCCAGCTCGTCGAGGTTCATCTGCAGCGTCACCAGCTGCGGGGTCTGCTTGACGTTGCTGAGGTTGGTGATCTTCAGCTCTCCCTGACGGTTCATGATGGCTATCTCCTCGTCCTGCAGATAGATAACCTTGTTGGTGTATTCCACTATGGGTGTGGCGTCGCTGCCGAGGAAGAACTCGGCTTTGCTGCCCTCTTTGCCGTTGTCAGCGCCTACACCTATGATGAGGGGACTGCCTTTGCGAGCACAAATCAGCTGGTCGGGGTTGCGCTTGTCGAGGATGGCGATGGCGTAGGCTCCGACCACGCTCTTCAGTGCCAGCTGCACGGCAGTGTAGAGGTCGCACTCGTGGGATATTTGCGTGTATTCCACCAGCTGCACAAGCACTTCGGTGTCGGTCTCGCTGCAGAAGGTCATGCCATGCTTCTCGAGCTCGGTGCGCAGCGACTTGTAGTTCTCGATGATGCCGTTGTGGACAAGCGACAGGTTCTTGGACTGCGAGAAGTGGGGGTGGGCATTGGTGGCGTTGGGTTCGCCGTGTGTGGCCCAGCGGGTATGGGCTATGCCTATGGTGCCGCTGACATCCTTGTCGCTGACGGATGCCTCGAGTGCCGAGACCTTGCCCTTGGCTTTGTAGACCGACAGCTCGCCGTTGCCGTTGATCATGGATACTCCCGCGCTGTCGTAGCCGCGATATTCAAGACGGTGAAGCCCTTTAATCAAGATGGGGTAGGCTTCCTGCTCCCCGATATATCCTACAATTCCACACATTTTTTCTGATATTTGTTATAAGATATTATTATATAATTAATTGATTACGCGCAAATTACAAGGAAAATCCTTTGTATGGATCCTTGCAATAATAATGAGCAAAGGTATAAAAAAAATGTGAATTGTGATGTGTTATTTGTGAAATCTCTTCACTCATAGGCTCAACACTATAGTTTCTTCAGTATTTGCTCTGCCAGGCCGATGGAGTAGCCATGGCTGTGGAAGAGGATTTCGCCTCGGTTGTTGACGATGGCAACAAGTGGATAGTCACCTTTCAGGTCTAATTTCAGGGATTCGGTTATCTGTTTTTCGAAGGTGTTCTTGACTGTGGGGTCGCTGATTATGTAGTCGGTGTTGGGCAGGTTCCACGACACTGGTTTTGCCGATGCCGGAGCGACAAGATAGGTCATGCCGCCCCATGCTTTGAATTCTTTTCCAAGGGCTTGCATCTCCTTGATCAAGTGTTTGGACGGCTCCTTGTAGTCGCCCACAAAGACGAACAGCATTCCGGTGCTTCCTGCATAGTCGGCCAGTGTGGCCATGTCGGCAATGATTTCCTGATTGGGGTCGATTACTGCCTGTATGGTCGCGCTACGTTCAACCAAAGGCCTTAGAATGATTTCCTTGGTAACCTTCTGTCCTTCCTGAATGGTGAAGTATTCTGCCCTTGCCAGCACGTCGCCTTCGGGGTAGCGGTTGCCTGTGGTGAGGCAGTAATAACCTGGTTCTAAGTCTATTGTTGCAGGGAACTTGCTCATTCGGCTGTCCTCCTCGAAGTCATAGGTTACGAAATCGCCGTCCTCGAACCTTGCCAGTGAGAAATGCGACCAATAGGTTGGTTTGGCCAGCTCTTTGGTGGGTTTATAGGTCAGCGTCAACTTGGCGGTGGGCTGCACGGCTGTTTTCTCTTCAAAGCTGATTGCTTCCCATTTGCCTTTCTTCCAGAGCTTTTCAGCATCTCCGTTGCACACATAGATGGTATTGGTGGCGTTGTCGAGATAGGCGGGAATATTCAGCGAACGGCAGGCGGCAACGAAGAATATGTCGCGGCTGTGGGCGTCGCTGTGACGCAGTTCATACACTCCGCGCGGAGATATCGGACAGTTGTAGTAGTTACCGGTATCGTCGACCAGGATGTTCTCTTTTGTCCATACTATCAGGCTGTTGACATCTTTTATATCAGCCAGTTTCTCTTTAAGGAACTGCCGCCACGGACGCACCATCTCGTTGCTGATGCGGGCAGGCATAATACCTTTTACGTAGAATTCGTCGTAGGTCTCCATAATGGCCGGCACATTTGGTTTGCACCAGTGCGCCTCAAGCGTTTCGGCCGTAATGTCGCGCATATCCTTGTCGCTGAAGGTATGCAGATAGTCGTACAAGAAACAGGTCTTGTTTTCGCCGCCACCGACGGAATGATATTCCCCATTCTCGTCCTCTTCTAGACAGGGGCAGGTAATGGTTACCGTTTCCGTTAAATTCTCATCGGCGTGGTTGTTTATGAATTCTGCCACTTCTGCGTAGTTGCCTTCGGCTTTGTGGATGATTTCCCATGCTTGTTCGTCGGTGAGGTTTTCGGAGGGTTTGAGCAGTTGCTTGTAGTTCTCCTTTGTCGGGAATGTGGCGACGTATGCGCCCCTCAGGGAGTCTTCACAGGCTTTGCGTCGCTCGTTGAGCTGGCTTTTCTCCTCGCTAGGCGTCACCTTGGCTTCACCGGCCGCGGGGGGCACGACATCAATCATTTCAAGGTATTCGTTGCCACTTTCCCGGGTCAGGTAAATATTTGTTTTATTGTTGTTTCGTACGTCAAGTTCGACATAATTGTAGCTTTTGCCGTCGGTGGCCCAAATCTGCAGGTCGCCCAGACCTGTGGTGAGGCTGGCGTTGCCGTCATTGTCGGTCTTGACGGTGGCGAGGGTATAGAATTCGCTGTAGTTGTAGAGCTTGAACTTCACGTCGGCACCTTTGACAGGCTTATTGTGGTTATCGAACACGGTCACAGTGACTTTGCGTGTTGGCGCATAGTGGCTCAGCAGGTTCAGCTCGCTGTACAGGGCGGTCTGTTTCACCACCTCCTCGTCGCCGTGATAGCGGCCGAAGGCTTTGCTGTGTACCATCATACATCGTGTGGAAGGCACTGCAAACCAGCCCATATCAAGTTCTGCATCAGGTTCGCAAGCTCCAAGGAAATACCAGCGGCCACTGCCGGTCCCGTTGCCATCGGTCGCTTTGTCGGCAATCCACACCTCCACCCACGCGTGGTTGTCGTCGCAGTGTGCCCAGCGAGGCGTATAGCATTGGCGTGCAGGGATTCCCACGCTGCGCAGGGCGGTGACGGCAAATGTCGACTCCTCTCCGCAACGACCCAGGGAGGTACGCATAGTGGCCAGTGGTGCCGAGGTGCGTCCGTCGCTGGCGCGGTATGCCACATGTTCATGGCACCAGTGGTTCACCTCGAGGGCGGCATCGTACATGCTCAGACCTTCAATTCTTGGTGCCAACTCTCTTTGCATCAGTAGTCTGGCAGTGTCGAGGTTCTCGTTGTTGACGCGGTAGACCAGCACAAAGTGGCGGAAGATGTCCTCCGGCACCGTCTTGCCCCAGCTGAACTTGTCGCGGGCGGCGAAAGCGGCTCTAATCTGCTGCAAGTAAAAGGTCTGGTCGTAATCGGCCAGGTCGCTGTAAGGCATGTAGGCGTAGAGGAATTCGAGTGCCTCGCGTGTCTCACTGTCGAGCGTGTCCATGCCTGCGAACAATGCGTCGGCACGACCGGCGGCCAAATCCTGACGTTTCAGGAAATCGTTGTGGACTTGTGTCCGATAGGCTTCATCGGTAATGAAATGTTTCCCATCGTCTTTGCCATTCTTTGCAAAAAGGGCGATAAGCAGAATCACGACGGCTGTCGCAATCAGGATTAGCAGGATGTCAAAAGCGTTTTTTCTCATGTGGCGGGCTTATGGGTTCAATGGTTTGGTATTCTTTGTTATTCTCAGCAGCTCCTTCACTTGTCCGGTGTCGGTGTAAGTCAGTCCGTTGACGGTGTGCTTGAGCGAGGCGTGCACTTCGTAAAGTCCTGTATCCATGATTAATGACTCTACATTCGAGGTGGTTATTCCTGATGCACCGATGATGTCGATACGCCGGTTGGCCTGTCTCACCAGTTGTTTCAGTGTCGCTGCACCTTCAATAGCCGTGGGCATGCAACCCGATGTCAGCAGTTTTTGGCATCCGCAGTCAATAATCCTCTCGAGTGCGTCGCTCGGATTGCGGCATTCATCAAAGGCCCGGTGAAAGGTAACTCCCATGCCTTCAGCGGCTTTGACAGCCTCTTTTGTTTTGGCAGTGTCGATGTCACCATCGGGGGTCAGAAATCCGACGACCACAGCATCTGCACACAGTCGGTGCGCCAGCTCGATGTCGCGAAGGATGACGCGCATCTCTTCGTTGTCGTAGCAGAAGTTCCCGCCACGGGGACGAATCAAAACACGTGTATGCAGGTTCAACTCCTTGACACAGTATTCGATGGCTGCCGCCGATGGTGTGGTTCCACCCTCGCCCAAGGCTTGGCAGAGCTCTATCCTGTAGGCTCCCCCGGACTTGGCGTTGCGAGCTGAAAGTACTGAGTTGCAACAGATTTCTACTTGTACGATAGGTTTTGAATTCATTTCCATTTCAGCCATTTTTAATCAACAATTATTTGCATTTCACACTCTTTGCAATTGAATTGCAGTCTGAAGCGACGCCCGTTGTTGACAAGGAAGAGGTCGCCTTGATAGTCGGCTGCCACCTGTTTGTTGATCTTGTTCATCAGACACTGTCCCAGCTCATAGCGCAAACAGTACTTGCATGTCATCAGTGCTTTGCCGCTGTAGTCCCCCGTTGCCTCAAGTCCGCGCTCGGAACAGGCGGCATGGTGGCGAAGGTAGAAAGCCTCGGCCTTGTCGTTGATGATGTTGGCACGGTAGTCGAGACACTTTTCGTGGTATGGAATATCGTTGGGTGTCAATGGTTTGTCTTTGGGGTGGAAATGGTTGACTCTTTCCTGTTGATGCTGTTCGGCGGCGTTGCGTCGCAGCTCGTTGAGAATTGACGCCTGCACGAAGGGTATCTTGTCGATGTTAATCGTCAAATCCTTGATTTCAAATATTGTTGAGCCTAGTTTTGACAGCTGTTTCGTTATCGTTTCTTTTGCTTTGTCGGGGTCGCGGGCCTCGTTTTTCTCGCATTCGATGGTCGTGGTCGATGTGAAACCGTCGTCGTCGCTCAACGACAGAGCGATACCTCTTTCTGTCTCTGCAACTCTCATGGACACTGCCACTTTGCGTTCGGCAGTGTTGCCTTGCAGTGTTTTCTCGAAAGCATAGTCGTTGTTGCGCCATATAACGGTTTCTGGTCTGATTTCAAGTGTTTTGTTTGCCGAGATGCGGTTGCCGTCGACATGATTGACAAGGAACCCTTCAAGTTTGTTGTCCTGGTTGAGATAGCATAGTCCGTCGCCGGCCGTAAGCGTTTCTTTTGTGTTCAATGTCAGTTGGTTGCCATGAGACGACAGGACGGTGCCGATTTTCTTGCCGAGTGACTTTTGTGTCGCGTGCGACGCCATGGACTGTCGCTTGACAAGGAAATAGTCGGTGAAGCTGCGGTTGAAGGTGCGTTCCAGATCAGGGGTGAAGAATATTCTTGTTTTGCCCGACGAGCTGGCTTGCAATCCTCCGTGGCTTCGGTTTATTATTCCGTCCAGCAGTTGACGGTAGTATGCCGTGACATTCTTGACGTAAGAGATGTCTTTAAGCCGTCCCTCGATTTTGAACGATGTTATTCCAGCAGCAATCATGCTTTCAATGTGTTGCACAGCCGAGAAGTCTTTGAGCGAGAGCAGATGCTCGTTGTGGTGTAGCATCTTCCCTGCGGCGTTGACCAGGTCGTATGCTGAGCGGCAGGACTGCGAACAGGCACCGCGGTTTCCGCTCCGGCGGTTGAGGTACTGGCTCATATAGCATTGGCCGCTGTAGCAGACACATAGCGCGCCCTGAACGAATGCCTCGAGGTCGGCATCTGTTTGTTGGCGTAGTGTTTTCATCTGCTCGAGTGATGTCTCGCGTGCCAGTATGATACGCTTGAATCCCACTTGCTCCAAGAATTTTACACGTCTCGGGTCGATATTGTGGGTCTGTGTGGAGGCATGTAGCTCGATGGGAGGCAAGTTCATTTCGAGAAGGCCCATGTCCTGCACTATAAGTGCGTCGACACCAGCATTGTAGAGCGACCATATCATCTTCTCCGCCTCTTCGAGCTCATTGTCGAAGAGCAGTGTGTTCACGGTTGCAAAAACTTTGGAACCAAAGAGATGAGCATATCTTACCAGATTGTCGATATCTTCGATGCTGTTGCCGACGGCAGCGCGTGCACCAAAAGAGGGAGCACCGATATAAACGGCATCGGCACCATGGTTTATTGCCGCCTTGCCTTGTTCGGCGTTCTTCGCCGGAGCCAACAGTTCGAGGGAGGTATGCATGGTTTCAAAACGCGATATTATTGTAATTATTGTATATTTGTATTGTTTTTGTCGTATTACTATTATCTGTAACTATTTCAATTCATGCTTTTTATATGAAACCGAAAACTATTCTTCCCTCACGGATTTCGTCACTGGCCAAGTTGAATCGTATGCTTCGCCAAGAGAATTACGCAGATGCGAAATTCTTCATTATTGTTGACGAGAACACGTTTACGCATTGTTTGCCAGTTTTGGTGGGTTCAGTGTCGGCATTGGAGCAGGCGGAGTTCTTCGAGGTGCCTGTCGGCGAAGAGGCCAAGTCGTTGGAGGTAGCAGCACAGTTGTGGGGTGCCCTGCTCGAGAGCGGTGCCGACCGCAACAGTGTCATTGTCAACCTTGGAGGCGGTTGTGTCAGCGACCTTGGAGGCTTTGTGGCAGCTGGTTTCAAGAGGGGAATACGATACATAAACGTGCCTACAACGCTTATTGGCATGGTAGACGCAGCCATCGGTGGCAAAACAGCCGTGAATCTTGGAAATGCCAAGAACCAGGTGGGCTTCTTTCATCAGCCGGAAGCGGTCTGTATATGTCCCGATTTCCTTGACACACTGCACGATGTGGATCTGGAATCAGGTTTTTTTGAAATGGCCAAGACGTTGTTGCTGAGCGACGACAAGGCTTTTGACGAGCTGATCACCGCCGTTGAGGGATGTAAATCGCTACCACTTGACGTGGTTAAGCGTTTTGTTCCGCAATGTGTTGATTTCAAGAATTGTGTTGTCGGTGCCGACTTAATGGAAAAGTCCGTCCGCAAGATACTGAATCTCGGCCACACCTTCGGTCACGCCATCGAGAGTTTCCTGATGGATTGCGGACAGCCGTTGCCGCATGGGGCAGCCGTCGGCATCGGTCTGAAATGTGAGCTTTATCTATCGGTTAAAAAGATTGGAATGAGTGAGAAAGTGTACGATAGCCTGTGCCGGATACTGCAAACGTTTGTCACCGTCCCGAAGTTCTCGCTGCGCGACACGGAGAAAATAATCTCTTACATGCATCAGGACAAAAAGAACAGAGAAGGGCTGATTCTATGTGTCTTGCTTCAGGAGATAGGAGTGCCTGTCATTGATGTAGCCCTCGACGAGAACGAGGTGCGCGATGCTCTGTTAAAGGCCTCCAAGTTCTAACTGTTTTGTAATCTTGCCCGAACAATACCTTGAGTAGGGGCATTCGTATGGCGACAGGCAGTGTTCGCCTGTTTCTATTTGTGGCTCTGTGCCCTGCAGTACCTCTTTGAAACGCTCTACATGCTTTGCTATCAGTGGTTCGGCCCCTCGTGCCTCGGGCAGAAGCTCTTCGTATAGAGGGTTGTCGTTGCCGTCGTTGTATATTATCGAGAAGGAGACAATACTCTTCAAGCAATGGTTGATGACATAGTGCTGTATGCTGACATCGCGACGGAAAACATCCTTCACTGACAACGAGTTCTTTATCTCATATATCGAGACATTGCCGTCAGCGTCCTTGTGCAGCACATCGGCAAGTACAAGCACCTCGTTATAGACAAATCCAGCCTCGCAGATGTTTACTTCTCCCGGTTGCTCAAGCAGTTGAGCGGTCATTTCCGGATATTTCTGGATATTCCTGCCGCAGTGCTGACTGACATCTATTGCATTTGGAAACAGGCTCTTGACCATAGCCTCGAAGTCGCGCCCCTTGCGGAAACGCATAAGTGTCTCGGGTGGGAAATAGGCCATTTGGGGTTTGTATACGTCAAGATACAATGCTTTTTCGCATTGCAGGCCTAAAATGAACTTGCTCTTTGTCAGGCGGTAAAGCATGGTTTAGTTCTCAACAAGCAGCTGGGTTGTGGTGCGGGCACGTTGTTGAAGCAGGATGTTACGTCCAGCCACTATCTGATCTATAATCGCTTGATTATAATAGCGTATGGTTATCAGCTGAAGGCCTGTGTTGTAAACCACCCTGAAATCGTTTTCAAGACGTTCACGCAGTCGCTTCAGCAGTATTTCGTTGTAATCGATACAGAACGAGAAACTTAAGGCTGAATTCTGCATAAGGTTTACGCGGATATTGAGTTCGGCGAGCACCGCGAAGATGGTCTGCAGGTTGTCTTCAGCAATAAAGGAGAAGTCCTTGGGCTGGATAGATATCAGTAACTGGTTGTTTTTAAAGATATATAGAGGTGTAAGGGGTTCGATGCTGTCGAAAGGTCCAATGATTGAACCTTCTGCGGTGGGGTCTATGAACGACTTGATATTGAGGCGGATGCCTTTGTTTTGAATAGGTTTCACCGTCTTGGGGTGTATGACGGAGGCTCCGTAGTATGCGAGTTCAATGGCTTCGTTAAAAGGTATCTTGTTGATTTTTATTGTCTCGTGGAAGAATTTCGGGTCTGCATTGAGGAATCCCGGGACATCTTTCCATATCGTCATGCTTTCGGCGTCGAGGCTGTAAGAGAGTATCGATGCGCTGTAGTCGGAACCCTCACGTCCGAGCGTGGTGGTTGTCCCCGCCGCTGTCCCTGCAATAAAGCCCTGGGTGATTATTAATTTTGAATTTTTAATTTTGAATTTTGAATTGATGACATCTTGAGCTTGGTGTCGTGTCGTCTCGAAGTCGACGATGCCCTCGCGGTAGTTCTCGTTTGTACGTATGACGTTGCGGATGTCAATCCATATATTGCTGATACCAATACTGTTAAGATAGCCTGAGATAAGTGTTGTAGAAATGATTTCGCCAAAAGAAACGGTTTGGTCGTAGTCAAAGTTGTAAGTCGTAGGTTTTTGGGACGATGTCTTGTTGAGTTGGTCAAAAAGTTCATGAAGTCTTTCCAAAGTCGGATCGTCATTTGGCAGAAGTTGTCGGGCAATTCCAAGATGATACTCTTTTGACTGCTCGATCAGCTGTTTGCGCTCCTCGTCTGATTTCGGCACACCAGGGATAATCTTTTCGAGAAGATTGGTTGTCTTGCCCATAGCGGAGACCACCACTACAAGAGGTTGGTCAAGGTGCTGGGAAACAATGCTTGCCATGTTTTTTATGGCGTCCACGCTGTTGACGGATGCCCCGCCGAATTTGAAGACTTGCATAATGAATGTCGATATGTTTGGTGTTGATACGTTGATAGGGCCGGCTTTAAAAACACTTAACGGTTACCGCAGCTGCCGTTCCATGTCGCGGCGGGTGTCCTTTTCTTTTATCGACTCCCGTTTGTCGAAGAATTTCTTGCCTCGCGCCAATGAGATGTCCAGTTTAGCGTACCCTTCGGGGTTGACATAGAGCAGTGTAGGTATGATGGTGAAGCCGCGTTCCTTGATTTTGATTTGCAGTTTGCGGAGTTCCTTGCGGTTCAGCAGCAATTTTCGGTCGCGCTTGGCGGCGTGGTTGAGCCATGAACCGAAACGATATTCGGCGATGTGCATCTGTCTCACAAACAATTCGTCACCGATGAATACGCAGTAGGCATCGGTCAGGTTGGCACGTCCCTCGCGGATGCTCTTTATCTCTGTGCCTGTCAGCACCAGTCCAGCCGTGTACGAATCCATCAGGAAGTACTGGTATTCAGCCTTCTTGTTTTTTATCTCGATGATATTTTTGGCTTCCATGCAAACAATTACGTCAAAACGATGAAAATGTTGTGTGAATGGAGAATTTAAGTGGTTTATAGGTTTACCGTCCATTTGCCGGCTGACGCGGTGCGTTCTCTGCTTGTTCCGGGAAAGAGTGTGGCTGTGGTGCCTTGCGGAACGGTGAGTTGCATAATGCCGTCCTTGATGTCGACGATAACGGTGCCGTAGACGGTGGGTTTGGTGGCGTGCAGCCATGTGATGCCGCTACAGGGCTGAGGGTCTATGAAGAAATGCTTATAGCCAGGAGCCTCTGGATCAGGACGTATGCCGGCCAAAGCCTGATAGAACCAGACGCCGATGCCATTGTAGCAGTTGTGAACACGGCTGCGTTTGCCGTCCCATGACTCCCATGTCGTTGTGGCTCCGTGATTAATCATGTAGAGATAACCCGGATAGTCGGGTTGCCGTAGAATGGTAGCCATAAGCTCTGTCTGCCGCTCGCGGATTGCCCACTCGGTGAATATGGGCAGGCCCATGAGTCCCACGGCAATATGGTCGTTGTATTTTTCGTGGCAGTCTGTCAGCAGACGTTCCTTTACGGCCTGACGTGTACTGCTGTCGGGAGGAATGCCGGCGAGCAGAGCGTAGGAAAGGTCAAGCGGTATGCCGTTGGCATAAGTTTGGTTCTCAGGATTATAAAACTCTTGATGTATCTTTTCAACCAGCTGCCTGCGACGTTCTGCAAAATAATGTGCGTCGTTTTGTTTGTTGATGAGACGAGCCATAAGCTCCATGTCGGCAAAACATTCGCTTATAAAGCAGTTGCTTACAAATAATTGGGATGCACCGCCCACGTCGACACCCTTGGGTGCAAGCCAGTCGCCAAGGAACCACATGCGTCCTTCGTCAGGCCAAGGCTGCAACAGTCCGTCGGGGCTGTAGCTATCCACATAATTCAGCCAGCGTTTCATCTTGTCGTACAATCTGTAAACGATGGCAGTGTCACCATAGTTCAGGTAGGTGCGCCATGGAGCTTTTACTATGAAGCCGCTCCAGTAGGGTCCGCCGCCGGTGGGGAAGGCAGGAGCCACGTATGGCAGCGAGCCGTTGCTATCCATTGCATCAAGCCAGCTGTCGAGCCAGTTAGTGTATGTGTCGTGTACATCGTAGATGGTCTGTAGCGTCATTGTCGACGAGTTGCCGTCGCCGCCATAGCCCATGCGTTCCAGGTGAGGGCAGTCGACCATATAGCCACTGAAGGTGAGACAGCTGAGAGTATGCTTAATCATGTCGTGGATGGCGTTAAGACGAGGGTCTGAACACTCGAATGTAGCTCCTTCACTAGGGTTCAGAGCGCTGATCTGCAATGCACGGGCATTGAAAGAGGCGACTCCCTTTATGCGGACATAACGGAAAGCATGGAGATGGAAGCGGTTGGTGAAATACTCGTTTCCATTGCCGTCGGCGATATAAATATCCGTTTCGCTGTATGACTCGGGATTGTGGACTACTATAGGATACACACTGCGTAACTCATAGTCGTCGAAGTACTCGATGGTCACCTCGTGTCCGCTGGGCAAAACATCGAAATCAGCTTGGAACCAACCTGTTATCACGCGTCCAAAGTCAATTATTATAGAGCTGTCGGCTTTATATTTATGTATGATAAGATGTGGATACAGTGTGTCAACAATGCGGTTGCCTTCAAACTTTTGCGTCGTGACCTGCATGTTTGTCATTTCCAGTTTTGTCGCGGGTCCCCACACAGGTTTTACCCTTGCGTCGTAGCGTTCGCCGCCAAACTGCAGGGGTTGCCAGCTGCCGGTGTAGCTGTAGGGGCTTGCCGATGCCTGCCAAGTGCTGTCGGTAGTGACCAGTGTCCATTCAGTGTTGCAATAGCCGTCGGATTCAGCCCTGTAGATTTCGGCGTGCACGGCCGCCGGTGTGTTGTAGACTCGGCCCCAACCTTGTCCAAGCCAAAGCATTATCTCGTTGCTGCCCTTGTGAAGGAAGGCGGTGATGTTGTAGGTTACTTTCAGTGAATGCTTGTCGAGCTGCGACACGGCAGGCTGCAGCACAGGACTTGCCAAATGGCCGTTGACATAGACTTCGTGATATCCGAGAGAATTGACATCAATGAATATTTTTCCGGTTTTCAGGTCGGACTTCGACAGGGTGAAGGTCTTCCTCAGCATCGGAGTCTCAGCCCATCCGTTTTCAGTACGCAGACCTATGTACTGAGCCTCTGCCGGCATGAAGAAGGCCAGCGTCAAGAGGATGAGAGCTATGTTTTTTATCTTCGAAGTCTTGGACATTTTTCTGAAAACTGAATTGCAAAAATACATTTTTTCTGTCGAACAGAGCACTTTTTTTCAGATGGGAATGAAAAAAAAGATTCTACAATTTAAGAATTATTAGTAATTTTGCTTTTTCTCTTTGGGCATTTGTGCCAAGATAAAAGATTGACTTTGGATTGTAAAACAATAAATTAAGAATAAGAAACAAATAATTATAGTAATATGAAAGATATTTTTGAACGTATTAAAGAGTCGACCGGCGGTCCGTTGGGACAGTATCGCAAATTGGCCGATGGTTATTTTTATTTTCCGAAGCTTGAAGGCGAACTGGGGCCTGAGATGACATTCAACGGCAAGAAGGTCCTGAACTGGAGCCTTAACAACTATCTGGGTCTCGCCAACAATCCCGAGGTTCGCGCCGCCGACGAGGAGGGTGCACGCCGCTGGGGTCTGGCATACCCGATGGGAGCCCGCATGATGAGCGGCCACACCTCGCTGCATGAGGAGGTCGAGTCGATGCTGTGCGAGTATACGCACAAGAAATACGGCTACCTGCTCAACTTCGGTTACCAAGGACAGATAAGCATTCTCGACACTATCGTCAGCCTGCGCGACGTCATCGTTTACGACAGCGAGGCTCATGCTTGCCTTATCGACGGTTTCCGTGTGACCGGTGCCAAGCGTTTCAAATATCAGCATAACGACATCGAGAGTCTGCGCAAGCAGCTGACCCAGGCCACGGCACTTGCCGAGAAGCAGGGCGGCGGCATCCTTGTGGCTACCGAAGGTGTCTATGGCATGGAGGGCGACCTCGGTGCGCTGGACAAAATCGTTGCCTTGAAGAAAGAATTCAATTTCCGCATACTTATCGACGATGCTCACGGTATGGGCGTTATGGGTCCTGAAGGCCGCGGCACGCACACCCACTTCAACTGCGCCGACGACATCGACCTCTACTTCTGCGCCTTTGCCAAGACCATGGCCATCATCGGCGGCTTCATCGGCTGCAACGACGAGGACATCATCACTTATCTGCGCTTTAACATGCGTTCGCAGATCTACGCCAAGAGCCTGCCGATGCCTATCGTATGGGGCGTGAAACGTCGTCTGGAAATCATCAACCAGCATCCCGAATACCGCGAGAAACTATGGGAACTTTCGACCTATCTCCAGAAGTCGCTCCAGGCCGAGGGTCTCAACACAGGTGTTACTGAGTCGCCCATCACGCCGGTCTTCTTCCCGGGCGATGTGAACCAAGGCACCAACGTTGTTGTCGACCTGCGCGAGAACTACGGAATTTTCTGCTCCATCGTGGTTTATCCCGTTGTACCGAAGGGCCAGATCATGCTGCGCATTATACCCACGGCGGTACACACCATGGAACACGCCAACCGCACCATCGAGGTGTTCCGCGAGGTGAAGAAACGTCTCGACGAAGGCGTGTACAACAAGCCCATGCCGGATATGCATATCATTAAGAAAAGCTGAATCCATTTTTGTTGATATGTTGATATGGAGAACGTTGAAAGGGATATATCTTTATCGTCGTCCCCCATTAACATATCAACATATCAACATATCAACAGAAACAAATGAAATACCAACTCAGATGCAAGAAATGTGGCAAAGTCATAACTGACTTTGCCACTTGGTTTAAGCAAAACCAGCAGTGTGAATGCGGCAGCGGATATGCCGAGGTGGAATACGCCGTTGCTAAGCCGTTCAGTTTTCAGGAGCCTGCGACAAACTCATACCAGGATTATTATTTTGACCTTCTGCCCATTGAGAAGCGCGAGAATATCGTCAGTTTCGGAGAGGGCCTGATTTCTATGGAGCGCTGGAACAATCTGGAGTCCTACGCCAAAGGGAAAGGCATAGACTGCAAGGTGTATGTCTATCGTAATGACCAGAACCAAGGCAGCGGCTCGTTCAAGGATATCAGTGCCGCACTTGCCTCGACGGTGCTTAAAGAGCATGGAATCAAGGAGTACTGCCTGGCTTCGACAGGCAATGCAGGAGTGGCTTTTGCCACCTATCTGGCCAAGGCCGGTATCAGGTTCACCGAGTTCGCACCCAACTGCATCGACCCCGCCACTGTCGAGGCCATTCGCAAGGCCGGTCAGCCGATAGTTATTTCAAAAGGCGGTTACGGCGACGCAAAGAAAGAGGCCGCCGACTACCACAAAGATAACAATGTCCTTATCAGTGGTGGCAATACCGACCCGCTGCGAATCGAATCCAAGCGCTTGCTAGCCTACGAGTGTCTGCGTCAGATAGGGCAGATGCCTACGGTTTATATGCAGGCCGTCGCCGGCGGCACTTCGCCGTTGGCTCTTGAGAAGGGCATTCGCGACCTGGTCGCGGCTGGCGAGAAGGTGACCTTGCCCAAGATGCTGTTGGTGCAGCAGGACGAGTGCGACCCTATGGTCACCGCCTGGGAGAAGGCCACTGCTGCAGGCTTTCCTGAGGGTTGGGAACAGCAGTACGAGGCAAAGAAAGATATCAAGACGCGCATAGGTATTCTTACCGCCGCCAATCCAGGCAATTATCCTCTTGTCGCTCCACTGGTTAAACGCAGCGGCGGCACATTCATCCGCGTCAAGGAGGCCGAACTGCCGCAGTATGGCAAGGAGATGAAAGCCGCCACGGGCACCCTGCTAGGTCCTGCCTCCATGGTTTGCTATGCAGGATTCTTCCAAGCTGTGGATAGAGGCTTGATAAAGAATGGCGACATTGTGCTTTTGAACACTGGCGAAGGCTGCGACCGTGCTCAGTGGTTCAAGGATCTGGTGGACGAATAAAAATATTGATTCCGCCCATGAAACAAAGATTTCAAAATAAAGTTGTTTGGATTACAGGAGCCTCGTCGGGTATCGGCGAGGCTACGGCATACCGTTTTGCCCAAGAGGGTGCCAAGGTCATTGTCACAGCTCTAGAGGTCGACTTGCTGGAGAATGTTGTAAACAAATGCAAGGAATTGGGAGCTCCCGATGCGGCGTCGTTACCGTTCGACTTGTCGAAAACAGACGAGCTCGACGGTCTGGCAGAAGCAGCGTGGAATACCTTCGGACATATAGACATCTTCTATAACAATGCCGGCATCAGCCAGCGCGGCACAACCGTCGAGACCGAGATGCATGTCATTCGCAAAGTGATGGACATAGACTATTTTGCACCTGTCGTTATGACCAAGAATATCTTGCCACGCATGATAGAGCAGGGGGGTGGACAGCTCGTCGTCACCACCAGCATTGCCGGACGTTTCGGTTTCCCGCTCCGTTGCGCCTACAGCTCTGCCAAGCATGCACTCTATGGATTCTTTGAAACGGTGCAGGCTGAGACATACGACCAGAACATCCGCGTCACTATCGTCTGTCCGGGACGTGTGCAGACCAATATCTCCAAGTATGCCCTCGAGAAAGACGGAAAACAGCATGGCAAGATGGATGCCGGACAGGCAGGAGGCGTGACACCACAGCAGGCCGCCGACAAGATTGTGAAGGCCGTGTATAGAAAAAGACGCGAAGTCCTCGTTGGCCGCTATGAACTCCTAATGGCTTACATCAAGCAGTTCTGTCCTGGTCTGGCCGCACGATTGGCCCGCAAAATCAAGCCTATGTAAATAAAAATATCTGCGACATCGCAGATATTTTTTTGCTGTAAGAAACGGATTCTTATAATCTTTTGTCTAATTTTGCCAGCATATTGCGACGGGTGCATAGCATGCCGGGCGAGAGGGAGTGTGGTTCCATCATTTCGAATATCGTGCGTAGTTCCTGCAGCAGCTCGGGGTAGTCTTTGCATTGTGTGAAGGCCAGTTTAGCCATCAGTGCCCTTAATCCGGAGGGATTGGCAGGGTTTGCCAGGCCTTCAAGACAGAAGTCGAGAAAATCGGTCCGTACCTCGACATCGTCCATAGGCTGCATTACCAGAAGGTCAAGTATCAAGCGGCATTTTGTAATGCTTGTCGTTTTCATCGCTTCGTCCATCATCTCTTCGATATGCGGTGTCAGCCACTTACGGTCGGCGGCGGCGAGGTGTGTCAGAACCCATGCGGCGTTGTCCGACACACGCTTGTCGGGGTCGTACAACAGACTGTATAGTTCATCGAACCTTTGGTCGTCAAGGTTCCTGACAATACTTCGTATATCGCTCATCGACAGTCTGTTTTGCAGTATGGTTTTCATAATGGACGAGAGTGTGTTTCCGATTCATAGTGTTTTGCGATGCTGTCGAGCACGGCGAGCACCTCCTCGAGCGTGGTGACGGTGACCAGCGGAATGCGGAAACGCTTGAAGTCGAAGAGTCCGCGGAAGTAGGCACCGTAATGTTTTCGCATCTCGAAGATGGCCTGTCGCTCGCCTTTGAAATCCACCTCGGCAAGCAGATGCTCGCGACAGACCTCAACACGTTCAGCAACAGTGATGACAGCTGTCTCATCTCCGCGCATCAATGACTTTGTTTGTTCGAAAATCCAGGGATTGCCTATGGCGGCACGACCTATCAGGATGCCGTCGACACCATAGCGTCGGCGTGCTTCGACCGCCTGCTGCGGTGTGGCGATGTCGCCGTTGCCGAAGACGGGTATGTGCAGGCGTGGGTTGGCCTTGGTCTCGCCGATGAGGGTCCAGTCGGCCTCGCCACGGTACATCTGGCTTTTGGTGCGGCCATGGATGCTGATGGCTGCGACACCAACGTCCTGCAGCTGTTCGGCGAGGGTCACGATGGGTTTGTCGCTTTCATCGTATCCCAGACGCGTCTTGACAGTGACGGGCAGGGGAGAGTGTTTGACCAATGCAGCTGTGATTTTCAATAGTTTGGGAATGTCCTTGAGCATGCCCGAGCCGCTTCCTTTGCCCGCCACTTTGCGCACCGGGCAGCCCCAGTTGATGTCGATAAAGTCGGGCTTGGCATCCACAACTACATCTATGCAGCGGAGCATCGACTCTTCGTCGTTGCCAAACACCTGTATGCCTATTGGACGTTCAAAGCCATCGAAGAGCATCTTGCGAAAGCTCTTTTCGGCATCGCGTATCAGAGCTTCCGACGCGATGAACTCGCTGATAAGCACGTCGGCGCCATGTCGTTTGCACAACTGGCGGAACGGCTTGTCGGTCACGTCATCCATAGGCGACAGAAAGAGCGGGAATTCGCCCAATTCGATGTCCTTTATCTTAACCATTTACAATAATTTGACGCTGTCTGCGTTTTCAAAACCGAAATGCAAAGATAATAAAACAATGGAAAAGACGCAAACCATACGTTATCAGGAATGTTCCATGACGGAGCTCGGCGAGGCAGACCGCAGACTAATGAAATCGGCCATTGAAGCTACCGAATCTGCATACGCCCCTTATTCCAATTTTCATGTCGGTGCCGCTGTTCTGCTTGGCAGTGGCGAGGTGGTGACGGGTAGCAACCAGGAGAATATGGCCTATCCCAGCGGCCTGTGTGCTGAGCGTACTGCGCTCTTTGCCGCCTCGGCGCAGCATCCAGGCATGGTCATAAAGGCGTTGGCGGTTGTGGGTCGCAATCCCGAGGGACGGCTGGTTGCTGCAAGCCCTTGCGGTGCATGTAGGCAGGTGATGTCGGAATACGAACAGCGACAAGGCGAAAAGATACGTGTTTTGACCTATTTTTCAGACGACAAAATACTGATATTCGATGGTGTTGATTCGCTTTTGCCTTTTGTTTTCACAATGTAAACAATATATTTTTGAATCAATCAATAATCTGAATTATAATAAATTGGGCTGATAAAGCCCTTTTTTTGGCACAAAAAAATTTGTCAGACAGATTTTTCTTTGTACTTTTGCAAACTTGTTTGAGGCATTTTGCCCCTATCATTTTATTGAAAAAATATAAAAAAATAATATCAAATGGGAATTATTGGAAGTATCAGAAAACATTCATGGTTGGCAGTGCTGGTTGTCGGTATTGCCATTGTGCTTTTTATTCTTCAGGACTGCTCAAAAAACAGGACCCAAGACAGAACGGTAGCCAAGATTGGTAGTGATGCCATCGACATCGACGAGTTCTCAAGCAAGAAGGACAAACTCGCCTATCTTTACGGTATCAGCGACAATAACGGTTACGAAATCAAGAACATTACTTGGCAGACCATCCTTCAGGAGCGTCTTATCGGCAAAGAGGCCAAGGCTCTTGGTATCGATGTCAGCAATGACGAGTTGAGCGACATGTTCTTTGGTCTTTTCCCCGACGAGGAAGTCGCAAGATTTGTTTACGGCATCACCGGCACATATTCTTCGGATGTTGCAAAGAGTGTTGAGAACATGATGATGAGCGATGACAGTAATGTCCCCGACTCGTTGAGAATCAAGTGGGCTCTCCTCAAGGAGCGTGTCCGCGAGAACCGTATCCAGCAGAAATATGCTGCCATGGTTTTGCAGGGTTTCTATATGCCGACACCTCTCGTCGACAAGATTGCTGAAATCAAGAGCAAGAGCTATGATGCCCGTGTCGCCTTCCTGCCGTACAGCGATGCAAATGTTGAGATGACCGAGGCTGACTACAGAAACTACTACAACAACAACAGAAAGAAACTCAACTACTATGCTTTCCTTAAGAATCCTGATGGCTGGCGTGATGTTTCTTATGTTGTTTTCACCGCCAAGCCGTCGCAAAGCGATATGACAGAGATTTCGAAAACCGTCAATGAGTGGTATGGCCATATCAAGACTCTCGAGGGTGACAGACTGATAAAATATGTCAACTCTCTCCAAGGCAAGGCTAAACCTTCCACCTATGTCTACGATTCGACTTACTTGAAGATCTCCGATTTCAGCATGTCGTTGGCACAGGCTATCGAGAATGTTGAGGAAGGTGGTGTCATCCCGCCGACGATGCTCTCCATGAGCGGTGTTTACAATAACAGCATAGACAAGGAGGTTTACATCAATGGCAACTACGTCACTGGTCGTGTGCTCTCAACCGAGATGCGTCCCGACAGCGTGCAGTTCTCCGCCATGATTATCCCCACTAATAAATATCCCGTCCAAAATGGTGCTCCTGCCGTTTCCACCACTCCCGAAGAGGCAAAGAAGATGCGTGACAACGCTTTCGACTCCATCAAGAGCGGTTTGATTTCCTTCGAGGATGCCGTCAGACGCTATTCCAAGGCCGACACCAGCAAGGGCGGCGACCAGGGATGGAATCTGGACAACTCGAGTGAGATGATGAACGAAATCGTCCATCATTCCGTTGGAGAAATCTTCGCCTATGAGTATCCTTCAGAGATGGGCTACCTGCTTATCAAGGTCACTGACAAGACCGAGCCTATTATGAAATACAGAGTTGCTTTGGCTGTCAAGACCGTCGAACCCAGCAACGCCACACGTGATGCTGCCAACGAATTGGCTAACGAGTTCCTTGGCAAATACACCAATTGCAAAGACATGATTGCCGGTGCACAGGAAGACAACAGGGAATACAATACGGTCTCTGTTACAATTCTGTCTGACCAGTTTGATTCCAAAATAAAGAATGTCCGCGAACTGGTTCGTTGGGCTTACAACGAGGACACCAAAATCGGTGATGTCTATGGCGGTGTTGTGAATATCGACGACTACTACGTTGTTGCCGCTTTGAAAGATGTCTATAAACCCGGCCATCTCTCGTACAATCAGGCAAAAGAGCTGAATACCGAGTATTTCCAGCCTCTTGAGATAGCTGCCCGTATAGAGAAATGCGGTGAGCAGTTGGCCTCCAAGGCTACTGAAGCCATGAGTGGCGGCAAGAGCATTGATGCTGTTGCTTCTGCACTTGGTGTCCAGGTTGAGAATGCCAACGGTATTGTCTTCGGCGACAACAAGCTCGGCAGCACTGGCAGAAACCTTGAGTTCAAGGTCAATGGTACCGTCGCCGCCAAGGGCAAGGGCCTTGTAGGTCCTGTTATTGGCAACAACGGTGTCTATGTCGTCAATGTGGACGCTGCCAACCAGATAGACAAACCCGTAGTTGAAACCCTCCGTAAGCAGTACGAGGATCAGGGTCGTTCCGGTATTCAAAATCTAATACAGATTCTCAAGAAACATACAAAAGTCGACGACAGCAACCTTATCAATCAGTAAGGTTCAGGTCGATTGATAAAGAAAAGGCGGTGCGAAAGAGTATTATTCAAGCACCGCCTTTTTAAATTTAGCAAATAAGCAGTCAGTTGAGCAAAAGCGAGAAAATAGGATTCTTTGGCCGTATACGCCGTTTCTTCCGCCGCTTGTGGCGAGGCCGTCATACGATAGGCGACCTGGTCAAACATCGGCATCGCTTCATCGTGCTCGACACCGATACTTTCAAGGAAAAAATATCATTCCAGCTTTCGGGAATGAATCTGTTCATCTTTTTTGGAATCACGTCACTGGTGCTTATGTTTATCACTGCACTGCTGCTTGCATTGACTCCATTGCGTGAATTGATTCCAGGCTATTCCAATGCCGATGTGTCGGAACTTGCCTATTCCAATGCCAAGGTCGTCGATTCCCTTGAGGTGCAGCTTCACGCGCAGGAAGAGCTTCTTGCCGACATCCAGGATATCATGATGGGCCGCGACCCGTCGCAACGTCACGCCTTGACAGAGCGGTCGCATGGCGACAGTTCGACGGTGGAGATGACTCCTTATCTGCATTCGCCGGAGGACAGCCTGTTGCGCGATGAGATGAGGCAACGCGGTGGCGACAGGAACTACGCTTGTCCGCTGCAGGGCAAAATAATAAGCAAGTTCAACGGCAACAGCGATGTCAACGGAATCACCATCGAAGGCAATCCTGGCGACAAGGTGTTGTCGATACAGAGCGGCATTGTGCTGATGACCGACAAAGGAACAGACAATGTCTATACTATTGTCATCCAGCATTCGGGTGTCGATTTGAGTATATACAAGGCTGCCGGTTCGTTGACGGTGTCGAGCGGCATGATGGTACAGGCTGGCGAAACCATCATGCAGCTCAAGGGTTCCGGTGGCAACAAGAAGCCGACGCTGTATTTCGAGATGTTGAAATCCGGCGAGGCGGTCAACCCTTCGCAATGGATTGTGTTTTAACCCCGTAATCAATCTACAATAATAATGAACAAGAAACGCTTAGCCATTCTGGGTTCTACAGGCTCGATAGGAACACAGACGCTCAATGTGGTGAGGCGTCATAGCGACCTTTTAGAGGTCGAGGCTCTCGTGGCTGGCAGCAATGCCGACTTGTTGATAGAGCAGGCTTTGGAGTTCAACCCCAATATGATTGTCATTGCCGACAAAAGCCAGTATTCCAAAGTCAACGAGGCGATGAAAGCCACCGATGTCAAGGTCTTCGCAGGTGCCGAGTCTATAGGTCCTGTTGTGGAGATGGACAGCGTTGACCTAGTCATGGCCGCCATTGTTGGTTTCGCAGGCCTGCAGCCTACCTTGCGTGCTGTGCAGGCTGGCAAGACTGTGGCGTTGGCCAACAAGGAGACGATGGTCGTGGCGGGCGACATAGTGACTGCCGAGGCCCGCAGGCACGGTGTGGCCATCCTGCCTGTCGACTCAGAGCATTCGGCTATCTTCCAGACCTTGCAGGGCGAGTCGGGCATGCAGGCCGACGGCCTTTTCATCAACAAGATAGACAAGATATTGCTCACTGCGTCGGGTGGACCTCTGTTTGGACGCAGTCGTGACGAGATACAGTCGGTGACTCTCGACGAGGTGCTGAAACACCCCAACTGGAAGATGGGCCGCAAAGTGACCATCGACTCTGCAAGCCTGATGAACAAGGGTCTTGAGGTTATCGAGGCCAAATGGCTGTTCGGCGTTGAGGCCGACAGGATAGAGGTGCTGGTGCATCCGCAAAGCATCGTCCACTCGATGGTGCAGTTTGAGGATGGTTCCATCAAAGCCCAGCTGGGCACTCCCACCATGGAGACACCGATACAGTATGCACTCAGCTATCCAAGGCGTATCGAGAGCCATATCCCCCGTTTCAGTTTCTACGACCATCCGGAGCTCACCTTTTTCCGTCCCGACACCGACACGTTCCGCTGTCTGCCGCTGGCATACGAAGCCATTGGCCGTGGCGGCAACATACCGTGTGTCATGAATGCCGCCAACGAAGTTGCGGTGCAACGCTTCATAGAGGGTCGCATACCGTTTCTGGCAATTGCCGATTTCGTCGCCGAGGCCATGGCCAAGGCTCCATATATAGCAAAGCCCACCATCGATGATTTGCTTGAATCGGACAAAATGACGCGGCAGCAATACAATAATTAGCGTTTCAAGTCGTTATCCATTTCCTTAAACAGATAAAAAAGATAAGTTTTGAAAATAATAGCTTTACTACTCAGTCTCTCGTTACTTGTGTTCACACACGAGCTGGGACATTTCTTCTTTGCACGCCTGTTCAAAACGCGTGTACGCCGATTCTACCTGTTTTTCAACTGGAAGTTCTCAATCCTGAAAGCCAAGAAATTTGGCGGTAAATGGCATTTCCTTTTCTTCAACGCCAAGACTCCCGACGAATGGGACGAGAAAAACCTTGCCCCTGAGGACCAGGACAACACCCTGTGGGGCATCGGCTGGATTCCGCTGGGCGGATATTGCGACATCGCTGGCATGATTGACGAAACCAAGAGTGCCGACGACCTTGAAAGCGAACCGCAGCCGTGGGAATACCGCTCAAAGAAGGCTTGGCAGCGTCTCTGCATCATCAGTGGTGGCGTGCTTGTCAATTTCATATCGGCATTGCTGATATACAGCTGTATGTTTGCACATTGGGGCAAGAACGAACTGCCTTTGCGCAACGCCAAGCTGGGATATGACTACCATGAAAAGTTGCTTGCCGAGGGCTTTCAGAACGGCGATATCATCTATGCCCTCGATGGCGAAGAGATGATAGAGGACGATAAAACCTATGAAAAGCTCCTGCTTGACAATCCGAATACAGTCTCGGTGCTTCGTAATTTCCATTTTTCAGACACTGCCTATTCGTACAATGAAGACAGCAGCTTGGTTACCATGAGCATTACGGAACGCGACACCACGATGCTATGCGACATTGAGTTGAAGCACAAGATAACCGAAATCGTTGACCCGCAAGACAGCAAGCCCCTATTCGCTTACCGCAGGCCTTTCGTTGCCAAGGACTTTGCCCCCGGGTCGGCAGCCAAGAAGGCGGGCATGCAGCCTGGCGACAGCGTGGTTCGTGTCAACGGCAAGCCGATGGCATGCTATACTGAGATTTCCGGCGAACTGGCCAACAGCAAGGACAAGACCATCGTAATCGGATTCATCCGCAATGGAGCGTACGACTCGGTTGCTGTCGATGTCGACGGCAGCGGCAAGATAGGTGTCTATTTGATGGATCCTGTCGAAGATGGCCTTTTCGAGGTGACACACATCGACTACAACTTCTTCCAGGCCATACCGGTAGGAATATCCTATGGTTGGAATCAGCTTGTAACATACACAAAATCGCTCAAGATACTTTTTACCAAGGATGGCTACAAAGGCCTTGGCGGCTTTGGCACCCTTGGCGGACTCTTCCCTTCGAAATGGAACTGGTATGCCTTCTGGTCTATAACCGCATTCCTCGCCATCATCCTGGCCTTTATGAACGTCATACCTATCCCTGGTCTTGACGGTGGACATATACTCTTCACGTTATGGGAGATAATCACCCGTCGCAAACCGAGTGAGAAATTCCTTGAGATTTCGCAGACCATCGGAATGCTGCTCCTGTTGGCGCTGCTCATCCTCGCCAACGGCAACGACATTCTGCGGTTTTTCAAATAAAAGGTCATGAAAAAGCTGGACAAGCTCATAGTGAAGTCATTCGTTGGCCCGTTGCTGCTGACGTTTGTCATTGCTGTGTTTGTCCTTCTTATGCAGTTCATTTGGAAATATGTCGACGATATTGCCGGCAAAGGCCTATCGGTAGGTGTCATCCTTGAGCTGCTTCTCGATGCCTCGGCCACCTTTGTGCCTATGGCCATGCCGATTGCAGTGCTCTTCGCCTCAATCATGACCATGGGCAACCTCGGAGAACGCTACGAGCTGGTGGCAATAAAAAGCGGTGGCATCCCCCTGTGGCGTGCTTTCGTTCCGATGGGGATAATAGTGTTGCTGCTGACAGGCGTTGCCTATGTCTTTGCCGATTACGTCATGCCATCGGCAGTGCTCAAGTACCGCACCACTCTTTACGACATCACGCGCAAGAAGCCGGCACTCAACATCCGTCCGGGCGAATACTATTCCGACATCGACGACTTCGTTATTCGTGTCGACGAGAAGGACAAGGACGGCAAGACGCTGCACGGCATTACAATCTACGACAAGCGCAACAACGCCGGACAGCCCGATGTGGTGGTGGCGCGCAACGGCATGATGCAGACCACTCCCGACGAGCGTTACCTTATCTTCACACTGTATGACGGCTGCTCATACAGCGAATCGAGCAACAAGGAAAACGCCAAGTCGAATCCCTTTACACGCATCAAGTTTTCGAAGAACGTGATGTCGTTCGACATGTCGCAGTTCGCGTTCGACAAGTCCGAAGACAGGACTCTGAAGGGCGGGTACCAGATGATGAACATCGCTCAGCTTGACTCGAACATCAACAATCTTGAGGCCAAGCTGGCAAAGGATCTGCACTCCCATGTGTTAGGCATCAAGGTGCGTAAGCAATTGCCCGACGTGGGCAGCGGGGGAGGGGAGAAGAGAGCTCCGATTGACCTGGTCAACACCCTCGACAAGCAGCATCAGTTCCGCGCTGTCAGCTCAGCGGCTACCAAGGCTGAACGGTACCTTGGCATTGCGAGGATGAATACCCAGACTTATATCTCGCAGAACGAATACATCCGTAGACACTATATCGAATGGCACCGCAAATTCACACTGTCGGTTGCCTGCATCGTTCTTTTCCTTGTAGGGGCACCGTTCGGTTCTGTTGTACGCAAAGGCGGTCTCGGCCTGCCGCTCGTGGCGTCGCTGTTGTTTTTCGTGCTCTACTATGTCGTTGGAATGATAGCCGAAAAAGCGGTTCGCGAGTCGGCCATAGGCACCTATGGAATGTGGATTTCCACATTTGTTATGTTACCTATAGGTATTTATCTAATATACAGGGCTGTACGCAACTAAAAAGTTAAAAAAAATAAGTTAAATACTAATTATGCAATTATTTAGTTAAAACTAAGGCGAAAGTGTTTCACGTTTTAGGTGGAATACTGAATTAAAGCGAGTTAAACTAAATTTTTTAGCATAATGAACGATTTTTTTGTTTCCGGAATCCAGCAAGTAGGAGTGGGGTGTGTCAATTTTGAAGAGGCATGGCGTTGGTATATCGACATGTTCCAGATGAATGTGCGTATCCTTGAAGACGACACCGTCGCAGAGCGTATGCTTCCCTATACTGGTGGCAAGGCTCAGAAGCGTCACGCATGCATAGCTGTCAACCTGCAGGGCGGCGGCGGATTCGAGATATGGCAATACAGCGAGCGCAAGCCCCAGCCGATTGATTTTGAAATCCAGGTTGCCGATCTCGGCATATTTGCAGCCAGAATAAAAAGCCGTGATGTCAATGCTTTCCATGACGAGCTTATATCAAAATATCCAAAAGTAGGTCCCGTTTCGTCGATGCCCGACGGACAGCGTTGTTTTGTGGTCGAGGACCCCTGGGGCAACTATTTCCAGGTCGTTGAAGATGCCTCGATATTCATTGAGCAGAAAACCCTCAGTGGCGGTATTGTAGGTGCCATGACTGGCTGTTCGGACATTGACCGCACCATACCTCTCTATCGCGATGTGCTTGGCTATGATCGTGTTGTGTACGACGAGACTGGCGTTTTCGACGATTTTGCATTCATGAGGGGAGGCTCGCAGCGTTACCGTCGCGTTCGTCTGGCATCGAGTTCTCCTCGCAAGGGTGCCTTCGTCCCCCTCTTTGGCGACAGCACCATCGAGTTGGCGCAGGCTCTTGACCGCACCCCTCGCAAGATTTACGAAGGCCGCTATTGGGGTGATCCTGGATTCATTCAGATCTGTTTCGATGTCACCAACATGCGTGCGCTCGAGCAGCACTGCAACGCCCTTGGATTCCCATTCACGGTCGACAGCTGCAAGGACAACGCCCATTTCGACATGGGCGAGGCCAGCGGCCACTTCACCTATATTGAAGATCCCGACGGCACTTTGATAGAGTTGGTCGAGGCGCATAAGCTGACCATCCTGAAACGTCCGCACATTTACATAAATATGCTGAAACGCAAGCGCGAAAAGCCGTTCCCGAAGGTCTTTTTCAGGCTGATGGGAATGAACAAGGTGGATTTCAGCAAGAAGAAATAATTGACAGTATAGAACCTATGAGTAACATTGTTGACTATATAAAGCAGGATGTTCGTGCCGACGAGGCTCTCAAAGCCTGCATGAACTGCGGCATGTGTACCGCTGTCTGCCCGGCAGCCGAGTTCTACGATTACGACCCGCGTCGCATCTGTGACATTGTGCAGCGTGGCAACGAGGTTGAAATCGAACATCTTCTGAAAAGCGAGACGATATGGTATTGCGGCCAGTGCATGTCGTGCAAGACCCGTTGTCCGCGAGGCAATGTGCCTGGCGAGCTGATCTCGGTTCTGCGCCGCGCATCCCAGGAGCTGGGCTACTTCACTGAAAGCGAGAAAGGGCTTCAGCAGAAACAACTGATGAACACCATCGAGAGCAATATCCTCGAGATTGGTTACTGCGTGCATCCCGACAGGGTCGACCCTGACTATCACCCCGAGCAGGGACCTATCTGGGAATGGTATCGCGAGAATATTGAGGAGATTGCCCCCAAGCTTGGTGCCAACTACCATGGCGAGGGTCCGGGAGCTCTGCGCAACATACCACAGGAGGATTTGGACGAGGTGCGTTGCATCTTTGAGGTCACGGGTGGCATGAAATTGCGCGACAAAGTGATGGATGCATAAATGATGGATAATAGATAGTTAATATATATGAAAGATTTTGGATTCACCATATCTAAGGGACGCTCCCTCGATCTTGACAATCTGCAGCAGGACAGGGTTGACAAGCTCCTTGAGTTGGTGCCCTCCTACAAGTTGTGCATAGGCTGCGGTGGCTGCACAGCCTCCTGTTCGGCCGCTGGCTTCACCGACTTCAACATAAGGCGCATACACACCTCTTTTTTACGTGCAAGGTATGATGATCTCGACAAGCAGCTCCAGAAGTGTATGCTCTGTGGCAAGTGCACATTGGTATGTCCTCGTGGTGTCAATACCCGTGCGCTGATTATCAACATGCGGCGTATCCTTGCCGGTGTCGACAGCGTCACTGTCAACGAGGAGAAAGGAGTGGTTCTATGAGCAAATTCTCTATTTTTATAATTCCATTCTGTATCGGAGTGCTTTTCCTGCTGGTCATTTCCGTTTGGAAGTACTGGCGTTGGATTAAAGGTTTCGACAAGCTGCAGCGGGCCATCATACGCAAAAACATCTTCACATGGCGCTTCCTGCCGGCCATCTGGGAGGCTTTCCGCGAGGGTCTGCTCCATTGGCGCATAACCAAAAAGAACCTGCTGCTGGGCTACATGCACCGCAGTCTGGCTTTCGGATGGTTTCTGCTTATCGTGGTCGGTGCCGTCCAGGCATCGTTGGGCTATCCCGACGGCCATCCGCTATGGATTGCTATTTTCTATAATTATTTTGAGATAGAGGCCAGCCCTGTCGATTTCCGTCATGCCGTTTTCTTTGCCAACTTGATGGACGGCCTGTTGCTCTATGTGCTCAGCGGCCTTTTCCTGGCCATGTTCAAGAAGGTGTGGTCGCGTCCGTTGGGCATGAAGCGCACCACACGCCACACCCTCACCGACCGCGTCGCCAAACTCTCGCTATGGTGCATCTTTCCCTTCCGTCTTCTCTCGGAGGCTGTCACGTCGGCCATCCATGGTAACGGCGGTTTCCTGGTGAAGTGGCTTGGCGGTGTTTTCGAAAGCATAGGCCTTGCCGATCCTGCCCTTGAATATACATGCTGGATGCTCTACTCCATAGCCCTCGGCACCTTCTTCTGCATCATGCCGTTCTCGCGCTACATGCACATCTTCACCGAGGTGTTCCTCATCTATTTCCGTCAGCTTGGAGTGCACGACAGCGACAAGAAAACAGGCTATACCATGTTCGAGCTCAGTGCATGCTCGCGTTGCGGTATCTGCATCGACGGCTGTCCTCTCAACCGCCAGCTGGCCATAACCAATGTGCAGGGCGTCTATATGTTGCAGTCCATACGCAACCTCGAGTTGCAGCGCAATGCCGAGCCTATTGCCGAGAACTGCCTTATGTGCGACCGCTGTGTGGCTGACTGCCCCGTCAATCTCGACCTCTCGATAATCCGCCGCCAGGTGCGCATCAAAAACAAGGTGGCCATCGACAACAAGGGCGGTTATGAATATTTGCGCAACATCCATCCCTTCAACTCTATCGGCCGTGTGGCATATTTCGGAGGCTGCATGTCGCATCTCACGCCTGGCATCACCCGTTCCATGGAGGCCATCTTCAACGCCGTTGGCCAGAAATACTGGTTCATGGACAAGGACGAGACCATCTGCTGCGGTCGTCCGCTGCTGCAGCAAGGCTTTGAACACCAGGCTTTCGAACTGCGCCGCAAGAATACCGAGATGATTGTCAACAGCAAGGCGACAATGCTTATAACCTCGTGCCCCATCTGCTATCAGTCGTTTAAGAAAGAATACAAGCTGTCGATACCGGTGATGCACCACACAGAGTATATCAACATGTTGATAAGCAATGGACAGCTGAAGCTTCGCAAGGACGACCGCAAGGTGACATACCACGATCCCTGCGAGCTGGGACGCGGATGCGGCATCTACGACGAGCCGCGCAATGTGCTGAGTGCCACTACCACATTGCTCAAGACCAAGGAAGAGCGCGAAAAGAGTCTCTGCTGCGGTTTCAATCTGGGCAACCCATTGCTCGACATTGAACAGCAGACCAAGATACGCGATGCTGCACGCGACAACTTGCTGGCTCCCAATCCAGACACCATCGTCACCGCCTGCCCCATGTGCAAGAAGGCCTTCACACGTGCCGAAGACATACCTGTCAAGGATATTGCCGAGATTGTGGCCGGAAACATTATTAACCCTTAAGCAGACCAGAAAATGCAAAAACGATTTTGGAATGAATATCAGAAAGAGATAGCCGACGACCATTTCTTCTATGAGCGCAGCTGCATACGCCAGACCTTCTTCCCTGGGTCGGAAGCGGCGTTCCTGCGTATTGTTCGCGACGAGCTCGGCAAGGACATCTGCGACAACCCCCATCAGCATACCTGCACGGGCATCGGCTACCACAGCGACGTGGTGCCTTTCGAGACCACGATGACCGTCGTGGCACGCCTCTTCTCGCTCATGACGGAGTGCGGCTACGAGAACTACGTACCGTCGTGTGTCACCTCGTTCGGAGTGTTTTCCGAGGTCATCGAGAAATGGGAGAACGACCCCAAGCTCATGGAACAGGCCCGTCAGTTCCTGTGGGAGGCAACAAAGCGCGAGTTCAAGATACCCAAAAATATTGCTCACCCTTCCGATGTGATCTATAAATTCCGTTTCGACCTCAAGCCGAAAATGAAGTACCAGCTGGTGAACCGCTTCACCGGCAAGCCGCTACGCGTGGTGGAACACATAGGTTGCCACTACGCCAAGATTTTCCCCGAGCGTGGCATCGGCAAGGCCGAGTTCCCATATGTGCTCGCAGGCATGATAGAGGCTTGGGGCGGCACGGTGGTCGACTACCCTGAGCGCCGTCACTGCTGCGGCTTCGGTTTCCGGCAGTATCTTGTTCAGGAAAACCGCGGCTATTCCATTGCCAATACCAAGAAAAAATTCCAGTCGATGGAGCCCTACGAGCCCGATTTCATACTCACCAACTGTCCTGGCTGCAACATGTTCCTCGACAAATGGCAGTACACCATTTCCGAAATGGAACACAAAACCTACGACAAGGAAGGCTTCGGCATACCGGTGTTGACCTATGAGGAACTGACAGGCCTCCTGCTGGGATATGACCCATGGCAGCTCGGCCTGCAGCTTCACCAGGTACAGTCGGAGCCGCTGCTCAACAAGATAGGCATTGCCTACAATCCTGACGAGAAATACAAAGGCATATCCGGACGCTTGCTGCAGCGTCCCGAACGCCCAAGTTGTCTCAGGGTCTTCAATTGATGCACTCCTGCCGACCCATACCATATTTTAAATATTAATTCTCAATCGAATCAACGAAAAACAAAGATAAAATGAAGTCCATTTCCATCATAGGCGCAGGCCCTTCAGGCATTGAGGCCGCTTCTGTTCTGGCCAGGCTTGGCTATACCGTGACCCTTTTCGAGAAATCGTCATCGCCGCTCAAGAATATTGCCGACAAGGCTTTCTTGTTCCCTAATTTCGCCGCTGCCGGCGACATTGTGGAGCTGATGAATAAAAAACTGCTCAATTCGAACATTGTGCAGCGGCTCGACACTGACATTGTGGGTCTTGTCCGTGAAGGCGACAGCGGCTGGAAACTGACCGATGCCAAGGGCGCAAGCTATTACAGCGACCTCGTTCTGCTGGCCACAGGCTACACTCCTTTCGACGCCCATCGCAAGGAGGAACTGGGCTATGGCATCTACGAAGGTGTCGTCACTTCGCTCGAGATGGAGAAGATGATACGTTACGACAATATTGTCACCTCGCTTGGCGAAAAGCCGCGTCGTGTGGTATTCCTGCAGTGTGTCGGTTCGCGCGACGAGAAGTCGGGCAACCACTATTGCTCCAAGCTGTGCTGCGTCACCGCCGTCAAGCAGGCCATCGAACTGAAGAAACAGGTGCCTGATGCCGAGGCCTATATCTTCTATATGGACTTGCGCATGTGGGGTCAACATTTTGAGGAACTATACCGCCAGTCACAGCAGGACTACGGTGTACGCTACATTCGTGGCCGCATCTCTGAGGCCTCCGGTACCTTTGATGGACGTGTGCAGATCAAGGCCGAGGACACCCTTATGGGTCTGCCTCTCAAAATGACCACCGACCTGCTGGTTCTGATGGTAGGTATGGAGGCTTCCGAGGGCACCCGTTGTCTCGCCAAGGCAGCCGGCATCTGTGGCGACTATGGCTTCGCCCAGTCTGTCGACCCCCATATCAACGATTGCTGCACTTTGCATGACGGCCTCTTTGTCTGTGGCTCATGCAAGCGTCCTATGACCATCAACGATGTCATCAACGACGGACGCGCCGCAGCCGTGGCTATCGCCAGTCGACAGTAGTCACTCGCTTTTTGCTTCGTTCCAGTATTGAATCATCTCTTCGGTCGACAGCTCGTAGACTGAGCGTCCCGCGTCGTGTGCACGTTGCTCGACGTGCGAAAAACGTTTGTAGAATTTGTTGTTTGCCCGCATCAACGCTGTGTCGGCGTTCAGCCCTTCAAAGCGGGCCCATTTGATTATTGCGAACAGGAGGTCGCCCAGTTCTTCCTCAGCATCCCTTTCCGTGTCGCTGTTTTTGTTGCTGTGCATAGTCCGGAGGGCTTCGCAGAATTCGTTGTATTCCTCGTCGACCTTGGCATGCGCTGCCGTGCTGTCGGCAAATTCGAAGCCCACGCCAGCGGCTTTCTCCTGTATCCTGATGGCTTTGACAAGTGGTGGCAGGCTTTGCGGCACCCCTTCAAGCGTCGAGCGGCGCCCCTCTTTCATCTTCACCTCCTCCCATTTCGGCGTCGACGCTGTGACGGCAGGATGTATCGTTCCGTCGCGGTCGGGCAGGCTGATGTGAGGGTGACGGCTGATAAGTTTCCTGCAAATGCCGTCAATGACGTCGGCGGTGGTGAAACAGCCTTCGTCGTCGGCTATCTTCGAATAGAACATCAGGTGCAGGAACAGGTCGCCCAACTCCTTGCGCATCTCGTCGCGGTTGCCGTTCACAATGGATTCCGACAGCTCATAGACCTCTTCAATGGTCAGGTAGCGCAGCGAATCGATGGTCTGCACTCTGTCCCAGGGGCACTCCTTGCGCAGTATGTCAAGGATGGTGCTAAGCCATTGCAGTGATTTCTGTTCTTCGGTCATGGTTGTCAAACTCTTTGTACCTGTTCAACACCTTCGAGTGAGCGTATCCTCTCTATCAGTTGGTCGAGGTCTTTCAGGTTGTGGACGTAAAGCATTATCAGTCCGCGGCCTACGCCTTCAGAGGCTTCGAGGGTTATGGCTCGCATATTCAAATCCATCTCCTCGCTGATTATGCGTGTAAGCTCCTGCAGAAGGCCTTTGCGGTCGATGGCGGTGATGGTCACACCGGTCAGGAAGGCTATCTTCTCGCCCTGACGCCACCGTGTGCGTACGATGCGGTCCTCGTGTGTCGACATCTCGTGGATGGCGTTGGGGCAGTTGGTGCGGTGAACCATTATCTTGCCGTCGGTCACGATGCCGATTACTCTGTCGCCCTGTACGGGCTTGCAGCATGGAGCAGGCTGTGTCTCAAGTTTTTCGTGGTCGGTATCGGTCAGGAACGGCGATAGCGACGAAGTGCCAGCAGCAGTGTTGAAGAGGGGGTTGCCTTTGTCTTCGTTATTGTCGAACAGGCTCTGGTACGGCTTGAGGAACAGCAGTTGGGGCGATGTCTTGCCCATGTGGAAGCACTGCTTCATGTTTTCGTCGGTGATGACACCTGTAGCTATGCGGTAGAAGAGTTCTATGTCGCTGTCCAAGTTGAAGTATCGTTTCAGCCGTGCTATGCGTTCGGGGGTTTCCTGCATATCGATCTTGTCGAAGAATTGGCGCAGCAGTTTTTCGCCTTCCCTGCGGTAGCTTTTTTTCTGGTTGCGCAGGAAGTCTTTGATGTGTTCCTTGGCACGTGGTGTGTGTGCTTCGTCCAGCCATTCTTCGGTGGGTGTTGTCTTCATCGATGTCAGCACCTGCACCTGGTCGCCGCTGTGCAGCCTGTAGCCTATGGGCACCACATGGGCGTTGACTTTGGCGCCTATGCAGTGTTCGCCAAGTTGCGAGTGGATGGTGTAGGCAAAGTCGAGCACCGTCGAGCGCGAGGGCATCTTGATGGTGTCGCCCTTAGGGGTGAAGATGTATATCTCCTTGGTATAAAGTGTCTCCTTGAATTCCTCTACCAGGTCGAGGGCACTCTTGTTGGGGTCTTCGAGAGATGTCCTTATCTGCTGCAGCCATTCCTCCACAGGTGTTTGCTGCACAACCTCGTCGGGGTGTGCCTCCTTGTAGAGGAAGTGTGCCGCCATGCCCTTTTCGGCTATCTGGTCCATGCGTGTGGTGCGTATCTGCACCTCCACCCAGCGGCCTATTGGGCTCATTACGGTGGTATGCAGCGACTCGTAGCCGTTGTTCTTGGGTGTGGTTATCCAGTCGCGGAAGCGCGACGGCTGCGGTCGGAACAGGCCGGTCACCAGAGCGTAAATCTTGAAGCATTCCTCTTTCTCAATCTTGCGTGCCTCGTCGGCGCTCATATCTTTGATTTCCGGTATGTCGAGGATTATGCGCATGGCGTAGAGGTCGAAGATCTCGTCGAACTGCACGCCTTTGTTCTGCATCTTCTTCCAGCACGAGTAGACCGATTTCACGCGGGTCTTGATAGTGTATTTGAAATGGTTCTCGTCGAGCAGTTTGCGTATCGGGGCTGTGAAGCACTCCTTCAGTTTCAGCTCGGTGCCAACAGTCTGGTTGATTTTCTCGGCAATCTCGGCATATTTGTCGGGGTTGGTGTATTGCATCACAAGCTCTTCCAGCTCGGTCTTGATGCTGTACAGTCCCAGCCTGTGGGCCATGGGGATATACAGGTACTGGGTCTCTGACGAGATGGCCAGTTTCTTGGTGTCCTTCATCGACTGGAGCGTGCGCATGTTGTGCAGGCGGTCGCAGAGTTTCAGGAAGATGACGTAGGCGTCGTCGCACATGGCCAGCAGAATCTTCTTGTAGTTCTCGGCCTGTGAGGAGAAGTTGTCGTTCTGTTCGGCGATCATCGAAGCCTTGTCAATCTTGGTCACGCCGTCAACGATGCGTGCAGCACGGTCGCCGAAGATTATCCTGATGTTTTCCAGCGTGATGTCGGTGTCCTCAACCACGTCGTGCAGCAGGGCGCATACCACGGCGATGGGGCCGAGCCCCACCTCCTTCACGGCAATTAGCGCCACTGCCAATGGATGGAAAATGTAGAGTTCGCCCGATTTGCGACGGGTGTCGGCATGGGCGTTCCTGGCAATGGTGAAAGCCCTGAAGATGTTGTTTTCATCCTCGCGAGTAAGCTTTTGGCTGGCCCTGCAGGCCTCTATCAGTTCTTCGTATTTTTGCTGTACCGCAATGTCTTCAGACAGTTCTTCCATACTCTTCCGGAAAAAAGCGTCAAGCCCTACCATAGTACCCACATCAGCATGGTAGCCAGGTCGATACTTAGGCCGACGGTGTGATATATGTTTCTGTTCACGTAGATGCGTCCTATCGAGCCGCTCCACCACGACAGTGCGCCCCTGTTGGCTCGCGATGTCGCGCTCAGGCGCATGCCGAATTCAAAGCCCGGCACGTCGCAGAATGCCGCTCCGACGTATACCTGCCAGTCGAGGAAATGCGCATGCAGACGTGGCCGCAAGGCTACGCCACAGCTGGCGATAGTGCTGTGTTCCAAAAAATTGAGCGATCCGTATCCTCCCCAGTGCTTGGGCAGGTATGTGATATTGAACCCCAAGCCGGCATCGTTGCGCGAGTAAATGACATTGCCTTCAATAAAGAGACGGCAACATTCGTCCTGATAGGTCATGGGCCAGCGCGGGACATAGTTCACGCCGCTGTTTTGCATCACAGGCACTTCACTTTCGAATTGCAGGTCGGTACTGCTGCCGGCCACTGCGTCGTCGTTTTGCGACAGCAGTGCTGACAGCGGTGCCAGGGCCATGAGGAGGATAAAGACAGTCTTTTTCATTTTTGAAACGGTTTCTTATTCTTCGGCGTTCTTTTCGTGGAGGGCGAGGCGGATTTGCGACTCAAGCTCTTCACTCAGCTCGGGATTGTCGCGCAGCAGGTTTTTCACGCCCTCGCGGCCCTGTGCAAGCTTGGTCTCGCCATAGCTGAACCATGAGCCGCTTTTCTTTATCACTCCGCATTCCACGCCGAGGTCGACGATTTCGCCCTGTTTCGATATTCCTTCGCCGAACATGAGGTCGAACTCGCAGGTGCGGAACGGAGGGGCCACCTTGTTTTTCACCACCTTCACCTTCACGCGGTTGCCGATGTTCTGGTCGCCCTCTTTGATGGCTTGGACGCGGCGTATGTCGAGGCGTACCGAGGCGTAGAACTTCAAGGCGTTGCCGCCAGTGGTGGTCTCGGGGTTGCCGAACATGACACCGATTTTTTCGCGCAGCTGGTTGATGAAGATGCAGCAGCAGCCGGTCTTGCTGATAGTCGAGGTCATCTTGCGCAATGCCTGCGACATCAGGCGGGCATGCAGACCCACTTTCGACTCGCCCATCTCGCCGTCAATCTCGGCTTTGGGAGTCAGTGCAGCCACCGAGTCGATAACTATGATGTCGATGGCACCCGAGCGTATCAGGTTGTCGGCAATCTCAAGGGCCTGTTCGCCGTTGTCGGGTTGCGACACCAGCAGGTTGTCAGTGTCCACGCCCAGTTTCTTGGCATAGACAGGGTCGAAGGCGTGCTCGGCGTCGATAAACGCGGCGATGCCGCCTTTTCTCTGCGACTCGGCGATGGCGTGGATGGCCAGCGTTGTCTTGCCCGACGACTCGGGACCGTAAATTTCAATGATTCTGCCTTTTGGGAAGCCCCCGATGCCAAGAGCAGTGTCGAGGCTGATGGAGCCTGTCGAGATGGCTTCGTAGGTCTCGTCGGGTCTGTCACCCAGTTTCATAATCGAGCCTTTACCGTAGTTCTTTTCAATCTTGTCAAGCGTACTTTGCAGAATTTTCAGTTTCTCTAATTTCGACGCATCGTTTTCGTTTACTTCTTTTGCCATGATATTCAATTGTTTATTAATTAATTATTATTTATTGTCTGTTTGGTAATGAAGTTACAAATATACGTTTAATTTTTTATTTTTCCGCATTTTGCCGACTGATTAAAAAAAAATTCGTACTTTTGCACTTTCTTTTTCACCTATTTAAAACTAAAACCATGGAAATCTTATCGAATAGAATACTCAACATGGCCGAGTCCGAAACACTGGCCATGACCGCCAAGGCCCGCGAGCTCAAAGCCCAGGGCAAGGATGTTATCAGTCTCAGCATCGGCGAGCCTGATTTCAACACCCCTGAGGTTGTCAAGGATGCCGCCAAAAAAGCCATCGACGACAACTTCACCCACTATCCCCCTGTGCCGGGCTATCCCGACTTGCGCGAGGCCATCTGCACGAAGTTCAAACGCGACAACAACCTTGATTTCAAGCCTGAGCAGATTGTTGTCTCAACAGGTGCCAAGCAAAGCATCTATCAGGTGGTGCAGTGCCTTGTCAATCCTGGCGACGAGGTGATTATCCCCACCCCCTTCTGGGTCAGCTATAAGGAGATTGTACGCGTTGCAGAGGGCAAGTGCGTCTACGTAAAAACCAAGCTTGAGAATGACTTCAAGGTCACTCCACAGCAATTGGAAGAGGCTATAACTCCTCGCACCAAGCTTATTATGTTTAGCAGCCCCTCCAATCCCACAGGCATGCTCTACACCAAGGACGAGTTGCGCGCCATTGCTGATGTCGTAGCAAAGCACGACAACGTTTTTGTTATGGCCGACGAAATATACGAACATATCAATTTTGTTGGCGGCCACGAAAGTATTGCGCAGTTCGAGAATGTCCGCGACCGTGTCATCACTGTCAACGGTGTTGCCAAGGGTTTTGCCATGACAGGCTGGCGTATCGGTTTCATCGCTGCCCCGACGGTCATCGCCAAGGCTTGCAACAAGTTGCAGGGCCAGGTTACCTCGGCCACCTGCTCCATAGCCCAAAAAGCCACGGTATGTGCCATGCTTTTAGATCCTAAGAGCAGCAAAGACATCATTGACATGCGCAACATCTTCATGCAGCGTCGCGACATGGTCTACAAGCTGTTGTGCGACATCCCCGGACTAAAAGTACGTCTGCCGCAGGGAGCATTCTATTTCTTCCCCGATGTTAGTTCCTACTATGGCAAGAGCCATGGCGAGTACAAGATCAACAACAGCACCGACCTTGCCATGTATCTGCTCAACGAGGCTAATGTGGCCACCGTCATGGGTTCTGCCTTCGGCGACGACAGCTGCATCCGCCTCAGCTACGCAACCAGCGAGGACCTTCTTCGCGAGGCCCTGCGCCGCATAAAGGAAGCTTTGCTGAGGCTGAACTAATACAAAGAAAGATAACTAATCAAAAAAAACGAGAAGAGTTTTGCTCTTCTCGTTTTTTTGTTATGAAATGATAAGGGATTTAATATGTGATGTGTGATCTGTATTGTCCTGAGCGAAGCACTTAACTTCCATCGAAGATTAACTTCCCTTTTAACTTCCATCGAAGATTAACTCCCTTTTATTACTTTTTTTTGAGCAAACCCTGCCGTAAGCGCTTTTCCCAGGTCACAGGTCACACCTCCCATTTAAAAAAGTTTTACATGCTTATTGCCGTTCTGTATGTAGACACCGCGGAATTCAGAGGGGACTTCTGTGCCGAGGTAGCGGCCGTCGATGGTGAAGACGCGCGGGTCATTGATATGCTGTTCAGCTTCTATGACTTCAATCCCTGTGGTGCCGCCGTTGCCGCTAACATAGCAGTTGCCGTCAAAATGAGCGATACCGTCGGTGATGCTGTTGCCATTGGAGAGCGTTGGGCTGCTGGGGGCAGAGATGACCAGTCTGCTTGAATTACCGCCGCCGGGACCACCGCCGGGACCGCCGGTGCTGATGGTGGGAGTAAGGAAAGCCACGGCATTGTCGCCGTAGGTTACAGTGTACCAAGTGTTGCTACTGACGGATGAAGACTGGATATAGGGTTGGTTGATGGAGCTGCCGTTTTCGATGCCTCCGACAGCAATGATGACACCGCCGTTGATGTAGACTTTCTTACCCTCCTCGCTGTTGGCATCGATGGCCAGCTCGGGAGTGCGTGAGCCTATGGCGTAAACCAGGCCTCCGTTGATGTAGAGGTTGCCGTTGGCGTCGATGCCGTCGTTATTGTTGGAGCGTGAATAGATGTAGCCATCGGTGATGGTCATGTCCTGTGCCGAGTTGATGCCGTCGTCGTAGGTGTTGACATATATCTCGCCGCCATCAATATTGAGGTAGTTCTTGCTTTCGATACCCTCGCCATTGCGTCCGCTGGTAGTCACCTTGATATTGCCGCCGCTGATAACGATGCCGCCGCTGTAGGTGTAGCTGTTGCCGTTCTCTGTCTTGAGGCCGGCCTTGATGCCCTTGGGCGATGAGTAGTATTTGCTGTCGACGTGGTCGGTGTTGCCGGTATAGTTGGTGTTTTCGGTCGTGCCGTTGTTGTAGTAGAGGTTGCCGCTGGTGGATACGGTGATGTCGCCATCGGTGATGGTGAGCACGCTGTCGCACTTCATGCCCTTGCCACCCGAGCCCGTGCTGGTCAGGATTAGCGTGCCGCCGCAGATGTTCATGTTCCTGTCGGCGTTGAGGCCGCAGGCAGCCTTGGTCTCCAGGTCGTCAGTATCCCACATGCCTTTGCCGGTGGTGGTTACTGTGATGTCGCCGCCAGTGATGTTTATGTCGCCGGCACTCTTGATGCCTTTGGCGGCGATGGCGGCGCAGTTGACGGTGATGGTGCCGCCTTCGATGTAGATGTTTCCGCTGTCCTCGTCCTCATGGTCGGCGGTTTCGCCAGTCGACTCAGTGCCGTCGAGGTCGCACTGGATGCCGTCGTCGCCCGTGCCGCTGATATTGATGGTGCCGCTCTCCATCAGGAAATACTGGTTGCACGAGATGCCGTCGCCCACCGCCGATGTCACGTTGATGGTGGCGTTCTTAAGGCTGATGTATTCGCCCGCTTTGATGGCATGTTTCACATTGCCTACGATGTTTAGAGTGCCTTGCTGTTTGAACTCGGCGTGTCCCTTCACGTAGAGGCAGCCCTTTTGCGAGCCGCTGGTGGCATCGACGATGGTGTTGGTAGTGCCGGTGATGACCTTCACATTGATGCGCTTGCCGTTCTGGATGTGTACGGCAGCGCCGCTGTAGACGGGTGTGGTGTTGGTCAGCGTGAGGCCGTTCAGTTCCACGGTGGTCTTGTATGAGCCCGACATATAGAATTCGCCGTCGGAAGAGGTGCCGGTGAGGTTGTAGGTGATTTCAGTGGCAAGTTCGCTGCTCTGCGCAATGGAGACGTGTGCTCCCTGCCGGGTGACGGTGATATACTGCGTGATGTTGTCGGCGACACTTACCGTCGCGGTAGTGTCGTTATATACCACTTCTACGGTGTTGTTGCTCTGTGCCTGTGCGATGGATACCATTGAAGCGGCAAAAATCATGAAAAGGATACTTTTTTTCAGCATAATAGATTATTGTCCTAGGTTAATGTTTTCATAACGTGGAATATTGGATTTTATTGTTGAATGGCGATGGGAAAATAAGGGGAATGGGAGATGAAAATGTGAAGGGAGCAGCCGGTGGCTGCTCCCGATAGCGAAGCGGAGAAAGCGACCCTTGCGGTCGCTGCGGCCTGCAGGGCCGCTCCGCCGATCCGAACACGGCGGGATTTACATAGTGTAACAGCAGTGTAGATGTAAAATCCCACATCCCTCATCACCCATCACCCATCACTCATCCCACATCATACATCATACATCACTCCACCACCAGTTTCTTCACTGCAGTGCCGTGGTTGGTGGCGATGCGGACGAGGTAGGTGCCAGGGTTGCAGTTTCCGATTCCGATTGTCGCAGTATCGCTGTTGGGATGCAGCTCTGTTATTGTGCGGCCCTGCATGTCTGTCAGCGTGAGCAGCAGGATGGGCTCGTCGGACGCCACCGTCACACTCTCCTTGGCGGGGTTGGGGGTGACTGTCAGCGAGGGATTGCCGTCGGGGCCGTCGATGGCGAGGACCTGTGCGAACATGGCCGTAAATGAGGTGTCTTGCGTCAGCGTGACGGTGCGCGGGTTGTTCCAGTCGCCGTCGTTCCACTGCTCGAAGGCGTAGGTGTCGCTGGAGGGTGTGGCCGATATGGACACGACAGAGTTCACAGGGTACGCCCCGTCGCCGCTGACGGTGCCCCAGTCGGGGTTGTTGGCTGCCAGCTGCACGCTGTACAGCTGGTCGCTGGATATAAAGTAAGCGATGAATGTGGTGTCGCGTGTCGACTGCACCACACGCGGGTTCTGGGTGCTGCCGTCGCTCCAGTGGCTGAACAGGAATCCCGGGTTGGGCAGAGCCTGTATGGTGTCGAACCAGCCGTCGGGCAGCAGGCCGCCGCCACTGACGCCGCCCATCAAGAGGCTGTCGGAGAGCACGTCGATGTTGTACTTGTCAACTATGGCGAGGTAGTAGCCGAATGGATTTTCTGGATATGGGGAATGCCACACCTCAAAAGGAATGCCTTCAGGACAGAAACCTGTGTCAGTCATAAATACCGATCCACTATAGAACATTCTGAGCCATCCCTCTGAAGTATTGAAACATGTGGACCTGCTGCTTGGCACAATATCTGCATATATTGTGGGATAATATTCGTAGAAATGTGGAACTTGGGGATAAGTCGAACTATGCACATTGCTATTGTTCGTACCCATAAGGAAGAACACGGAGTCCACTAATACTGGTTTTTCGAAATAAGCCTCATAGACGTAGCAGTACTGGTAGTTTACAGTGTCGGTTAGGCCTTGGGAAATGGCCATGACGCGAGGTTCCAGATTGTCCCATCTGGCAGAATCGACAAGTACCAAGCTGTCGTCGAAATGATACATCCAATCTGCACCTTGAGTAAGCATCAGTATAGAATCAATGTGGGTTCTTTTGACCAACTGGTGTACACTGACATATTCCGGAAGTTTATTATTGCTGTGCCAGTAATATCCCGGGGCATCCATCATTACCAAAGCCGCTATACCTTTTATTTTGAGAGGCTGCCAGGCACGCTCGAATTTATAAATCTCATTGGCCACAGCCGGACAAATGTCAACATCAAAATCCTCATGGCGGGTGTGGTTTCCTACTTGGTAGTATCCATTAGTGGCGTATGTAGGGCATTCGTCATACCAATGTGTGTAATAATAATTTTTGTAACGGCCAGGAATGGTGTCCCCACTGGCTTGAGCAGTGTTGGAGAATACCGCCAGGAAACAAATGGACAAAAAAACGGGAACCTGTTTTTTCATAAACAATAATCTTTCTTTTTTCATTTTTCGCATTGATTTGAAGGTTGGACAACGTATGTATTGAAAAAGAAATAATACATAGGGTAACTTACAAGATCGTTTGGAAATCTTTCCTTAATAAGATATTCACTTTCGTCGTTGTGGTGATCTATAGTGTTTTTGTCTAAATCATATTCCTCAACACCCAAACAGGTGTTATCGGAACCATATGTCGGCAGGATTCTTTGCTTAAGAATGAACGATGGGTTGGAGATGTTTTTTGTAACCCCGCTCCAAAAAAGATCCTCACTTCTGTACAATTCTCTTTTGCATGACGACTGTAGGATGATATTGGATGTGGAAAAAACATCAGTAGTATAGTTCTGCCCCCAGAATGTAACGTATGCCTTCATGGTCGAGTCGCCCAATTCTCCCATTATAGATGATGTTCTGTTGGAAAGAGGCAAAAACATTATATCACGAATGACATTATTCTTCTCGAGAAATGCACCGTCCAATAGGAACATGCTGGATGTGCTGCCAAAAGAAAATTTGAATGTGCTGATTCCCTTAACTTCATCGTTGATCGTACGGAACGATATGAATGCATTGTCGGAATTTGGTATACTGCACAACCTGATTGGAGACTCAAAAACAGTCGTCGACGGATCTCCGTTTATTGTTATTGTGTTCATTTCAAGTTTGTATACCGTGGAGTTCAGCTGTCTTCCGCCAGGGTATAGGAATGTCTCTTTTTCACTGTTTCGAAGTATTACTTCGTTGTCGTTAGGAATGTACGAGGCAGTCACGGTATATGAATCCGTGCCGATAATATCTTCCATGATTTCAGTGTCGTTGAATCTTATATTGTTGTCCCATCGCACAGATCCTTGGAAGTCTGGGTAGAACTTTACCCTTGTGACGCATGATGGAGCGGGATTTCCTCTCGGTATCTTGGGCTCTCCGATTATGTCAAGCACGGCATTGTCATCAAAGGCTGACTGATTTGGATAATACGCTCCATGATATTCAGCATAGCATGTCATTTTGAAAAGCCTTTCGGTCTCTTCAACGTAACGAACTTTGGCTGACATCGTGTTGTTTGGGTTGAGAGCGTCGGACATGGAGAAAAAGCCTGCAAAACCGTTCAAAGTGTCGTCTATGATAAATATAGGAGGCTCATCTGGCAACGCATGTCCCTGTATTATCCCGAGAATGGTTCTCTTTGTCCCGCAGAAACAGCAGAAGTCTTCACTTCCCATATTGTTCTGTTTTCTCAATGTTACGAATTGTATATCGTTCACCCTGTATCCGCCAGACATGTTGAAGAGATGCGTCATCGTGCCTGTGTTGATGTTGTGCAGATAGAAATCGCAGCTTTGGGGAACGACGGTGTCAAGATAGAAAAGCAAAGTGTCGTATCCATAGGTCATCACTATGTTGTAGTTTTCATTGTAGTTCCTGATTATTGTAAATTCAGCCTTGTAATTGCTTTGCTGCATAAGGTTAATGTATGAATTCTGTGCTGACAATATAGAGGGAATCAATAACAACAGCAATATTAATACTTTTAATTTCATTTTTTTTATTTTTTTGTTATTTTAAGTGTTTACAGGTTTTTGAAAACCCGTGTACATATAAGTCTTATTCTATCACCAGTTTCTTGACGGCGGTGCCGTGGTTAGTGGCGATGCGGACGAGGTAGGTTGCGGAGGGCAGGGAGCGGGTGTCGAGGGTGGCGGAGATGCCGTCGGCCTTGACGCGGCTGACAAGCTGACCGGAGAGGGAGTAGACCTCAACCGTGCTGATGCGGAACGACGAGGCCACCTGCACCTGGTCGCTGGCGGGGTTGGGGAAGAGGAAGGTG
>JAGCVI010000018.1 GCA_017962445.1 Bacteroidales bacterium
CCTTGTGGAAGAGGTCGCTCATGGAGCAGACAAAGATGGTATGCGGTTGCCGCCAAGTGAGTGGTTCTTCAAGGCAATCTTCATGAAGTGTCACCTGAAAACCGTTGGCATATTTTGCCAAGCCCATAGCCTTCAAGCGACGTGACATCACTTCGGCGTAGCAATGTGCGCAGCCCTGTGAAATCTTATCACACCCTGTGATAGGATTCCAAGTCTTGTCCGTCCATTCTATCTTGGTTGTCTTCGTAGCCATCACTTATTGATTATTTCGTGGGCAATCTTTACAGCTGCAGCATTGTTGGATGCACATGCAAAGTGGAATATGGGCATATGTCGGGTGTTATACAGCACAAGTGGCTCCTCGGTTGCATATTTGAAGATAGTCTTCATCTGTTGGATGTATAACCCTGCAATCTTGTTGATGGGCCCTTTGACCTTCTCAACAACCTCCACATTGCCAAAGAGCGTTTGTTCTTGTCGGGAATTGTAGAAGTAGTTTCTGAGATAGTCTTCGTCTTTGCCAAAGAAAGATGTAAGTTTGTCGATGTGGGTCAGTTTACATTTCCTGTCGAGCAAACGATTCACAATCACGCCTGTCGGGATAAGAATCCATAGATCTGTGCCTGTTCCCTTAAGGTTTTCGATAGAGCTCCAATCCACTTGCATTCCAAAGGGATCAAGCAACACTAAGGCTTTTAGTTTGCTGTTGTTGTGCATGGCATTTGCCAGTTCCGACACCTGGGTGTTGGCATCGGAGTGTCGGAATTCTAGGTGACGATTGTCGCAAAAGGATGTCAATTTCTCTTTAAGCTGTTTGCTGGACTCTTCATCCTTGTCGACGAAGTAGTAATAGTCGAATCCTGTTTGTTTGATGTTTAATACCCTTTCTGCAGCTCCCTTATATGGTGTCAGTTCGTCGGCTGTTACCTGGTGTTCGTTTATTAAGTCCAACATCAGTTGATTGTCCCCGTCCAATGCAGTCTCTTGTCTTGAACCACTGCCAGCAAAACCGTCGAAATATATCAGTTTCCAATTATACTGCATCCTGTATTTGTTCATGATGGTGAGATAAGCGTTGACATACTTTTCAAAAGCATCTAGCTTTTCTTCTGTCCACGCACCACCCCATGATGAAACGGGTTCTTTTATAATATGATAAGAGTCAGATTGGGGCTCTGTTTCATGGTATTCTGCCATATATATTGATTTTTGTTTCTAAAATGCAAAAATACGAATATTTTTTAAAATGGTAAAATAATGTTTCGCGCGAGCGAGAAAATGTGATGCTGTAATAAAATGGTCGCTGAGAGACCACCGAAGGATTGTCGAAAGATCGCTTAATGTGTTAATGCGTAAATGTGGGAATGTGTGAATGCGTTAGTATAAAAACAACAGGCAGCATAGAAAGGAGAAAGAATGTGTGAATGCGTTTATGAATGCGGGAATGCGGGAATGCGTGAATGTGGAATGTGACGATTCTTTTTTTAGAATATTTCACCATTCCAGAGCATCTTCAAGAAGTCTAGAATGTAGATGAGCTCGGTGTCGCCGGAGCGGCGTGTGATGGGGTCGAGCGACACGAGGATAAGTCGGCAATCAGGATGTTCCTCATAGGAGAATTATGGTACGTGTATTCCTGATTTTTATATAAAAAACGGGAGTATGGTAATGATTTTTGATGTTAATTATGGAAGATATAGTATGTATTTATATTTGATATTCAATATTATAAATAGAATAATTGCACTTTTCCTAAAAAATACACAAGTAAAAAATACACTTTTCCTATGAAATGTGGTTCATGACGGCCGATGACGGCCGCCATAGGGAATGTGGGAACGGGAAAGGTGATAAACGAATATGTTTTGTATATGCTTTCTATATGTTTTGTATATGTTTTGTATATGCTTTGTATATGGTGGGGATATGGTGAATATATGGTGGGGATATGGTGAGAAAATCAGGATGTGGAAATGCATTTTTTAATGCGTTTGCTCCATTTCGCTACGTTTCAGTCGCAGGCCAGCAAACGGCCACAGGCAATTTGCTCATGCGGAGCCAAGCAGAATGCGTTTATTAATGCGTTAATATGTGAATGTGTTAATTTGTGAATTTGTGAATAAAGCGGCCCGCAGTGTTGCTGCGGGCCGCCTAGTTTATGTGTCGAGACTGATTACTTTATCTCGATACCGCCGAAGCTGCAACGGCCTTTTAAGTAGATGGTCTTGGCACCGTCGACGGCTTGGGTGCAGCTTTCGCTGTCGACACCGGCAAAAGCGGTATCGATGTCGTTCTTGACGCAGATGCCCTTGTCTACGCGGATTTCCATACCGCCGAAGCTGCAATCGACGCTGATGACAGCACCGTCGCGGATGTCGGCATTGCGCAGGTCGAGGCTGACGAAACCAAAGCTTGTATGCACATCGGCACCCTCGAAGGGCTGGCCATCGTAGCTGTATTCCTGCTTGCCGAAGGTCACGTTAATCTTGTGCATTTTGCCGCCGTCCATGACAATGGTTTCATCTTCACTGGTATGACAATGACAGCAATGATTCTTCTTGCTGAAAAACAGCAGCGAAAAGCCCCAAACCACAGCCACAATACAGATCATATATTTCCAAATGTCGGCCCAAAGAATGACGTTCCGTGCTGCCAAAAGCAACAGGATACCGACACCGAAACCAATGATGGCGCCTGCCTTGTGCTTGTCATTGAAGATATTGATAAAGCATGGCACGATAATGAATAGAGCCCACCAGCCTTCAAGGTTGATGTGGATGACTCCCATGGTCTCCAAAGCCCAGACGATGCCGAAGGCTAAAAGGGCAATACCGCCGATAATTTTGCTTGTACGATTCATTTAGTATTGCTTTATATGTAGAGGAGCAGCCCTTATGGTCTGCTCCTCGTTTGTGATTGTTTTCTGGAAGTTTATTTCTGCATGGTCTTCAGTCTCTCAGTGAGCATGGGGACAATCTTGTGGAGGTCACCCACGATGCCGAGATCTGCAACTTGGAAGATGGGGGCAAACTTGTCTTTGTTGATGGCGATGATAAGTTCGCTCTCTTCCATGCCGGCGAGGTGCTGGATGGCACCACTTATGCCGCAGGCCATATAGAGGGCTGGACGCACGGTCTTACCGGTCTGACCCACCTGACGGTCAGCAGGCATGACACCTGCGTCAACCATGGCGCGGCTGCTGGAAACCTCGCCACCAAGTTCTTTGGCCAGAGCCTCGAGTTTGCCGAATCCGTCCTTGGTGCCGACACCACGGCCACCGCTGACGAGAATCTTGGCCTCGCTGATGTCGGTGACTGCCTTCTCTTCCTTAACGGTTTTGACAAGCTTCACGCGGGCAATCTTCTTCTCATCGAAGTTGACATTGAAGTCGACAATCTCGCCCTTGCGGTTGGCGTCGGCGGCCATTTTCTGCATGACGCCGGGACGTACGGTGCTCATCTGCGGGCGGTTGTTCTTGCAGAGAATAGTAGCCATGAGGTTGCCGCCGAAAGCGGGACGGGTCATACGGAACTCGTGGGCTTCGTCATCGCTGATCTCAAGTTTGGTGGCATCGGCTGTAAGACCGGTGCGGTTGCGGGCGCTGACACGAGGACCAAGGTCACGGCCAATGGTGGTGGCACCGATAAGCATGATGCTGGGCTTCTCGCTCTCTATGATGGCAGTGATAGCCTCGGTATAGGGCTCGGTCATGTAGTCCTTCAGCAGGTCGTGATCGACAACCATTACCTTGTCGGCACCATGCTCAATAAGGGTCTGTGCGAGGGATTTAATATCCTTGCCGAGAAGCATGGCGACGACCTTTTCGTTGTTGGCGTCGGCGAGCTCGCGTGCCTTGCCGAGGAGCTCAAGAGCCACATTCTGCAGTTTGCCGTTGCGTTGCTCGGCAAACACATATACGTCTTTATATTCTGCTAAGTTCATTGTTTCTTTCTTTTAAGGTCATTAAGGTCCTTAGGGTCTTTAAGGACTTTAAGGTCATTAAATAATATGTTTCTCTTTGAGCTTGTTGACAATCAGTTCGACAGCTTCTTCCGGACCCACCTCGAAGGTCTGGCCTGCGGGTTTGAGCTGCTTGGGGAACGACTTGAAGACACTCGTGGGCGAACCGGCCTTGCCGATATGCTCCTCGGGGACGTTGATTCTGTCGGCGCCCCAAACCTCGACTTCCTTGTCCCATGCAGTGACAATGCCACTGACGCTCATGTAGCGGGGCTGTACTGCGCTGGCCAAAGCCGTAACTACGCAAGGAGCCTGCATTTCGAGAATCTGGTAGCCGTCCTCAAGTTGTTTCTTGACGGTGAAGGTCTTGGTAGCTTCATCATACTGAAGGTCGGCCATATACGAAACCTGCGGCAGGTCGAGGTGCTCGGCAATCTGAGGACCGACCTGCGCGGTGTCGCCATCGATAGCCTGGCGGCCAGTGATGATGAGGTCGAAATCCATGGTGCGCAGTGCACCTGCTATGGCACTCGATGTAGCCAAGGTGTCGGCACCGCCGAGCTTGCGGTCGGTGAGCAGAATAGCACGGTCGACGCCCATGGCGAGAGCTTCGCGAAGGATAGCCTCGGCCTGGGGCAGACCCATGGTGATGACGGTGACATGGGCACCGTATTTGTCTTTCAATTGAAGGGCGAATTCGAGACCGCCCTTATCGTCAGGGTTCATGATTGAAGGAACACCCTCACGAATAAGAGTACCAGTAACAGGATTGATTTTAACCTCTGTGGTGTCCGGCACTTGCTTTATGCAAACTACTATATTCATTTTCTTCTAATTATAGGTCTTATAGGACTTATAAGCCTTATAGGTCTTATAGGTCTCGATTATTTAAACAGTTTACCGGCAATAACCATGCGCTGGACTTCGCTGGTGCCTTCGTAAATCTCGGTAATCTTGGCATCGCGCATCATACGCTCTACAGGGTATTCGCGGGTGTAGCCGTAGCCGCCGTGGAACTGGACAGCCTTGGTGGTCACCTCCATAGCCGTCTCGGCAGCGAACAGCTTGGCCATTGCTGCATCAGCGGAATACGGGATGCCGTGGTCTTTCTTGTAGTGTGCCGAACGGCAGAGCAGACGGGCGGCCTGAACTTTGGTCTCGAGGTCGGCCATCTGGAACTGAGTGTTCTGGAACTGGCTGATAGAGCGTCCGAACTGCTTGCGCTCCTTGGTGTACTTGATAGTCTCGTCCATGGCTCCCTGAGCAATACCCAGAGCCTGGCAAGCGATACCGATACGTCCGCCGTCGAGGGTCTTCATGGCAAGGCCGAAGCCTTTGCCGAGCTGGCCGAGCTGACGATCCTTCGGGATGCGGCAATCCTCGAAAATGAGCTCTGTCGTAGCCGAACCACGGATACCCATCTTCTTTTCTTTCTTGCCGATGCTGAAGCCCGGGTCTGTCTTCTCGACGATAAAGGCACTGATACCCTTGGTGCCGAGGCTCTTATCAGTCATGGCGATGATGATGAAAACGTTGGCATAACTGCCGTTGGTGATGAAAATCTTGCTGCCGTTGAGCACCCAGTAGTCGCCATCCTCGACAGCTATGGTCTGCTGACCTGCAGCGTCGGTACCGGCATTGGGCTCGGTGAGTCCGAAGGCGCCAATCCACTCGCCACTGGCGAGCTTGGGCAGATATTTCATCTTTTGTTCCTCGGTGCCGGCCTCAAGGATGGGGGCGCAGCAGAGGGAGGTGTGGGCGGAAAGGATGACACCCGTGGTGGCGCAGACGCGGCTGAGCTCCTCGACAGCCATGCCGTACATGACGTTCGTGCCGCCGGCACCGCCGTACTGGGTGGGAATGGGGATGCCCATCAGACCGATTTTGGCCATCTTCTGGACGGTCTCCATGGGGAAACGCTCCTCCTCGTCCACTTCGGCGGCGAGGGGCTTGACTTCCTTCTCTGCAAATTCGCGGATCATCTGCAGGAAGAGTTCTTCTTGTTTGGTGAAGCTAAAATCCATTGTTCTAATTTTATGTCGGACTAGTCGGACTGGTCAGACTAGTCAGACGTGTCTGACATTTTATTTTACTGCTATTGTCTCAATCTCGACCAGTACGCCCATCGGAAGACCCTTCACTGCAAAGGCGGCGCGGGCGGGGCAGTCGGTGTTGTAATACTTGGCGTAAACCTCGTTCATGGGTTTGAAATACTCCATATCAGCCAACAGGCAGGTGCTCTTCACCACATCCTGGAACGTGAAACCAGCCTCGTCCAGAATAGCCTTGATGTTCTGCATAACCTGTTCGGTCTGGGCTGTAATACCCTCAGGAACCTCTTTGGTGGCGGGGTTGATGGGAATCTGACCCGAGATGTAAAGCGTGTTGCCTGCAAGGACGGCCTGGCTGTAAGGACCGATGGCTGCAGGAGCCTTGGAAGTGTTGATTATTTTCTTCATGTTTGTATATATTAATTATATTATATCATTCAATTCTAAACGCTTATATGTAAGCACACCAATCCACTACGGCAGATTGAGTTTGCAAAATTAAGATTTTTTTTTAATTATTTTGCCTGTTTTGTAAAAAAAATAGAAAACACAAAACATTTAGCACCCATTTGCGTTTAGAATGTTGTTTGACTTTTAATAAAATGCGCATCCTCGGACTTATGTCGGGCACTTCGCTCGACGGACTTGACATAGCATACTGCGATTTTAGCAGCCCTGACAGTTTTAAGCTCTTAGCCGCAGAAACAGTCCCCTACCCTACGGAATGGCGACAGCGACTGGCCTCGATCCACAAAGCCTCGGCAATGGAATATGCGATGGCTGATGTTGAGCTGGGACGCTTTTTCGGTGAAAAGGTGCTGCAGTTCCGCAATGCCCACCCAGGCGAGGTAGACTGCATAGCCTCGCACGGTCATACTGTGTTCCACCAGCCCGAGCGTGGAATGACAGCCCAGATTGGCGACGGAAATGTAATACATGCCGTAACGGGATTGCCAGTGGTATACGATTTCCGAAGGCTTGACGTTGCTCTCGGCGGCCAGGGTGCGCCGCTGGTTCCAATAGGCGACAGACTCCTGTTCGGACAATACGACAGCTGCATAAACCTCGGTGGCATTGCCAATATCTCATACGAAGCTGACGGACAACGCATAGCCTACGACATATGTCCCTGTAACATGGCTCTCAACTGGCTCGCGGCAAAAGCCGGGGCAAGCTATGACCACGATGGGCAAACAGCCGCCTCCGGGCATATCATCGACAGACTCCTTTCGGAGCTCAACAGCATTGGCTACTATTCCCAGCAAGCGCCGAAAACACTTGGCAAAGAATGGTTTGAAAGTTCATTCCTGCCTTTGCTTGAACAAAACATCACCACACCGATTCCCGACCTTCTGAGAACCACGACCGAGCACATCGCATACCAACTGTGCCAGGCCCTGACAGAGAGCGGCAGCCACGTCATTATAGTCACGGGCGGTGGAGCCAAAAACAAGTTTTTAATGCAGAGGGTAACCAACATCGCTCCCAATGTCACAATCCACGAATGCGACCCTCTGATTGTCGACTACAAGGAGGCCATAATCTTCGCACTACTGGCCTATCTGCGCCTAAGCGGGCAAAACAACACACTAGCCTCAGTCACTGGTGCTTGCCGTGACAGCAGCGGCGGTGTGATTTGCGGACCTATCAAATGACAAATAATTCTGAAGCAATGCCGTCGGCATGAAGCAGACCTGCGGCTGTGGGGATGTAGTAGTCCTTCGTCTCAACAATCATTCCCTTGCGGATGAATGACTGAATCTGTTTTGCAAGCCCCGTCGAAAACGAGCTGAATTCCGAATCAATGACAGGCTTATGTATACCGCGAACAGTACGAAGCGATGTCATAATATATTCATTGAAAGCATCTTTATCGGAAAGCAATTCTTCATCGAAAGGTATCTCTCCTATTGACGCACCCTTGACATAAGCGGCGATGTCCGGCTTATTCCACCGACGCCGCGTACCATTGAAAGAATGGGCTCCGGCACCCACACCGATATAAGGAGTACGGTTCCAATAGCGGCTGTTGTGGCGAGAATGGAAACCAGGCCTGCAGAAATTTGAGATTTCGTATTGTTCAAAGCCGTTCCGCATACACCAATCAAGGAGTTGGCTATATTGTGCCTCGAGCACCTCGTCGCCAGCCATTGACAAACGACCCATCTGCAGCTGACGTTCAAGTATTGAACCCGGCTCTAATGTCAACTCGTAGCACGACAAGTGCTTGATGGAACCAAAATCCTTGTGCGATGCCAATATGTCAAGGTTGTCAAGCCACTTGCCGACGCTCTGGTGTGGGAGCCCGAAAATCAAGTCAACCGATATGTTATTGAATCCAGCCTCCGAAGCATTGTGGATAGCATCAGTGGCCTGGTTGGCGTTGTGGACGCGATTGAGCAAATGCAGTTCGCTGTCCGAAAACGACTGGATGCCAATGCTCAGCCTATTGAAAAAACGCATCTCGGCAAGCAAAGCCACATATTCTGGAGTGAGGTTCTCGGGATTGGCCTCTAGCGTGACCTCTTCAATACCCGACACATCAAAACATTCTGCGATAGTGCCAGTAATCTTTCGCAGCTGTAATGGCGACAACAGCGAAGGAGTGCCGCCACCGAAATATATAGTTCTCAATCGTCTACCATCCCCACGGAGTCTTATTTCAGAACATATTGCATCGACATATTCGCTATAATCGCGCCTGCCTGCCACAGAATAAAAGCCGCAGTAGGTACATTTATGATGACAATATGGGATATGAAGGTAGAGCAATGAAAGTGAATTTCGAAAGTTGAATAATAAAAGCTAAGAAATTGATAATTATTTTACAAAAAAAAGCTTCGCTGTTGTGCGAAGCCGTCGTTTTGTAGCGGGGATGAGAATTGAACTCATGACCTCCGGGTTATGAATCCGACGCTCTAACCAGCTGAGCTACCCCGCCATCTTTGAGTTTCTAATGTCGAAAAAACGTCACTTTCCTCACTCAAAATCGGCTGCAAAAGTACACATTTTTTGACATGTGGCAAAATTTTTTAAAAATAATCTTATCTTTGTAGTCTGACAACGAATATTTACGTTCATGTAACAAATTATATTGCAACCAACTATGATGAACGAACGCGACAAAAAAACTTATTCAAATTTTGAATACGACAGTGCGCTCAATGTGCAGGGAGGGGTTAAACAGCCTGAGCAAGTCAGCAATTTTTACCTCGAAAAAATGCAGCAGAAGAAGCGTAACGAGCCCTCTGTCGAACAGCTTGTCGACGGCATTCTGCACGGCGACAGGGTCATGCTGTCGCGTGCCATCACATTGGTTGAAAGCTCTCGTTTCGACCACCAACGAAAGGCACAGCAAATCATAGAGCAGTGCCTGCCCCACAGCGGAAAGTCGATACGTCTCGGCATCACAGGTGTCCCCGGTGCAGGCAAGAGCACCACCATCGAGGCTTTGGGCAAGATGCTCACTGCCCTAGGCCATAAGATTGCAGTTCTTGCCATCGACCCAAGCAGCGAGCGTTCGAAAGGCAGCATCCTCGGTGACAAGACTCGTATGAAGGAGCTGTCGACCGATCCCAACGCCTTCATACGGCCTTCCCCGTCGGCAGGCTCGCTGGGCGGAGTGGCTCGCAAGACACGTGAGATCATATTATTGTGTGAAGCCGCCGGATTCGACGTTGTCATTGTCGAGACAGTCGGTGTCGGACAGTCGGAAGTCGCAGCACACTCGATGGTCGATTTCTTCCTGCTTCTGCAGCTAGCCAACACCGGCGACGAGCTGCAAGGCATCAAGCGCGGTATCATGGAAATGGCCGACATGATAGCCATAAACAAGAGCGACATCGACATCGACAAGTCTAAGCTTGCCGCCCAGCAGTTCCGCAACGCACTGCATCTGTTTCCACTGCCCGAATCGCAATGGACCGTTCCTGTGATGCTTTGCTCAGCATACAGCAAAATGGGACTGCAGGAGATATGGAACAAAGTGACTGAATATGTGGCCTTCACCAAAGGCAACGGCTATTTCTACCACAAACGCCAGCAACAGAACCTCCGCATACTCGACGAAACAATAGAAAACACACTCAAGGAGCGTTTCTACAGCGCCCCGGGCATGGAAGAAAAACTCGAGAAAGTGCGACAAGACATACTCGACAGCAAGGTCAGTGCCTACACCGCCGCCGAGAAGCTTATTGAAGAACAATATAAATCCCGTCAATAATGAAATATAGAATTATTACCGCGGCTCTCGCCATCACAGCATTGCTATTCTGCGCATGCAACGGCTCAAAAGAGAAAGACGACAGCGTCAATATCACGGAAGAGGTAAAATCCACCTACGCCAACGGGAACAAGAAGTTGGTGTACCTCGTCATTGAAGGCTCTAATGGCAAGAAAATACTTGAAGGCGAGAAATACTACTACGAGAATGGAAATATCCAGTACGAGAAACACTTCTCAAACGAAACCGTTCCGTCCGGCACTTGGCGTTTCTACTACGAGAACGGCAAGCTCCACGCTCAGGGCGACTTCAGCCAGAACCACGTGAAAGGTGCAAACTGGGCATTCTACGATATGGACTCCAAGCCCTTGTTCAACGACAATTACGACTCACTCGTTGTGCTCGAATCAACCAAGGACGACCATCGCCCACTAAGCATAGTCTACTACAAAGGCGACGAGCAACATTGCTTCCAGTTCAACGACAACTACACCATCAACGCCAAGGGTATGATAAAGAACGGCCTGAGGGAAGGCCGCTGGGAGACATACTATGCCAACGGACAGATGTGGACCGAGACCATTTATTCCGACGGCAAGAAAAACGGTATATGCAACAGCTATCGCGAGAACGGAGCCCCATACTATAAAGGCGTTTACATCAACGACCTGAAAGCCAACGTCTGGGAGTTCTACGACGAAGCCAACACCCTTGTTGGCACGCAGGACTACGACAAACACTAACGTCTGAAATGGATGTCGTTCTGAATCACCCAATCTACAATATCGTCGGTGCTGTTGCCGACGACATGCACATCGAAGCTTATGCTGTCGGTGGGGTGGTGCGCGACTATTTCCTGCAGCGGCCTTGCTCTGACATCGACATCGTTTGTCTCGGCAGCGGAATCGCACTTGCCGAGGAGGTGGCCCGCCGCATCAGTCCCTCAATTGAGGTGCATGTGTACAAAAACTTCGGGACGGCACAGTTTCACTACTTCCATGGCGGCATTGACTGGGAGATTGAATTTGTCGGTGCCCGCCGCGAATCGTACAAGCGCGACAGCCGCAAACCTATTGTTGAGGACGGCACTCTCGAGGACGACCAGAACCGACGCGACTTCACTGTCAACGCCATGGCTGTATGTCTCAACGAAGGATGTTTCGGTGAACTAGTAGATCCTTTCTGCGGCATTCGCGACCTTAACGAGGGCATACTGCGTACTCCGCTCGACCCCGACATCACTTTCTCCGACGACCCTCTGCGTATGATGCGAGCTGTGCGTTTCGCCTCACAGCTGGGTTTCATAATCGAAGAGAAATGCTTTGAATCAATATGTAGGAATGCCGAGCGGCTGAAGATAATATCTCAAGAACGAATAACCACCGAGCTGAACAAAATAATGCTGTCGCCCAAGCCGTCGGTAGGTCTGAAACTGCTCCAGAAATCAGGTCTGATGCCTATCTTCTTTCCTGAGATATCGCGACTTAAAGGAGTAGAGACAATCAACGGCCACGGTCACAAGGACAACTTCTTCCACACAATGGAAGTGGTCGACAACGTTGCCGAAAAAAGCGACGACCTGTGGCTGCGCTGGGCCGCCCTGCTGCACGACGTAGGCAAGCCTGCCACCAAACGATTCGACGAACGACTTGGATGGACATTCCATGGTCACGAGGTGAAAGGCGCTCAGATGGTGAAACGTATCTTCGGCAGGTTGAGACTACCTCTCGATGCGAAAATGAAATACGTCGAAAAGCTTGTCCTTCTACATCTCCGCCCCATAGCCATAACCGAGGATGTGGTCACTGATTCAGCTGTACGGCGGTTGCTGTTCGATGCCGGCGACGACATCGACGATCTCATGCTGCTCTGCGAAGCCGACATAACGTCAAAAAAAGAGGAAAAGAAAAGAAGGTTTGAGAAAAATTACAAGCTTGTACGCCAAAAGCTTGTCGAGCTCGAAGAGAAAGACCGCATACGTAACTTTCAGCCACCAGTCAGCGGTAACGATATCATGCAGACATTCAACATCGGTCCCTGCCATGAAATCGGCGTAATCAAAGACAGTATTAAGGACGCCATCCTCGACGGAACGATTCCCAACGACCGCGATGCGGCATGGCAGATGATGCTCGACATAGCCGCCAGCCTCGGTCTGCAACCAGTGAACAACCAGAATTGAAACATCTCATCGTCATAGTAGGACCTACGGCCATCGGCAAGACAGCCACCGCCATCGAGGTCGCCCACGAACTCGGTACCGAGATTCTGTCGTGCGATTCGCGCCAGTTCTACAGTGAACTCAATATTGGTGTTGCCCGTCCGTCGCCAGAAGAATTGGCCGCCGTCAAGCACCATTTCATCGCACACCGCTCAATACATCAGCCCTACAACGCTTTTCAGTTTGAACACGAAGCCCTCGAAAAACTCGATGAACTGTTCAAACTACACAACGACGTAGTGGCTGTCGGTGGCTCTGGCCTATATGTCGACGCACTGTGCCACGGCATCAATGTGCTGCCCGACCCGACACCAGAACTGCGGTCGTCGCTGAGCAAAAGAATCGCTGACGGACAGCTGCCAGAACTGCTGCAGGAACTTGAACGGCTCGATCCAGAATACTATGCTGTGGTAGACCGCGACAACCACATGCGCGTGCAACGGGCGCTGGAAACAATCTACACCTCTGGACAACCTTACAGTAAACTCATAAACAAAAGCCTGCCACCGAGGCCGTTCAACATTGTGAAATTCGGTCTGCAATGCAATCGAGACATATTGCGCGACCGCATCTACAAGCGTGTCGATGCAATGATGGAACAAGGGCTGCTCGACGAGGCAGCCTCACTCCTGCCCTATCGAGACCTAAACACGCTTAACACTGTGGGCTACAAAGAAATCTTTGAATATCTCGACGGAAAAACCACGCTTGAACAGGCCGTATCCGGAATAAAAAACCACACCTGGCAATATGCCAAGAAACAAATGACGTGGCTTAGCCGCTATAAAGAGATAAATTGGGTAGACAACACTAATGCCGCCTCAATCCTTCAAACCTTGAAGTAAAGAGTCATGCAATCATGCAGGGATATTCAGGCGCTCCAGCATCTTCCAGAAATCGGGGAATGATTTGGCGACACAGTCTGGATTACTAACTTCAAGACCTGGACAAATCACCTTAAGTGCACCAAAAGCCATGGCAATCCTGTGGTCGTCGTGCGAGTCGATGCAGCCGGCAGCGGCAAGAGTCTTGCTGTTGAACGGTTCCCCAGCCGGTATATTCATGACATCCTCTTCAACCAAGACCTCACGGCCCAGTTTCTTCAATTCTGATGCTATGCTTGCAAGACGGTCACTCTCCTTGTATTTTAATGTGGAGACGCCACTGAGACGAGCCTCAATGCCAAGCGCGGCACAAGTCACTGCCACTGCAGGAACGAGGTCGGGAGTATTGGAAAAATCCCACTCAAACGTCTTGACAAAATCCTTTTCTCTCTTAAGTTCGACCGACTGCTCACCTTGATTCACAGATAATCCCAGTTTTGAATATATGTCTCTCACCACGACATCGCCCTGCAGGCTTTCGCGAGCAAGACCGGGAAGACGCATCGGAATGTCAGGCAGGAATGATGCAGCCTCAAAGAAATAAGAGGCCGATGACCAGTCCTTCTCAATAGACACCACATCGCACTGAGGTATGGAATGCTCGACATAATAGGCTGGCGGAACACCTTTCAGAGTCCAGTTCACCTTGCCCTGTTCCATAACCTTCAACGTCATCTCTATATAAGGCTCCGAGACCTTGGTGCCAGTCAGTTCTACAATGCCGCCCTGCGGCAATGTGGCCGACGACAGTAATAATGCAGAGGCAAACTGACTGCTGATGCTGCAGTCAATCACCAAACGCTGAGACGCAGGATTCATTCCTTCAATCTTAACAGGCAGGAAACCCTCCTCGCCGGTGCACACAATGTTGCATCCTGCGGCGCGCAGGGCATCAATCATCTGTCCCATGGGGCGCTTGCACAACTGTTCAGAACCTGTAAGCGTATGTTTACCTGGAGTGACAGAAAGAAGAGCTAGCATGAAACGAGCAACAGTAGCAGCATCACGGCAATCGAAATTATGGCGACGACCACCTTTCAACTGATGCAGAAGACGTGCCAACTGCTGTGTATCGTTCGAAGAAGAAATATTTTTTATTTTGATGCCGGTACGCGACATATAGTCAAGCACCAGCCAACGGTTCGACAGGCTTTTCGACGAAGGTAATGTAATCTGAATAGTCTCTATTTCCATGTATTATAGCCTTATTAATTCTATTACAAATCGTTATTAATATAAACCCCGTGTTATTTATTTTGCAAAAATACAAAAAAACGAAAAAAGGAGACAAAAATAATATACCAGTTTATCAACAATCGATGTCATATTCCTTAATCTTGCGGTATAGCGTACGTTCCGATATTCCAAGCTCGGCGGCGGCGGGACGACGGCGGCCACGGTGACGCTCCAAAGCCTTGATGATGGCAGCCTTCTCGCGTTCCACAAGCGACACAGGCTCGTTCTCCACGACCTCCGAGTCCTGAAACTCCACCTCCTCAGCCTCCTCATGTCTATGGTCGCCATGCTTGGACATCTGCGTCTGTGGCGAGACATGATGCGGGGATTCAATTTGGTAATAATTCTCTCCATCAATAAACGTAGGCTCGTCACGCATATCGCCTTGCAGAGGCACCCCCTGCTGTGCAAGAGTGGTTATGATGTGCTTCAAATTGTTTATTTCGCCGCGCATCTCGTTTATCATCTGTCCCATCGACAAGGCCTTCAGCAACAATTCGCGGTCTGAGATAGTATCGGCCTGATGAGTGTCGGCATGGAACAGCACCGGCATCTTCTCATCAGGCACATAGTGTATGTAATTACTAAGAATATCCTTGGTAATCACTCTCTCCGTCTCAACGACGGCTATCTGTTCCGTGATGTTCTTCAGCTCCCGGACGTTGCCGTACCAAGGGTAGTCCATCAGGTATTGGCGACCGTCATCCGACAGGCGAAGAAGCGGCATCTGGTATTTCTCAGCAATATCCGAAGCAAACTTGCGGAATAGGAGAACGATATCGTCCTTCCTCTCACGCAAAGGTGGAATGGCAATCGAAATCTGATTCAGGCGGTAATACAGGTCTTCACGGTAGTGGCCCTTGCGAATGGCTGCCAGCAGGTCTACATTGGTAGCTGCAACAACACGTACATTGATTTTGCGTGCCGTCGACGAACCCACAGGAATAATCTCGCCGTTTTCAAGGACACGGAGCAGCTTCACTTGCATGGACAGCGGCAGTTCACCTATCTCGTCAAGGAAAATTGTGCCTCCGTCAGCCTCTTCAAAATAGCCTTTGCGGTCTTTGTCAGCGCCTGTGAACGAGCCCTTAACATGTCCGAAGAGTTCGCTCTCGATGGTACCCTCGGGGATAGCACCGCAGTTTACAGGCACCAACTTCTTGTGCTTGCGAGTGCTGTTGTCATGAATCATGCGTGCAAAGATCTCCTTGCCGACACCACTCTCGCCAGTGACGAGAATGCTCAAATCGGTAGGTGCGACCTGTATGGCCTTGTTGATGGCCAACATCAGCTTGGGATCGTTGCCTATAATGTCATATCTGTTTTTTATGGTCTGGATATCCATTTTATACAAAATGATATTAGCTTGCTATTTTTTTTTACAATTTTCAACCTTTAACCCCTAAACATACACCCGTTTCAGTTCTGCGCCTATCTGCTGGCGCAGCTTTACAAGGTGCATCTTCTCCGCCACAAGAATAAGTTTGTCTTCCTCGCCAGATGTGTAGGCAAACTGGCGGTCGAGGTCGTCGATTCTCTTGTCAAGTTTTTTGAGTTTGAAATTAAGTAGCGACTCCTCGACATCACTCTTCACGCACTGTTCCGGTGTAGGCACGGCTATCTGTTTCTTCTTCCACCAGTTGTCACTGATGCTGTAGTCCTCCATCATCATAGCGATAGCCATGTCGCGCACCTGCACGTCGGTATGTTCAGCAAAACGCTGGGCATTGATGCAGGTCTCGCCTCGCTGGATGCATTCAGCGTACTCGTTGAATATCGCCTGGCACAGCGGATCATCGAAGGTCAGTTGGTCGTTGAGGATGTCACCCACAACGACTTGGGCCACGGTGTATTCGATCTTAACAGCGTTTCCTGCTTCGTCCTTGTCGTCAAAGGTCAGCTTCTCGTTACCGTAGTTCAGAAGAAGATTGATTATCTTTCGTTCCTGGTATTCGGCAGGATTGAGCATAAACGGAGTGGTAATCTTGACGGCAGGCTTTTCCTCCTTCTTCTCAGGGGTGTCTTGTGTCGCAGTGTCGTTCAAGTCCTTGTCGTTGGGGTCTGGCTTGTGGTCGGCGGTGGCGCGCAGGCGTCGGTTCAGCTCCTTGGCAAGTTCAGTCTGCAACGTCTGTTCCGGCATCTGCAAATGCGAAGCACACAGGCGCACATACTCGGTACGTTCCATCATGTCGGGCACCAGCGCGATAGTCTTCACAATGTCGCTAAGCACCTCGGCTTTGCGGATTGGATCGCCCTTGATTTCCTCAATCAGTATCTTTGTCTTGAAAAGAATAAAGTTGGTCTCGTTATCCTTCAGATATTCCTGCAGCTGTGTCGAGCCGTACTTGCGGGCATAGCTGTCAGGGTCTTCGCCGTCAGGGAACAGCACCACACGCACATGCATTCCTTCCTCGAACAGCATATTCACCGCACGGAATGCAGCCTTGATACCAGCGCTGTCGCCATCGTAAAGTACGGTGACATTCTTAGTATAGCGCCGCATGAGGCGCACCTGCTCCACGGTCAGCGAAGTGCCGCAAGAGGCCACGGTGTTCTCCACGCCCGACTGGTACATGGAAATGACATCAATATTACCCTCCACGAGATAGCACTTGTCCTGGCGGCTGATGGCGTTCTTGGCCTGATAAAGGCCATAGAGGATATGGCTTTTGTTGTAGATTTCCGAATCAGGCGAGTTGACATACTTTGCCGGGCTTTTCTCCTTCGAGAGGATGCGTCCCGAAAAGCCGAGCACACGGCCGCTGACGCTGTAGATAGGGAACATGACACGTCCACGAAAACGGTCGTAGCTCTTGCCGTCATCCTTGAAGATTGTCAGACCAGTTTTCTGCAGCACGTTGTCACTGTAACCATTCTTGCGTGCATGGTCGGTGAAGTTACTCCACTCGTCAAGGCAATAGCCCAATCCGAAATCCTTTATCACCTTGTCGGTCAAACCGCGCTCGTGGAAATATCCAAGCCCCACGGCTGTACCCATCTCATTGTCATAAAGCAATGAAGCGAAATATTTCTGGGCAAACTCCGACACATGGAACAGGGCATCGCGCTCGTTGTTGCGCTCTATCTGTTCCTCGGTGAGTTTTTCCTCCTCAATCTCGATATTGTATTTCGCTGCCAGCCAGCGCAAAGCCTCAGGATAGGTGTAGTGTTCATGCTTCATCAGGAACCCGACCGCATTGCCGCTGTCGCCGCAACCGAAGCACTTGTAAATGCCTTTGGCGGGCGACACAGAAAACGAAGGTGTCTTCTCGTTATGGAAAGGGCAACAGCCCACATGATTGGTTCCGCGCTTTCTGAGCTGCACAAATTCACCAATCACCTCCTCTATACGAGTCGCATCCATAATGCGTTGTATGGTTTCCTGGTTTATCATAACAGAATTGCAAAATTACGAAAAAAAAACAAATCGTATACAAATAAAAATAGCCGTCATGATATGGCGGCTATAGGTTGGCACGAACGATTTGCCGAAATGGTTCAACGGCTATCAATAGTCATAACCAAAAAAATCATAATCATCTTCAAGGTCATCGATGGTCTCCTCATCAATTATATCGTAATCGTCATACGATCCATAGTCTGGAGCCGAACTGTTAGTCTGATAGTCATAATCATAGTCATTGCCATAGTCATTCTTGGAGGAACTATGATTGTTGAGAATATAAGTGAACCATTCGACATACCTTGAATCAACACCCTGTTTTTCAAACTCGTCGAGGAATATTTCCTTGACTCGTTTCTGTTCCTTCTCAGAGGGATACTTTTTGTCGAGCTCTTTTCCTTCTTTTTCTAATTCTTCTGTACACTTGTCGTAACGATTTTTTTCAAGGTCTTTGAGACACCTGGCGGCATCCTTGGCGAAGAGACGGACATCCTTCTCAAGCTTGTCCTTGCTTTTGTCCTTATCCCTACTCCGCTTTTTGCTACCGCCAAAGTTATCACAGGAAGCCATGGCAAAAACCAAGGCAATCGAGGCTAATACTAAAAATATTTTTTTCATAGTCATATTTTTTGATTAAAAAAGCCGTCATAATATGGCGGCTAATCTATCTGTTATATGATACAGGATTACATCTGCTCCTGCATAGCAAATTAAAATTCTGCTTGCATAGCGGCAAATGCATCAGGGCAAGATGCCTGTAAAGCTTCACCGATTGCAGTACCAAATGCCCTCATTGTAGCTTGGTCTGTCATATATTTCTGGCCAATTGCATTAGCTTGGCTTTCGAGTGTAGCATCATCCAATCTGTTTTCTCTATATGCTTGGCAAAACAGATCAGCATAAGCCTGTGCGTCGCTTCTCATAGCATCAGAAACAACAGAAACACTGTTATTATTTTGACCTGCGTTCAAATTATCATCCTTTTTCTGCTTATCGACATTTTCTTTCGATGCCGAATCGCCCTTCTTGCCAGTATCGTCTTTTTTGCCAGAGCCACCACAGGCGGCAAACATAGTCATTACTGCAACAGCAGCAAGAACCGTAAAAAATTTCTTCATTTTTTTCGTTTTATTGAATGCCTACTCTTTAATGGATTTTCGGCACACTCCATTAATTATATTTCATTGACAGCACACACAGGCCTTCATGCAATAACTGTGGACTGACTTTTGTAACTATTTCTTTTCACCGCACTCTTTGGCGACCTTGTCGTATGCAGCGTTGTATTTATCTGTCTTCGCCACATCGTTGCCATACTTCTCTGCATATTTTGTAGCCAGCTCGTCAGCATTCTTGCATTTTTCATTATCAGCTTCTCCACCGGCCTGTATACATTCGCAATTAGCTTTTGCAGCTTTCTTTCCTGCTGATTTTGGACCACACGAAGCAAACGCAACCATCACTGTAGCTACAGCCAAAACACAAAAAACTTTTTTCATCTTTTTGAATATAATATATTTATAGGCCTACTCTTTAACGGATTTTCGGCACACTCCTGCTTTAAAACAATTTGCAAAGGTACAACTTTTTTTTCAAACGGCAATATTTTTGAGTTTTTCAATGTATAATGGTATAAACCCAATACACCTTTTTGATGATTTATCGCTGGCGAGACGAATGTATACCAGCAAAATATTTGGTTATGTACCACAAAAAAAAAAGCCATCCACACGGATGGCTTTTTTATTTCAGCTAATAATTTAAATACTATTTAGCTTTAGTAGGTAATTCTCTTGCAAGGCGTTTGAGTTTTTCCTGATTAACCTTTGTGTTGCTAATCAACTCGTCGCGTTTTTTGTTAAAATCTTTCCTTTTTTCATCCTTGTTGACATATTTCAACAAGATTTCAGCCCTCATGACATAGAGATCCTCATTGCACTTGTCATAAGCATGCTCATCATCAACATTAGTGAATTTGCCTTGCTCGTTAGTAAGGTCTAACTTAACACATTTCTCGGCCTTTTTGACATATTTTTTTGCTTTTTTGTTAACGCCGCCACAAGAAGAGAACATAGCGACAACAGCAACAGCTGCAAATATATAAAGAACTTTTTTCATGGTTAGAATATTCTAAAAAAAAACCTACTCTTTAAAGGATTTTCGGTATACTCCAATTAATTATATTTATATGCAAAGGCTGTTAAAAGCTCATATCTTCACCTGAGGAAAAACCTCTTCCCTCACTTTCGCCTTTATTTGCCTCGTTCTGAGCAGCATCGAAAATGCTATCCTGTTCATGATAGAACTTTCTATACTCTTTGTATTTTACAGAGTCGCGAGCACCAGAATACTTCTTGTACATTTTAGCCTCCATAAGATTCAATTTGGCTGCGCATTTGTTGTACTCCTGCTCATCCTGACCGGATTTGCTGTTGTTATACTTGGTGTAAAGATCAGTACATTCTTTTTTCTTCTCGAAGTACTTTTTTACGTCTTTTTCCATATTGCCGCAGGAGGAGAAGAGAGCAACAACTGCGACAACAAGTGCTGTAGTAAAAATTTTTTTCATTATTTTTTTATTTTTATTACGCCTACTCTTTAAAGGATTTTCGGCACACTCCCCGTATTAATTTTGCGTGCAAAAATACACATTAAATTCGTTATGAAGCAAAAAAATGATATTATTTTTTTAACACCCTGTTAATTTATTGTTTTCAAACACTTTAAAATAACACATTTTTTTAGTGCATTAGCTATACATTCACAGAAAAAGATTATCAATCAGCATTGAAAACAACAAAAAACATGCATAAAAAATCAATCATCATTGTTGCTGGAATTGAAGGAACGATACATATCCTTGATGTCCTTTTTATCTATATCGGCATCATCCATGGCATCCTTTATAGCATCTTCAAAATCCTCCATCTCATCGTCATCACTATCATATTCTACATATTTCAAATCTATTCTGGCTTTCAATATTTCGAGATCATAGACGCAGTCCTTGAATTTCCTTTCGTTCTTTTCAGAATCATCGTCATCGTATTTTTCCTGAAGGTCGATACACTTCTTGGCTTTTTTGACTATACGTTTTGCATGGTATTCCGGACCACAAGATGCGAAAACCGATGCAAGAAAAACAACTGCAAATATTAAAACTATTTTTTTCATTTTAATTCATTCTTCAATTAATAAAGCCTACTCGTTAAAGGTTTTTCGGCAACCACCTGAATTTCTACTTAATCAGAATAGTCCTCGTCGTCTTCATATTCTTTCCACAAGTCCTTCAATTCATCATTGTAGTCGTCGTATTTGTTCTCATCCCTGTATTCGGCATACTTCTTGGAAAACTTCAGACCCATAATTTTAGCTTTCAAATTGCATTCCTTCATTGCAGTCCTGTTTTTCTTGGTATCGTGCTTGCGTTCCAGTCTATTGCATTCTTTCTGTTTTTCAAAAAGCTTCTTGGCATCTGATTCCGGATTGCCGCAAGAAGAGAATGCCGCCACAACAGCGACAAGCACCAAAAGCGTCAAAAATTTCTTCATTTTTATCGTTGTTATTTTACGCCTACTCTTTGTCGGATTTTCAGCTGACTCCGTGTTGAATAATTTTTTGCAAAAGTACTGATTTTTTTTCAACTCGATATATTTTGTTCGTAAAAAAAGCAAAAAAAAATATACACATAAGATTTTCAAGATATTACGAAACACATTATTATCCTATTCATCATTCAAACAATCTGTTGTGCCATAAAAAACGATGAGACATACCTCATCCTTGAACTATTTTTTTGTTTATCCTCATCCAAAAGAAAAAAAAAGTGTAATTTTGCAGACATGAAAATAAGGATTAAAACTATAAAAATAATCATATTTTCCATTGTTGCATTATTGGTTCCCAATATGTTGCATGCTCGCAACGATCGCGACACTATCGGGACCGGTGCACGCATATTGTTTTCAGAAAACCTTGGACAGTGGAACGAACGCGTTCTTTTTCGCTCACAGATGCACAGCTCAACGCTGTTTGTGGAACGCGACTGTTTCACATTCGTGGTACAGCACCCCGACAACGAAAACCTGCACCACCCCGTGGCCAAATCCAACGCCACAGGCCGCTACCGCCAGCACTCCTACCGTCTGACTTTTGAAGGCTGCAGCACCCGAAGCGTGACGGGCGACGACAAGGAGCAATGCCTCGAGAACTACTTCCTGGGCCGCAACCGCAGTCGATGGGTGTCGGGCGTGGGTGTGTATCAGTCTGTCACTTACCATGACCTGTACAACAGCATCGACATGAAAGTCTACACAGCGAGCAACGCAATGAAATACGACTTCGTGCTGCACCCAGGCGCCAAGGCCAGCGACATAGTAATGCGCTACGACGGCACGGACGGAATCAAGCTGCAGAACGGCAATATAGTGGTCCGCACATCAGTTGTGGACATCGTCGAGTTGAGACCTTACGCATACCAAATCATCGACGGCAAACAGGTTGAAATAGAGGCTCGTTATATACAGAAAGGCAACCGCATAACCTTTGAACTTGGCGATTACGACACCACACAGATTCTAATTATTGACCCATACCTGCACTTCTCGACCTACACAGGCTCGACCGCCGACAACTGGGGAACCACCGGCTGCTACGACTCGAATAAAAACACCTACACATCTGGCGTGGTGTTCGGCACCGGCTACCCGGTCTCACTGGGCGCATACGACGGCACATACAATGGCAACTGCGACATAGGCATCTTCAAATTCAACGAAACAGGCACTACACGCCTATACGCCACCTACCTGGGCGGCAGCATGGCGGATATGCCGCACAGCATGTATGTCAACTCGTTTGACGAACTTGTGATTTTCGGCACCACAGGCTCGTCCGACTTCCCTGTAACCTCCAACGCCTACGACACCACCTTCAACGGTGGCACCTCACTGCAGTATGAAGGCAGCTCGACAATCAACTTCCCAAACGGATCTGACATATTCATATGCCGATTCAACCAGCAGGGAACACAGTTGCAGGCCTCGACATACGTTGGCGGCAACGGCAACGACGGACTTAACTACCGCAACTCGTTCGACTACGTCACCATAATGCTTGGCAACGATTCGCTTTACTATAACTATGGCGACGGCGCACGCGGCGAGCTGATGACAGACGACATGAACAACATCTACATTGGCTCGACAACAACATCCACCAACTTCCCTGTAACCCAAAACTGTATACAATACTCCAACCACGGAGGTCAGGACGGCGTGGTGTTCAAGATCGACTACAACCTGTCGAACATGATGTGGAGCAGCTATCTTGGCGGCACCAGCGACGATGCAATCTATTCGATAGACTGCGACAAAGAGTACAATGTGGTGGTATGCGGCGGAACCAACTCGATTGACTTCCCCACGACCGCCAATGCCTACCAGCATTTCAATCAAGGCGGCAGTGCCGACGGCTTCGTGTCGAAGATATCATACCACGGTAACATGCTGATGGGCAGCACCTATTTCGGATCGGCAACATACGACCAAAGCTATTTTGTACGCTGCAGCAAAAGCGACGACATCTTCATCTTCGGACAAACAAAGGCCTCTGGCAGTACACTTATACATAATGCAAACTACAACACGCCGAACAGCGGACAATTTCTGGCGCGCTTCAAGCCAGGACTTGACACCTTGGTGTGGAGCACCGTGTTCGGTGATGGCAGCGGAGAGCCCAACATCTCACCTACAGCATTCGCCGTTGACGTATGCAACCGTTTGTATCTCAGTGGATGGGGTCGAATATTTCTTGGGCGTAGCCTGGGTGGTATGATATACGCATGGAACACCCACGGCACAAGCAACCTTAGTGTGACAAGCGATGCCTACCAGAGTGTCACCGATGGACAGGATTTCTATATCATGAGTCTCGACATGGATGCCAACCAGCTGGTCTACGCCACCTATTTCGGTGAACTGCACAACTCGTCGGAATACTACAGCGGCGGCGACCACGTGGACGGCGGCACCAGCCGATTTGACCGCCACGGCACACTGTACCAGTCGGTGTGCGCCAGCTGTTCGGGCGGCGACAACTTCCCCGTCACCACAGGAGCCTACGGACAGCACAACAACAGCAACAACTGCAACAACGCCATATTCCGTCTGAACCTGACCAATGACTTTCCTGTGGCAGAATTCTCGGTGCCAACAACCGTGTGCGTCAACGGCTCGGCAAGCTTTGTCAATACGGGACGCGGCGACAGTTTCACATGGGATTTCGGCGACGGCACAACACAGACGACCACAACGACACAGAATGTCAGCCACAACTACACCACACCTGGATTGTATACAGTAACTCAGATAGCCCACATGACAGGCGGATGCCGCGAGACCGACACCACCACACGACAGATGATGGTAATAGGCAATATCCACTACAACCTCGACACTTTGGCCACATGTCCCGGCATACCACTGCAGATAGGCCTGCAACCATCACTAGGCTGCACCTACCAATGGATTTCGGGCAGCGTGAGCGACAGCACCATTGCCAACCCCTACGTGACACTAAGCGGGACATACATTCTTGTGATTTCGAACGGCACATGCAGCGACACCGCTTTCCAGATAGTGAATGTAGGCGAAGCCAATGCCGACATCGTGGGCGACACTGTCAGCTGCTCAGTCCCGACAATACTGAATGTCATTCCTTCGTCGAGCAACAACATATACCACTGGTCGAGCAACAGCAGTTTCAGCGACACCCTCAACAGCAACATGCACGAAAGCAGCTATTCATTCACACCTGTCGAACAGCAATGGATTTACCTGCACGTGGAGGACAACCTGGGGTGCGTGAAGGATGACAGCATTCATGTAAGATTCTACAAGGTGCTGGACAGCCTTATAATAACAGAACCCACATGCCCCAACAGCTGCAACGGTTCGGCGACACTGACACTTACATCCGAGGCCACACCACCGTTCCAGTACAACTGGATAACCGGCTGGACCAACGCAAACAGTTACAACGGATATTGCCAAGGCAACTACACCGTGTTGTTCCGCGACGGCAACGGCTGTGCGGTTTCAGAGGACTTCACCATCAACGACCCGCTGCCACCGACCATCATCGCAACAGTGGAGCATGTGCGGTGCCACGAGACATGCACCGGAAGCGTCGACATAACCGTCAACGGCAACTCGACCTACAGTCTACTGTGGCTGGACGACAATTCGACCTCGTCTACCCGCAACGACTTGTGTCCCGGAACCTACATACTTCAGGTGACCGACAGCAATGGATGCCAGTTCTATGACACCATTGTAATCTTGGACAATGTGGACATGAACGTCGACATAACCTTCTCACAAAACAGCTGTAGCGACGAGTGCAGCGGCAAAGCCATTGCAGCTGCCAGCGGCGGAGATGCCCCATACAGTTATGTATGGAATTCGGGCGAGCAGGACAGCACGGCAGAGCACCTGTGTGAAGGCATGGCCGTTGTGGTGGTGACCGACATATATGGATGCGAGGTTCGCGATAGCGTGATGATAGGACGGCAACATACGTTCGACAGCCTGCAAGTATGGGCCGACAGCTATACAATCTTCAGTGGCAACAGCACGACGCTGCATGCCACACACATACCTAATGTAAGCTACTACTGGATGCCCTCGGACAAGCTTGACAACGCGTCTTCGCCTGACCCCGAGGCGACATTACAGGATACTACGACATTCGTCCTGACCGTGGTCGACTCGATAGGATGCACGTTTGTCGACTCGCTAACCATTAAATGTATCAGTGTCAACTGCGGCAAGCCGAACATATTCATCCCCAACGCTTTCACCCCAGACAACGACGGCCGAAACGATCGTCTGTGCTTCAGCGGTGACTGGGTCAGAGAATTCCACATCACCATCTTCACACGTTGGGGCGAGAAGGTATATGAAAGCGACGACATGAACGAATGCTGGGACGGACGTTTCCGCGACAACTGGTGTATGCCAGGCGTATATGTATACCACTGCCGAATAATATGCCAGGACGGACAAGAATCAGAATTCAAAGGCGACATAACTTTGATAAGATGAAAGAGAAAAAAGACCAATTCATAATAGCTTACCTGCCGGATTTTGAAAAAACGGAGACAGTGCTTTCCTACGCACAGTTTCTGTCGGTCATGCTGAAGAAAGGACTTATACTGCTGCACATCTGTGACCCACGCTACAGCAAACTGTCGCCCGACGAAGCCGAAGAGAAACTGAAAAGTCTACGTGCAAAGGTCATTGAGACTACCAAGGCAGATGCGATGGCCACCACATACGCCGCACTTAAAGGAGACACGCGCCAGATAATAGCTGCACTTCCATCCCTTATGGGAGCAGTTGCAATTGTGGCACAAGTCGAGAAACATGCCGGTTGGCGCAACGCCATGAGCCGCAAGGCACTGCTGCGTAATTTTGCAGACTGCAAGACTGCATTCCTCGTAGCCCAGGAGCCACTGCGCGACACTGCAACGATGAGCAATGTCGCCATGTCTATTGACTTCAAGAAAGAGAGCAAGGACAAAATAATCTGGTCCAGCTATTTTCCAAGGTTCGGGAACTGTAATATGCATGTGCTTTATTACGACTACAAGGACGAGTTTCTTAGAAACAAATGGTACGCCAACATGACTCAACTGCACAAACTATACAGCGGTCTAGAACAGAAATTCCAGCCTCACATCATGCAGTCGAAGTCAACATTTACCGACATCAACGCATTGAGATACTCGGCACAGCAGGGCTACGGAATGCTTATCTCGGTGACAACCAAAGAAAAGGACGGACTTGAATTTTTCATTGGTGTGCAAGAGTGGCGCACGATAGTGAACAAAGAACGTATACCGATACTCTTCCTCAATCCAAGAGAGGACTTGTATGTCCTTTGCGATTGATAAGGGGTAAACTATAAAGAATACGCCACCAAGCCAACTAGACCGGAACTCGCAATCAAGATTATGGGACTGACACGGTGACGATAGGATAACCAGAAAACGGCACCAAAGAGTACTATACTAACCACAAACTGACGGTTAAGCCCTGGAACGCCAAAACTTTCCTCTGTAAGCAGCAACAATGCCGCGGCAGCAATCAGTCCAACGACAGTAACACGCAACACGCGGAACATGGCAGCGACTACAGGATTATTCTTGTGGTGTGACAGGTAACCGTATACTATTAGCATTGCAATTATCGGCAAAAGTATTACCGCAAACGAGGCAAGTAACGAAGCGAGAACCCCCTGCCATGCAGGAAATCCAGCGTTGACAACCGCGGTGTAGCCCGCATATGTGGCTGTATTGATACCTACCGGACCAGGGGTCATCTGACTGATAGCCAATATATCGGTAAATTCCTGAGCTGTCATCCACTCATGGTTTTCTACCACTTCGTTCTGTATCAGCGCCACCATCGAATATCCACCACCGAAGGTGAAGATTCCGATTTTAAGGAAAGTCCAAAAAAGCTCAAAAAAAATCATAAGCTCCCCTCCTTCCCTTTCTCGCCACGGCATGACTCCATCCAGCCATAGGCCAGACCCCCTGCAATAGCTGCCAGAATGACCCATACAGGCGAAACGCCAAGAAGCCAAATGAGCAAAGCCGCCACTATGGGAATCCAGCAGTTGCGCCATGAGACACTAGCCGACTTAGCCATACGGAACACCGGAGCAGCGATAAGTGCCACCACAGCAGGACGAAGACCCATGAAAATACGTTCGACTATTAAATTATCGCGAAAATAACGGAAGAAAACAGCGAACAAAAGTATCAATGCTATGGGCATCAATATATTGCCAGCTACAGCACATAACACTCCACGGAAGCCGCCCAGACGTTTGCCTATGCATGTGGCCATATTGACAGCAAAAACGCCCGGCATGGCCTGCGAAAGGGATAGACAATCAAGAAATTCCTCGCGTGACAGCCATTTACGACGATCTACAATCTCTTGTTCCATGATGGGTATCATCACGTAACCGCCACCAATTGTGAACGTTCCGATTTTCCAGAAGCTTACAAACAACTGCCAAAACATGATGCAAAAATAGACATTAAAAACAGATTATAGACGGTTCAGGCAGAAAAATTTTGCCGTATGACAAAAACTCAGTATTTTTGCAAGCGGAATCAACAAGCCTGCAAATGCCTACAAGGTACATATTTTTCGGAGTATTCATACTTTTCATAGTGGTCATGCTTGCACTAGATTTGGGCGTTTTCCATAAAAAAGACCACGAGATAAAGATTAAAGAGGCACTGACCTGGACATGTATCTGGGTGCTGTTAGCCATGGGCATGGGTGTACTACTGCATTTCAGGGCTGAATGGGTGCATGGCATAACCGACATGGATAGCCTGCTGGCATACGCAGGCAACCAGCCGCAACTGCTTGGACAGCTACAACAGGCTGGCAGCTATGAGGCTGCGCTCGACATTTACCGCAGCGAAATAACAGAACAATACCTTGCCGGCTACTTTCTCGAAGAGTCGCTGTCGATTGACAATATCTTCGTGATGATTATGATCTTCGTCAGCTTCGGCATCGACAAAAAGTACTACCACCGCGTGCTTTTCTGGGGCATACTTGGAGCGATAGTGATGCGGTTCATATTCATTTTCGCTCTCGGAGCACTGGTTACACGACTGAGCTGGATACTTGCCTTGTTCGGCGTTATTCTGATATATAGTGGAACAAAGATGTTCCGCGACAACAGCGGCGAAAATATCGACACCGAAAACCACCCAATGGTTCGCTTCGCGTCGAAGCATTTCAGAGTGAGCCGTTCGCTCGACGGTCACAACTTCTTTACCCGCATCGACGGCAAGCGGTACATTACACCGCTGTTCCTTGTGCTGCTGGTGATAGAATTCAGCGACGTGATCTTCGCTGTCGATTCAATACCTGCAGTTTTTTCGGTGACAACCGACACCTTCATAGTTTACTTCTCCAACATCTTTGCAATCATGGGATTGCGCTCACTATTCTTCCTGCTCAGCGATGTAACGGAGAAATTCTGGCTGCTGCGCTATGGTCTGGGAGTGCTGCTCTGCTTCATCGGTCTAAAGATGATAGTCGGCGAATTCTTCAGCCTGCATATCAGCACAATGGCTTCACTGATAGTGATACTCAGCATCCTTTTCGGCAGTATCCTGATGTCACTCGCCATACCAAAGAAAAAATAAACATACCAACGTATCAACATATCAACAAAAAACCATGATTCTATTAGATATTTCAACAGGATGGAAAACCGCAATCTTTATCATTGCAATGATTGCCGTGTTTTACTTTTTTATGATCCGCCCACAATCACAGAAAGCCAAGGAAGAGGAGCGATACCGCAAAGGCCTGAAGAAAGGCGACCGAGTGATGACCGCAGGTGGCATGCATGCAACCATAGTGAGCAACAACGGCAAATACGCCATAATAGAGGTTGCCAAGAACACACACATCAAAGTGCAGATCACCACACTCAGCCCTATTCCAGAACATAAAGAGCGCGGATGAAAACCCATCTTTAATACAACTAGACTTTTCCCCTTTTCATAAAAAAATTTAAAAACCGAGAAAACAAGTTTGATTTTCTCGGTTTTACTTATTTTTGCAAGTTATTTCTGCCAACACTTGCCAAGTGCTGGGCTTATTTAATAATGTATAAAACAATATAATGGCAAATATAATGGTACCGAGAAATAAGATGAACAGTAAAGGTATTCTGAGCGTTGTACTGCTTTTAAGCATGTCGCTGGGCGTTCACGCGCAAGAGCAACAGACCCTACGGCTTTCGCTCGCCGACGCGCAGCAATATGCCGTTGAGCACAATTACACTATGCAGAACGCATCGCTCGATTTAAAGAAAGCAGAATACTCGAAATGGCAGACCCTGTCGACAATGCTGCCTCAGGTAAGTGCAGGTTTCGACTATCAGAACATGTGCGGATACGAGATGAAACTTAGCGGATTCAGCATACCCATGGACCCCAACGGCACCTTCAGCATAACAGCGTCGGTGGCTCTCACCGGAGCCCAGATTGTTGGCACCATGCTGCAGAATATCGCCAACGAGATGACCAATATAAACCAGAAACAGACCGAGCAGACCACACGCTCGCAGGTTCGCAGCGTATACGTGTCAATACTTGTGATGGAAGACATAGTGGGACTGCTTGACAGCAGCCTGGCAAACATGGAGCAGCTGGAGCGCACTACACAAGAAAGCGTGGCTGCCGGTGCCGCTGAACAAATTGCCGCCGACAAGCTGTCAGTACAGGTGGCATCGCTGCGCAACAGCATCAAGGCCAACCAACGTTCACTTCAGATGCTCTACAACTCGCTGATACTGCAACTCGGTGCGGACGTCAATAGCAAGCTGGAACTGACAACAAAGCTTGACGAAGTGCTCGACCTCAACTACCTCGGCGGACTAGCCATGACCGACTTCAACATCGAAAAAAACTACAACTACCAGCTGCTGGAGCAGAACGAAGAGCTGGCAAAGAAAAATGTGACGATGGCCTGGATGGACTTCACCCCCACCGTGACGGCATACTATCAATACAGCAATAAAGTCTATTTCGGCGACGAGGGCATGAATATGACACCTCCGAACATGATAGGCGCCAGCATCAAGCTACCCCTGTTCACCAGTGCCCAGCGATACTCAAAAGTGAAAGTCGCACAAATAGACTATGCCGAGGCTCTCAACAGCAAGCAACAGGCCGAGGACGGTCTGCGCGTGCAGTACAACCAACTACGCTATGACCTCGTGAACGCAGTGGAGACATACGAGATTCAGAAAACGAACCTCGATGTGACAAAACGAGTATTCGACAACACTACCGAGAAATACAAATACGGACACGCCAGCAACCTTGAAGTCACCAATGCCAGCACCGACATCATCACGGCACAAAGCAACTACATACAAGCTGTCATGAACGTCGTGGCCGCCGAAGTGGCACTTGAGAACCTGCTGGGAAAATAAACGAAGAAATATAAAACAATACAAATATGAACAAGTTTTTTAAGATTGGAGTTGCCATTCTTGCCGCTGTCAGCATAGCAGCCTGCGGTGGAAAAGGCGACGAGAAAAAAGAGAAAGACGAAGCCTCGACAACGAAAAAAGAGGTAGAGAAAGTACAGGTTCAGACCATAACAAGCCAACGTATTGCCAAGCAGCTCGAACTGTCAGCCACGCTCGAGGGTTATGAAACCATGAACATCTCACCGAGCATTACCGGCCATATCGAACACATATACGTTGAAGTTGGCAGCCGCGTGAGCAAAGGCTCCATGCTGGTGCGCATGGACCAGACCCAGCTCAATACGACTCGCATCAACCTTGCCAGCACAAAGACCGAGCTCGACCGCGTCACCGCACTGAAAGCATCGGGAAGCATCAGCGAACAGATTTACGATCAAACCAAGGCAGGCTATGACCAGCTGGTCGAGACCGAGCGTTTCCAGGAGGAGAACACCTTCGTCAAAGCCAAGTTCGGCGGTGTCATCAGTGCCAAAAACTACGAGGACGGTGAGATGTACACAGGAGCTCCCATCCTGCAGCTTAGCCAGATAAGCCGTCTGAAGGCCATCATCAACATCCCCGAAAGCTATTATCCCTTGGTCAAGAAAGGCATGAAAGTCAATGTGTACAGCGATATCTATCCCGACAATGTTTTCCCGGCAACCATCGAGATTGTATATCCAACCATAGACCCGACCACCCACACCTTCCAGGCCAAGCTTAACATACCCAACAGTGGCGAAAAGATACGTCCCGGCATGTATGTGCGCACAACCCTAGCTCTTGGCGAGATCGACGCCATCGTGGTCCCCTACCAGACCGTGCTGAAACTGACCGGCAGCAACGACCGCTATATCTTTGTCGACGACAACGGTTCTGCACGCCGCGTGGCTGTGACTCTGGGACAGCGTTTCGACGACCAGATTGAAATCATTCCTGTCATCCCCGGCGACATCAAGGAAGGCGACCGTCTGGTTGTCACAGGCCAAGCCCGTCTGGTCGACGGCTCTCCACTTGAGATAGTCGAGAACTGAATCATTGACAAATAAGCTTTAAAGGATTATGGCTATATACAAAACAGCTATCAACAAACCTATCACAACGGGACTGATATTCATCGCAGTCATCATTCTCGGTCTCTTCTCGTTGAGCAAACTTCCCATCGACCAGATGCCCGAGATGGACCCCCCATATGTGACGGTTATGACAACATACGCAGGCGCCAATGCCAGCGAAATAGAAACCAACATCACCAAAATCATCGAGAACTCGCTCAACTCGGTCGACGGTCTGAAGAACATCACCTCCAATTCTCGCGACAACATCAGTGTCGTGACACTCGAATTTGAATGGGGAAGCGACATCGACGAAGCACTGAACGATATCCGAAGTTACGTCGACCTTATCTACGACAACCTGCCTGACGGTGTGTCGCGCCCCATGATTCTGAAGCTCAACAGCAGTGCAATGCCAATTCTTATATATGGTTTCACTGCCGATGAGAGCTACTCTGGCATGGACCGAATACTTGAGGACAATGTCGTCAATGTGCTAAACCGTATCGACGGTATTGGCAACATCACCGTCAGCGGTGCCCCCGAGCGATATGTCTATATAGACCTCGACCCAAAGCAGATGGATGCATACGGACTCAGCCTCGAGGCCGTTGGAAACGCCATCAGCGTCAACAACCTTGACCTTGCCTCGGGCACCGTGAAAATGGGCAAGGAGCAATATCAGATGCGAGTTAAAGGCGAATATGTGGAGAGCTCGGAAATCGCCGACATTGTCGTTGCCACCACACCTACCGGTAAGCAGATTTTCGTCCGCGACCTTGCAACGGTACGAGACACCATTAAGGACCTCTCGCTTGACGAGAAAATCAACGGCAAGGACGGAGGCCGACTCATCATAACCAAGCAGACTGGAGCCAATACAGTGGCAATCGCGCGTCAGGTGCAGAAAGAGATGAAAAACATCCAGAAGACCCTGCCGCCTGACTTCGAAACCACACTCATACGCGACGGTTCAGAAGAAATTATAAATGCTATCAACGGCCTTTCCGACTCAATATTCTATGCATTGCTCTTCGTTGTGCTCGTTGTGCTCGTCTTCCTTGGCAACTGGCGCAGCACCATCATCATTGCACTCACCATCCCAATTTCACTGGTAACATCGTTCATTTACCTGTTGATTGCCGACAGCTCACTGAACATCATATCGTTGGCATCATTGACCGTGGCCATCGGTATGGTGGTGGACGACGCCATCGTTGTACTCGAGAACATATCTAAACATATAGAACGTGGTGAGAGTCCACGCGAGGCGGCAATCTGCGCCACCAACGAGGTATGGACATCGGTCATTGCGACAACGCTCGTTCTAGTGGCCGTCTTCGTGCCGCTTACAATGCTTAGCGGAATGGCCGGCATTCTCTTCAAGGAACTCGGATGGATTATCACAATCGTCGTGTGTGTCTCGACAGTGGCGGCAATCACCCTCATCCCGATGCTTTCAAGCATCATGTTGAAGGAAAAGCCATTCTTCCTGTCTAAGATAGCCGAAGAAGAGGCCAAACGCAAGAAAGAACGCAAGACACTCACCTTCGACAAGACTATTGGCCGCGTGTTCAACGCAATCGATGCCGCATACGCAAATATTCTGCGTTGGTGCCTGAAACACAAGCTTGTGACACTACTTATCGCCCTTGCCATCTTTATCGCCTCAATGGCACCGTTCGCCAGCGGCAAGATAGGTATGGACTTCATGAAAGCTCAGGACGACGGAGCCATCAGCCTTAGTGCCGAACTGCAACGCGGTACCCGTATCGAGGAAACACTCAAGACCGCCCGCAAGATGGAAGCCGATATCAAAGAGATTCTCGGCGATGACGTAATAGTCATATCCACCTCCGCAGGTTCGAACGACGATGCCGGTTTTGCAGCCCTCTTCAATAGCACGACAAACAACAAGATCAGCATGTCTATCCGCTGCACCAAGAAGTACGACCGCGAAAAGTCAATCTTCGACATGCAGGAGGAACTGCGCAAGAAACTGGCCGAGTACCCAGAGCTGGTCAATTTCCAAGTGTCGCAAGGCGGTATGATGGGAGGAAGCAACAACACCCTTCAGGTTGAAATCTATGGCTACGACTTCGACCAGACAACGGCATTCACACAAGAGCTCAAGCGCCGTGTGGAGCAGAATGTCAAGGGAGCTCGCGACACCAAGGTCAGCCGCGACGAGGACCGTGCTGAGCTCAAGATTGTATTCGACAAACAGAAACTCGCACTCCACGGACTCAACGGCTCGACAGTGGCCATGTATGTTCGCAACCGCATCAACGGCATGACCGCCGGCTACCTCAAGGAGGATGGCGAGGAATACAATATTGTGGTGCGCCTCAAGGAAGAGTACCGTTCCTCCATAACCGACATCGAGGAGCTTTCGATACCCACAGCCACCGGCGGTATCATCAAACTCAAAGAGCTCGCCACAATACAGGAATACTGGTGCCCGCCCACCATCGAACGCAAGAACCGCCAGCGCTACCTGACCTTGACGATAATGCCCTACCAGACATCACTCGGAGAACTGGCAGAAGGTGTGCAGCATGAAATAGACCAGATGAACATACCTGCAGGTGTGCATGTGGCCTTGGCCGGTAACTACGAAGACCAGCAAAAGACATCGAAGGACATGGTTACCCTCGCCCTGCTCATCATGATGCTAGTTTATATCGTCATGGCATCGCAGTTCGAGTCGTTCAGCAAGCCCTTCATCATCATGTTCGCCATCCCGTTCGCACTCAGCGGCGTGGTACTCGCACTGGTCATCACCGGCGAGAATCTCAACATGGTGGGTATGCTCGGAATCATACTCCTCATCGGTATCGTCGTCAAGAACGGTATCGTGCTGGTCGACTACATCAACCTCATGCGCGAACGTGGAGTGCCGCTCGGCGAGGCAATCGCACTCAGCGGCAAGAGCCGTCTGCGTCCCGTCATGATGACAGCCTTCACGACCATTCTCGGTATGATACCCATGGCCACTTCGAAGAGCGAAGGCTCCGAGCTCTGGACAACCCTTGGCATCGTCGTCATCGGCGGTCTGACAGTCTCCACCCTCGTAACCCTTATCGTTGTGCCTGTGCTCTACGGCATCTTTAACCGCAAAGGGGAACAGGACAAACAGGCCAAACTGCGCAAGAAGTTTGTCTTCATGAGCATTGACCTTAATGATAACGAGAAAGAAAACACATCAGAAAGCACCACTTCAGAAAACCAACCCGAGCAAGAGGTGCCCAGCAATAACAATCTAAACGAATCAGAAAATGAAAAGCATATTGATAGTATATAACCAAGCCAACAATGAGCGCGTCGAGTATCTGCTCGACACGCTCAACGTGCGTGGCTTCACCTTCTGGGAGAATGTCCAAGGCCGCGGCCATGAAAACGGAGACCCCCATCGCGGCACCCACACGTGGCCAGAGCTTAACAACGCCATCCTCACCGTTGTCGACGACAGCAAGGTCGACGAAATCCTCACCGCCGTCCGCAAGCTCGACCGCCGCAACGAGGAGGTCGGCATCCGCGCCTTCGTCTGGAACATCGAAGCCTCGACACTGAACAACTGAGAGATTCAAGTCCGGACATACACAAACAGACCCCGAAAGTGTCGCAACCACTTTCGGGGTCTGTGTTTAGAATACGACGATATGGACAAATTATTTCTCCGAGGCCACCTGTCTCATAAGCTCCATTGAAACATCATTGAAGACTTTTGACGCATTGTAACTATGGCTGTAATTTCCCCCACAATCAATGGAGACCATTACAGTATACTGCGGTTTTTCCAACGGGAAGAAACCAACGCAACAGACTGTTTGATAATTATTGTATACATTAGGTTGGATAACTGCAGATTTCCCTGCGACAGAAAAAGCATTGTCATTTCTACAAACATCTATGCCACCACCACAAACAGACTCGCCAAGCATGGCTTTCAGCATCTGAGCTGTACTTGAGGACATAATCCTATATGGTTCACCAGATGCAGACTTGACAATGCCATCATTGGCAATCGCATAATAGAACCTTAAAACCGTAGTGGCCGGCATTTCTATTCCAACGCCATAAAACAATCTATAATAATCCTGAAGGACTGAGACAGCCTTTATTTTCACGTTGTTATCATATTGTAGCATTCGTAGCAACTTGGTTCTAATGCTATCGCGACAATTCAAATAGAACTTTTCACCAAGCTCAGTCATAGCAACATTTGAAGAGACAGCAAATGCCCTATGTAACGGCAATGAATCATTAGGACCATCCCAGTGATCTTGTACCTTGATCCCTTTATCATAAATCTTTGAACCCACCCTAAGCATCATACCTGTATCAAGACTTACGTTTGGATCATCCATGATAGCGGCAAGAATCATTGGCTTTATCAAGCTTCCATACTCAAATCCACAACCAGACCTGTCTTTTTGAACAGAGAGACTATCTCCATGCAGTGCCACTGTGTAGTCCATGATTAGCCGGCCAGTCTCATCCATAACCATTACACAGGCATTTGTCGCCTCAATTTTTTTTGTCACTTCAAGCAATGATTTGTCCACCGCAGCTCGCAATGCTGTCGTGTCTGTTTTTTGTGTTGCTTCAGATTTGTTGACAACTGAATCATTATCCACCTTCTGTGATGAATTGTTGCCACAAGCACACAGAAGTGCACAAGGCAGTAAAAAGAAGATTTTTTTCATAAATACCATTTTTATTTGTTAGACTTTCACTTCAATCTCAGGATTTAACACTTTCATTAATTCCCCTTTAACCTCCAACGTTGCGCCATCGCCCATAATGGAAACGATTAGTTCATCCTGTTTCTTGATCTCAGACTTTTTCTTCTTTGAAATATGAAACATTCTTGCGATACACGAAGAAGTATCGACCACAACCTCATTTCTTATCCAATTGATATTGCATTGGACATCTGTCTTATCTGCAAATACTTTTTCAATTAAAGGTTCTACATCTTTTATTATTTGCAACTGAGTGGATTGGTCAATTTCAGAAAAGTACTTTTTTCTGACCACATGACAAAAATGTGTGTTGGCAAACTCCTTGCAAGTATCATATACATACTTCACATTCCCCTTCTCTTCGTTTTCCTGAACATCGTAGGTTATAAACGGACCCCTATACGGACCATACCATACTATTCTTGGTTTTTTGCCGGATGACATATACGAAAAACTGCCAGCCAACTCTTCTTCCCATTTCTGAATGGTATCGTTTGTAAGATTATGTCCATCAGGCAACGTGGGCGACCATTTGTCATCGAGAGAAAGACGTATACACGAGTCTCCAACCTTATATGAAAGATTAAAACATTTCATTTCACCATTTTGACATTTCATGTCACTTCCAACGCCATATAGACAAGAGCAGAGTTCTCGAAACTGGTTCTCGAACAATATGTTCCTCGGTGAATTTGTTATTTCTGAACCGCGGCTATAGTTGGAATCTCTATCATCTAATACAAAATGCCACACACAATAGCCTGCGACTACAATAGCAACCACTCCTAATCCAATTAGGATTTCATACAATCCACTTTTGTCAGAATCATCAGACTCTATGCCATGTGTTGGTTCCGGACTGTTTCCCGGCTTGAACATTACTGGTTTATATTTTTTTTCTGGAATTCTTTTGGGTTTGCCTATATGACCGCCACGCTGGGCCATACTCTCTACTGGCGAAAGAGAAAACAGCAAAACCAGAATGATTAATATTTTTTTCATATTTTTATTTGATAACGTTAACCTCCAAAACAATTTCCTTGCAAAGCTTGGTAAGTGCCACCAACTCTTCAATACAGCACCATTCATAAACACTGTGCACAGCGTTTTGACCACTATAAATGCAAGGTCCGCCCGGCATACCTTGTGCTACCATAAGGGCACCTGTAGTACCCGCTCGCAATTCCACTGGTTTCATTTCTATACCGCATCGTTTGGCAGCACGCTGTACGGCTTCCATTGCTGACGGATGCATATTGTATGCCACGTTGTCATATTGTTTAAAGCTCTCTTCCAATTTGGCTTGAACAAAAGGAAAAGCTTCTATCGTTTTTTGGAAAGCGTTGTCCAGATATGCCAGATATCTTTCCCCGTCACTTTTATCGAAATAGCGAATACGAAAAAACAAACGCATATCATCCAGGCTATCAATTTTTTCCATCTTGTAACAGTGAACATAACCCTGTCGTCCTTCGCTATAGCTTGGATGTATCTCGGGGGGCAACTGCCCGATAAAAAAAGCGGCAGCTGTATATGCGTCAGCATAGCGGTTCTCCTTACCATGCGACGAAATCACTTTGTTACCGTCAAAATAATATATGCGGTTCACTGCAGTAAAGTTCTGGACACTGTATGTACCATACACATCACCATCGACATCAATCAGAATATCAGGTTTCTTGTCGAAATATTTCATATCCATATGAACTGCTGCCTTACCAGTTTCTTCGTTCTGGGCAAAAACGAAATAGACATCCCCATGTTTCATTTTCTTGTCGTTCGCAAGGTCCTCTATCAGTGTGACAAGTATGCCACAGCCAGCCTTGCAGTCCGCTCCAAGCAATGTCGAGCCATCCGTAGTGACTATCGTTTTCCCGACAAGGTCTCTCAAGTGCATACCTTCAACAGAATTAGGACTAAGCACCAATCCGTTCCCAAGAACTATATCTTCGCCATTATAGTTCCTATGTACCTGAGGTTTTATGCCTATACCCTTGATTTCGAAAGTAATATCCAAATGAGCCATAAAACAGACAGACGGAACAGATTTCTTATGGTTGGCAGGTACTTTAACATATACATAATAATAGTCGGAATCCAGATACACTTCGACACCTTTTCCGATGGATTTAATATCGTTGAAAACTCGACGAGCCATTGTTTTCTGTGACTCTGTCAAAGGAAAGGATTCTTGGTTCGATTCCTCAATAGACTGCGATTCAATACTAACATAGCTTAGAAACCTGTTGAGCATTTTTTCCACCTCATTTTGGGCGAATGCCGTAGAGATCATTAACGACAACGAAATAAATAAAACTGTTTTTTTCATATCAAGTTATTTTTTTTTATCAATCATATTCAATAGGAAATACAGGATAATAAGCATCATGTATTTCCTCTTGAGTTCGCTGTATCCGTGCATGGTGTTTCCATAAATCATTGCATAAAATGCAAGTATCGTCCTTTGTAGGGTTACTGACAAGGCAAGTAAAATAACCCTCGCGTTCTTTTTCATGGTAACAAAACCTGCTTGAATCCACATACACATATTCTGTTCCATCCCACTGTCTCTCAACATTTGGTTGTGCTCTGGCATCTTTAGACAAAACGATCAAGCCCCAAACGAAAAGTACAGCAACCAAAGAGCAAGCTATAAAAACGCCATATCCACCGGAATCCTTGCCAGTAACACTTGCTATACCAATTACAAAAAGCGCTATGACAACTATAAGACAAAAAATTACAACAACGACCATAACATTCAATTATTTTTCAAAGTATCAACAGCCTCCGTACCATTATCTATCGGTTGAGTATCAAGCATCTCGTCATCAACATCCGGATGCTCTACGATTCCTGTTGTATCTTGACGTGACAGGGCATCGAGAATAATTCTGTATTCCAAATCTCTGTATCGAACTGAATGGAAATCCCCTGGATTAATGACCATTTTTTTATGCAACAACGAAGGAATATTCTTATCATATAAACTGGAAATCGGATGTTTTGGAATTGATGGAACATGTAGCGGAACGGGCTTCGGAGGCAACGGAATCCTTTTTCCTCCATTCATTCTGTATCCTCCACCATAAGGATGGACATGTTCAGTTCTACAAGTATCCTTCACTGATTCCTGCGTATATATTTCTGCGAGATCTTCGTCTTCTGACTGATCTGATGAAATGATAATACTTGACAGATATATCAAACCTGAAATCACAGTGATTACAAGAAATGTAAAAACGTATTTTTCATCTTTTATCATACTCATTATTTTTTAGGGTTAACAATTGATTCAAACCATACCTCGATTACATAATACATTCTGATTGCATCGTTCAATTCACGGACTTTTCTTGCGGCATCTACATCCTTAGAAGTTGTTATCGAGTTTTCAGGTCACTTCGTGTGCCCTTCTAACTATATATAGGAATCTCAAGCCTAAAAACTGCATTTAATTCGCATTTTTTTCGAAGATTTTTACCATCTTGGTTTTAACAATAGAGTCATCATCCCCATATTCAACTGTAAACACGCACTTTACCTCGTCGCCTCCAAGTAAATTAATATTCGAAATGTCATCAGAGGAAATAACCGCTCCATTTTTTGAGGCATCAAACTCATATTCACACAAAAGATTGTCGTCTTTCGTCAAAACCCCGACATGCACTGTCCTGGCATTTGTTTCCCAACCTATGCTCACTCCTTCATCAGTCCATTGGTCAGGGATTGTGCACTCAAAGTACCGTTCCGATACAGGAATAAGTGAATATTTGTCATGTATCTTATTGTCCCATAACGGGTAGTCATGGGATCCAGCATGTCTGACTGATGCCACAATTCCTGCATTCCTGTAGTTGTTGCTTCGAATTGTTTTTTCAACTTTAGTTGCTATTAATTGTGGCTCACTTAGAGAATCTTGGCCATACTCATTCGCAACGATTGTATTTGTTCCGCGAGCCTGAACAGGTTTTTTGCTGACAGGAATTTCATCTGCATTTGCATAATACACAGAATTATTATTTCCCGACGATGGAGTAGTACTATCCTGAATGTTCTCAGCCGACCGATAACCGCAGAATGCATTATTATTGTCATCAATAATCATTTTGGTCTCTCCTGTAATCATAAGTATCGCCACAGATGCAGCAATATTAAATACATGTTTTTTCCCAAAATAATATCGTCCCCCCTTTTGTCGAGATTCTGCCATCTGCATTTTTCTGATTGAACTGGCAACTCTCAACATATGGAACATATTCTGGTCGCTTTCCTCAACATACTCCGATACAATTTTTTCCTCATTCTCATCGGCTTTGCCGACCAGGCATTTCTCAATCAGTTCGTCAATATTACACTTCTTTACCTTCATTTTCTTCTTTTTTTTCCATTATCAATAAACAAGGACTTAGTCAGTCTGTACATTGCATTCCTTCTTCTTTTCTGTATTGTCTCCACGGCAAGATTCATTCGTTTCGCGATTGAATTCTCATCCTCTCCATTCAAGTATGCCTCCAAAATCTCTCTATCCTCCGGAGGTTGAAAAGAGGATAATGCCGACTTCAAATCAATCAACAGTTCTATATCAGGAAAGCTATCAATGGAAGTCCCTATATCTTCTATAGGATTCTCACCCAAAAAAAATGCATTCCTATAGAACCATTTTTTACTATAGTCACTAAAAAAACGATCAGCAATCTTCAAAAAATAATTTTTAAATGATCCTATTTCAGGATTATATACTTTTATCCTTCTCCATTCGTCTTCACTACAATGCAGATACAGCTCCTGAATTATATCATCATACTCAACAGGTTTTCCCTGAAATTTTTTTTTGAATATTTTTTTCAAGTCCGAAGTATAGTGCTCAAAAAAAACGTATTTGACTGCTGCATTGTCCTCCCTAATCAGCAGTTCCTTCAACGCAGCATCATCCTCGAACTTGGACTTCTTTCGTCTAAATGGTAGTGGCATATTACTTAACGCATTATCTTGTGTATCGAATCTTCTTTAATTTGATGCTATATTCCTGAGGATTGATTTCAAGAATGAAATTGGAAAGGACAGTCTGGCCCAACAACATGTTGTCATCACCTCCTTCTTGAATAGAAGCTTGTACGTCATGCATCACAATGTCCCCAAGTTTTAGTTCCCTTATTCGTACTATTTTTTCTGGAACTACACGTCCATCAGCAACTACAGATTCACCATATCCCAAAAAAGCATCTTCCGTAAGAGTTCCGTTTTTTTCCATTTGCTTCGCCAAGGCATCCGATATAAGTACACCCCATGCACCAGTATCAAAAAACATTTTAACCGGTATGCCATTGACCTCACATACCACTTGAAAACCGCCCCGATAAGGCCTATAATCAATTACCGTTGAATCGGCTACTTCTTTCTTCAAAACCTTCATCGTCACATTGTTTTCAGCGGAATATTTCCTCACAAGACGGATGACTGTTTTCTTTATTGGGGAAAGGAAGGGTGCATCATTCACCATATTAAGAGTCATCGGATCATGTTCAATCTCAAGAGATTTTTTTATGCATGTCTTAGCGGCTTTATTTTTCCCTGCCAGACAATATATTTCGGCCATTGCATAATAATTTTCAGCCAGTTCCAGACTGTCAGATGATCTTGCCAACATGGCTTGGGCCGTTTCTATGGCTTTGTCCATCTGTCCCATCATTGCATAAGCATAAGGCGATGAACTTATGGTATCTCGTTTCTTTTCTATCTCTACAACATTTCTATAGTCCTTCTCCGCCTTGCGCTTAAACACATCTCTTTCTTTATCACGTTTTTCCGCGTCAGCCTTTTTGTCATAGCAAATTCCTCTGAGCAACAAAACGTCAGTATTTGCGATTGTATCTGATTTATTACTATAGGTAATAGCTGATGTATAATCTTTCCCGTAATAACAAGAGAAAGCCTTGTAATAATAAAAATCCGATGAATCAAATCCCAAATATGAAGCCGTCCATTTAATGTTTTTATCATATTCGATACTATCCAATCCTTTTCGGAATTCGCCAGCATTCAGAAAGAAACCGGTGGTTAGGGGGGATGCTGATTTATTCACTTTCGAAAGACATTTAGCCATGGCAGTCACATCTTCCCCTTGATATCCTAAATACATGTAGCACATCAATTGATATTCTTTTAATTTAAGATCCGTCTGGAAATTGCTGCAAATACTGTCGTAGAAATCCAATGCCTTTTCATATTGTTCATTATTTATCAGACAAGCCATTAATAAATACGCATATTCCACGTTCTCAGAGTATAGGTGTTTCGTGATATACTCTATGGCATCGTTCACTATTTGATCTCCGTTTCTGATTGTTGTATCATATAACAAACAATAGTAAGCCAACCAGCAATCCTCGATCCTTTCCAATTTGTCTATACCAATATTTGCACTCTCATAATAATGCTGGGCTCTGTCGGCATATATTTCAACCAATTCATAACAAATGTAATACCGAGAATAATAGTAATAAAAATATTCTTTTATTGTATTTGACCATTTATCATAATCTTCACCATATATTTCATATATCTCATTAAGACTGTTTATACAATAGTCCACGTATGAGTCACATACTTTTATTTTATCACAACACAACCTATATTTTTCGATATCATTAGAGTATACATTTCCGTCAACACTCATATTCCGACAACGACTCATATCGCGAAAAGCCAGATATTCATAACCATAAGAATTATAAATCAACGATCTATTATATAATGCAATTCTAAGTATTTCAGAAACTGTAAAATCACCACCATAATCCTCATACATATCAAGTCCACTTGTCTCACATTGTTTAATGATATTTGAAAATACTTGGAAAGCATGGTTTAGGCTATCTTGTTCCAGCATAAGAAGCTCAGCATGAATCAAACTATCTTCCAAGTTTGACAAATATTGCTGACTCCTGTTCAGGTCCTGTGCACGTAGAGTACAGACCGCTGTCAATGCAATAAAAAAAATGGCTATCTGTTTCATATTGTTATATTTTAAAAATGTGTCGGTTCATAAAATACACCCAACAATCCCATTGAAACAGATTGAAACAAAAAAGGCGTTGAACTATCCTTTGTGTCTCTTACCCTATTTGGTTGGCTCAGGAATGCCATACATGCTGATAAGCGACGAATAGTCCACGCCCAAAGCGTGCACTTCCCGCGGGCTTATTCTCACATGTAGTTTGAATTTTCCTGATTCACCAAAATGAGAATAACGGGCGCATTAATGCAACTGAATATGCTATGTGTTAATCTATTACATTATATAATATTTTATTTTAACATACCGCAAATTTACATTTTTTTTTTGATAATTACACTTTAACAAAAAAAAACACCGCCGAATGGCAGTGTTTTTTTATACAATCAAGTACGGGTTAGACTTCCCAAGTATCGCCGCTGTTGAGCAGGTCGTCGACACATTTGTACTTGCCGTTGGCCATCTGCTCGTCCATCTGGTCCTCATACAGCTGAGTGTAGGAGGTCTTCTTGACATTGCGGATAACGCCAAGTGCAACGGGGAGGTCGCCGCCCATGTGGGCCAGCATCATGTGGATACCGGTATCCTCAATGGTCTCGTCGTGAACCATAATGTCATCGATTGTGACACCATTCTCACCGATGGTGACAGCCTCCAGCTGGCGGCCGTTGAAACGCAGACCCTTGTTTTTCTCCTTGCCGAAGATCATGGGTTTGCCATGTTCAAGAACAATGGTACGGTCGTCGCGGACTGCGCGGTCAGTGATGGCAGCATGCGTCTTATCGTTGAAGATCATGCAGTTCTGCAGAACCTCAACAACAGATGCACCGTCGTGCTTAGCAGCACGTTCCATCACATCAGTAGTCAGAGCCGGAACACAGTCAAGTGTACGGGCAAAGAAAGTGCCCTGTGCACCCATTACCAACTCACCCGGGTTGAACGGATAGTCGATGGTGCCGTAAGGAGAGGTCTTGGTGACCTGGCCAAACTTTGTCGTGGGGCTGTACTGACCTTTGGTTAGACCGTAGATTTCGTTATTGAAGATTGTGATGTTCAAGTCCTGGTTACGACGGATGGCATGAATCAGGTGGTTGCCACCGATAGCCATCGAGTCGCCGTCGCCCATGTTAACCCATACGCTCAGTGCAGGATTGGCCAGCTTCACGCCAGTGGCAATAGCACATGCACGACCATGGATGCTGTGGAAACCATAGGTGTCCACATAGTAAGGAATACGCGACGAGCATCCAATGCCAGACACCATCACAATATTTTCCTTCTTCGTGTGCGTTTTCGGGAAAGTGTTCAACAGAGAGGAGAGAATGGCGTGGTCACCGCATCCGGGACACCATTTCACCATCTGGTCGCTGGTAAAATCAGCTTTCGTGTATTCAACGTCCGATTTCGGAACAAAATGTCTTTCACTCATGATATTACTCTCCTAATAATTTGTTAAACTCATCTTTTAACTCACCTACCTCGAACGGCAGACCCATGACTTTGTTGTACTGAGTCATTGGGCATTCGGGGAACTGGGTGCGCAGATAGCCTGCAAACTGACCGTTGTTAAGCTCACAGACAACAATTTTCTTGTACTTGCGCAGGATGTCGCCGGTGTTCTTCGGCAACGGGCAGATATAATTGAAGTGGGTGTAGGCCACCTTCTTGCCTTCGTTGTTCATCTCTTCGACAGCAAGGGTAAGTGCACCTGCTGTGCCGCCCCAACCTACAACAAGCAGGTCTGCATCCGGATTGCCAGTCACTTCCTGGTCAGGAATGTAGTTGGCAACGCGGTTCACCTTCTCCTGACGGTTCTTGGTCATGAGGGCATGGTTCTCCGGATCAGTGCTGAGAGGACCGTCGGGGCACTTCTCGAGACCGCCGACGCGATGACGCAGACCTTCCATGCCTGGCAATGCCCATTCGCGAGCGAAAGTCTCGGGGTCGCGACGGAACGGACGGAAGTTCGGGTCATTCGGCTTGGCCAGACGCGGAGTGATAGCGGGCAGGTCAGCGACTTTCGGAATACGGAACAACTGTGAGCCGTTGCCGAGGTATCCGTCGGTAAGCAGGATAACGGGAGTCATGTGTTCTAAAGCCAGCTTGGCGGCAGTGTAGGCCCAGTAGAAGCAGTTAGCGCTACTGCTAGCTGCAACGACGATAAGGGGAGCCTCACCGTTGCGGCCATAAAGAGCCTGTCCGAGGTCGCTTTGCTCGGTTTTAGTGGGCAGACCTGTCGAGGGGCCTCCTCGCTGCACGTCGACAACAACGAGCGGCAATTCAACCATGACAGCAAGACCAAGGGCTTCGCTCTTCAGCGACAGACCAGGACCTGATGTGGAGGTGCAAGCCAATGCACCGGCAAAGGAAGCACCAATAGCGGAACATACGCCGGCGATTTCGTCCTCAGCCTGGAAGACACGGGCGCCAAGCGATTTGTGCTTTGCCAATTCGACCATAACGTCGGTGGCGGGAGTGATAGGATAGCTTCCGAGGAACAAACGGCGACCGCTGCGCTCGCTAGCAGCCAGAAGACCCCAAGCGGTGGCAACGTTGCCGGTGATATTGCGGTAACGGCCCTTGGGCATTTCTGCGTGAGCGACCTCAACAATCTTCGAGTGGATGAGTTCCAGTTTGTCGGCATACTCATAACCCTCTGTGAGCACAGCCTTATTCAGCTTCACCACTTCAGGTTTCTTAGCGAACTTGCGCTCCAAATAAGCGAAAGTCTTGTCGAGAGTCTTGTGGGTGAGATAGAAAATCATACCGAGGGCAAACATGTTGCGGCTCTTCTCGGTGGTCTTCTTGTCGATACCCTGTTCTGCACCGATGCGGGCTGTGAAACTGGTTATAGGCGCACGGACAATGGTGTATGCGCGCTCCAACTCGTCAGTGAACGGGTTGTCCTTGTAACCGGCTTTTTCTATGGCGTCATCGGTAAAGGTGTCCATGTCCACGATTACCGTAGCACCTTTCTTGGCCCATTTCAGCTGCGACTTGAAAGCAGCGGGGTTCATTGCGACAAGAATGTCGCATTTGTCGCCTGAGCTGTAGATATGCGAACCCACATGCACCTGGTAGCCGGACACACCAGCCACGGTGTTGTGTGGAGCACGGATTTCAGCAGGATAGTCAGGGAATGTGGCGATATCGTTGCCCGTAAGGGCTGAAGCGTCAGAAAACAGCGTACCTGACAGCTGCATTCCGTCGCCCGAGTCACCAGCAAATCGGATAACAAGGTCATCCTTATTAACAATCTGATCTTGTGACATTTTGAATTATTTTAGTTAATTATTTTAAGCTTTATTGATTTGCAAAGATACAAATTAACTTTGAATATATCTATATATAACCATTAAAGTTATAACATTTTTTCAACACCGAACATCTATTCAAAGCAATAGCCTTTTACTTGCCGTCAATCTTAACAAACGACTTGACAGGTGCTATTGATTCGAGACGGGCGTGGTCGTATAGTTCAGGAAATTCAACAAGGAAAACGAACTCCTTAACCTTAACTTTGTAGTCTTTTCCGTCGAGATGGATGACGGTGCGGTTCAACTCCTCAGCTATGCCAATGGCAGTGCCTCCTGTAGCCAGAATGTCGTCAAAAAAAGTAAGATAGAAAGTGTCGCCCTCGGGCTTTCCGGCAGCTATGTCTGAGACTCTGAAAAACACCTGGTCGGCACCATATTCTTTCATAATTTTAACCTCGCGCAAGTCTCCCTCAGCGAAGGGAAGTTTGCCTTTTTTGCGGATAGGTACAATATTCTGCACCAAGTCACTCTGCGTAAGCAACGGAGCGGCAAAAAGGAATCCACGTGCCTCAACTGTGACAATGTTGGGGCAATGAACGGCGGCGGCAAGGTCTCCAATTAGATGCGAAAATGCCTGCTTGTTCGAAAGGAACGGCAGAATGTCTATAAAATCTATCCCAGGTATCGGAAAATCGGGGTAGTGATTTACTATTTCCTTGTAATCCATATTTGATATTATTTATTTACAATTATTTAATACAGACCAACCCTATTCAGGCTATGCTGTTAAGCAATGCAAAGGTACGAATTATTTTTAAAATGAGGTCATTTCATTTCTAGAACACAATGCACAAAATAAAAAAAATACGTATTTTTGCAAAATACTTTACGACATGTTCAAATACATGAAAAAACTCTACATCATATTATTAATAAATATAATGCAGGCTTTTTCGCCCAAGTTGTATGCACAGTCCGACAATACCATTGAGCTGAGCGACGCGGCATACGCAAGTATATTGACTTGCGGCCCCGGCGACGAGTTCTACGAGTCGTTCGGCCACACGGCGCTTCGCATCTGCGACACCAACAACGACCTCGATGTTGTCTTCAACTACGGTTGCTTCGACTTTGCAGAGCCTCATTTCTATTTGAAATTTACCAAGGGCAGGCTCAACTATTTCGTGCTGGGAGTCCCTTTCGCTGAATTCATGATGGAGTACCAGCACTACAAACGCGCAGTATGGGAACAGCGGCTACGACTTGAAAAAGACGAGCTTTCACGTTTGTTTGACTCGCTGATGGTGAATATCAGGCCTGAGAACATGTTTTATCAGTACGACCTGTTCCGCGACAATTGCGCCACACGCGTATACGACATGATAAACAAAGCCTTGTCACCGGAAAGAAAGATGAAATTCAGCCGCCCTGAACATTCAACGACACAACGCGACCTAATACACAAATACACAGAAGATACCCTGTTATGGTGGCGTTTCGGCGTCGACCTAATGTTGGGATGCAAAACCGACAAGGCAATGCAAACCGAAGAGTATATGTATGTGCCAATGGAGATGATGACAATCTACGACACAACGATTATGAGCGACGGAAAGCCTCTGGCTGAACCGCCGGTACAACTGCTCGCCGACCATCGCGACAAGAAATGTCGCAGCCTCTCACCCACCCTGTTTTTCTGGATACTTTTTGTTATCATTGCAGTGCTCACCTTCTTTTCGTACAGAAAAGGATGGAAACTCTACTGGCTTGACGGTATAATCTTCGGACTGGTAAGCCTGATATCAATAGTATTATTGTATATGACCCTGTTCAGCGACCATTGGTGCACAAAGACCAACCTTAACCTGATTTGGGCCAACCCATTATATATCTGGCCACTTGTCCGCCTGCGCAAATACGATCCCGTTGTATATGTCGCCATCGGATGCATACTGCTTGCATTGCTGGTAGGCTGGGCTTGGTGGCCGCAGGAATTCAATCCCGCGGTGCTGCCCATAGTGCTGATAATAATGACACGAATTGTATCAAGGCTGGTGAAATGAATTATGATTTGAATCAAAAACAAAACTCATAAACTCTCTATAATGAAAAAGCACAGAATTCTGCCTTTTGTATTGTTCATGGTGCTAGGAATTTCCACACAAGCCCAGAACGGCACCGATGAGGTCAAAAGTAACATGAAATACGCAGGATGTCACACACTGACATTCTTCGACTCTACAAAAGTATTCATGGAGGAATCCGGATTGAGCCGTGTGGAATTCCACAAAAGAATAGCCATGCTCGACAACACGGGTTGCAGCATGAACAGCGTTGTGAAGATGGACTACGACCCGCTGTCGGCATACGTCGAGATTCGCAAGGTACTGGTTCATCGCTATAGTAGCGGAAAAACCGACACAATAGTAGCCGATGGCCGCGGCACTGTATACGACTATGTTGCTCCTGCACGCCTGATATACTGGGGCGCATCGCAAAAAATGGTTGAGATAGGTCACCTAGACCCACGCGACGAGGTAGAAATATGGTCGTTCCGCAAAGGCTTCACATACGCCCTGCTGGATGGCGACGACGAAAGCCGTTACATACCGCCAATGCGTGGCCACTTCTACGACATTGTTCCTTTCTGGAGCGACCAGCCGATAGTAGACAAGGTCTATAGCGTCAACGTTCTAACGAACAAACATCTGCGTTTCAGCTTCTACAACGACCTGACAGGTGTTTCATGCGACTCAACGATTCAGGGCGACCGTACCATCTACACTTTCCGCCGTCACGATATCATGCCACTTAAGCACGAACCCGCCGCACTTGCCGACAACGACATGCAGTGCAAACTACTGCTCAGCACTGCACCCAACTGGGAATCGAAATCCATGTGGTTCTACGGAGTGAACGAGGATTACGGCAGCTTCAAAAGCACACCTGAGGTAACCGCTAAGGTACGCGAGCTGCTTGCCCCTGCCAAATCTGAGCTTGACAGCATCAGCATACTCACCCACTGGGTAGCCGACAATATACGTTACTGCGGCATATCGATGGGTGAAGGCGAAGGCTACACTCTGCACAACGCACAGATGAACTTCACCGACCGTTGCGGAGTGTGCAAGGACAAGGCTGGCATGCTTGTAGCCATGCTTCGCGCAGCTGGATTCAAGAGTTACGCGGCAATGACCATGGCCCACGAACGAATCGACCGCATACCTGCCGACCAGTTCAACCACAGCGTCTGTGTGGTGCAACGCCGCAACGGACAATACCAACTGCTTGATCCTACATGGGTTCCCAATGTACGTGAGCTATGGAGCAGCGCAGAGCAACAGCAAGGATATCTGATGGGTCTGCCAAATGGCGCTGACCTTATGGAGACACCCACCTCACCAGCCGAAAACCACTATATCCGCATCTTCGGAGAATCGAAGATAAAGAAAGACGGTACTCTTGAAGGAACATTCACTGTCACTGCTGAAGGTCAGAGCGACGCATCGGTGCGCGGAGTGTTCAGTGCACGGCAGAGCGAATGGCAACGCAATCTCGAGCTGGAGCTGCTCAGGGTAGCGCCAAATGCCATAATCAAGAAAGTGACCCACACCGATCCCGACCGCTATCTGGAACAACCTGTCTGCATCACCTATAAATACAGTATCCCTAACTACGCCATAGTAGACGGCGACAACCTGATATTTGTACCGCTGACAGCACGCAACCTTTACAGCCGTGCAATGGGACATCTCTATTTCGACACCACACTCACCGAACGCACCCAGCCCTTCGCTGACCGCTGCTCACGACTGGTGGAGATAAACGAGACCATCACACTGCCTGCCGAATATAAAAGCATGGACTACAATGCAAAGATAAAAGGCGTTGTCTCGCCTGCGGTGAACTATGGATGCGGCTTTGAGCTGCAAGGCAACAAGCTTGTCTTTGGCGAAAGCGCCATGTTCAACAAACGCGTATACGACGCTGTCGACTGGCCCGCTTTCCGTCAGGCTGTTGTAAATCAGAAGACCGTTGCAGCCACACCAGTAATACTTCATAAATAACCATGACCTTTGTCTTAAACCTTAACGTTGCATTACAGAGATGAAAAATACATTTAAAATAATAATCGCCGTCATATTGATTTCCATAATCAGCTCCCCATTCTCAGTTTCCCATGCACAGGATGCCGAGTACCAGCTTATCCGCCGCACATACAAGGTAAACAACGACGGCACTGTTGACATTCGTTTCCGCAAAGAGCTGAAACTGCTACGCAACCGCGCCATCACAGCATACGCCGACAAAGGCGAGACATTCATCCTTTACAATCCTGCCATCGACGAGCTGACAATCAACGAGAGCTACACCATACGTCCCGACGGCAGCCGTGTGCAGACTCCTGCCAACGCTTTCATTGACCAGCTGCCGAGCCAATGCGAGAACTGCGGCCGCTACAACGGCATCCGTGAACGCGTAGTGGTCCATACCGCGTTGGAATACAATTGCATAATAGTCCTTGACTATACCATTCACCGCAAAAGCAACATACTATCAGACAACATCACTCTGACCCAAGACTGCCCTGTCAAAAAGTACGAAATAATACTCGATGTTCCAAATCAATGCCACCACTCTGTTGAATACACGAACTTTGAAAAGAATCCTCAGATCATCAACGACGGCCACGCCTTTCATTTAATAGCCAAGAACCTATCTCAGAAGTTGATTGACAACTATTTGCCAGACAACCTGTATCCGACAGTAAGCATCGACTGCGGAGACTCTCATGGATTATTCTTATTCGAACATGAAAACGACGAAGTTCCTGAAGCCAATGACCTGCTTGGAGAACTATACGACAAAGATCAGATGACATATGCAACCAATATTCGAGACTATGTTGTAGACCATATACGCACAATCAACATTCCAGAGCATCTTGTCGACTACAGATACAGCACTGCAAGCATGACCTTCAATAGCAACTGCGGGACACCAAGCGACAAGACCATTCTTCTCTATGCATTGCTTAAGCAAGCAGGGTTCACTATGGTGGACTATAACGACCAAGTCTGTGTAAAAATTCCAGGAACAAGCAGTAACGATTTGAACTATATTCTATCAGCAAAAAACAAAAACAAGCCGCGTCCCGACGGGGCAGCCGTCGACGAACAACGTTCGATTGTAATCAACCGTATCCTCGACTGGAAAGGCACTTCAATAAGCGGAGGTTATGAGCAAATGCTTTTGCCTGTCGAAAACGGCTCAATAAACATAGACCCTGCTATGCTTACCAGTGTCCGCACCGCTCCTGTGAAACTGCGCAACTGCAACGAGAAATACCGCTACACCTTTACGATGCCCGCCAAAGCAAAGCTCGTAAAGCCGATAAAAATAAACTACTCCAAAAACGGCGTAGGCTGCATAAAGGTAAACATCAAGCAATTGGAGAGCGGAGCCATAGAGGTTGTACGCGAGCTTGACATCAATGTCGAAGACGGCATCGTCACACCGAAACAATACAAGGCCTTCCGCCAACTAATGCAGGACTGGGAACAATACAGAACAATAACAATAAAAAGATGAGCAATATAAAAGCCCGCGAATTCGCGGGCTTTTATATTCAAGTTTAGGGAGTTAAATTGGAAGTAAAAGAGGAAGTTAAATGAGGAGTTAAAATGGACAAATGATTATTGTATTGTCCTGCGCGCAGCGCATTACTTCCTTTTTTACTCCCATCGAAGATTAACTTCTTTTCATAACTACCTTTCTCACATTGTTTTTTAATCGTTACTTGATTCCCCTTATGGATTTTAGTGTCTCGTAGGCTTCGTTGATTTCGCGGAACTGGGCTTCGGCGTTCTTCTTCATCTCCTCGCCCAAGCCCTCCACTTTGTCGGGATGGTATTTCATTGCCAAACGGCGATAAGCCTTCTTTATCTCATCGTCGCTAGCATCGCTGTCGAGTCCAAGTACCTTATACGGATCCTTGCGCGATTTGTTCGAAGAACTTGAAGCACCGCCACCTTTATAAGAGCCAGACACATGACGAGCGTGAATAGATAGCAGGTCGCCCTTGTTGATTCCGAGATAGGTAGCCATGCGTGTCAGCACGTTCACCTCTGTTTGACTAAGCTCACCGTCGGAACCTCCGATTCCAAACAAGAAATCAAGCATCTGGTAGCGTGTGGAATAGTCTGTATTGTATTTTATCTGACGGCATACATCACCTAAGTCAAAATCCTGTTTCTGGATATCACGGAGCATCAATAGCAGCTGCTGAGCCTGTTCCTGCTCGAAATTGCTGTTGAGGAAACGTTTCACATATTCCAGCTCACTCTTTTTCACCACCGAGTCGGCCTTCATAACAGCGGCCATCAGTACGAGTAGAGCCATCGAGAGGTCATTGGTGCTGCCTGTATTAACATACCGATGACTTGTCCTTTCACCGGTAGAGTCACCGCCGACAAAAGCGCTTGCTTTCTGCGACTTGTTCTCGAAAGAGTTTCCAATCAGATATCCTATAATTCCACCAATGGGTCCCATCAAAGACCATCCGAGGCCGGTAAGTATCCATTTCCCTAATCCCATGAAAAATGTTTTAAAGTTTAAAGTTAATAGTTAAAAAAAGTTCAATTCACATTGTCATACTCATTCTTCAACGAGTTCTGAGGTGAGAACGTAGCCGTTCTTGGATGCGTTTTCGTTGATTGAGCCCACAATGATCTGACGCGAAGGAACGCCAGAACGTGCCATATAATCGGAGACATAACGGTTGCGCATTTCCGCCAGACGACGCAGCTGTGCGACACTCTCCTCAACAGGATATAGCCGCTCAGCAGCCTCTCGAATCTGACTCTCGGAGGGTTTACGGCCTTCGACATAGCCCTTCTCCTTGATGTAATCGACAAAGCCGTCATCCTTAAGCTCGATAGCCTTGATGTTTGCGAAGTCAATCATAGCAAGATGTGTCGCTGTCGCCTTATCGGGATGTTCAGAAAGGTAGTATTCCTTCTTCAAGTTAAAAAGGCTTTGTTCCTTGGCTGCCACAGCGATGTCCATCTGCGGAGTGAGTGTGACAACAATTGCGGAGTCAGTCTTTAGGATGTCTGCAATACGCGACATCTGGTTGTACTGTTCAGAAGTGAAATCAAACTGTAACGGGTCGAACTCGACGAACTCGATATCGTCACTGCCACCGAAAGCATTGGCTACCATGCGGAAAGGTGACGTAGCCACCTTGACAAGCAAGTTGCCGAGGGTCTTCCAGACTATCTTCATGTATGAAAACTCTGGTGAGTCGATATTGCCCGACACTGGCACGTCGAACTTAACCTTGCCATCCTTGTCCTTGATTACATAAAGTGCAGCTCGCAGTGGTATTTTAATCTCCGGTTCTACATCTTTGCGTTTCTTGCCAACCTCTGGTTTATATAGGTCAAGTTTGTTGTCACCCTTCAGTTGGCCGTTCTTTATTGTGTTCTCGCTGGTGAATGAGAAGGTTCCGTCAGTGAACGGGTGACCGAGGTATGCTACAGAATATGGCGAGAGGTCTTTTAGATGCAGACTTCTGATTGCCAACGAGAGATACTGGCTGCTCTTCCAGTTGTCGATGTTGCCGTTCCAATTGATGATGGCCGATCCACCGTTTGGAAGCTGTGCAAAGATTTTGGCATTGTTTTCTCCATTGAGGGTCAGATTTTCGGCCTTGACATTCAACTTGGTGATTGGGAATGAAAAGGCATCGGGTAGCGTGAAGTCGTTATAGGTGAAGGTTGCGTCGTTGACGGCAAAAGTACCGATCTTAAACTTCAAAGGCAAACCTTCATCTGCAGCTTCAACCGTGGAGGTATCAACAGAAATATCGTCTGCCTGCGCTTCGTCCGTGGACACGGTAGCAAAAAGGCGGTCAAAATTGGTGCCGGTCTTGTATAGGTCAAAATGCGAAACCAGTCCGTCAACAGTGAACGACTTGATGTCGTATAGGTTCTCATCGAGATTGATGCGGTTCACTCCAACAGCCATCTTTTTAAGTGCAACCACCTGATCTCCTGTAGCATCACGGATATCCACATTACTAAACGCCATATCACCAGTGATGTTCATTTTCAGGATATCGTCAAGGTTGCCGGCGACATTGACATTTGCATTGAGTTTACCGTCAAACTTACTGACACTCATGACATCGGTAAGATAGGCCCGGACGTTGGAGATCGCAAAATTCTCGAGAGCCAAATCGACATTGAAATCGTTGTTGTCCATATTGAGCGATGCATCGGTGCGCAGCACACCGCCGTCAGCCAACTGGAGAGCTATACCAGCATCGGTATTCTTCGAACCGTCGAAAAACACACCCGGAACTTTGACGTTCAGGTTTTTGGCATCCCAATCAATATTGGTTTTAACATCAGCATAGTAGACCTCGCCACCACGAATGTCTATGTTATAGAAATAGAGTTTCCAATCGCTCGACGTGGTGTCTTCCTCTTCAGGTTCTTCGGATTCAAAATGCTCAATAATACTCGTAAAATTGAACCGATCACCGTCTTGCAGAATTCTCACTTTGAGTTGAGTCAGCGTGATATGGTCGACATAAAGCTCATGCTTCAGCAGCTTTCGTATTTTTACGCCTACGTCAAGAGTATCGAAGCGGAAGAAAGTTGTCTTGTCGTCGTCCTCAAACACGGTGAAGTCATAGATTCTGACAGTTCCGCTGAAAACATTGACTTTCAGTTTCTCTACATGAATTTCGCGGCCAATCAGATCCTTACCATGCTTATTGACATAGCTTTTAGCGATTGGGGAGATAAAAATGAGAGCCAGCAAGATAAGAGTCAAGATGCTGCCAAGAATTATCAACGTGATTTTCAGCCACTTTTTCATTAATATAGAATCTATAAAGATATGCAAAATTACGAAAAAAAATATTTTTTGTATTTTTGCACACGTTTTCAGAGAAAAAAACAAACATGATAGCAGTAATATTGGCCGGAGGGAACGGCAGCAGGATGAACAGCTCTACACCAAAGCAATTTCTGCCACTCAGTGACGGACGCAGCGTTATTGAACACACTGTCGACGTTTTTGAGCGACACCCCGACATCGAGGAAATATGCATAGTGATGAAAAGCGATTGGATAAATGAAACGAAACAGATGGCAGAACGCTATGGATGGAGCAAGGTGCGCAAGATTGTCGCTGGTGGCGCGGAACGATACATGTCGACACTGGCAGCAATAGAATGCTACCTTGAGAGAGAGGATGACTTCGTGATGTTGCTGCATGACGCAGCGCGTCCATATGTTAGTCAACGTATTATCAGCGATGTGGCAGAGGCATGCAAGGAACATAATGCGGTGGCCGTTGGCATACCGAGCACCGACACAATATGGCAGGTGAATCCTATAACCAAAACGATACAACGTATACCTGAGCGGAGCGTGATGTGGCGGGCTCAAACACCACAGGCTTTCCGTTTCAGCACAATACGCGATGCTTACCAGCGGGCATTGCAAGACCCGCAGTTCCATGCCACTGACGACTGCGGCGTGGTGGCGCACTATATGCCTGAATGTCGCATACATATCGTCAACGGTGAAGAAGAGAATGTGAAGATTACATTCCCCCATGATATGTGAATTATAGTTTGTGAAAAGTGAATTGAGACCATAACAACATATCAACTAAAAACAAGCCTTATAACCATCAAACTTAGATCCATGAAAATCAAAGAAGTCACTGAATATCTCAATAGCCGCTTCTTGCCTGTATACCAGGAATCTTACGACAACGCAGGACTTTTGTTAGGAGATGTTGAGACAGAAATAAAAGGAGTACTTGCCACCACCGACATCACCATGGATGTCATCGACGAAGCCATGGCAATGAATGCAAACTTGATTGTAAGCCATCATCCACTAATTTTCAATGGAATCAAAAGAATCACGCCAGCCAATGAGACTGGCAGGATGGTGATGCGGCTGTTGCAAGAAGGCATTGCCGTGTATGCTGCCCACACAAATCTCGACAATCTGGAGTGGGGCGTGAACGGCATTCTGGCTGAAAAAATCGGACTCAAAGACTGCGAGGTGCTACGTCCCCTGAGCGGCGTGTTGATGAAGCTGGTGACTTACGTTCCAGCCGACCATGCCGATAGGGTGAGGAAAGAACTCTTCGCCGCCGGAGCAGGAGCAATAGGAGGCTATGACTGCTGCAGCTACAACAGCGAAGGTTTCGGGACATTCCGTGCCGGAGACGGATGCAATCCGTTCTGTGGCAACATCGGAGAACTGCACAACGAACCAGAAATCCGAATCGAGGTGATATACGAACAGCGTATCGGCCGACGACTGATAGAAATGCTCCGGACAGTGCATCCCTATGAAGAGCCTGCTTTCGATTGCATACCGTTGGCCAACAGTTACGACAAGGTTGGAGCTGGCATGGTGGGGCATTTAGAAGAGCCCCTGACAGCTGAAGAGTTCCTTGCAAAAGTCAAGGAGAAGCTAAACCTGCCTGTGATCCGCACTTCGAAATTAAAACTCAAAAATACAGAATCCAAAATACAGAAAGTGGCTGTCTGCGGTGGCTCGGGTAGTTTTTTGATTAGCGACGCTAAGGCCTGCGGGGCCGACATCTTCATGACCGGCGACCTGAAATACCACGATTTCCAATCAGCCGAAAATGTCATTATCCTTGCTGATATTGGACATTTCGAAAGCGAACAATTTGCAAAAGAACTAATTCATCGTGTAATTTCAGAAAAATTTAGTAATTTTGCATGCCAAATCGCGAAAAGCGACAAAGGCTTTATATATTATATATAATTGACTTATAAACATTTGAACGTAAATTACTTTAATAAAACAAAGTACAATTCACAAATCTCAACCCGCGAATAACAAAATAAATTAATATAAAATGGCAAAAAAGGTCACATCGAAAACAGAAACTCCGCAGGAGAAACCGGCAATGGAAATGGTACGTCAGGACGTTGACATAGCCGTTGAGAAACGTTTGGTGGCGCTCTACACCTTACAGAGCGTTGATTCTGAAATAGATAAAATTAAAATCATCCGCGGCGAACTGCCACAGGCAATACAAGACCTGGAGGACGAGATTGCCGGTCTTGAGACTCGTATCCAAAATTTCAACAACGAAATTGAGACGACTAACAAGAAGATGGAAACCGAAAAGAATGAGATTGCGGAGCACAATGAGATGATTAAGAAGTATCAGAAACAGCAGGACAATGTGCGCAACAACCGTGAATTCGAAGCCATCAACAAGGAAATTGAGTACAAGAGCCTGCAGATTCAGCTGTGTGAGCGTCACATCAAAGAGGCTAACGCCCACATCAAGGAGATGCAACAGCACATTTCCGCCGCCGAACTTCTGCTCGAAAACCGTCGCAAGGATTTGGAAGCCAAAAAAGAAGAACTTGACGGTATAATCAAGGAAACCGAAAAAGACGAGACACGCCTGCGCTCAAAGTCGGAGGAGCAGGAAAAATTCATCGAACCGCGTTATCTGTCCGCATACAAGAGAATTCGCAACGCTGCCCGCAACGGACTTGCTGTCGTCACCATCGATCGCGATGCCTGCGGCGGCTGTTTCAGCAAGATTCCTCCCCAGCGTCAGACGGAAATCAAGATGCATAAGAAGGTTATTGTCTGCGAGCACTGCGGACGCATTCTGGTCGACGACGCTATAGCCGACATGGCCAAGGAGAATCTCTCCAAGTAAATAACGCACTGACGTTGTAAAGAAAACCTCAAAAAATAAAAATGGAACATCTCATAACTCCCGAAACTCCTTTGACAATACAGCGTGTCAAAGAAATCATAGAGGGTCACATGACCCTATCCCTGAGCGACGAGGCAAAACGCCGCATCGAGAAATGCCGCAACTACCTGAATCAAAAGATGGAAACCCAGAAGGAGCCCATCTATGGCGTCACCACCGGATTCGGCAGCCTCTGCAATATCAGCATCAGCAAAGAACAGCTCAGCCAACTGCAGAAGAACCTCGTGATGAGCCACGCCTGCGGTGTTGGCGATGAGGTACCTCAAGAGGTTGTACGCCTGATGCTGCTGCTCAAAGCCCAGAACTTCTGTTTCGGATACAGCGGAGCCCAGCTGCAGACGGTGCAACGTCTTATCGATTGTTTCAACGACGACATCCTTCCCGTGGTCTACCAACAAGGCAGCCTCGGTGCAAGCGGCGACCTCTGCCCACTGGCAAACCTTATGCTTCCCGCCATTCTTGGCATGGGTGAGGTGTACTGGAAAGGCCGCCGTTGCGACGCCAGCGAGGTCTATGCAGCCAAGGGATGGAAACCCATAGAACTTCAAAGCAAGGAAGGTCTGGCACTGCTCAACGGTACCCAGTTCATGAGCAGTTATGCTGTATGGAGCGTACTGAAAGCCCAGCGACTGAGCAAACAGGCCGATATGATACTGAGTCTGAGCCTGGATGCCTTCGATGGTCGTATTGAACCCTTCTTCGAAAGCCTTCACATGGTACGTCCACACAAAGGACAGCTGCAAACGGCTGAAGCTGTGCGCCGCTACACAGATGGAAGCCAGATTATCCGTCGTCACAAAGAACATGTGCAAGACCCCTACAGTTTCCGCTGCGCTCCACAGGTACACGGTGCTGCAAAGGATACCATAGCCTATGTGGCCAGCGTTGTGGAAACCGAAATCAACTCAACAACAGATAACCCCATCGTTCTTCCCGACGAAGATATGGTAATCAGTGGAGGACACTTCCACGGCGAACCCCTCGCAATGGTACTCGACTTCCTCAGCATTGCCGTTGCCGAACTCGGAAGCATCAGCGAGCGTCGCACCTACCAGCTCATCGATGCTAAACGCGGCTTGCCCAGCTTCCTCGTGGCCAAACCTGGTCTTAACAGCGGTTTCATGATTCCGCAGTACACCGCCGCCGCAATTGTTAGCCAGACCAAGCAGCTCTGCACACCATGCAGCATCGACAGCATACCCAGCAGCCAGAACCAGGAAGACTTGGTCAGCATGGGCGGCAACGCTGCCACCAAGAGCTACCGCGTGATGGAGAATGTAGAGCGTGTGCTTGCCATCGAGCTCTTTAATGCCACTCAGGCTCTCGAGTTCCGCCATCAGGAAGGTCTGACCAGCAGCCCATTCATCGAGAAGCTCTTTGCTGACTTCCGCAAGGTGGTCAACTTTGTGGACATCGACCAAGTTATGTATAAGCATATCCACTCTAGCGTGAAGTTCCTGCAGGAGATGGCTATTGCCGAATAACAGAAAAATACACTGAGGACTCTGAGTCCTATGAGAAAAAAAAGTTCCCGATAATTCCGGGAACTTTTTTTTATTTCACTACGCGTGTGCCCAAGGGGGAAACATACTCCATGTTACCGCTGCACTCTATGGTGTCGGTCTTAGCTGACAAGTTGTCAAGCACATGAACCACCATTGCCTCCTGCGAACAGGGCAGCACAGGAGAGCCCCATTCCTTTTGTCCGTGATGAGAGAGGACGATGTGGATGATGCGCTGAATCTCGTCGACAGGTATTTCACGTCGCTCCAATTCACGCTGCAAGGCAACTGCCGAGATATAGATGTGACCCAGAAGGGCATCCTCAGGCTGAGCTTCGCCGTCACGGCTGTAGGTTTGAACTTTGCCGTAGTCGTGAAACAGAATCGCTATCACACAATGGTCAATATGTATAGGATATGGCATGCAGGGAGCCAACCCTTCAAGCATGTGAAGCATCTGATATGTGTGGTTCAAAAGTCCGCCACGGAAAGCATGGTGTATGCTCGAAGCAGCAGGAAACTGGGAATATGGAACATACAATTTTTCAGCGACATCGGCAATAACGGTCTTGAGCGGTGAATCGCCACACATGGCAATAAGGTTTTTTACGGTGGCATTCCACACATCGCGGTCAACAGGGCGAGGCAGCAATCCATATAGCGGATGCGAGGCGTCAGGCATTATACCGGGTCGCATGTCGCCCTTGCGTGCAGAGCGTTTGCCGTCGTTGAGCTGAATGTTTACAAAACTAACCAGCTGACCTACCACAGGTCCTTCATCCGGCGAAACATCCCACACCGCTACACCAATTTCCTCTTCCTGATTCTTGATTTTAAGATTACAATACGGCGAGCCAAGCCGTGTTGTGCCGTTTGAGCGGCCAACAACTATATATTCAGTCATTTTTCTTCAGATTTATCGGTTTTTTGATCGTCAGTTTTTTCAGGCTTGTAGGGGTCGGCGACAGGATTGTTTTGCTGGTGGCTTTCAAGATATCTTTCAATCCACTTGAGCACCCAATTGATAAAGAGAATGACGGAGACCGCGACAACAGCCTCTCTCCACAGTCCATAGCCACACATCGAACCGACGGCAGCGGAGCACCAGAGCGTTGCAGCAGAGTTGAGACCATGGATAGTGAAACCGTCGCGCAATATCACACCTGCACCAAGGAAACCTATGCCTGTAACAATCTGAGCCAGAACACGCAGGTTGTCGTTATTAACAGGCCCACCAGCAGCTCTGGCATTGGCGATAATCGTCTCGGAAATCAGTATGAAGATACAAGCTCCAACAGCCACCAGAGAATTTGTTGTGAGACCAGCGCTGCGTTGCCTCAACTGACGTTCGAGACCAATCAAAATACCGCACACAAGGGCGATAATTAAACGAGAAGTGAAAATATGTATAGTCATAATAATGGATTACGTTTGAACACTGTTTTTATTGTCCCCGGATTCGACCATGCATTTACCTAATAACTTCAACACTGCTTTTGTGGTCTATGATGTGACCATAAGCACGTGCAAAGAAGCGGTAGAAATAGGTTCCGTCAGGTGTGTTGGTCTTGTCAGGATCCCAGAAGTCCGAGTCGTGGAAGATGTTCTCTTTCTTGTAGATAAGTTTTCCCCAACGATCGTAGACCCACAGGCAGTTGTAGTCGAAAATAGTAGCATCGAGCAGGTTGACTATGGCAAAGCGGTCGTTGATGCCGTCACCATTTGGGGTGACAGCATTGGGAAACCGCAGCAGGATAACGCTGAGGTCAAGGTTCTGAATACTGTCGCAGCCGTTTATGTCAGTATACTCTAAACTGTAGAAACCAGTCTCGCTTTCGTTGAAATGGTAGCCGATGTAGGTGTCGCCATAAAGGATTTCAGCCACGATGGTGTCGCGCCACACAGGGTTGCGGACAAAGTCAAGGTTATAGACGCTGTCGCAGCCCCACACAGTAGTATAATAATGAGTATAGAAACCCGTGGAGTCCTCGTTGAACTCGTCGTTAATGAAGCTCTCGTCGCATACCACCGAAGTAACGGTATCGTAATAGGCCGGGTGGATAGAGAGAGACAGCGTGGAGAGCGAATCACAACCGTTCATGTCGGTATTGATGTGGGTGAATACACCTGTAGTTGACTCATGAAAGTCTATGGTATCGAGTTCACCAGGACAGGCATCGACGTAGAGCGTGTCGTTGTAGAACGGCATCACATGTATAGTATGATGCAGCGTGTCGCTGCACATGAAAAAATTAGAGACGAGGCTCAGTATAGTGTCGGAAATGACGACAACCTGACGATTCATATCATGAGAGCCGTTATCCCAAGCAAAGCTGAACAGAGCCGTGTCTGGCGGAGCTATCGACAAAGTCAGCGTATCGCCAAAACAAGCCACAGTGTCGCCCACAATCGTTTTGCGATGGTAGATATTCACCCATACCGAATCGGTTAGGGTATCAGCGCAATATGAGTCGCTAAGTTTGCAGGACACCTTGATGTGGCAAAATCCGTTGTGGCGCAATTCGGCTTCGATAGTATCGCCATAATATATGTCGCCGTCCACAAGCCAAGACACGCTGTCGATAGTCTGATGGACATAAGGCCTGAACGCCGAGTCAATGCTGACACTGCAGTCGCTGAAGAGCCTGATACGCTGTCCACAAGTATCTATTTCATAATGCATGGCAGCTAACGGGACTGGTAGCACAGCGAGTGAGTGGATAGAAAAACTGCATTCGGGCTTGCCCACAAAGGAGGCTCGGCAGCGATACTCAGTGAGGTCGGCCGGAACCTTGATTTCGTTCTGTGTAGAGAAGCAGGTTGTGTCGCTGCCATGAGTCCAGCAATAGTCAAAGCCTAAAGGGGCACGTAGAGTGACCGAGTCGACCGACTCGCAGAGGTTGACCAAGTCGATGCGTTTGCTGTCGCAGTGAATATTGAAATATGCATAACCAAAATGGCCTCCATCAGCGCAATCGGTCGTGGTGAAACGAATCTTGATTTGCTGTCCATGATAGGGAGCGATGTCGATACCGACGGTCGACCAGTCCTTCCAAATAATATTGGTGCCCGGCACATTGTTCCAGCCCAAGTCACCGGCGGCATAGAAATCGGCATAGCAACAGGTTGTGTCGATAATATTGCCTGCAGCGTCGAGTAGTTCCATTGTAACATGCGGCTGGTTGATGCTGGTATGGTTTGAGTTCTGCATGACGACAGCATACTTCAATACAAGCATGTCCTTGTCGAGGCTGTCGACAAGGTAGTCGTACGTTATAGTCTCTCCCTGAGCCCCGACATTATCGTCGCCGAGCCGGAACGAGGCAACCTCGCCTGGCGGTATGCATCGCAGCAGGTTGCCGGTGTGTGCATCACGCAGCGAAGTGTCGACAATGGCCACATGGCGGGACGCGTTGCCGAAAGTGTACATAGCCGGGTCGCTATAGGTACCCCACGTGCGGTGTACATTATCTTCGTCGTAAAGATTGATGAAGTCGATGCAGTTATCAAGTGTGGTGGCATAGTTGGCTGTCGACTGGGTGCATCCTAGCCTGCCGTCCGAGCAGAGCACATGCACAGTGAAAGTGTAGCCGGTGTGTGGATCGAGGCCATCCACAACGTATGTCGTCGAATCGTATGGAAGCGTGTCGACAATAATGTTGTACGACGACGGCTGTCCCTGGCGACGATAGTACAAAAGATAGCGAGCCTGTGGGTCTGCAACCTGGCCCCATGAAAGAGTTACTGAATGGCCGTTGCTGCCCAGCCGCTGTATTCCTCCGACATTATACAGACATCCGCCAACAGGAAGGTTGATATAAGCACCGTTGCAGTATTTGTCCACACAGTTCCCTATAATGAATACCAACCGAGTTTCGCATGGGTAGTCATGAGGAATGGTAATATGCATGACGTTACCGTTCAGCACAGTGTCGATGCCAAGATGCGACACGATTACATGCCATAAGTTTGCCACCGTGTCAGTAGTCCAGACTATAGTGACACTGTCAGCCAGCTCAATAATTTGTATATTTTGCGGCATGATACATGGACATGCTACTGGCGCAGAATACGCCGTCCCTGCCCCAATCTGTTGTTGCGGACATATCGACGAACTACTCGAATCGATAGAATAAATGCGGTACACAAGATGATTCCCTACTGGCGAGACGTTGAATTCCCAATAGGTGGTATCGATTACGATAGATTGGAATAAAGTGCTGTCGGAGAAAACATCGGATGGTAGAATGCCTTCTCCCACAACGGCATAGTCAACTACCCACATAACAGGTGGATTGACAGGTAGCCACGAAAGGTAATAGGTATTGCTGTCAATATAGGCACCGACAAGGTTCTGAGGCACATGGTTGTCAAATTCACATAGAATCACCTCGAAACCATCGGTTGGGTAATCGTCGTCGGAATTGAACACCAACGTCACAGTACTGGAACTACTGTAATAAACAGCAGTATTATTTGGCGGCGATGTAACGAGATTAATCGAGTTGGTATCCCCATCCTTAATCTGCAGAAAGGCATTGCCTGACGGGTGCGTCAGACTGCTAATGAGTTCTATATAGTATCGACCCGACGAACTGACGGTGTGAAAAGTATACGAGGAATTGCAGTTAGTTGAATATGCCCCAGTGGAACCGCCGTCGTCATATACCTCGGCATAACTCATCGTGGTGTCGGCATGGCCGTTGACAGGCATCAGCACCACCTGGGCATTCATAGCGACAGGAATGAACAATAACAACAACAGCAGCCCCACCATCCTTAATAGCGGCAAAATGCTCTTGTATGTCATTCTAACGTTCATCCGGTTTTTGTCAATAATGAAACCTATTTACCAAACAATTCCTTCACGTATCGCCCGTTGTTCGACTTGAGCAGAGCCTGTCTGATTTGCGGCTGCAGCTCACGTTTATAGTAGAAGAACATCATATTCTGCTCACGCTTCTCGTTCGGATGGCGTGCCACATATACCGGTTCCATAGTCTCGGGATTAAAGCCGGTATAGTACATCTCGGTGCTCAGCGTCATCGGTGTCGGCGTGAAATCCTGTATCTGTTCCAGCCTGTAGCCCATCCTTTTCATCTGCACGGCGAGCTCGGCCATGTCCTGTAGTCTGCATCCCGGGTGCGAACTGATGAAATAAGGTATCAGCTGATAGCGGAGTCCCGCTTGACGGCAAATCGAGTCAAACTCCTGCTTTGTCTTCACAAACAGATTGAAACTTGGCTTGCGCATAAGCCTCAATACCTTGTCAGATGTATGCTCTGGAGCCACTTTAAGCCTGCCGCTGACATGATGCAGAACCACCTCACGGAAATAGTTCCAACCGTGGTTTTCCTTGGTGAAAAGGTCGCACCGTATTCCACTGCCTATGTAGATGTGCTTGATTCCAGAAATGGCAGCAACTTTGCGATAAAGGTCGAGCAAAGGACGGTGGTCGCTGTCGAGGTTGCGACACATCGAAGGATGTATGCAGCTGTAGCGGCTGCACTTGCCACATAATTCCTTGTCCCTGCCACCCATACGCCACATATTGGCTGAAGGTCCGCCAAGGTCGGTGATAACACCATTAAAATCCTCGTTTTCTGTCAATTTCTTTACTTCGGCAAGAATGGAGCGTTCGCTGCGACTGGCTATCTGCTTCCCCTGATGCGCCGAGATGGTGCAGAACGAACAGCCTCCAAAACAGCCACGATGGATATTCACCGAGTTTTTTATCATCTCGAAAGCAGGTATGGCACCGCGTTTTTTGTACTTCGGATGCGGCTGCCGCATATATGGCAAGTCGAAACTTGCGTCAATCTCATCGGTAGTCATCGGCGGCTCAGGAGGATTGACCACGACATAGCGGTCGCTGTGCTTTTGTACCAGCGTGGCTGCCTCTATCTTGTTGCTTTCCAGCTCAATGATATGATAGTTTTCTGCCTCGGCGCGCTTGCTTTTCAGGCACTCCTCAAAAGAGTGCAACTCAATAAACGAAGAGCTGTCAGTTTTCTGTTCTTCGCCACCTTCTGTGACGTTTCCTTGGCTCGGACTAGTAAACGGAGTTGCTTTCCTTTCGAGTTGCGAAATATTCTTCGTTCTATACGCCACCTGCGGCAATTCATGGCAGGCCTCTATGCCTTTACCTTCGTCAAGAATCTTTGCTATCTTAAGTGTCGTCCTCTCCCCCATCCCATAGTTGAGCAGGTCGGCGGGAGCGTCCATCAGTATGCTTGGAAACAGGCGGTCGTCCCAGTAGTCATAGTGAGCCAGCCGGCGCATCGATGCCTCTATGCCAGCCATTACAACAGGCACATCTGGATATAATTGTTTCAGGATGCGTGAATATACGTATGTAGCCCTATCTGGACGGAAACCAGCCTGACCGCCAGGAGTGTATGCATCGTCGTGGCGCAAGCGACGAGCGGCAGTATAGTGGTTCACCATACTATCCATGGCTCCGCTGTTCACACCGAAGAAAAGCCTAGGCTTGCCGAACTTACGGAAATCACGCAAGTCGTCACGCCAGTTGGGCTGCGGGATAATGGCCACACGGTAACCTGCTGCCTCGAGTGTTCGCCCGATAACAGCCGTGCCGAAAGACGGATGATCGACATATGCATCGCCAGTCACCAGAACCACATCGACCTGCTCCCATCCCAGCCGCTTGACTTCATCCAGTGTTATGGGTAAGAAATGCGCCATGGATTATTAGGTATAAAACGTCATGGTATGCAGTTTATTGCGCTCACATCAACTTTTTAGCACTATATAGTGTTCATATACGTTCAAAAGTATTAATCATTTGGACTCCAGTATATTTTTTTCAAACGATTGTATAAAAAAACTACAAACCAGGAAAATGATAAAGTGTATTGGGGTGGCTTACAGGTCTTTCCAAACCGATTAAACACAAATAATCAGATAACATTCAACGAATTACAACATTGCAGACACGTATATTTTGTATATTCAAATAAAATTCATACCTTTGCACTGATTTTACAAATAGATCCTATAACGGAAAGATTTAAAATAGGATAAGCCTAAAATCAGAAAAGATAACGATAAAAACACTCTTGATACATATAAAGACATGGCAAAAATCATAGGACTTGACTTAGGAACAAACAGCATCGGATGGGCTGTGATAGACAATGAAAAGAAATGTATTGAATCTGCAGGCTCACGCATTATTCCGATGGATGCAGGTATAATGGGTGATTTCGAAAGAGGTAATTCCATTTCTTTTACTGCCACACGCACTCAGTACCGAGGCATGCGACGTTTGCGTGAACGTTTTCTGTTACGCAGGGAACGTCTGTTGAGGACACTGCATATTATGGGTTTCCTGCCCGAGCATTTCAGTTCTCAACTGAATAGATACGGTCAACTGCCCGAAGGAAAAGAGCCCAAAATTGCCTGGCGCGAGAGTCCAGATGGAAAAATGGAGTTTATGTTCAAAGCCTCGTTCGAAGAAATGCTGACAGAATTCCATAATGCAGGAATAGACAAGAAAATCCCTTATGACTGGACAATATATTATCTGCGACAGAAAGCCCTAAGCAAATCATTGACAAAGGAAGAATTGGCATGGGTGCTTATGCAGTTCAACCAAAAGAGAGGCTACAATCAACTGCGAGGCAAACTTGACGAACTTTCCGACACACAAGAAGCAAAAAGCATAGAAAAAGAGTACCACGAGTTGAAAGTGATAAAAGTTGAAGATACTGGTGAAACGAGAAAAGGCGGGGGGACATGGTTCAATATAACACTTGAGAACGGATGGGTATACCGCAGATCATGCCTCTCTGCTCCAGACTGGGAAGGCAAGACTCGTGCTTTTATTGCATCTTTCAAACTCGATAAAGATGGACACCGCAAAGATGAGCAGCCTTCGCTCAGTGCACCAAACGAAGAAGATTGGGGTCTGCGAAAAATCAAAACCGAGCACGATATTGAACAATCTGGGCTGACAATAGGCGCTTACATTTATAACAATTTGAAATCCAACCCTGACAGAAAAATCATTGGCGACCTTGTTCAAACAGTTGACCGCGAGTTATATGTCAACGAACTGCACAAAATACTTGACAAGCAACGCGAATTCATACCCGAATTAAAAGACCAAGAACTATATTGTCAATGCATAGAAGCATTATACCCAAGCAATGATGCATATAGAAATAGTATTGCAAAGAGAAATTTCACCTACCTGCTTGCCGACGACATTCTTTTTCACCAGCGTCCACTTAAAAGTAAACGTTCACTTATTGACGACTGTCCCTATGAACAACGAAACGGAAAAGCTATAAAATGCATTGCCAAGTCACATCCGTTGTTTCAAGAATTTCGTCTATGGCAATTCCTCTCTAACCTTCGCATTTCTTGTGAAGAAATTGATGTTACTTCAATTCTACTACCCAACGATGAAGCATATGCAAACCTATACGACCACCTCGCAAAGCAAAAAAGCATAGACCAAAAGACTCTTTTGAAATATTTCAACATAGGTAAAAACGAAATTCCAAAGTATCGTTGGAACTATGTACAAGATAAAGAATATCCAGCAGGTGAGACAAGATCCATTCTTCTTGGAGGGCTCAAAAAAGCAGGGATTGACCTGGATTTCCTGACCTACGAGAAGGAATTGCAATTATGGCACATCCTTTATTCAGTTGACGATCCGATACAATATAAAAAAGCGTTACGCACATTTGCAGCCAAACAAAAATGGAATGAAAACACCATAGAATCATTCATCAAAGCATTTGAGCGTTTAACAGTTTACAAAGAACGCGACTATGGAGCTTATTCAGCCAAAGCCATCGGACGGCTGTTGCCATTGATGCGTCGCGGCCATTACTGGAATATTACGGCTATCGATGAATCGACACGCAAGCGCATAGAACATTTGACGACAGGAGAAGTCGACGAAACTCTATCTATCTCACTCCGAGAAAGGTTCAAGAATATTGAAAGCGTAAATCAATGTCACGGTCTGAACACATGGCAGGCATGCTATCTCGTTTATGGTCGCCACTCTGAGGCTATAGAAGCCAAGAAATGGACACGCCCTGAGGATATAGACGAATATTTGAAACAATTCCGTCATAATTCGCTCAACAATCCCATTGTCGAACAGGTAGTCACAGAAAGTCTCCGTGTGGTGCGCGATATTTGGCAACAAACAGGCCGCATCGACGAAATACACATAGAACTGGGGCGTGAACTGCAAAAGACCAAAGCCGAACGCGAGAATCTATCAAAATCCATAGCAGAAGGCGAGGCAACAAACCAACGGATAAGACTACTGCTTACAGAACTAATGAATCCTGAATGCCAAGTAGAGAATGTACGTCCACAGTCCCCGTCACAACAAGAAATCCTTAAGATTTACGAGGAAGGAGTCCTCCGCAGCGGCATCACAATTCCAGATGAAATCAGCGACATACAGAAACGTTTCACGTCGGCAAAGAACCAACCAACTCATGCTGAGGTGATGCGCTATAAACTATGGCTCGACCAGAAATACATTTCGCCATATACAGGCCGTCCTATTCCGTTGGCAAAACTCTTCACCCCTGCATACCAGATAGAGCATGTCATACCACAAAGCCGTTGGTTTGACGACTCAATGTCAAATAAGGTAATATGCGAAGCTGAAGTAAACCAACTGAAAAACCGCGAACTCGGTCATGAATTCATTGTCAACCATCATGGTGAGCAAATACCGCTAAGCCTCGGAGGTACAGTGGAAATATTGTCTGTTGCAAAATATGAGGAACTCATAAAACAACTTTTTGCCAACAACACTTCCAAACGTAGAAAGCTGATGCTCGACGATATCCCAGAGGAATTCAATTCTCGACAGATGAACGACAGCCGTTATATCAGCAAATTGATGATGCATCTGCTATCAAACATTGTTCGCTCCGAAGACGAAAATGGCAATCGTGAAGAAACTGTCACATCAAAGAATGTCATCCCCTGCAGCGGTGCGATAACCGACAGATTAAAACGAGATTGGGGTGTGAACGATGTATGGAATCGGATAATACTTCCTCGGTTTGAACGTCTGAACACGTTGACCAACACAAACGACTATACTGCTAAAACAGCCGAAGGTCACACCATCCCTTCTGTACCTCTCCACATGCGCCAAGGATTCAACAAAAAGCGTATCGACCATCGTCACCATGCCATGGATGCCATAGTAATAGCATGCTGCACACGCGACCATGTAAACCTGCTCAACAACGAGGCAGCAAATTCGGACAAGCAACGATATGACTTACAACACAAGCTTCGCAAAAACGACTACTATATTGACGAAAATGGTAAACGACATGAACGATTCTCTGAGTTCATCAAACCCTGGCCAACGTTCAACGAAGATATATACCAGACACTACAGAGTATTATTGTCAGTTTCAAACAAAACCTGCGCGTAATTAACAAGACCTCGAATCATTACACAATAATACGCGATAGCAAACGAATAACCACGGCACAAAAGCAGGGCGACAGCTGGGCAATCAGAAAGCCCTTGCACAAAGAAACGGTATTTGGTGAAGTGAACTTGCAACTCAAAAAGAAAATCGCAATAAAGAAAGCCCTAACAAATGTAAACAGCATCGTTAATCGTGAGTTGAAAGCGAAAATAAAAGAAAAGAAATCATTAGGCTATACGGACAAACAAGTCTTTGAATACCTTGAAAAGAATAAAGACATATGGAGCGAAGCCTCTGACGGCAAAATTGAAGTGTACTACTACACAAAGGACACAAACGACCGTTACTTTGCCTCACGCAAGGATTTGATTTCGATAATGGAGGGATGCAGCACAGTTGCTGCTGCCGAAAAAGCCTTCGACAGCATCACCGACAGCGGAATCCGTTCAATTCTTCGTGCACACCTTATTGCTGAAGATGGCAATCCAGCCGAAGCTTTCTCAGCCGATGGCCTGGAACGCATGAATCAAAATATCAAGCAACTGAATGGCGGAAAAGCGCACCAACCGATAAAAAAGGTTCGCGTTTTCGAGCAGGCCAACAAATTTAGTGTGGGTACCACTGGACAAAAAGCAACAAAGTTTGTTGAAGCAGCCAAAGGCACCAACCTGTTCTTTGTAATATACCTTAACACTGACGGCACACGAGGCTATTCAACAATACCTCTAAATATTGTGATTGAACTTCAGAAACAATTTGAGAAGAATTGGAAGGAACATCTAGCAGAACGTCTTTGCCAAGATGACCTTGTATTAATACCAAAAACAGCCACCATCTTACATATTCTTTCAATAAACGACTTGGTATATGTACCAGTCGGAAATAATACAAAAACCATCGATAAATGCTGTCATGATAGAATATACAAAGTTGTTTCAATGTCAGGAATTCAATTCATGTGTATTCAGCACAGGGTTTCATCTCCTATAGTAAATAAGATAGAATTCACCACTTCTAACAAAATGGAACGCGCAATTACAGGCGAAATGATCAAGGAAGTCTGCATCCCCATTCAAGTTGACAGACTTGGAAATATTACCAAGATTGGATAAAGCACAATAAATTGAAAAAATAGACGTTATTAAAAACAAAAATCATGATGACAGCCACACAACAAAACACCATGAACACTGAGCTATGGCAGAGTATCGGCTATATTGCCGACAACGACGTGCTTATGCGACGATTGACTCGTTATGCCAAGAAATTGGCCAAAGAGAAAGACCCAACACTCATGACCAAAGAAGAGTTCTTTGCCCGTGTGGATGAAGCGAAAAAAGGCCCCACGTATGAACTCCAAGAGAATGAGACTATTGAGGATCTGCTTAAACGTGTCGGCTGATGGCATACACAATCAAATATCAAAAACAGGCTGTCCTTGATGCTGCAAAACTGCAGAAGGACGAACCTAATGCTTTCAAGAAACTTCTGAAACTGGAAGCCGAATTGAGAGAGCATCCTCGTACCGGCACTGGCCATCCCGAACAGCTCAAAGGAAACAGAAGCAATCAATGGAGTCGCCGTATCACTGAAAAGCACCGTCTTATTTATGAAATCCATGATATCGAAGTCGTAGTGCTGATACTTACGACTTATGGCCATTATGAAGACCGATGATTAAACGAACACTCTGTTTCTCGAATCCCGCATACCTATCTCTACGCAACGGACAACTGGTAGTGAAGTTGGAAGCTCATGACAACGAGCCTGAACGACAGACCTCCATACCAATCGAGGATATTGGAATCATAGTTCTCGATAATCGTCAAATAACACTTACTCACGGACTAATGTCCGCACTGCTTGACAACAACGCATCTGTTGTGACATGCAACGCATCGCACATGCCTGTCGGACTGATGCTACCACTCGAGGGGCACACTGTACAGCAGGAACGATTCCAAGACCAATTGTCAGCATCTGTACCACTACGCAAACAGCTTTGGCAACAAACCATACAACAAAAAATTCTCAACCAAGCCTCTCTGCTTTTCAAACTACACGGTATCGAAGTAGGCAACATGCGGAAGTGGGCTTCCGAAGTGCATTCCGGTGACAGCACCAACCTTGAAGGACGTGCAGCCGCTTTCTATTGGAGTCATATATTCCCAAAAAGCAATGATTTTACTCGAGAGAGGGAAGGCGACTACCCTAACAACCTGCTCAATTATGGATACGCCATACTTAGAGCTATCATCGCACGTGCTTTAGTCAGTAGCGGTCTGCTACCCACCATGGGCATTCATCACCACAACCGCTACAACGCCTACTGTCTTGCAGACGACGTGATGGAGCCCTATCGACCATTTGTAGACCGTCTGGTAATACAGACAATGGCAGAATGTGAAGACACTGAACTAACAACAAACATCAAACGTCGTCTTCTCACGGTGCCGACACTTGAAGTACGTATCGGAGGACAGCGTAGTCCACTGATGGTAGCAGCAAGTCAAACCACAGCTTCGTTAGCACGCTGCTATGCCGGTGAATGTCGGCGTATGACATATCCAGAACTATAGTGGACCGTTTTAGCGAATATCGCATTATGTGGATTCTTGTGTTCTTCGACCTGCCCACCGACACAAAAAAAGAGCGCAAGGCTGCAGCTACTTTTCGAAAGAATTTACTCGGTGACGGATTCACCATGTTTCAGTTCTCAATATATGTGCGCCATTGCGCAAGCCGCGAGAACGCCGATGTACATTTACGACGAGTCAAAGCATTCCTGCCAGAATACGGACAGGTTGGATTCCTCACAATCACTGACAAGCAGTTCTCAGAGATTGATTTGTTTATCAGTAGAAAGGAAGTAGCACCAAACGCACCAGGGCAACAACTGGAACTATTTTAGGATTCGAAAATTGATCCTCATTAACAAAAAATCCCGCCCAAGAGGTCGGGATTTTTTTAGCCTTTGACTGCTAATATAACATTGTATATCATTGTACTATTGACATCGTGATGTCAAAGGTCTATATCAATGTTTTCTTTTCAAGCAATTCACAACGAATGGAGGCTCTGGTAACGGATTTTACAAGATGTCAAAGGTCTATATCAATGTTTTCTTTTCAAGCAATTCACAACTGGTGGAAGTATATCTTGTTGTTAAATATTGATGTCAAAGGTCTATATCAATGTTTTCTTTTCAAGCAATTCACAACCGGATGCAGGGCGGTCTCCCTGCCCTACAGATGTCAAAGGTCTATATCAATGTTTTCTTTTCAAGCAATTCACAACAGAGTCTGCAAACTCATGAAAACAGCGATGGATGTCAAAGGTCTATATCAATGTTTTCTTTTCAAGCAATTCACAACAGCGTTGCAATTGCCTTGCCATCACGCATTGATGTCAAAGGTCTATATCAATGTTTTCTTTTCAAGCAATTCACAACGCGAAGATTCAAGCTAAAAAAGTGAGAAAAGATGTCAAAGGTCTATATCAATGTTTTCTTTTCAAGCAATTCACAACTATTTCTGTGCTTTCGCTTTCGTTTTCGCTTGATGTCAAAGGTCTATATCAATGTTTTCTTTTCAAGCAATTCAGTGGTTTAAGAAATAAGGCGACGGGAGCTTATGCTCCCGCCCCCTTGATAGTTTTCACAACGGAATAATCCTTATTATGAATTGCTTAAAAAGTTCTGCAAAATTACAACTTTTTTTTCTATTGGCAAAATTTATTTCATGTTATTTCCTTTTTTAAGGAATCTCTCACCTCAACACCTTCTCACTCAAATAACTTATATGAATTTCACATCCAGAAAAAACAAAAGACGACATGCCTTGAAGTTCCTGAACGATTAAAAATCCGTGTATCCATTTTTATTGAGCAATGCATTCTGTATTTCATTCATAGCCAAAAAATAAAAATTGCCGATTTAAAGACATCTTTTCATGAAGTCGACATAAGTATCATTTTGGTCATATTCGCTGTAGCTAAAGAGAACGCCATACATGCATTGACCAGAGTCTGAACATGTATGGCGTTAATAATTGTCAGGATGAGAGTGGTACCCCTCTCTACCGCAAGCAACAGCTCGTGCTAATTACTCATGTAAATTAAGGGTAGATCAACCTGTTATTGGATTGTTAGTCCTGGATGGCTTTGATGCCGGGAAGTACCTTGCCTTCGAGGTATTCGAGCATGGCACCGCCACCGGTTGAGACATAGCTCATCTGGTCGGCGAGCTTCATCTGCTTGACTGCTGCCACGCTGTCGCCACCACCGACGGCTGCGAAGCAACCCTGCTTGCAGCTCTCTGCCACGCTCTGTGCGATGGCTTTAGTACCTTTTGCGAAGGTCTCGAGCTCGAAAACACCGGCAGGACCGTTCCAGAGGATAGTCTTGCTGTTCATGATGATGTCGTGGATGGCCTTGCAGCTCTCGGGGCCGCAGTCCATACTCTCCCAGCCGTCGGGAACCTCGCCGCTGGCGACAATCTGAGTGTTAGCGTCGTTGCCGAACTTGTCACCGATGACGCTGTCGACCGGCAGGTAGTACTTCACACCCTTCTCGTCCATGCGGCGCATCAACTCACGAGCCAGTTCGAGTTTGTCGTCCTCGCAAATGCTGTTGCCGATCTTGCCGCCGAGGGCCTTGGTGAAGGTGTAGCGCATACCGCCAATGATAATCATGTTGTCAACCTTGTCGAGAAGATTCTCAAGGATGCCAATCTTACTGCTGACCTTGCTGCCACCGATGATGGCGGTGAAGGGACGCGGAGGATTCTGCATCAGCTTTTCAAGGTTGCGGACCTCGTTCTCCATCAGGAAACCGAAATATTTGTCGTTGGGGAAGAACTTGGCGATAACAGCCGTGGAGCTGTGCTCACGGTGTGCTGCGCCGAAAGCATCGTTGATATAGCAATCACCCAGAGCGGCCAGCTGACGGGCGAGATCCTCGCCACCTTTGGTCTCTTCGGGATAGAAGCGGATGTTCTCGAGAAGCATAACCTCACCGCCTTTCAGCTCTTTGGCCATAGCCTCGGGCTTGCCGCTGCCAAGCAGCTCCTGGGTGAACTTCACCGGGCGGTTTACAAGTGTTTCAAGATACTTGGCCACCGGCTCAAGGGTGAATTCAGGTTCAAAGCCACCTTTCTTGGGACGGCCGAAGTGTGCCATGATAATGACGGCGGCACCGTCTTTCAGAAGTTTTTCGATGGTGGGCATCGACTCACGCATACGGGTGTCGTCGGTGATGTGCTTGTTGTCATCCATCGGGACATTGAAATCCACACGGAGCAGGACCTTGCGGCCATTGAAATTTATGTCTTTAATTGATTTCATTGTATTGAAGGTTTAAAGGATTACGCTATTAAATCATGCCTCTTCAGGTTCTTCGACGGCCATGCTGATATAAAGTGCAGACAGCATGGTGAAGACAAACGCCTGGATATAAGCAACAAGACATTCAAGCAAGCTGATGAAGACGGCGAAAATCACCGACACTGCTGACACTGCACCACCAACAGCCATTCCCAGCGAGTTAGAGAGGATGAAAATTATTACCACAAAACCGAGTATGACGATATGGCCAGCCGTCATGTTGGCAAAAAGTCGTATCATCAGCACTATGGGTTTGGTAAAAACACCCACGAGCTCGACAAGCGGCATCAATGGGAAAATCTTCAGCCATGCGGGAACACCAGGAGTGTTAAAGATGTCTTTCCAGTAATGCTTGTTGCCCTTCAGGTTGGTGATGAAGAATGTTATCAGAGCCAAGATAGCCGTAACAGCAATATTGCCTGTGATGTTGGCACCGGCTGGGAAGATAGGTATCAGGCCCAGGATGTTGCAGAAGAAAATGAAGAAGAACAGTGTAAGCAGGTACGGCAGGAAACGTTTGGTGTTATGGCCAAGAATTGGTTCAACAATGCCGTCGCGGACATGAAGCACCAGAAGTTCGATGAGCGACTGCATGCCGTGCGGTGCCGACGTGGTGCCACGAACACGATATTTTTTTGCCGAGCCAAGGATAATTATAATCAAAAGGCTGACCGCTATAATGATAGCAGCTGCAGTTTTTGTAATGGAGAGGTCGACGGGCTTCACGACATTGCCTTCCGAGTCCTTGACCTTTGCATACTTGTGTCCTTCGCCATCGATAAAGATATCGGCATCGGATGAATTTCCTGCAAGAGGCTCAACACAGATGACCTCCTCCTTCTCAAGACCACCACCGACAAGGGCGTATGTATGGCTCTTGCCTTGATACACTTCATGTCCGTGATGAAAATGCTTTGAAGAGAATATTTCGAGATGACCATCGTCAATAAGGATAATCGGCAAATTGATTGCCACGGTATGCTCGGCTCCGCTCGAGGACTTGAAGTCACAGATATGCCATGCGTGCGAGTCCGTCACGTGTCCTATAATTATCTTGCCGGAATCGACTTCCTGTTTCTCAGGCGACGAGCAACCCGCGAATGCAAAAGCGAATAAAGCTATAAGAATGGGTAATATCTTCAAACGTATCATTATCAATACTTTTTACTCTTTTTTCCTTTATACAACAAGTGAGCAAAGTTACATAAAAATATTGGAACTGCAAAGTAAAAGGCAAAACAAAAAACAGAGATTGGTTAATCCTCTGTTTTTGAAGTGCTATTGAAAATGTCAATTTGCAACGAATCGAACAGACCCAATTGGTTTTTGGACACCAAACGCTGCTTTTCGACATGTAATGACGCCAATTGTTCCCGAATCAGTCGTTTTGCAGCAAGCGGCCGAGTAATATTGTGAATTCGTGCATATTCTGTCAACTTAACAAAATCACGTTCCGACAATGTCATCGACAACTTCTTGCCTTTACTTTTTCGCTTTTTTGATTTCATAATTATGGCTCATTTTATTGCTATGAAGGAAAGTCCCTTTTTTAGCAGCTTCGCTTTACTTTGATGAATAATTTGTATGGATTTTTTGAGTGAAGGGGCAAATCAAACAATCAACGTCCAAATGATTGAAACGGAGACTCCATCTCATTGCGCCTATCGTTCTCGCTGCGTTTTTCTTCTATATCGTGAACATCTTTTTGATCCAAATAAGAAGGATTAGGCACTGATGCATCAAAGCCCTCCATATTACGGTTAAGACAATCGTCGCAAACAGGATCAGAGTCACCAGTATAGTTTGGATTAGAGCAACCTGTTAGTTTTGACATTTCTTCTAATTTCCGTTCGAAGAATTCCAACAGGTCTTCCAGTCCTAAACCCGCAATATCCGGCCCACCACGTAGATATGTATTAATATCTTTATCGTAATCTTCTATAAAACTGCGGTAATAGCGTTCGGACACTTCATCCTGCCACATAGCCTTAGCTGTTTCAGCTTGTGCTAGTATATACCTTTGGATATCTAACATCTGTGGAACATAATCTACCTTCATGGCATTTTTTTCGTTTTATCTACTTCTTTCAATTATGTGTTGACAGATACACACATTGACAGGACGTCCGCATCCAGGACAAACAGCCACTGCATCAGCACTATTAAAGCCCATTCCGCTCTGCTGGCGACGAATATACTCCGATGCCTCTTCAAATGCCGCCACTTTATCATTCTGTGTTTGATCAACATTTGCCGCTTCTATCTCTTCTATCTCTTTGAGACCAGCTTCATATTCCTGCATCTGTTCTGCATTGCGTTCAATTACACCTTGAATACTGGACGGTGACGCGATATACTTAGTCACACACTCCTTTATTTGATCCAGTTTTTGACAAGCCTTATCTGTATGTCCCTTAGCCAAATACTCCATCATTTTTTCCCCACCCCAAGGTGTGAGAATCCCTGGAGTTTTACGATATTCCTCCAATTCGTGTTCACATTCATGTAAAACATTTTTCGCCCTTTCCATACGTTTATTCAAGTCTTCACATGCTTCCTTACATTTATTAACGCAGTTTTCTTCACTATCACAGGACTGATGACATGAATTATCATCATCGTCATATTCCCGGCTTGACAAACAATCATTGTAGTCACTTTCAGCCCTATCTAATTCTTCACGAGCAGCTTTTATTTGTTCTTCCAAAACATCCAACTGCTGTTTCATTGCATCAACCATCGAGTCAAAGTATTCACTTGCATGAGCCACAGTTTTCAGAATGGAATCACTGACAAAATGCAAAGCTTCTTGCAATTCGTCCAATGAATGTGGATTACGTACAACGACTCTCGACCCTGCCATAGGTGATTATCTTATTCCGGGATGTAGTTTCTCGTAGGATTCGGCATGTTCTATACGTGGCGGTAACCACTTTTCTGCCCATTCTTTATACTTCTCGGACAATTCAAGAACCATTTCCTTACTTGAACGAAATTCATTCACAAACTCTTCGTATTTTTCATCTTGCCAATCATCACTTGCTGCAGATATTGCATCATTAAGCACTTCATATAAATCCTTCAAATTATTTGATAGACTATTCAACTCCGTTTGTAATTCAATCAGAGCCTCCGATTTAACGTGTGTAAATTCTTCAACCATTATATTATAGTTTTAAATTATAAATCCAAATATTCTTCCATGATTTTTTGAAGTGGGTATAATACCTCCTTCTCAAAATCCTCAATATCGTTGCATAACGGAGGTATTTTTTCCTTGTCTTCAGTAAACTCTTCGTTGTACTTTTGGAATTGAGGATCTTTCCAGTCTTTTGCGACCGTTTCCATAGCAGATTCCGTTCTGCTTAATTGTTCTTTCAATCCATCTACTGTTTCAAGTAAATTGTCACGCAGTCGTTGAACAGTCTCAGGACTATTAATCATCGATGCCATAATATTGTTATTTATACGGTTTAAACTTAATCATGATATTTCTGTCTTGGTCAAAATAGTATGCCCTGTACTTTGATGAGGGTCTGTTAATAACATAAAGTCTGTTGGCCACTGATGAATTATTCATCAATTTGATGGACTCATTCTCAGAGGACACCTGCAATACCACACGATAAGTAAAGCACGGCACAACCGAACCAATACGCAGCAAATTATCCAATTTGTCCACTTGCAACATAGTAAACACTCCCATTGCTGGCCCTTGTCTTAAAATATACTCTAACAACTGTCCTTCTTCAGATGTCGATGTTCCTGTACGCCCACCTTTTTCAAACACTGTTGCCAACTGGAATGCAAAGAATGAAAGGTAAATATGTGATAGCTTTCTTGTATTATCCTCTTTACGAGCATCAATTTCGTTCTTAACCTCAGAAAGAACAGACTTTACTTCTGACACTTTTTCTATTATTGTCACAGGGAATGGCATACCTGCAAAGTTCTCTGCTGGCAACGAATATTGAGGGTCTGTTGGTCGAATAAAATTGAACAAATAGAATCGTGCACTATCTTCTGTATGGAATAGTGTTGTAGATAGTGATGCATGTAGCAAAATATTCTGTGCCACATCTTTCTCACCGCCAATTACAAGAATGTTATTTGAAGTTTCTTTTCTCAGCACAGCGCAAACATCAGTTTCTGAAATGGATATAGACTGTCCAAATGATACAGGAACTTCGTTGGGCAATTCCTGCGTAGTCATATATTTCTTTGGTAAACGTCGTTCTTTGAAGTCTGGTAAATCATTACCTCTAAAGACTAAAAGATTGTTTTTTTCATAACCTTGATCTTTTGCTTTTATGCACAAGTCATCAACAAGTTTTTCAATTTCATTCAACGGCAAGAAAAACCCTTGTGCCTGCTTATTCGCATAAGCAGCACCAGATTCCGCATTATATATACATTGACCTGTTTTCAAGTTTGGCATAACATTTCCCTGATAGTTTGGTATTAGTGCAGCGAAGTCGTTAGGTGCACTCTTAAACACCACTCTATTGGCAATTAAATCTTTAGGAAGCACAGACGAGGAAGGGATTTTTTGGGTTGCAAGAATCAGGTTGATACCGAATTTACGATATTCCTGTATAATAATATGAATAATACTGTTTGCTTCTTTACTGATGTTATCATTATCTATTTCAAATATTTTTTGAAATTCATCAATAATCACAAACAATCTCGGCATTAGAGCATTAGGATTCTTTTTTCTATACTGAACAATACTGGTCACCTCGTTTTCGCGGCACAGAGTCATACGCCTTGCGCCCTCTTCTTTCAACTCCCTCAAAACACTCAATCCAAATTCTCGTTCTGCCTCTGGTGCAATAACGCGAGCATGTGGTAGATTGTGCTTGGCATATACATTAAATTCGACACCCGAAAAATCTAACAAATATAACTGCAACTCTTTGGGCGAATAGTGCGTCACGGCACTGGCAATTATAGTATGCAAAAATACGCTCTTTCCTGATCCTGGTATACCAATAACCACCGCGGAGTTTTGCCCACTTTCTTGTGTAATCTGAAGAGAAGTTGTCTTCATGTCAGACGACATGCCAAAAGGCAAGTCAATACGATTTGCGCTTTGCCCAGTCCACCATTCTTTACTCGGAAGCATATAATCGGTGTAATTCAACACTGTATCTGTCTTAACTTCCATAGTCTGATTAACATACTTGACAACATTATCCATACTGTCTTTTGACAATATGTCGTATTCAAGCCAGTGATTTTTCACGGAATAACCGCTCGACTCCTCTTGTGTAATCAGATTAACTGTTTCGCAATGAACTCCTTTTATGGCATTCTGCAAATTACTGAACCTTTTAAGCATATCCTCAGAGCCATTAACTGCTCCATCATTCACCATCACAATAACAGAGACCCCTGCTCGCGGTCCATTACGCATTATATCAGCAAGTCTTAACCAAACCTCACCCCCGTATCCTATTGGAACATCTTTCAAAATAAGCACATGAAATGACTCTTTATTACTTTTTTCTTTATTGTATTCTGAAAGATTTGATATGTCACCTTTGAGTAGGTTTTGGATAATATTTTCAACATGAATAGACAGTTTAGCAATCTGTCTTGAAAAGTCATCACTTCGGGTAATAACTTGGAAAATGTTTTTGTTCAAATTCTTAAACACATTGCCTGTGCCATCCATTTCATGAAAATCGACCATGTGGACATGAACACCTCCATTGGGGGCAGACATCATCATTCGACAAACAAGAGTATTAACAACATCATAACAAGTTTTTCTTTGTTGTTCTCCGTATACAAACATCAGATCACCTCCACAGAGTGTGTGTACATACGTCCTTATTTTCAAAGGAACATTCTCTTGGAAAAGTACAAAATTCAAAACATCCTCGCCAAGATACATTGTATTTTGAATATCCTGTACCAAAACTTTTTGTTCGCTCCACACCTCGGAATCTGCAGTTGCTAATTCAAAGCGATTAGGATAAAACGGAGGATTTTTATAATAAAATGTTTCTATAACAGAACTGACGTCCGATATAACCTGCCGCTTGATTTGTTCATACAAATGCAAATACAGCTCTTTCCTATTCTCAACTTCTTTTATTGAAGCCACCATCTCCACATCCGAGTGCTGTGTAACCAACCTGTATTGGTATGTATTGTTCAGTTTTTTAATATCCTCATTGTATTCCTCAGACAAAAAAACACACTCCCTCTCAATGTCATTCAAAACACCAACTATCTGAGCACAATCAGTCTGATACTGATCCAATAACACATCAAACAATTCCTCTGAATACTGTTTTGACAGATGTTGACTTCTAACAAAACAGCGTGATTCTTTCAGTTGAATAATTAGCTGATTTATAGTTTTAGAATGATCCGCGAAGAACTTTTCTGTATCTTTTTTGAAGTTGTAAAATACTGAATCATTTTGTGGTATTTCATTCGATACCTTTTCAGGCATTTTATCTACACTATCGTCATGCTTGCTAATGATTTTTTCATACCAATCAGAAATGACAGTCGTTACTATCACAACCCTATCCTTTGGTGTAATAGCTCTTTTCCCGACGACTCTTCGTCCATTTACAAAGGTACCGTTGCTACTGTTTAAATCCTCTATCTCATATTTACCAGGTTCAATTTCATAAATGCGAGCATGTTCGCGCGAAGCCAAATCACTTTTTACAACAATGTCGTTTTCTGACCGTCGTCCTATTGTAAGAATTTTCATATATGTATTTTTTATCTTTTTCGAACTATCCTAATATTAATCGACTTTATTTCAATGAAAGACACATTGTAAAACAACTCGTGTCATTTTTGACTGCAAATTTACACATTTTTTCCATACTAAAACTTTTTACAGCAACACTAATTCACAAGCACGTACAAACCAACAATTTAACTATATAATATTTTTTTAATAATCATTATTCATCAACGTTATAACACTCATATCTCAATAAACTTGACACCTTATCCAATAAAAAAATTAGAAATTCTTAGAACTTTAATGGAGTCTAATTATCCAAAACCACTTATTTTTTTTATGTAATAGGGGTTCACAACTCCTTCTTTTGTTTTTTCCCCCATCAAGTTGTAAACAAAGCGGGGTGGACGCACCTGCATCCACCCCGCCGAGGGATTATGTCAGTTTAGTAAATGACTACTTTTTTGCCATATCCTCCTTTGCCATCTGGACAAACATATTCACCTGCTTTGCGACATCCTCAAACTGCGGGTCGTTGAGGAGTCGGTCCATATTTGCCAGTCTTTCTGCATAGGCTCTGTTGGCAATGAAACTATCCTCTCCCTTTTGAGTCAGAGGTGCAACGCCAATCATGCCATTACCAAGATTACTCGGCAAGCTAACATGCTGACGAAGGACAAACATCTGAATCATTCCTCGCAATGCATTCTGAATCTCTTTTTCATTGGGAGTTGCCTCTTTATTCAGACTGACAAATCTGCCATAGTAGTAATCAAAGAGTTCACACAATGCAAGATATCCGCCCTCCTGACCCATATATTTTGCGCTTGCATAGACAACCAAAGGATCGGCACCCAAGTTGTCCAGTAAAGCCTCATAATCTATCGGGAAATCATCTATAGCTTTAAGTTTGTCAGCATTTTTGGAGTCTGCGGCAATGAAAGCTTTTTCTCCAGCCTCAGTCAACCTTGCACCTGTGCTCATAAGACCCAAGAGGTGGCTTACATCAAACCCATCTCTGCCAAGCTTTATCAAAACAATCCTATTTACAGCTTCTGTGATCTTATGCTTGACATCTTTGGCCTTGTCCTTGTATTTCTCGAACTGTTCATAGTATTTAAGGTCCTGAGCATGCTTGTCAAACATATCGCACAGAAGAGTGTAGGCTTCAACCTGTTGGTCGGCAGCCGCGTAAGCAAAAACGCCGAACCAATCATAGTTATCGACCGGGAAATTCTTCTTGGGGAAATACTTATCACGAATCTCTAACAGAGCTCGTGCCGACTTGACATCGCCATTCATAGCGTTCTGGTATGCCAGCAATGCAAAATTCTGGCTCTGTGCCATACCCATGTTCTGGCTTATCGGGTCAACATAGATGTCACTGTTAAGATTACCCCATTCCAGTGCTTTGTACTGTCCGTCCTTGTCTTTCATACCTTTGAGGTAGTAGTCCGTAGTGCGATCAGTGTACTTAGAGAAGCGTCCACCACCGGTCGGATACGGAACAAGCAAAGAAACCATACCATCGTCAACACTATAGCGATCGACAACAGGGAAAACATCCTTGATATAGCCTACATTCATAATATTGATGTTACGCTCGAATTTGTTAGTACCCAAGATATCGAGCATCATCAATTGGTTACGATAGAGGCCCCAGAATCTTCTATTGTAATCCTTTTCATCGACTTTTATATCAAACTCTATAACATTTGACATTGAAGCAGCCTGTTCACTGGTTATAACACCATTAGCAACAAGTTTTTTCTTGTCAAGAGTTATTTTGAACTTGTTGGTCGGCAAGAAAATCATCTTATCCGCCGACAAATCCGAACCACGAGTATATTTCTCGGGATTATTTTTCACAAGTTCAAGAGCATCGGTTACTTCCATTCGAACAACATTGCCGAGAGCATCTCTTTCTCGCATGTCAATATATTCCGACTCTGGTATGTATGGTTCGCCATTTTGATCCCTTACTACAACAGGCTTATCTGTTTTCAGTAACCTGAATGCGAACTGATCTTTTCCGATACCATACATTTCCTTAGGCAATGTGAACGGCAGCGGGTCTGATTCATAGACCTTGTTGTAAAGCTGCTCCACATACCAATGCATGCCAGAGAGAGTATAGTTGAGGATTCGCACATCGGTACGGAAACCTTCAACCTCCTGAATGTACCACAGCGGGAAAGTATCGTTGTCACCGAATGTGATAAGGACACTGTTTTTATCCAGCAAGCCGAGGTAGTTCTTGGCGAAGTCGCGTGCAGCGTATTTCTCAGAGCGGTCGTGGTCGTCCCAGTTCTCGGCAGCCAATATTATCGGCACACTCATCGAAAGAACAAAGGCCAACGGCAAAGCCACCTTCTGCGGAATCTTCACAAAAGCAAGAATTGCCAGTACAACACCTATCATTGACAGGATGAACCATGCCCCATTGCCAATCAATCCTAAAAGCATGCAGGCTGCAGCGGCAATAAGGTAGCCATTGCGTTCTTTCTTCTCAAATTTGGTCGTTAGCCAGTCGTACAATGCATACACACCGAGGCCTATCCAAACCGAGAAGAAATAGAACGAACCAACAAAGGCGTAGTCACGTTCACGAGGCTGATGCGGCGGCATGTTCAAGTATATGGCGATTGCAATACCCGTCATAAAGAACATGATGAAGGTGACGAAGGCATCCTTGCGGTTCTTAATGCAATGGTAAATAAGACCTATCATACCAAGCAGCAACGGCAGCATGAAATACTTGTTGCGTGCCTTGTTGTTTGCGAGATAGTCGGGCAGGTTATCCTGCGGTCCGAGACGATGCTCGTCAACAAACTTGATACCCGAAATCCAATGGCCATCAGTGTAGTTAACCACAGGCTTACCGCCTACGTTGTCATAATAATGGCCCTGTATGTCATTCTGACGACCGGCAAAGTTCCACATGAAGTAGCGCCAATACATCCAGCCCATCTGGTACTGGTTAAAGAACTTCATGTTCTGGCCAAACGAAGGCTTTCCTTTGGTTGGTGCCTTGCCAGCCCAGAACTGGTAGAACGTCGGATGATGCCTTCCTGAACTTGCGTCTGCACTATACATTCGCGGGAAGATACCACAATGCTTCTTGTCGTATACAGGTTTTTGAGAGTATGCGGCCAACTTGTACATGTCGCGGCCTTCCTTGTCGCTAGTACGTATGTATTTAGGGTAATCATCCTCATATGACACCGGAGCGCCAGCCGTATAGTACGGTCCGTAAAGGAACGGGGTCTCACCATACTGCTCACGGCCAAGGTAAGCACGCATGGCCACAGCGTCCTTGGGTGCGTTCTCGTTAAGCGGCGTGTTGGTGTTGGCACGGATAACGAGAATAAAGAACGTGGAGTAACCGATGACAAGCATCAGAAAACTCATCAGCGAAGCGTTGACGATAGCTTTGTTCTTGCCTCTGATGATAAAGAACGCAGCAGCACCGAGCATCAACAAAACGAAGAAGAATCCTAAGGTGAAGTTGCTCACACCAATCTTCACAATGAGGAGTATCAGGAATGCCACAGCAAGAAAAACAATATTGAGAGTCTTGGTCGGCTTCTTGAGGTTGGAATTGTTCCACACGCCCCATACAATGAAAAGAGCAATGAGCAGGAAGTAGAAGAATGTACCCGAGTTGAATCCCAGATGCAGGTTGTTGACGAAGAAGACATCAAAGTCTGACGAGAGGTTGACAATGCCAGGTATGATGCCCCACAACACAATAGCCAGAAGTGCAAGCGATATGGCACCACTGATAATGAAACCTTTCAGGGTTGTCTTGGGATACTTCTTGAAATAGACCACATAGACGATAGCGGGAATCGTCAAGAGGTTCAAGAGGTGGACACCGATTGCTATACCGACAAGGAAACTGATGAGAATAATCCACCGCAACGAGTGCTTGTCGTCGGCCTGCTCGTCCCATTTCAGCACAGCCCAGAACACGACAGCCGTGAAGAACGAGGACATGGCGTAGACCTCACCTTCGACAGCCGAGAACCAATAGGTGTCGGTGAAGGTATAAGCCAAAGCACCCACAACACCCGAGGCAAATACAGCCCACACCTTGGTGTTGTTGAGCGAAAGATCTTGAAGTTTAAGCAGTTTCTTGCCAAGCAGGGTAATGGTCCAATAGAGGAACATGATTCCCAGACCGCTGCAAACAGCCGACATGATGTTGACAGCCTGCGCTGCATGGTATGGGTCGGTAAACAGGGTGAAGAGCCTACCGAAAATCTGGAAAGTCGGTGCTCCAGGAGGGTGTCCTACTTGAACTTTGTAAGCAGTGGCGATGTATTCGCCACAGTCCCACCACGAGGCTGTTGCCTCGGCAGTCATAATGTACACCGCACAGGCTATGATGCCTATAAGCCAGCCTATGGCGTTGTTCACTAAGTGATACCGTTTTTGTGTGTCATTCATAATATCTTGATTTACTTTTTTTTGTTTTCCAATTAATTACCATTGAACTGAATCGCGATTGACGGGCATTGTCATGCAGCGGGCACCGCCACCGGCACGGGGCAGCTCACTGGCTGCAAAGGTAACCACGCAACGATTGTAGTCGTCAATGCTGACACGACCTTCGGCAACATCCTCGGCCTTGAGCACTGCGAAGCCGGCCTTGTCGAGGGCATCAATAGTATGGCTGTTGCGACGGTAGCCTATGACCTTGCCGGGAGCGAGGGCGAAGAAGTTGGCGCCGCTGTGCCACTGCTCGCGCTGCTGCATCCACAAGTCGTCACCGCCACAGAAGACAGGCTCCATGTCGAGTCCTACATGCTTCAATGCCTCGAGCATGTCCTTGCAGTCGTGGTAATGAATCTTACCGTTGTCTATTTCAATCCAAGTGGTTGATTTTCCAGCAAACTCAGCCGTCTTGCGAAGCATTGGCTCGTACATCATGCAGCGGTCGCGGTCGAGGAAAGTGTAGACCATGTCGAGATGTATGAACGATTCCGGCTCGAGCGGCAACTGCTGGACAATGATGTTGAATTTGGGTCTGTCCTTGAAGGTTTGTGCTAGAAACTCTATACCCTTGGCGTTGGTGCGGATACCTTCGCCGATGCAGAGCAGGTCGTCGCGACCAATCTGCACATCGCCACCTTCGGTGCGTGCCGAATGGTTCCAATCCTGCGCGTTGATTGTCTCACAACCAAAGCCGTGCTTAAATATGCTCTTGTATATCAAGTTCTCGCGTTTGCGGACATCGAACGACATAGAGTTGACAAGCACCTTGTCGTACACCGACGACGAAGCGTCACGGGTGAAGAAAAGATTGTAAAGTGGACGCAGCACATAGCGACGAGAGGCGAACCGTTCTGGGTCTTTGCCCTCTCGGTAACGGAAGCCCTCAATCAGCTCGGAAGCAAGAGTCTTGATATCGTGCGACATCAGTTCGTCTACAAGGTATTCACAGTCCTCCATCTTGCAACTCTGAGTAACGAGCGAATTGCAGAGGTCGTCGTCTTCGAGCAGCATCTCCAATACGTCCTTGACGTAGAACACATTCGTCACTTTCTCAAACACACCGCAGAAATAACGATATTCCTCGTCAACAATGGATTTGTTAAGGATGTCACTATATAAAGCCTCGGCAGCATTCTGCGGAGTCATCCGCTCTATCTCTATACCGGGACGATGCAACAAAACAGCGTTAAGCCGTCCGATTTCAGAACTTACATTGACGTTAATTTTTGTCTTATTCTCAAAGATTCTCATATAAAAAATATAACCTCACACTTTATCTCCCTATCATACAACGAGATTGAGAGCATAAAGCACAAATACCAAAAGTGCAAATATACACTTTTTTAGGGAATCTGCCTGATTTTGTTAAAAAAATCGCTGAAAAGGACTATTCAAGCACATAGGAGATTGGTGTCTTCCGATATCCTTCCTCGCCGAGGATCGGGCTTAAGAATCCGAACATCGGCTCAGCCATATTGATAACCACGTGGCTGGGGTCGGGGAATGTAGCATCGGCACCACGGTCAATATACTTCAGTTCATGCGTCAAGAGATTTGCTGTGAACACAACGGTTGCCGTAGTGTAGTCGGTCTCCGGAGCACGGTTCTCAGCGGCAAAGGCGGCAAGAGTGCCAGAACAGGTCCAATCTTGTATTGCACCGACAATGAGCAACTTGGTATCGCAGTATATGCCGTTATCACCGCCGAACAACACCGAAGTGGTCAACGTCTCCAGATCATAGATATAGCACGACGGAGTGCGACTCTTCTCGAAATAATAGATGTAATGGTTGGTATCGTCTATTAGGGTTGCAATGACAACCTTGTCGGACGGGAGATATTTTATATAATCTTCAGCAACCTGGCTGTAGTATTCCAAATCAGTGACAGAATCCTCATCCACCACCTCTTCCTGCTGGAGCGGCGGTGGAGGTGCAACAGGCGACGGACGGTTCAAAAAGAAGATTGCCATCGAAATCGCGCTAAGTGTTGCAACAGCTGATACTATCGGTATGTTAATTCTATGGTTGATGGGGGCAGGTGTTTAAAGTTCAAAATATTCAGGGGTTTTAAGGCAGTTTTATTTTCTTGACTTCCCTGATGGCCTGAAGCAGAGCCTCATCCTCGTCTTTCATCACACGGTAGTAGTATTCCACACCCAAAAGATTGCGGGCAATCAGAGCCTTGATGAGGTAGCCCATATAAACCTCACTATGATTGTTTATCATGATACTGCGGGCATCTTCTGTCTTTGCTTTTTCCTTGAGATTGTTTACGAAGGACTCGTTGTCGAGCAAAAGGTCAAGATACTCAGTATAACTGTCAGCATGTATTTTGTTTGTGGTGTCGGCCACAGCCTTGCGAGCCTGCTCATTCAGCCAATTGGCCACCCAATCGCCTTTCACATCGCTGTGCGAAATATTCTTAGAGCCTGCATACTTGGCAAACTCTTTGGCCACGGCCAACGAATCATAGTTCTGCAAAAAAAGCGGGAAAGTGGCATACATCGAGTCGCCACGATGCTGGTCTGCCCAATTGAGGGCGAATGTATTGAATACATTTGCCGAACGCAGATTGAGGAAATAGTCAGACAAACGGATAGTGTCGATAGGCACAAACACATCAGGCATAATACCACCACCGCCGTACACCACACGTCCATTTGCAGTGTAGTATTTCAGTGAGTCGGGATAATTGATGGAATCGACCGACACAAGTTCATTGTGCTCGTAGCGACGCTGCATCTCGTTATTGTATTCATCGCTGCCTTCTGAATAGGGGCGCTGTATGCAACGTCCCGACGGAGTGTAGTAGCGAGCTGTAGTGAGACGAATCTGTGCACCGTCGTATATGTTGTACATGCGCTGCACCAAGCCTTTGCCAAACGAGCGGCGACCAACCAATACACCTCTGTCCCAATCCTGTATAGCACCCGAGACAATCTCGGAAGCCGATGCCGAATACTCGTCAATAAGTACAACAAGAGGTCCTGAAGTGTATGAACCACCGCGGCGAGAACGATAATCGGTGCGTGGCGACTTCTGACCCTCGGTGTAAACAATGAGTCTGTTGGCGTCAAGGAACTCATTGGCAATATAGAATGCAATATCGAGATAACCGCCGCTGTTGCCTCGCAGGTCGAAAACAAGGCGTTTCATACCTTCATCCTTAAGTGACTGAATAGCTTTGCGGACTTCGTTGTGCGATGTGCGCGCAAAACGAGTGAGCCTGATATAACCGACCTCATCGTCGAGCATGAAATAGGTGTCGACCGAATTGATAGGAATCTTATCACGTATAATGGTAAAGACTATTGGATCGCTGGCTCCTGCACGTTTAACCGTCAGCATAACCTGGGTTCCTTTCTTGCCACGCAGATGTCTGAAAACAAAATTATTGTTCACACCTTTGTAGGTCGCCACAGTATCATCGATTTTGAGAATTTTGTCGCCAATCAACAAGCCAACTTTTTCCGACGGGCCACCGACAATAACATCGGTGATGGATATAGTATCGCTGACAATCTGAAAAGTAACTCCAACTCCCTCGAAATTAGCCTCAAGACCTTCATTTGCACGTTGAACATCCTTGGCAGCAATGTAAATGCTATGAGGGTCCAACGATGTGAGAACCGACGAGACAGCATCCTCAGTAATCTTCAGGTAGTCAGGTTCCTCAACATAGTATTTGTTAATATAGCCGCATACCTGCTCCAAGCGACGGAAATGTGAACTATATGTCGTGTCCTCCACCTTTTTGTTCTTGCCAAATATTCGGCTAATAAGGCCATTCTTTTCACCGTCAGACTGGGCCATGACACTTGTGACGCCTAACGCCAGCATTGCAACTATGACGAGAGTTCTTTTCATTTGAGAGTTTGAAGTTTTATGGTTTATTCTTTAAGTCTTATTGTTTAGGGTTACGGAGTTCTTAGGGCTTTATAATCTAAATTAGGACATGAAGTCCAATGGCACTCAGTTCTCCGCTCTTCGTAACGAGGTTTTCAGAATATTATTTTGTACGATAAAAAAAATAAAAAGGAAGGATAGACGTTATACCTTTTTAAATTCTAAAAGCTATAAAATGTCTGACACTCCAGAAATCAATTCAGAGTTTTTTAACGGCGAAAACTCATTTGAGAACAACGCCAACAACGAAACCGCGAAAGAACAGCAGTCTTTTGCAACACAGACCACTCCACTGCCCAAAACTCGCAAAGAAAGAAGAAAAGAGCGGAAAGAGAGAAAGGCGATGGAGAAGATGGAAAAGAGGAGAGAAAAGAATGAGAACAAAAGCACCTCGTTCGGGAAAATAATGCTTGCATCCGCCGTGGGTGCCCTGATTGCACTGGTTTTGGTAGGAATATTCAAGTTGCTGATGCTGATAGGCATTATCGGAGCCATCGGATCAGGCGTTCCGGAAGTGGCCGACAACTCTTTCCTGAAAATTGATCTCACAAAACCAATGACAGAGCGCTCGCCGAGCGACCTCACATCTCTGATTTCGAAGAACAGCGACGTAGGGTTCAGCGATGTGCTCCGCAGCATATCGTCGGCTGCCGACGACAAGCGAATCAAAGGAATCTACCTGTATATGGGCAGCGGCTACTCCCTGTCGTGGGGACGCAGCGCAGAGCTTAGAGAGGCTCTCGCCGACTTTGCCAAAAGCGGAAAACCAATATTCGTATACGCCGACTATTATAGTCAACAGGGTTATTTCACTGCATCGGTCGCCGACAGCATCTATCTCAACCCGTCAGGACTTGTCGAGTTCCGCGGCATTGGTGCCGAGGGCATGTTCTTCAAAGAGATGCTCGACCGTCTGGCTGTGAACATGACGCTTGTCCGTCCTAAGAGCAACAGTTTCAAGAGTGCCGGTGAGACATACACGATGAACCACTACAGCGACTCGAACAAGACACAGCTGCGTGAGTACATCTCAAGCATCTGGCAATACGCGCTCGAAAGCATATCTAAAAGCCGCAACATCAGCATCTCACAGCTCAACACCTATGCCGACAGTCTTTCAGCGGCCATGCCGACCGATGCACTTAAAAACCGCCTCGTTGACCGCCTGTGCTTCGAAAGCGACATAAAAGCCACAATGAAAGAAAAATACGGCAGCGAACAGACTGTAGATGTCAGTGACTATATTGCAAACGTCAAGAGCCAACAGAAGAAGCCTAAAAAGAACGACAACCGCATCGCCGTGATTTATGCCGAAGGCGACGTGGTGACCGGCTCAGGGCTCAACACCGCCGTTTATTCAGACAAAATAACCATGGCGCTCGAGAAAGCAGCCGAAGACGACAATATCAAAGCCATCGTTCTGCGCGTCAACTCACCAGGCGGTGCCGTGACAGCATCCGAAATCATGACCAATGCCGTGAAGGAAGCCAAAAAACGCAAGCCTGTCATCGTATCGATGGGCGATGTGGCAGCCTCGGCAGGATATGAGATATCGTGCAATGCCGACTATATTGTCGCCGAACCGACAACAATAACCGGCAGCATCGGCGTGTTTGCGACAATACCGGAAGTGGGAGGAACCTTGAAGAAATATCTGGGCATTACCACCGACACCATAAAGACCAACGCCAACTCAACAGCTCTGAGTATCATGCGTCCCATGTCGCCACGCACATTAGAACTGATGCAGCGCAACGTGGAGGATTTCTACAAAGTGTTTGTAGACCGTGTGGCAAAAGGCCGCGGACTGTCGTATGATTTTGTCGACAGCATAGCACGTGGACGAGTCTGGACAGGACGCGACGCGCTGAAACTAGGACTGGTAGACGAACTTGGTGGTCTTGACGATGCCATCCGCATTGCCGCCGAACGTGCCAACATAAGTCAATACATAGTTGTCGACTTCCCCGAAGACGAATCCTTCCTCGAGGAACTGAAAGAACGTAGCAAAGAGTCGTCCGGCACAGCAAAAGCTGATGCCATCAAGCTGCCCACCAGCGACATGCCCGTCTCGACCCTGCCACATGCCGGCGACGGTGTATGGATGAGCGGCAACATAATGATGGATGTGCTCAACAATATTCTCGACACTCAAGGCCTTCAGGCTCGCGTCGAATTCTTTATTATCACCGAATAACTCCATGATGCTGAACATCCGAAAGGCCATCCTTGCCACATTGCTGTTCCTGTCACCCCTTATAGCGACAGGGCAGAACCCGGTGCTGAACAACCACAGTGACGGTATCGACACCAAGCTGCGCGAGTACAGGTTGCACTGGGTGTGTCTGGGCGACACTCTCGGATGCGACACTACCGACAACGGCTCAATAAGATACCTTATCGATGGAATATGGGCGACCTGTCAGGAAATGACTCAGGATGTATGGAACTTCTATATGACCTGCAACCCCTCGCCTGTGAAAAACGACAGCCTGCCGCTGACAGGTGCAACACCCGAGCAGGTGGACTCCTTCCTTGTCATTTTCAGCAAGATGACAGGCCGCGAATGGCGCCTGCCGACACGCGAGGAATGGCTTTTCATCTACCATGGCGGACTCTTTAGCGAAGGCTACAGATTCTGCGGCAGCGACCGTCCCGAATGGGTGGCATGGTATAGTGGCAATAGCCACGGCAAGCTACAGCCGATAGAACAACGCATCCCTAACGAGGTGTACATGTACGACATGCTCGGCAACGCCGCCGAGATGGCTACCGACGGCGACAGGATAGTGATGATGGGCGGCTGCTACCTCGACCCCTACCCTGCCGACAACCCTGAGCACCTGACGACAAATCCGCCGTTAAAGGCTTGTGGATTCAGGCCTGTGTGCCATAAAGCACAATGGTTCTACAAAGAATAATTTACACACAGACAAAATAAGCAGACACAATAATCGTTTAATTCAGAAAAACAACATCATGTCCAGAAAAGTAAAAGTCGGCTTAGCCCAGATGAGCTGCGGCCCTGACAAAGAGGCCAACATAGCACGATACACAGAGAAGGTACGCCAACTGGCTGCAGACGGAGCACAGATAATCTGCCTCCAGGAGCTTTTTGCTTCGCTCTACTTCTGCGATGTAGAGGACTACCATAACTTCCGCTATGCCGAGACTATTCCAGACGGCCCAACGACGCAGCATTTCATGGCTCTGGCCAAAGAACTCGGAGTTGTCATCATCTGCTCCATGTTCGAGAAACGCGCCGAGGGTCTATACCACAACACCACGGCAGTTATCGATGCCGACGGAAGCTATCTGGGCAAATATCGCAAGATGCATATCCCCGACGACCCCGGATACTATGAAAAGTTCTACTTCACTCCAGGCGACCTCGGATACAAAGTCTTCCATACCCGCTTTGCACGTATCGGCGTGCTTATCTGCTGGGACCAATGGTACCCCGAGGCCTCGCGCATAACAGCCCTTATGGGTGCGGAAATACTCTTCTACCCAACCGCCATAGGCTGGGCCACCGACCAAGACGAGGCCACCAACGACGAACAATATCAATCATGGCAAACTATACAACGCAGCCATGCCGTGGCCAACGGAGTGCCTGTGGTCAGTGTCAACCGCACCGGCATGGAAGGCAACATGCAGTTCTGGGGCGGCTCATTTGTGACCAACGCTTTCGGACGTGTGCTGTGGCAAGCCCCACATCTTGAAGAATGTACACACATCGAAGAACTTGACCTGACAGACAGTGACCGCTATCGCCGCCACTGGCCCTATCTGCGTGACCGTCGCATCGACAGCTACGAACCAATACTGAAACGATTCATTGACTAAACAACCTATCAATACTATACTATGATTACAAAACCATCACCAAAAGACCGTGGATTCTACATGCCTGCAGAATGGGAGAAACACGAGGCCACCTGGCTCAGTTACCCCCACAATGAAGACTCCTGGCCCGGGAAAATCGAAACCATCTTCCCTTCATACCATCTCTTCATCAAAACTCTAACCGAGGTAGAGACCGTTCATATCAACGTTCAGGACGAAGCGATGGAACAACATGTGCGCCAGGCTCTCAAAGAGGCTGACGCCTTCATGGTAAATGTCGAGTTTCACCGTTTTCCGACCAACGACGCTTGGTGCCGCGATCACGGTCCGGCATTCCTGCTCAACCACAAGGTGCACGGCATGAGGGCATTGATAAACTGGAACCACAATGCATGGGGCGGAAAATACCCCTACGATCTCGACACAAAGATTCCCGTACAAATAGCCGATTATCTGGGAATGAACATGTTCGAACCAGGTATAGTGATGGAGGGTGGCTCAATAGACGTAAATGGCAAAGGCGACCTGCTAACCACCGAATCGTGCCTGTTGAACCCCAACCGCAACCCTAACCTAACAAAAGAACAGATTGAAGAACACCTGCGCGCCTATTATGGCGTGGACAACATAATATGGCTCGGCGACGGCATAGTTGGCGACGACACTGACGGCCATGTCGATGACCTGAGCCGTTTTGTTGACGAAGAGACAATTATAACTGCTGTCGAAAGCAACAAAAACGATGAAAACTACGAACCGCTGCAGGAAAACCTGAAGCTTTTGAAGAGATGCCGACTTGCGAACGGCAAACAGCCAACCATTGTAGAGCTGCCAATGCCCTCGCCTGTCTACTGGGAGGACCAGCGTCTCCCGGCATCCTACGCCAACTTCTACATATGCAACGGGCTGGTGGTCTTCCCGACATACAAATGCGACAACGATACCCGTGCGGCTTACATCCTCGAGGAATGCTTCCCCACACGCGAAATTGTCGGCATAGACAGCACAGACATCATCTGGGGCCTTGGCTCGTTCCATTGCCTCAGCCAGCAGATGCCCGTCTGAAGCATTAGTCATTTAGAAACTGTTTTGGTTTTGTCAATGAGATTTATTGGGCTTATTGACGAGGGATTTTTTTGCGGATTTGAGAGCGCAATGGGGTACCATTGTAACCGAAAATCCGTAAAAAAAGCGCCGTCTATATGGCATAAGAAAGCCATTAGACAAATTCAAAACAGTTTCTTAACCATTCATATTCTGTAATTTGCGGTTTATCCACACCGCGAAAGGCACCGAAAGCATGAACGTGCACACATCGGCCACTGCTTGTGCCATCTCCACACCCTTGAGTCCTAAAAACATAGGCAGCAACAAGATGGCCGGAATAAAAAACAAGCCCTGCCGCCCTATAGACAACAGGGTTGAACGGATAGGCATACGTATGTTCTGGAAAAGCATATTCGTCGCTGTACTCAGCGTAACCAGCGGAAAGACAAGGCACTGCCACCGCAATGCGGAAACTCCGATTTCTATCATCAATGGGTCTTTGTCGCGGAAAACAGCAATGATTTCTGGCGCGAAGAGATATCCCAGTGCTGAAAGCACAATGAGCATGAGTGTCGACACAGAGTAGGCGAACAGGTACGATTGCCGCACCCTGCCATATTTGTGGGCTCCATAGTTGAAGCCGCACACTGGCTGGAAACCCTGCGTAAAACCAAGGATAAGTGAGAAAGCGAACATAGTGGTTCGCGACACCACAGCGAAGGCTGCCACAGACGAAGCCTCCTGACCGGCAGGAGCATAACGAGAAGCAGCATAGTTAAGCATTATGGCCGCGATGCAGTTAAAAGCCTGACGGCATAGCGAAGGAAGACCGCCAGCTAAAATCTCACGGTAAGAAAACCACGAAGGTTTGAAATTTGAAAAAGCGATATGCACCGACTCGCGCAACGTTGTGCCCCACAGCAGCAGGCACCATGCAAAGAACTGGCTGATAGCCGTCGCCAACGAAGCACCGGTAACGCCCAGATCCAAACCAAAGATAAGTATGGGATCCAGAACTATGTTAAGCACCGCTCCGCTCACAATGCCTATCATTCCGAAACGGGCGTTGCCTTGCAGTCGCAACTGGTTGTTGAGCGTCAGTGCCGACATCATAAAGGGCGATGCTATCAGAATGAACCTCAGATAGTCGCATCCGTATGGAACCACATTGGCAGGAGCGCCAAGCAACCTTACCATTTGCGGCAGCAGCGGCAGCCCCACAAGGGCAGCCACCACACCCAACAGCAGCGGAGTGAAAAAACCCACCGATGCCATAACGCCTGCATCCTCATAGCGGCGGGCACCAAGGGCACGCGAGATATGGTTGCCCGAGCCATGACCGAAAAAGAAACCGACAGCCTGGATAAAGGTCATATAGGCAAACGAAATGCCGATGCCTGCCGTAGCCTCAGTAGAAAGATGACCCACGAAGGCTGCATCAACCACGTTGTACAACGCCGTCACAACCATGCTTATCATGGAAGGGATGGCCAACCGCAACACCAATCGCGGGACCGGTGTCTCGGTCATCTCGCGGTACTTGCTGTCAAGGCCTCGCGGATTGTCCAATTGTGGCTGATGGTGACGGAATGTCATTTCTCGGTGCTAACCTGTGTTGTCCCTTTTGAATTAAGAAGTGTAAGAACGGCTGAATATTCCTTGCCGTCCCTGAGAAAAGTCACCTTAACCTTGTCGCCAGGATAAAACAGAGCCACCTCTTCCATCATCGAGGCATACGAGCTTACATCCACCCCATTGACAGTCAACAGTACGTCGCCGTCTTTCATACCTGCTTTGGCGGCGGCGCAGTTCGGTATAACTCTAGAGATATAAAGTCCCCTGGGCTCGTTCATATTAATCTTTATGGCGATATCATTGGTCACATCAGTGACGCTGACACCCAGATAGCCGCGTTGCACCACACCGTACGTGCGCAGGTCGTGTGTCACCTTGCGGGCTATGTTCGACGGAATGGCAAACGAGTAGCCGGTGTAGTAGCCGTCGCCGCTGGCAATGGCCGTGTTTATGCCTATGAGTTCTCCACGGGTATTCACCAGAGCACCACCTGAGTTTCCACTATTGACAGCAGCGTCAGTCTGGATAAAAGACTCTATGGTGCTCTCCACGCCAGGGTTTTGGATGATATTCATATTTCTGGCCTTGGCCGAGATGATGCCGGCCGTCACCGTAGAAGTGAGGTTGAATGGGTTGCCGATGGCCATCACCGGCTCGCCTATGCGCGCCGAGTCAGAGTTGCCGAACGGTATGGTTTGCAGATTTCTGGCATCGATTTTTATTAATGCAAGGTCTGTTGCAGGGTCGGTACCGATAATGCGTGCCGGAAGTACCTTCTTGTTGTTGAGCGTAACAGTCACCTTCTCGGCATCCTGCACCACATGGTTGTTGGTTACGATATAGCCGTCCTGCGAGATGATGACACCCGAGCCATAGGCATTGTATGTCTGACGGCGCACTCTACGGTCTATCACGATTCCGTAAAAAGTCTGGTAGAGAGGTGTGAGCTTGGTCATCTCAGTCTTGATATGCACCACAGCGTCTATTGTTCGTGCAGCCACATCGGTAAAATCAGTCTGTACCACGCGAGTCTGCGACATGACCGGGTTAGGTATAGCCATCGCAAATAACAGAATCAAAAACAAGGATATCTTTTTCATTGGTATTTACTTTTAATCGGTATTTATCGACGGTAAAAACTCCAAAAAATGGTTTTTATTATAATAATGTTGATTTTTATTTGTAACTTTGCATTCTTAAAACCGCTTCGGCGTAAATGATTACTACATGAAAATCATTATAGTAGGAACTGCTTATCCGTATCGTGGGGGCTTGAGTGCCTTCAACGAACGGCTGGCATACGAGTATCAGCAGAGGGGCGACGATGTCGAGATATACACTTTCAAGCTGCAATATCCTTCATTCCTGTTCCCCGGCAAGACGCAGTACAGCGACGAGCCGGCACCTGCAGGGTTGACAATACACCGTCGCGTCAATTCCATAAATCCTCTGAACTGGCTGCGTGTAGGCCGTGAGATAGCGAAGAAACGCCCCGACATACTGATAACCAAGTATTGGCTGCCTTTCATGGCTCCCTGCCTAGGAACCATCGAACGCTGTGTGCGACGCAAGGGAAATACACGTATTGTGGCCATTCTGGACAATATCATTCCACACGAACACCGCATTGGTGACCGCATGTTCTCCCGCTATTTTGTAAAATCGACCGATGCCTTTGTGGCTATGTCGCAGTCGGTGCTTAACGATCTCGGACAATTCGACACCAAGAAGCCACGCTGCTTCTGCCCCCACCCGCTCTACGACCACTACGGCGAACTGGTGGACAAAAGCGAGGCGCGCAAAGTGTTGAATCTGGATGCTGATGGCCGCTATGTTCTGTTTTTCGGATTCATACGCAAATACAAAGGTCTCGACCTGCTGCTTGACGCCATGGCCGACAGCCGCATGAAGGAACGTGGCATTAAGTTGGTTGTGGCTGGCGAGTTCTACGGCGACGCCAAGCCTTATATGGAACAGATCGAACGACTTGGAATAGCCGACCGTGTGGTGCTCTGCACCGACTTCATCCCCGACAGCAAGGTGAACAATTATTTCAGAGCATGCGACCTTGTGGCTCAGCCCTACAAAAGCGCGACACAGAGCGGCGTGACGCAGATTGCCTTCCATTTCGAGAAACCGATGCTGGTGACTGACGTTGGCGGTCTTGCGGAGATTGTTCACGACGGCGAGATGGGCTATGTTGTGCAACCCGACGGCAAGGAGATTGCCGACGCAATAGTGCGCTACTACGACGAAGGCCGCGAAGAGGCCTTCAGCGATGCGGTACGTGAAGAGAAAAAGAAATATGGCTGGGATAAAATGACCGAAGCTATAGAGAAATTGAAAAACGAATAATAAACAAAATAAATCTTTCTAACCTTGATAATCAGAAGCAAAGCACCTTTAAGACTTGGACTGGCCGGAGGAGGCACCGATGTGTCGCCCTACTCGGACATCTACGGCGGAGCAATCCTTAACGCCACAGTGGACATGTTCGCCTACACCACAATCGAGCCGACCGACGACGGCAAGGTCGTTTTCATTGCCCCCGACAAGCATCTGACAGAAGAGTACAGCAACGCCACCGAGGTGGACACCGATGGATATTTCATACTCCACAAGGGCGTTTACAACCGCATTGTGCGTCAGTTCACCCACCATCCGCTGTCAATGCGCATCGCCTCGTTTGTCGATGTGCCGGCAGGTAGCGGCATGGGAACATCGTCAACACTGGTTGTCAGCATATTGGGAGCATACGTAGAATGGCTGAAATTGCCGTTGGGCGAATATGACATTGCACGTCTGGCCTACGAGATTGAACGTGTAGACCTTGGATTGGCAGGTGGCAAGCAGGACCAGTATGCAGCCACCTTCGGAGGATTCAACTTCATGGAATTCAAAGATGACAATGTGATTGTCAACCCTCTGCGCATCCGTCAGCGTTACCAGGACGAGCTGTGCCACAACCTGCTGCTATACTACACCGACACAAGCCATGTGAGTGCCGACATTATCAAGGAGCAGCAGCAGAATGTCAAGGCCAAGAACAACAGCAGCATTGAATCAATGCACAAACTAAAGGAACAGGCAATCCAGATGAAAGAGGCGTTGCTGAAAGGCGACATCGACCACATTGGCGAGATTCTCGATTTTGGATGGCGATACAAGAAGCAGATGGCCAAAAGCATAAGCAATCCTCGCATCGACGCCATTTATGAAGCAGCGCGCAACGCAGGTGCCAGCGGCGGCAAGATAAGCGGCGCCGGCGGCGGCGGATTCATGTTCTTCTACTGTCCCGGCCTGACACGCCACAGCGTCGCCGACGCGCTGATGCAGTTCGGCGGAATCGTGCACCGCTACGAGTTCACCACCGAAGGACTGAAAGCATGGACGAACTAACAAAAAAGCAAAACATCGTTATAACGAAATAACAGCATAACGTTATAAGAAAACAAACCCTTAAAACCGAACCAATCATGTCCCCCAGAATAAAAGAATCGATAATACAGAGCATTGCTGCCAAGCAGACGATTGCTGACGACACTGATTTCATGCAGCGTATCGAAAAGGCTGCAGAAATAATCACCAACACATTGAAAGCCGGCGGAAAGATACATTTCTGCGGCAATGGCGGCAGCGCAGCAGACGCACAGCATCTGGCCGCTGAACTCAGCGGACGCTTCTACTACGACCGTCCTCCGCTGAACGCAGAGGCCCTGCACTGCAACAGTTCGTATCTTACGGCAGTAGGCAACGACTACGGATACGAATATGTCTTTGCTCGTCTGCTGAGAGGAACAGCCAAGCGTGGCGACGTGCTGGTTGGAATCAGCACCTCCGGCAATTCTAAGAACATTTTGAAAGCCTACGAGGTATGCAAGGAAATGGGCATCCACATTATCTCTCTGACCGGCATGACTGGCGGAGCAATGAAGGAAGACAGCGAGATACTGCTCAACGTTCCCTCCACCGACACACCCCGAATCCAGGAAAGCCACATCATGATTGGCCACATCATCTGCGAACTGGTTGAAGCTGCAATATTCCCTCGTTAACAGAAATCATAATAACGTTATAACGAAATAACGATATAACGACCCCATTAACCCCTATAATCCCTAAAACCTATCATGGAAGCAATTATTTTGGCAGGAGGATTTGGCACACGGCTTCGCAGCGTAGTGAGTGACGTTCCCAAACCCATGGCGCCCATCAACGGCAGGCCGTTCCTCGAGTTGCTTCTCGATTATATGAAGGGCTACGGGTTCGACCACATAGTGTTGTCGACAGGCTACATGCACGAAAAAATCGAATCGCATTTCGGCAACAGCTATCGCGGCATTCGTCTGTCGTATGCCGTCGAGGAGAATCCGCTGGGCACTGGTGGCGGTATGCGCAACGCTTTAGAACACTGCAGCGAGGATGAAGTCATCGTTCTAAACGGCGATACCCTGTTCCACATCGACTATAACGAGCTCCGCACCTTCTTCCACAGCCACCCGACACGTCTTGCTGTGGTGCTGCGACAGGTTGCCGACACAAGTCGCTACGGCTCGATGTCGGTAGATTGTTGCGACCGCATCGACCGCTTCACCGAGAAATCGGATGCCGGCGGATTCGGTTCTATAAACGGCGGCATCTACATGATGAACCGCAGCCTTCTGGAAGAATGGCCGCTAGGCACGCCGTTCTCGTTCGAAAAGGATATACTGCAAAAGGTATACACCTCAGAGGCTTTCTTTGCCTACATCTCCTCGGGCTACTTTATCGACATCGGAATCCCCGAGGACTACCAAAAACTAATTAATGACTCCCGACTGAAAGCTTGACTAAATCATCGGGGCGCAACAGCGTCCGTGCAAGCTCACTGAGGCGTTCTGGAGTGACGGCATAAGGACTGTTGTCGGACAGCACAGCAAAATAGTTGTCAGTGAAGGTTTCGTCCATCCCTGATTCAATCATCTGTCCGAAATGCTCACCACGCTCGAACACGCCATCGACACTGCGCAGAAAATCGCCAATCATGCAGTTGCGCACCACATGCAGCTCGTCGGCCGACACAGGCTCGTTGGCAACACGATCAATCACATTCAGTATCTCATCCATAGCCACGTCGGCCTTGTCGGCTGCGACATCAGTGATTATGCTGAAGACCAGAGTGCCACGATTTTCAGATGTTATGGAATAGATGCCATACGTATAGCCTTTCTCTTCACGTAGACTCGACATGAGTCGCGACCCAAAATAGCCGCCGAGCAATGTTGAAAGCACCTTGAACTGGGCGTACTCGATATCGTTCCACGCAAACGGCAGCAAGCGTCCGACACGCAGTGTGTTCTGCACAGCGTTGGGCATCGGGACCTTGATGACTGATGGAAATGATGTGGCAAGCGGTTCTGGAGTTGGCAGCACCAGCCTTTCATGTTCTATATAACAATCAGTAGACAAACAATCGTCGACAATTCGCAAAATGTCGTCGGTGACATTGCCACTGATGATAATTGTAGCCTCGTTCAACTTCATATACTTGCTGTTGAACAGCCTCACATCGTTGATCGAAAGCAAGTCTAAATCCTGAGGCAAAGCATATCTTCCAATTGGATGGTCTGTTCCGTACAAATTCTCGTAGAAAAGGTTTCTCGCAACATATGATGTCTCCTGAAACTTGGTCTGCAATTTCTGCCGCCGTTTCGAGACAAGGATGTCAAACTCATTCTGAGGATATATCGGTTCGGTGATGATTTCGCGAAGCATCGGCAACAGCTCACCTATATGACGTGAATGAGTATAGACCGTCAGCGTAGAGCCTACAACCTCGCACTTCGTCTCAGCAATAATGCCTCTGTAATCCATGAAGTCGGCAATCTCAGTCGCCGTATGGTGTCTTGTACCCTCAGTCAGGAGCTTTGTCGCCATAAAAGCCTGCAGCTTCTTGCTCTGCTTTGCCGACCCCGCCTCGAAAACGATGTCAATCCTGATTAAATCAAAATGATTGTCAACAAAATAATAGATTGGTTGACCATTCTTCATCATGTATTTCTCAGGCTTCAGACCCGAACGGTCAATGTCGGAAGGGGCAAGAGCTTCTGATACAGGGTTTTTATCGGATACCATAACTATAGTTTTAGAACAGAACCGTGACCTTTAAATTCAATTGTCGCGAAGTCAGGTAATTGGGGACAGGATAATATTGATTGTTGTAGTCGGCAACCCAGATGTAGGACACCACGTTCTTGTAGTCGAAAAGGTTGAACACCTCGAACGAGAGGAGTATATCGTCGATATGTCTGAACAGCGGGCTGTCCTTTAGGCGGTCGAATCGCGACAGCTGCACCGTGTTGCCCCAGTCCACTCGGAAATAGGCAGGATAGTAGTGTTCGTTGCTGAAATCCTTCTGTTGAGGACTGGTGAACGGCATACCGCTACCAACCAAGAAGTTGAGCGACATGCGCCAGAACGGCACATTGGGCACATAGTCCTGGAAGAATACCTTGAAACTGATGCGCTGGTCTGTGGGGCGTGCCAACCAGCCGTAGCCGTCACCTTCTATGTCTTGCTGTGTCTTCATCAGCGACAGCGAAGCCCACGACTCGAGGCCTTCCACCACCTCGCCACTGAGCCTCAGCGAGAGACCCGCAGCATAGCCCACAGCGTTATTGTGAGCATCATAGCGAATCCTCAGATTGTCGATGCGGTACGGCACCAGATCATCAATATACTTATAATACAGGTCGGCGGTAAACTTGAATGGACTGTTGCCGATGTGGAAGTTCCAATCGAACGTACCGACGGCCTGATACGATTTCTGGGCCTTTATCGAGGGGTTCAGCGTGCCGTCGTCACGTCGGTATTCGCGATAGAACGGAGCCTGGCTATAGACACCCGTTGCAAGACGGAAGAGCATGTCATGATTCCATTTGGGCTTGTAGTTCAAGCTAACGCGCGGCGAGAAAAGCAGGCCGTCGTTGGTCATGCCGTCGCCGTCCTCGAACAATATGTCATACCACTGCATGCGTGCGCCGGCCACCAGTCTGAACAGGTCGCCACGCGAGGTGTAGAAGTCGAAATTGCGTTGCAGATAGCCGTTCAGACGCGTCGTCGACACGTCATGGTTCGAGCGGCAGAAGAGCTGCAGGACCGGAGTGTGGGGCGTGTTGGTGCTGTCGCCCGGTATAGGGTACATCGTCGGCATGGCATATCCGGCCGAGTCAATCCATTTCCACTCCCTCATGTGGTCGGACACCTGCTCGTGCTGAAACTTGACACCCCAGTACCAGTTGCCGAGTTCGGCATAGTGCTGACCCTTGAGTTCGGTTGAAAAGATATTGGTCTGCATACGGTTACGGGCATGTTCAAGGAACGAGCCCACTCCCCTGTCGAAACGCTCCGTGTTGCCGTCCTCGTCAATAGCTCCCAGATTAAGCTCATATAGCCAGAACTGACTTAGTATGTCGTAGTTCTCGTTTTCATTATTTGCCTGGAACGACGTGGTCCACTGCAGTTTCATGGTCTCTGTCGGATGCCAGTCGGCAGTCAATGCCACCATTGAGGTGCGGTAGCTGTCGCTCTCCTCGCCTTCGTAGAACACCTCGAACTCCATGGCTTCCATAAAGCCGCCGAACGTGGTGGTCTGCGATTCCGGGATAAGTCCGTAGACATTGTGCGAGAGTATCGTGAGCAGACGCAGGTCGAGATTGTCGTTGATGCGGTATGACACCAACGCCTGAAAGTCGCTATAGGCAGTCTTGTAGTTGCCTTTGGTGTCGAGCGAGCGGAAAAGGTAACGGTTCGAATGGCGACGCAAGCCCAGCGAGTATCCAATCCTGTCGCCTGCCGTGCCGCGCAGTGACAGCGACGCACCGAGGAACGATGCCGACGCACGGCCTTCAAACCCATCGTGGCGTCCGTAGGTGATGTCGAGCACCGACGCCATCCTGTCGCCGTAGGTGGCATCGAAGCCTCCCGGCGAAAAGTCAATGCGGTCCACAAGGTCGGGGTTTATTATCGAGGTACCTTCCTGCTGGCCGTTGCGCACAAGCATTGGCCTATACAATTCCACTCCGTTGATATACACAAGGTTCTCGTCGAACGAACCGCCGCGCACCGAGTACTGCGACGACATCTCGTTGTTAGAGCTCACGTCTGGCAGCGTCTTCAAAAGCGATTCCACACCCTCCTGCGGACCTACACTGCTTTCCAAACGCTCCACATTGATGGTGGTGAATGTCGTGTTGCGTGTTTTCTCGCCCGAGATGGTCACCGGACCCAGACGCCTGTCGTTGCTTCGCATATCGACAGTCAGCGCCAGTGCCTCACCTTTTGCTATGCGCAGCGTCGTGTCGACCTGCGACAGGCTTGCGTATTTAATCCTGATTGCCACATTCGAGTCGGCAGGAATCGTAAGGCTGAACGTGCCGTCCTCCGCCGTGACCGTGCTCTTGACAGGATCCAGACTTACAGCGGCGACCTGCACAAACTGCAGCGGTTTGCCCTCGATGGTCACCCTGCCGACGAGCGTAGCAACGTCCTGCGCACCCGCCTTGCCGCAAAGAGCAAGCAGAACAGCCACCGCAATAAGGCGGAACAGACTTTTGATCATTCCCGAAATGTTACTCATAAACAAATTCCAAAACTCATATTCGCCGTTTTTATTGTACCAAGCTCGGTTTTTCGAAACAATAATTTATATGTAGCGACGTTATTGAAAAAAAATATCATGAAAAGAGTCATTTTTGCCGTATTGCTGGTTTTCTGTGCAACTGCAATCAAGGCGCAGGACATGTCGCTGACATTCACGTCGGTGACCGATGCCAAGTTTTACGTATACTTGAACGGCGTGCTGCAGAACCAGAAATCGTCTGGCATGGTCACCCTTAAAGGACTTGAAGAGAAAGAATACCATGTCCGCATCGTCGTCGACGACCCTTTCATGGTGGCCACGACACGCAAGATAAAGCCCGACAAGAAGCATAGCGAATACACCGTCCGTTTCAACGCTGTCAAGGAGCGTGTGGACTTGAAGCTCGCAAAGAACAGCGATAACGAATACACCGAATGGCAACCAGCCGAGACTTCCGAGCAGCCCGCAGCCGAGCCAGAGCCATCACAGTCCAATACACCAAAGGTCAGCATCCGCAAGACCGACACCGGCGACACCGCAACTCAGCGTATCGTCAACCGCCTCCGCACAGAGATTGTAGTTGAATAGGGTTGTGATGCGTGATGGGTGATGTATGATGTATGATGGGTGATGGGTGATCTGTGAAATAAAAAAAGCCCCGATGGGGCTTTATTTATTTGGTGCTTACGGCTTCTGTGGCTGTGGTGTCATTACCGTTACCCGAATCCGCCGATTTCGAACACCTGCCGATAAAAAAACAGGCAACCGCAACAATAACAAGCAATAAAAGAATTGGCAGAATTCTTATCCTGCGTCTTCTCGAACCATTCTTTTTGACTGGCTCAGAAGCTTCTTTTTCTTTGTCTGCCTCGTCTTCGTCAATCTCTGCAACTTTATCTTCTTCCTGATGCGCCTCAATGGCCGTTACCTCTTCCTGCTCTTTCTTCGGCTCTGAAGGAATGTCAGATGTGTGCTCCACAAGCAGTACCGTGACATTGTCGCGTCCGCCGGCATTTTTGGCCGCATCCACAAGATTGCAGCAGCATTTCTTCAAATCCTTGCCCTTGCTCAGTATTGCAGTCATCTGAGCCGAGGTTATCATGTCGCACAAGCCGTCGGAGCAGAACATAAGGACACTTCTGCCCGTCAGTTGGAACGTAGCCGACTCGACAAATTCCGTCGTCTCCTGGTATTCCGAGCCCACATCGCGGCTTATGATGTTGCGTTGCGGATGGTGCATAGCCTCTTCCTCGGTGAGGTCGCCCACCTCTTCGCGATAGCCCACCAGCGAGTGGTCGTGCGACAGCTTTTTCAGCACGCCGTCAGCGAAAAGATACAGTCTGGTGTCGCCCACATGAGCCATGAACACCTTGCTGCGGCGGCTGTCGATGATGGCGGCGGTGAGCACACAGCTCATGTACGACAGCTTTGGTTCCTTGGCGCGTTGTTCAAAGATGTCGTTGTTGGCCTGTTGCACAGCCTGGCACAACAGCTCGAGAGGCTCGCCGTTTTTGTAGGTGTCGAGGAACGTTGGTATCGACTGTGCGGCAATGGCGGCAGCGACCTCACCGCCCTCCTGCCCCCCGACGCCGTCAATAGCTACAGCGAGCATGTAATTGTCAGTCCACAGCCTACGCAGCACCATATTGTCCTCGTTGTTCGAGCGCACGCATCCCACGTCGCTGACACCAACGCCTGACAACTTTGTTGCCTCGGCAGCAATTTCCTTATGATTGTCCATTATTTCCATATTCCAAGCCAGTCTATTACGATTCTTTTATTTTGTTTTGAGTATATGTAAGTCCCACACCGTCGCCAAGCAGGAACGATGCCTTCGCCGAGACGCGGTACCACACAGGCTCGTCGGTGGTGCTCAGCTTTAGGCGGCGTTCGTTGAGCACCGTGTAGCCGTAAGCGGCCACCTCGAAACAGTCGTCGTCCTCTTTGTATCTGAAAGCCAGATGGCCCACGGCGACGCTGGCGTCGGGCAGCACCAGCACGTTGTACTGCTTGCGCTGGTCGGCGGCACCCGACACAAAGAACGTCCTGTCCTTCACAGTATATGTAGCGTTGCCACCCTCTGCCTTGAATTCTAATTTAGCGAAGCCATGGGCGCCATACACCTCGGTGCGGCTCACCGACTGACCGATTTTGGTGTAGTCGAACGGCTGGCTGAAAGCTCCGCCGAGCGACTCGATGCCGAGGATAAGGTCCTTGTTGACATTCATATCCTTCGTAACGTTGGAGTTCTGTGGACGGAACGAGAGCGTCACGTTGGCTTGCTGCTGCACATTCGACCAGGCGCGGTTCATCGAGTGGAATGTCGAGCTGATGATGAATTCACCTTTCTTCAGATTGACAATCTCATCAATGCCGTCGCCGGTGTTGTCTTTTGTCACTATGTCGGTCGGCGTAATCTGGAAGAACCAGTCGGTCGAGGCAGGCACACATTTCGGGTAGTATCTGCTTTGTTCCTTGATAATGTCGTAGAAGCCGTCGACAACCTCAGGCACAATAACAATCAGCTCGTCGCGCAGGGCTGCGTAGTCCGAAGGCTCGAGCCAGACGATATAGCCCATGTGGAACACCATGCGTTTGCCCACCGAGCGTTCGACTATGATATCCTTGAAATAGGAAATCATCGACTCGTAGAACTTCTTTTCTATCGAGCGTTTGTCGACCTGTTTGTTTTTCACCTTGGTCTCTTTACTGCCATCGTCCACCTTGGCATGGTTCAGAAGCTTTTCAAAAAAAGACTTTATTTTCATTAGTATCTTCATTTTCTTATTATTCCATTATTATAACCTCTCTCAATTGCCCTATGGCCTTTTCACCCTCAAACCCTTAAACCCTCAAACTCTCAAACCCTTAAACTCTTAAACTTTTTTTTATTTCGTTTTCCATTCCAGCTCCACGCTCTTGCCCAGCACGATGATATCGCCGTCCCGCAGCGGCACAGCCTGCTTGGGGTTGTCCAGTTCCAACACGCCGCCATTGCGGAACAGCTGAGTGCGGCTGTTGCCGAAAACGCGTGTGCCGTCGTACTCCACAAAGAGGCAGAAGCCCACGCCTCCGACGAAGGCTATGTTTGCATGGCGGCTGCGTACATACTTGTTCAGCTCGTAGTTAGGGTCGCCTGGGTCACCCACAATGCCTATACTGTTTTCGCCATTTGCGTCGCGGCCTATGTTGTATCTGCCCCCGTTGGCTGTCAGCGAGTATTCCGGTTTAAGCAATGAGCCTTTGCCGTTGTGAATCGTGATTGTCGCCTTTTCACCGTCGTTGCCCGTCAATGGTGTCGATTCACCGACCGTGAAGGCGTAGCCGTCGTAAAACTCGGTGGCGTTGGTTGGTATCGGACCTCCCTTCATAGCCACATCGGCAACAGGCATGCCACAATCGTCCCTCAGGCTTGTCAGCAGCCTGTCGTGGCACTGGCCCAGCAGTTTGCGTTTGTTGTCGTCCACAACCCAGATGTATAGTGTCTCGCCTGTCAGTTCGTTGCGACGGCCGGCGTAGAACTTCCTGAGCTGTGCAGACAGGTTGCCCACCACCTCGTCGACATACTGGAAAGCGTCGTCCGGTTCCTTCTTCACCGGTGTCTCCTTCTGCGGCTCAGAAATGGGAGAGAATATTTCCTTTATAATCTTTTTTAAACCCATATTATCGGACTTTCTATTTGTTGAAATCTTTTCCTTTCAAAATTCCAAGTTGAAATTTCTGTTTTATATCATCTATCTTCCTTTCGAGTCTAGCCTTTTCACTATTTATAGCCTCGATTCTTGATTTAAGGCTGGCAATCTCATCATTTAGTGCCGCAATATTCTTATTGGAATTACTCAAGTCAGAAACCTTTTTCGATAATTCTTCATTCTCCTTTTGCAGGTCATTGATTTTGTTGTTCAGCCTGTCAACGCTGTCGGAGGGTATCCCTGTGGTTTTTGCCGCTGCAGTCTCCTGCTTCGGCATCATGGATTGTGTTGCAAGCACGGCAATGGCCACACCCGCAATCAGTAAGAGAACAAACAACAGCCACGAAGGGCGATGTTGTTTGTTCTTTTTGTTATTTTTCTTCAGCCAGTCATTTTCCACCTGCAGTTTGTCGACATCGACAGTCAAAGTCTTGTTTTGGTTTGACTTCTCGTCGAGCATCTTCAGCAGGTATTCGCCCGACTTCTTCTCTTTGTCGTACATCAAATGCAGGTCGTCGAGGTTCTTGGCAAGCGACTGTTTTTCTTTTTCCAACAAGTCGATTTTCTCGGCCATCTCCTTTTTCTCAGCGGCCAAGGCTTCGGCTTTGCCTGCCGTTGCTGACTCCATGTTGCGGACTATCTCTTGGTACAGCTCGTAGCCGTCGGCATAGCGTTCTGCCGGATTCTTGGCCAGGCAGCGCATGGTCATGTCGACAAGCCACTGCGGGACGTCGTCACGCTCTATAGCCGGCGGCTGCTTGTCGCGGTGAGCCAGAAACACACGGCATATCTCCGCCTCGGTAAGTGTCGTGGCATTGCCCTCAACGGGGAATGGAGGTTTGCCTGTCAGCATGGCGTAAAGCACACAGCCAAAGCTATAGATATCATCCTGCGGCGTGGGATCGAGGCCGTTCGAGCGGTCAGGCGACTTGAATTCGATGGCGCCCTGCTTCTTGCGGCTGCTGCCGACGACGTCCGACTTGCCGTCCACAGCCAAGCCGAAATCGAGAAGGATATAGGTGCCGTCACTGCGGCGCATGATATTGCCGGTGTGTATGTCGTTGTGGACAACGCGATACTTTTCTATCAAACGACGCTCCACCTCGGGAGTTATCAGTGCCGAGCCGTCGTCGGCATCCTCGAGGCTGTCGCTCTCGCGGTCGTAGCACACCTTGTAGATGTCGTGATGGCAGTAAGCCAATGCTGATCCTATTTCGCGGAGCATACGCAAAGTCTCGTCGATGGGCACCTTGCCGTCGTATTGCTCTATCAGCTTACGAAGGTCAACGCCGTCGACCCAGTCCATCTCAACAAAGGCGCGACCTGCCACATGACGAGGCTGGTACACTCGCACAATGTTTGTATGGCAGCCGTTGCCAAGCCTCAGCAGCACACGGCATTCGTGCAGGAAGTTCTGAAAAATCTTGTCGCTCTCCTTCTCCACATGGGCGTTGAGCACACGGATAGCACGGATATAGCCATATTTCAAGCTCTTGGCCTTGTATACGGTGGCATACCCGCCCTCGCCGAGCTCTTTCAGAAGAAGATATTCATCACCTAATTTATCGTATTGCATAAGAACTTTTTTATTTCATGTTAACTCGTAACGGCTCGGCTCCGCTTCTCGCCGTTTACAAGCCTTCTCTGTTAGGTTTCTCCCTTTTGACATAAACTACTGGACAAGGACCAGGCGGAAGCCCAAGTAGCTGCCGCGGTACGATGCGAGGATGAAGTCGCGACTCGACACACGGCAGCCCCTCGCGTAGTAGTCCCAGCTCCCGCCACGAATCACACGGTACGAGCCAGAATCGCCATAGTGTTTAGGATCGCGCTCCGCTGAACTGCCGTAGTGGTACCATGCATCCGAGCACCACTCCCAGACGTTGCCGCTCATGTCGTACAACCCGAGTTCGTTGGCTTTCTTGGTTTTTACCGGATGTGTCTTATCTCCGCTGTTGTCCCAATACCATGCCACATCGTCTCTCGTATTGCTGCCACTGTACTTGTAGCCATTGCTCTTGCTGCCACCACGCGCCGCATACTCCCACTCCGCCTCGGTCGGCAACTGGAATGTGCGACCTGTCTTGCGGTTCAACTCGCTAATGAATGTCTGCACATCGTCCCAACTGACATTCTCAACCGGCAAATCATCACCCTTGTAATAGCTCGGATTATAGCCCATCACAGCCTTCCACAACGCCTGCGTCACCTCCGTCTCACCAATGCTGTAGCTGCTCAACGTCACCTGATGCGCCGGCTTCTCATAACTCCAACAATCACTTCCCTGTTCGCCGGTGCACCCCATGGTGAAGGTGCCGCCCTCGACATAGACCATCTTGAAACTGACACCGTTGACTGTAATGGTCTGGTCCTTACTCGCTGGAGAACTAGATGTACTACCTTTCTGCACTGGTTGATTTGGGGGCTTTACATCTTCTGCACTAGACGCTGTAGTTGTATTGTTTGGTATTTCATCATTACTTTTTTTACCACTTTGATTTTTACCATCTTTTTTTGTAGAAGGCTTATTTGTGTCAGATGCTTGCTTGCTATTATCCTGTTTAGCTTGTTGGTTTTGCTTATTCTTCTGATTATTACTTGTTGTACCAGTTGTTGATGTCTTTGTTTTTTTGCGCTCAGCTATCTTCAGTTCGATATTCTTGTCGCGTGAACATTTACGTTCGCCTAAATAAGTATTGTTATAGAAAGTCTCCACTTGTTTGTAGTTGCCTTCTTTCCATGCTTGTTCCATATTTTTCTTGGCTCTGTTGCACCAGTCGTCCTGCGCCTGCAACGGCATCACAAGCACACAAAGAGTAAACAGCAGAACACTATGAATCAATGTATTTATCCTCATAACATATATCAATTATAAATGCAAAATTACAAAGAAATTATTGAATAACAAACCTTTCATGCAAAAACAAAATATAAATTTGTGGATTTCTCCTGTTTTTAACGAAAAAAATTTGTGGATTTCCCCTTTTATTCCACTAAAAACAATGACTATCTGCACTTTACAGAAACATTCCATTAAAGGTTTCCTTTGGCAACTTCTATTTATTGTCCATAGGGCAATTCTTTTAATAGCAGAAAACACCACACCATTCACCCTAAAAGAACATTTCATGCTTTTGCCCTTTCTGGACGTGATAATTTGGCTTTCAACACCCAGGGCGATGCCCTGGGCTGGGTAATTAAGCCCTTTCTGGAAGTTTTTTTATAAACAAAACCTAATCAGTCACTTAAAAAATCCCTACGAAATAACCATTTCCACAAAACAATTTCTGGGAAATGCAGACTACTGGACAAGCACCAGGCGGAAGCCCAAGTCGAAGTCATAGGTTAAATCCTTGCAGCTTGCGCGATACGACACACGACAATTACTTGGGTAATGGCCCCAACTTCCTCCACGAGTCACATGATATGAGTCAAAATAAGGATTGCGTTTTGCAGAACTGTCATAGCTGTACCAAACATCTTCACACCACTCCCATACGTTGCCGCTCATATCATAAATACCAAGTTCGTTGGCTTTTTTTGTTTTTACAGGTTGTGAATGTGTTCCATGTTCAATATTGCGATTATACCATGCCACCTCGCCTATTTCATTGCTGCCGCTGTACTTGTATTCCTTGCTCTTGTTTCCACCCCGGGCAGCATACTCCCACTCCGCCTCGGTTGGCAACCTGAATGTGCGGCCCGTCATGCGGTTCAACTCACGGATAAACCTCTGCACATCAATCCAACTGACACAGTAGGCAGGAATATTGTCACCGAGGCCATAAATCGTATTCCAACCATGACCATCTATCGGCACACTCCCCATCACCGCCTTCCACAACGCCTGCGTCACCTCCGTCTCGCCGATACTATAGCTGCTCACTGTCACCTGATGCGTCGGCTTCTCATCTTTTATACAATCTCCACCCTGCTCTGAGGTACATCCCATTGTGAAGGTGCCGCCTTCGACATAAATCATCTTGAAACTGACACCGTTGACAGTAATGGTTTGTTCTCTCTTTATTTGCGCTGTTTCATTGTTTTTCTCAACTTCACTGTTTTTGTTTGCATTACTGCCTGTCAGTCGCCATATCATAAATATAGCACCAGCGAGAACCAAAAAAGACAGAACACTATAAATCAATACATTTCTTTTCATAACTTCTTTATTTTAGATTGCAAATATACAAAAAACACATGCTTAAACCATTCGAAAAATAGTTTTTTATACTACTTTACCATTGCTTTATATTAATATCCTCTTTGTACCAAGACCTAATATGCTTGTACAAGGCTTCTGCAGCTGTCTTACTTGCTGCACTACCCATGCTGACATAGTATAGACCATCACGATTGATAATATAAGAATCGCAACCACTTGCTTTAAGTTCTCTACATAATTGATCTGCATTTCCCTTATTTGCAAACACCCCCGCTATAATATCAAATCCTTGTTTCGATTCAGAAACAATTTTGCTTAAAACAGGACTATTTTTCCCGTTTTTTTCATTTCCAACTTCAAGAACCAGGCGGAAGCCCATGCCATCATAACAGAACGACTGCTCGAAATTGTCACGATTCGACACACGGCAACTCCTCGACTTATAGTTCCAGCTTCCGCCACGACGCACACGGCCCGAGCCATAAGAAGGTCCCTGGGGATTAGTTTGACTTGCATTGTCATAGACTTCATACATATCATAGCACCATTCCCATACGTTGCCGCTCATGTCGTACAGCCCAAGCTCGTTAGCTTTCTTGGTTTTTACTGGATGCGTTTTCCCCTCACTGTTTTCTTTATACCATGCAACCTCGTCAATTACATTACTGCCGCTATACTTGTAGCCTTGACTCTTGCTGCCGCCACGTGCCGCATACTCCCACTCCGCCTCGGTGGGCAGGCGGAAAGTGAGACCTGTCTGGCGGTTCAACTCCCGGATAAACCTCTGCACATCGTCCCAACTGACCTTGTAGGCAGGATAGTTTTTGCCGCGACCGTATTCTTTTGTCCAGCCATCCTTATATGTTGGCTCACTTCCCATCACCGCCCGCCACAATGCTTGCGTAACCTCTGTCTCGCCTATACTGTAGCTGCTCAGTGTCACCTTATGTGCCGGCTTTTCGTCATCATCATAATCTCCCTCCTGCTCCGAGGTGCAGCCCATCGTAAAGGTGCCGCCCTCAACATAGACCATCTTGAAACTAACGCCGTTGACGGTAATGGTCTGGTCTTTGCCAGTGGGCTGTGTGGGTGTTGTCGGCTTTGGTTTTGGTTTGGGTGTATTATCCTTACCACAATTGGCTATCTTCAATTCAATTTTCTTGTCGCGTGGACAATTATATTCCTTTAAATATATGGAATTATAGAAGGATTCGACTTGCTTGCAATTGCCTACTTTCAACGCTTCCACCATGTTGTTCTTGGCATTGTTGCAGTCCTGCGCTCGCATCGGTACAAAAACAAAAACTATTATTATTAGAACCAGCAGATTTTTCATTATGATGATTTTTCTACTAATTATCAAACATACAGAAGTTATTAAATATCAAAGATTAAAAACCTTTATTTCAATCAATTAAATAAAAAAAATCAACAACCATGTTTTCTTTTAAAATCATTATTAAAAATCATTATTGGTCAAGTACCAAGCGAAAGCCTAAGGAGTGGGAACCTTTTTCTTCACTTTCACCTCTATCATACCTTCGATTGCGATACGACACACGACATTTTTCTGCTTCACAATCCCAGCAACCACCACGCACCACGTAGTCGTAGCTATATTTTTTATAGCCTTCTGGATTTGTCACTTGATAGCTTGAGTATTCTACATACACATCATTGCACCATTCTGCCACATTACCACTCATATCGTATAAACCAAGTTCGTTTGCTTTCTTGCTTTTGACAGGACTTGTTTTTCCTGGACTATTGTTCCAATACCACGCCACTTCATTGATATCATTACTGCCACTATACTTATTTCCTTCACTATTTTTGCCGCCTCGTGCAGCATACTCCCATTCTGCCTCGGTAGGCAAACGAAACTTGAGTCCTGTCTTTTCATTAAGTTTTCTGATAAACTGTGAAATATCATAACGATTGATATAATAGACAGGGTAATCGTCACCAAGACCATATCCTACCGTCCATCTATACGGTTTACTTTCCATCACTTCACACCATAATGCCTGGGTTACTTCCGTCTCACCTATATAGTAGCCACTCAACATCACTCCGTGTGATGGTTTTTCATCATCATTACAATCATTACCTTGCTCAGAAGTACAACCCATAGTGAAGGCACCACCTTCAACGTATACCATCGTAAAACTAACCTTGTTTACTTTGATAGTACGGCTTTTTGGCGAAGGTTGAGGTTGATCTTCTATTTTAGATTCTCTGCATTTGTTAATTTTTAATTCAAGGTTTTTATCTCGAGGACACTTGTACTCATTTAAATATATTGAATAGTAAAATTTTTTTACTTGCATGCAGTTGCCCCCGTTCAAAGCCTCCTCCATGTTGTTCTTGGCATTGTTACACTTGTCGTTCTGCGCTTGCAGCGGCAATACAGCCACCGCAAGGAACACAAGAAGCAGAACACTATGAATCAATGTATTTCTCTTCATAAAAACAATTTATTAAGATTGCAAATATACTCAAAAATATTGAATCACAAATCCTTCTTGCGAGAATAATCCTGACAAAAAAAATGTGGATTTCTCCATTTTCTCCCAATGAATTTGCATTATCGTTTTTTTCCGAGAAGGCTTAGTAACGGCTCGGCTCCGCTTCTCGCCGTTTACAAGCCTTCTCTGTTAGGTTTCTCCCTTTTGACATAAACTACTGGACAAGGACCAGGCGGAAGCCCAAGTAGGAGCCGCGGGGCAGGGGCAAGGCGAAGTCGTCGCTGCGAAACGACACACGGCAGAACCAAGCGCTGTCGAGCCAGCTTCCGCCACGATACACACGGCGCGAGCCAGTAGAAGGACCCTTAGGATTGGTCTGGCTTGCACTGCCATAACTGCCGTACCAGTCTTCACACCATTCATACACGTTGCCGCTCATGTCGTATAGTCCAAGTTCGTTGGGCTTCTTGGTCTTTACCGGTTGTGTCTTTTTTCCGCTGATGTCCCAATACCATGCCACATCTCCTATCGTATTGCTGCCACTGTACTTGTAGCCACGGCTCTTGTTGCCGCCCCGTGCAGCGTACTCCCACTCCGCCTCGGTAGGCAACCGAAACGTGCGCCCCGTCTTGCGATTCAGCTCGCTAATGAATGTCTGCACATCGTCCCAACTGACATTCTCAACCGGCAAATAATCTCCCTTGTAATAGCTCGGATTATAGCCCATCACAGCCTTCCACAACGCCTGCGTCACCTCCGTCTCACCTATGCTGTAGCTGCTCAACGTCACCTGATGCGCCGGTTTTTCATCATAATCACATCCTCCCTGCTCCGAGGTGCAGCCCATCGTGAACGTACCTCCCTCAACATAAACCATCTTGAAACTAACGCCGTTGACAGTTATGGTCTGGTCCTTGCTCGTGGGCTGTGTGGGTGGTGTCGGCTTTGGCTTTGGTTTGGGTGTATTATCCTTACCACAATTGGCTATCTTCAATTCAATGTTCTTGTCGCGTGGACACTTATATTCCTTTAAATATATGGAATTATAGAAGGATTCGACTTGCTTGCAGTTGCCCACTTTCAATGCCTCCTCCATGTTGTTCTTGGCATTGTTACACTTGTCGTTCTGCGCCCGCAATGGCAGAATAGCAACAATCATTATTACTGTAATCAATAATTTCTTCATGTAGTTTTTTTTTGAATATGCAGATTCCTATATAACACTGTTTTATTATCATTTCTAAACTGGTGAGCAGAGACCCTTTAGCCACATCATTTCCATGCTGTGCGGTTCCCGTTGGCAGGTGGATTGCTCCTCCTCTTCAACATGTCGAGTTCTCTCTGCAGTATACTAATTTTGCTTTTCAGGTTGATGACACTTTCGGTCAACACATTGACACGATCGTTTTTTTCCTTGAGCGCCACAAGCAATTCAGACTCTTTGGCTTTTGATTTTTTCAACTGCGAGAACAGGTCTTCGAGATTTCTTGTAAGAGCCCTCTTGTCCTTTTCCAATCTTACTATCCTTTTCTTCAAGTCATTCAATTCATCTATTGTGGATGGTGAGACAATCGTATCTGGCTTATGGACAGGAACTGTGACAGGGGCAACAGCAGGTGCAGGTTCATGGACAGGAACTGTGACAGGGGCGACAACAGATGCGGGAACCTGTGAGGCTTGCTTCATATTGCCAAGCACTTCCTGATACAGCTCGTAGCCATCGGCGTAGCGGTCGGCAGGATTTTTAGCGAGGCAACGCATGGTCATATCGACAAGCCACTTAGGAGCGTCGTCGCGGTGTATGACTGGTGGCTGGTCATCGCGATGGGCCTTGAAGACACGGAATATTTCTTCGTCGGACAACACTTTGGCATCGCTGCGTACCGGGAACGGCGGCCTGCCTGTCAACATGGCGTAGAGTACACATCCGAAGCTGTAGATGTCGTCCTGCGGTGTGGGGTCAAGACCCTTTGACCGCTCCGGCGACTTGAACTCGATGGCGCCCTGCTTCTTGCGGCTGCTTCCCACCACATCGGTATTGCCGTCCACTGCCAAGCCGAAATCGAGAAGTATATAGGTGCCATCGCTGCGACGCATGATATTGCCTGTGTGTATGTCGTTGTGGATAACACGATACTTTTCTATCAAACAGCGCTCCACTTCTGAAGTTATCAGCGGCGAGCCGTCGTCGGCATCGTCAAGGTTGTCACTCTCGCGGTCGTAGCACACCTTGTAGATGTCGTGGTGACAGTAAGCCAATGCTGAGCCTATTTCGCGGAGCATACGCAGGGTCTCGTCGATAGGGACCTTGCCTCCGTATTGCTCTATCAGCTTGCGAAGGTCGATGCCGTCGACCCAGTCCATCTCGACAAATGCGCGACCCGCCACATGACGAGGCTGGTACATTCTGACGATATTGTTGTGGCAGCCGTTGCCGAGGCGCAGCAACAAACGGCACTCATGCAGGAAGCTCTGATAAATCTTGTCGCTCTCCTTCTCCACATGGGCGTTGAGCACACGGATGGCACGAATGTAGCCGTACTTGACGTTCTTTGCCTTGTACACCGTAGCATAACCGCCCTCGCCAAGCTCTTTCAGCAGAAGATATTCGTCGCCTAATTTATCGTATTGCATAACCTTATTTTTTCATTATACCATAGCAACTACACAATACCATCAATTTCATTGTTTATAGTATTCCAATTCTCTAAGCACTTTCAATACCGCATCGCGACTGAACGCCATTGCCAGTCCCGAGCCTTCGTCGTTCAGACGTTCCATGCGAACAGCCACAGCCAAAGAATGCTTTTCGTTGTAGCCAGGCACATTACATCCGTCAACATAGAAGATAAACCAGCCGTCGTTTATTTTCCGACCCTTGACAAGATCACGTTCAGGCGTACCTGTCTTGCCACCGACAGCATCGTCAGAGATGGCATTAACCGAAACACCGTTTTCTTTGTTACCATGCAGCGACATAGTATGCATATAGCCTTTCAAAAGAGATGCCTCTTTGCTACCGACAATAGGTATACCCTCTTCGTATGGGTCGTTAAGGCAGAAACGAGTCTTAGGCATCACACCGCCGTTGGCAACCACCGACACCACACGCGCCATGCTGAGCGGAGTAGCAGAGAGCGTTCCCTGTCCCCATGCCCACATCCATTCTCTCTTACCCAAGGATTCTGGCTTGATGTCACGTGTGGACATATACTTCTTGTATTCGGCAATGCCGACACTATGTTTTTCGCTGACTATACCTTTCCAAAAAGAGCGTCTTCTACCGAGCATAGGCGAGTAACGGAAAAAGTAGGGCGTTATGCTTTCTATCTTGTCATCATATCCAAGCATGACTCCAACAGAAGCATAGATGCTGTCGAGATTGGAATAGAGGTCCAGTTGGTTCATCAGGTTGACGAAATAGCAGTTGGAAGAATATGCTATTGCACGTTCCATGGTTACGACACCTTGAGGCTCTTTGATTATTCCGTTTTTCACTTCGATATACTCTTTATCGTACATCTTATATTTATTTTCAGATGCCTTCAATCCATATTTCTGAAGGCCCGCCAAGGCTGTCATCACCTTGGCTGTTGAGCCTGGCATGGTGGGATAGACAAGACCAAGGTCTCGGTCAGTGTAGGCATGTCTCAAATTCTTGTCCTTGTAAAAGTTTTCATCGGAGTGAAGGCGTACGGTATCCTTGTTTACAGGAGGGTAGACGGCCGAGGCCAGCATGTCGCCTCTCTCGGCGTCAAGCACCACAACCGAAACACGCAGCAGGTTCTTGTTTTTGTATATATTCTTATTTTCCCTTTGGATATAGTCAATTATTTCATCCTGCAAACGGCATTGCAGTTTGGCATCGAGTGTCAGATAAAGATCCTGAGGATTGATGAATCGCGATTTGCGGTTGTTGACTTTTTCTATCCTGCCGCTGCGACGACCTGCTTTCAGGAGTGGCAGCAAGGCGCTGTAGTCGCGCAGCACCACCTGTTCTGAATAGAGTTCGACAGGAGGCTGGTAGCGGTCGGCGACGTAGCGACTGGACATCACATCGATTTTCACAGGTTTGGTGTGGGCGCTGTCGGCATAGAGCACATTGTCGAAGCCTCGCAGATAAGACATGTGCTGCCATTCGGCCATATAGCCAAGATTGGTTGACGAGACGGCAGTGCCAGGATTGGCATCGCCCACCATAAACAACAGGCGGTCGCCCAAGGGATAGTAGCGACGTGTGCGGTGGGAACGCAAATTCTGCAATTCCTGTTCGCTGACACCCATTTCGACATAATTCTTGTAATTGATACTGTCGAGCGTGCTTGTGGCCAGCAGTATGCCGTTGCGGTCGTAGATATTGCCAGCCTGCAAAGCCCACTGGATATCGTTGATACGAGGATTGTACTGCACCAAGTTTTCGCCAGTCACCGAAGTGACATACAAAGGCCGTATCAACGTGTCGTTGCGCTTGAACACCATGGTGCGGACAAAGACAAAAAGCACAAACATCGAAAGGGCAAACCATGCCAAGCGCGTCACCGCCACCGGAGCGCCATAGGGGCGGAATAGGTTGTCGGCGGCACGGTCGGCGGCATTGTCTTCGCGTGGGGCGAAGGTGTGCGCCTCGACACTGAGCACAAGTCCGAAAGCCATCAGTGTCATTATCATGCTCACACGCCCGTAGCTCAAAAGCGGCACAGCGACGCCAGTCAACGGGATGACACCAGTACTGCCAAGTGCTATGACAGTGAACTGCACGGCAGTGACAACAGCGATGCCGAGACAAACAAAGAAGGCGAAATGGTTGCGAGAGCGGTAGCCCACAGCAACGGTATGGTGAAGTATTGCCAGAAGCAGCATCACGACAACAAGCAGTCCAAGCCAGCCCATCTGTTCGCCAAGGCTGGAAAGCACCATGTCGGTATGGAACGCAGGGATATAATTCGGCGAGCCATTACCGAAACCCTGTCCAAACAAGCCCCCCGAGGCAAGACCCCAGAGGCCTTCGGCCACCTGGCTGTTGGCCACGGGATGGAGATCGGCACCGTCGAGGCCAAGCTCGCCCCACGGATTGGAACACATGTCGCTGCGCATGGCGAAACGCTCGCCGATGCTGCCCGGCAAGTTACGGGCGAAGACAAAGACAGAGATGACGGCGTTGGCCATCATAGGCGACTCGATAATCTGACGTTTGGTGACAACCCACCATATAATCCACAACACAAACCACAAGATTGCAAAGAGGCCTGCAGAATAGACCTTGCCGCCGATCCACACGACAAGCAGAAATGAGAGCACACCGACAAAAAGAAGGAAGATGTCGCTCCTTATAGCACTCGACATAAAGCTACGCTCAGCACCACCCCAACTGCCTTTAGACTTGATGACAGAATAGATGACTATGAACGAGAAAAGGAGCACAAGGCCAGGTCCCATATCGCCCAAAACAAGGTATATCAACAACATGCAGAACAAGGCAATGAAAATGCCCGACACATGACGTAGCTTGTTCCAAGTAAGGGAGATATTACCCTCGGAGGAATAGCCGACAAGGCTGTCTGCCTTGCGGCAGAACCACGCCGACATGAAGAACACTATCAGGTACTTGGCTATCTCGCTCGGCTGGAATGTCAGCGGACCGATTTTAAGATTGACTCCCATGCCGCCGACACTGCGTCCCAGAGGTGAGAACAGCAGGAGTGTGAGCAGCAAAGCTATCAAATAATAACCCAGGCCTTTGCTTTTGAGCATTGTGCCGACACGGTCGAACCACGGGCTGCGGAAGAACATCTTCAAATCGACGAACTGCAGCACCGCCATGGCAACAACACCAGCGACAACACCTTTTAGATAGTCGACAGCTATAAGATTGTCGACCAACGGGTCGTTGAACGAAAACATGCCAAGCAGACCGATGCCCGTAACACCCATGAAAGCCGCCACAGGCCAGTAGACAGCCTCCTTGCGGCGACGCAGCCACATCACACCGCACAAAGCGAACCAGCTTACGAGGAACAGCACCGCCGACCTCGAGACAAGCCCTTTCCACTGGTTCGGAGTGCGAAGGGTGAAAGAGTGGTCGTCGCGGATGACACGAAGTGTGGCATCGTCGAAGATGGAAACACGCAACGGCTGCTGATGGAATGTAAAATGCAGATTGCCATAGCTCTTTTTGAAAAACGACATCAACCGGTCTTTCAAACCCGACGGAGCGTTAGCTGTACGTCCCAATGTGCCACCGGTGGTGCCTTGCGAACGACCGTACTCATAGCCTTCACGCACAGGCAACACGCTGTAAGAGGCCGCAGTGTCGAGCCCCACAAACGAGGCCTCGCCCTGGGCGGACGTTATGGCGATGGCGACGACAGTGCTTTGCGGCAAAGCGTTGGAATCGAAGGTGTGCAGGCAAAGGTTGACCGATACACCTGCAACGGCAGCGTCCTTATCCATGACACGCACAGAGATGCTTCCATTGCCCGATGCCAGATTGACCTTCGAAGATGAGTCGCACAAAACCGAGTCGGATATGAAATCGAAGTCCGAAACGACACTCCTCGCCTTGCTGGCCATAGCAGTGAGTTTGCTACGATTACTATCCAGCCCTTCCAATATTGAAACCGGCAGCTTCCAGCTGTTCATCCGAAGGCTGTAGAGTGACGCCAAATCGCGGCCGGGGCCTTTTAAAGAATCGGAAAGGAATTTCGCCACAAGCCTGGCATCGGCAGTGTCGGAAAAATAATTCCTGTTGAGCAGAACACTCTCAATGTCACGTGCCTCGACATTGCGGTCCAGATTGACAGAGAGGTAACTTTTATAGTCCTCCTCAACATCTGAGAAATCAGCACGATAGGCACGAACCAACCTGGCGCACAGCAAAATGAAGCATACGGTGACTATCAGTATTGAGAACTTGCGCAGAATTTTCATATATTATTCAATTTGAGGTGCAAAAGTACACATTTTTTTATAAATGGTTACATTAAATATTATTGCATTATATAAAAGTCGCTGTAACAGCAATTTGCAGACAAAGACAACCTTGATTGGCGTCGTAATCATCTGAACTTGAAACGATATTCCTTAAAAAATAAAGGTTACATAACACAATAATATGAAGGCTTGTGAGTTATCAGTGATAATTATATCAGAAACAACAAAAATCAAATAATGATGAAAAAGCTATTTGCCTTAGTACTTCTGGGAGTAATCACAATGATTGCCGTGCCTGCCGAGGCGCAGACACCTCAGGAGAAATTCATGAAATACAAAACCGCCGCCGAACAGGGCGATCCCTACTATCAATACGTGCTTGCCCAGTGCTACGAGTTCGGAACTGGAGTGGAGAAGAACATGGATCTGGCCGTGAAATGGTATACGAAAGCCGCCGAGAATGGCGATGTCGACGCCCAATACGACCTTGCTTTTTTATACTACGACGGATACGGAGTGGAACAGAACTCAACGAAGGCATTTGAATGGTTTATGAAAGCCTCCCTACAGGGCGACCCTGATGCACAATACTATCTTGCCGAATGCTACATGTATGGCGAGGGCGTTGAACAGGACAAAGCCAAGGCTATAGAATGGCTGACACGATCCGCAGCGCTAGACTCGAAATATTCTCAATTCGAACTTGGCTACTGCTACTATTTCGGAAAAGAAGTGACCAAAGACTACAACAAAGCATTCAATTTGTTCCTGAAATCAGCCGAACAAGATTATGACGAGGCTCAGTACTATCTCGGAGCATGCTACTATTACGGGAATGGCGTGGCAAAAAACTACACCAAAGCCTTCGAATGGTTCATGAAAGCCGCCGAACAAGGCCATGTCGAATCTATGTATGAAGTTGCGATATGCTATGAAGACGGGGAAGGCGTGGCAAAAGACCAGGTAAAAGCCGTCGAATGGTACACCAAGGCCGCAAAGCTAGGATATGCCTCTGCACAAAATAACCTCGGGTGGTGCTACAAAAATGGCCTCGGTGTGGCCAAGGACCTGACCAAGGCTGTGGAATTGTTCACCAAGGCCGCCAACAACGGAGACACCCTAGCCATGAAGAATCTGGCCGACTGCTATGAAAACGGCGAGGGCGTGGCCAAAGACCTCGAAAAAGCCAGATACTGGAGAAACAAAGCCAATGAATAGCAACCAACGCAACATCATCACAGTTTCTCAAAAATACGTAACTTTGCAAACTAAAACGATATAAGCAAGCATTATGAAATTTAGACTTATCGTACTGATTCTTTTGTGCTTGGGATTCACCTGCAACGCACAGAACAAAAGAGACAACATGGGTCGCCGCCAAGGCAAATGGATTAAGACCGACAAAGACGGAAGCCGCATCTTTGAAGGCGAATTCAAAGACGACAAGGAAATCGGAGTCTTCAACTACTACTACCCCGACGGAACCCTTAAAATCCGCAACACCTATACCATCCCCGGCCGCTACTGCCGCCACGAGGCTTACGACAGACAAGGTCACCTGCTGGCCACCGGCTTCTTCGACCAGAAGAACCGCGACAGCGTGTGGCATTTCTATAACGAACAGGGGCGACTGGTTAAAACCGCCGGCTACCGCATGGGCATCAAGCAGGGTGCACATATAATCTTCACTGCCACGGGCGACACAGCCGAGATCTCGAATTGGGACGACAACCGCCGCCACGGCCGCTGGTGGAAACGCATTGGCGAAAAAGGCTGGATTTCCGGAAAATACATCAACGGCCTGATGCAGGGCAAGCTGGTTGAATATGCCGACAACGGACAGAAAGTGCGCGAAGGCAACTACAAGGACGGCATGAAAGACGGCAAATACCAGTACTTCGAGAACGGCAGCGTCACCGTGGACGAGACATGGCAGACCGGTACGCTCACAGACCGCAAGATAAGGATTAACGTCAACAACAGCATCCGCATGCAGTCGGTGTTCGGCATAGCCTATTTCCTCCCCAAGGGCAGCAACGGCACCATTGTTTTTCTCAACGACGGCAGCAAACTGATGTGCAGCGACCAGTTTGAAACCATCAACGAACGTGTGGGCCGCGACCTCTTCGTTATCGTCGACCGCAACAGCCGCCTGATGGCAAACATCGGCAACATCATCGACATAGTCCCCGACGACGACGGCAGGCCGACACTCGAGCTCGAGCCTAAGCCGCCATTCGAAATCTTCCCCGACGACGACTGCATAAAACTGGTCAAGTCATTGAAACGCTTAGACGAGCTGGATGAATAAGCAATGAATGTATGACACCTGTCATGGCAATGAGTACCTTAGATTGTTTCTCTGTTCCGATTACGGAATACAATAAAAAAGTAAGGACGTTTCCACAACGTCCTTACTCACATTAAACACTATTACAAAATCCAAATTATTTCTTATTAAGCATTCAATCGATTTTCATCTCTTGAATTCGAAAGCAAAAATACAACATTTTTTCAAACCGACAAAATTTTTTTTCATTTTTTCTCGTACAAAAAGACAAAAATTCACAATATCAACAAAATAAACAATAGATTTTTTTATTAACAGGAGCAAAATATCAGTTACGATTTAGACGTTTGACGAGAAAAAAAGTGAAAAAAAAACAAATATAACACGCAGTGAAACGAATAGCGATACATACTTTGGGGTGCAAACTCAACTATGCAGAGAGCTCCGACCTGCAACGGAAATTTGTTGAGAGGGGCTGGACCGCCGTCGATTTCGACAGTACGGCCGACCTGTACGTAATCAACACCTGCACCGTCACTGCCATAGCAGAGAAGAAATGCCGCAACGCCATACGTCAGGCAGTGTCGGCAAACGCCAACGCAATTGTCGCTGTCATAGGCTGTTTCGCTCAAAACGCAGCCAACGAGATTACCAAGATTGACGGCGTGGACATCATTCTCGGCAATGACAGAAAACACGAGCTGTACAAATATGTGGAGCTGATGATGGCCGGCGACAAGACCCCAGGTCATTCCCCCGAAGAGCCAAAAGCGTTCGAACTGTCATATTCACATGCCGACCGCACACGCACATTCTTCAAGGTACAGGACGGTTGCGACTACTTCTGCACATACTGCGCCATACCTTTCGCAAGAGGCCGTTCACGCAGCGCGACAATAAACGATACCGTCGCCATGGCAAAAGAGATTGCCGCATCGGGAGCCAAGGAGGTAGTCCTGACCGGTGTGAACACAGGCACCTTCGGAAAGCAACACGGCGAGAGTTTTCTTGGACTGATAAAAGAGCTGGACAAAATAGACGGCATCGAGCGTTACCGCATCTCAAGCATAGAACCGAACCTTCTGACCGACGAAATATTGGAGTTTGTGGCGAAGTCCCGACATTTCCTGCCCCATTTCCATATACCGTTACAGGCCGGCAGCGACAAAGTGCTGTCAATGATGCACCGACGCTACAACACCGCATTCTACGCATCGCTGCTTGCCAAGATAAAGACGCTGATGCCCGATGCCTGCATAGCCGCCGACATTATGGCCGGGTTCAACGGCGAGACCGACGAAGAATTCGACAAAGTATTGGAATTCATTGAATCGCTCCCGATCTCCTATCTGCACGTCTTCACTTTCAGCGAGAGGCCCAACACCGCCGCGCTGCGCATGGAAGGCCGCATTGACATTCATCACCGCCGCGAACACAGCCGCATACTGCAAACGGTGTCGGACAGGAAAAAACAGGAGTTTTACATGCAAAACCAAGGAACCGTGCGACCAGTGCTGTGGGAGAGCGACGTGAAAGACGGCATGATGTACGGCTTCACCGACAACTACATACGTGTCCGCCGTCCGCACAATCCATCGCTGGTGAACACCATAACCGATTTCACACTCACAACATTCATCCCCGACGACGAAGTGTTCGAAGGGAATGAGAATTGAGAAGCCAAACAGAGACACGTTGTCCATAGTCTTCGTTTCTTACAATTAACCATTTGTTAAAAAAAAGTATTCATCTCATTAATAAAGATTTCTTTTTTTTTGTATTTTTGCAGTTTTAATTAACCAATATATACAATTTATCATCTTTAAAAACAAAAAATTATGAGCGGACTATTTGGAGTTGTCACCAAAAATCCATGTGCCACCGACCTTTTCTACGGCACCGATTACCATTCACACCTCGGCACACGCCGCGCAGGTCTAAGCACAATCAACAACGGTGCCATGCACCTCAACATCCACAACATCCAGAACTCTTATTTCAGGACCAAGTTCAGCGAGGACCTTCATGAGATGGAAGGAAACATGGGTATTGGCGTCATCAGCGACACTGACGCACAGCCAATTGCCGTGAACTCGCACCTCGGACGCTTCTCAGTATGCACAGTGAGTAAAATCAACAACATCGATGAGCTCGAGAAAATGTGCCTCGAACAGCGTCAGCAGTTTACCGAACTGAGCATGGGCGGCACCAACCCCACTGAACTTACTGCATTGCTTATCACCCAAGGCAAGGATTTCGCCGATGGAATACGCAATGTCTACCGTCATGTAAAAGGCAGTGTGACAATGCTTATCCTCACTCCTCAGGGTATCATCGCCGCACGCGACTATCTGGGACGCACACCGCTGGTCATCGGCCGTCGCGGCACCGACTACGCAGTCGCTTCAGAGAGCCATTCCTACATCAACCTTGGATTCCAGACAATCAGATATGTCGGACCCGGCGAAGCTGTACTCATCTCCCCCAACGGTCTAACACAGCTCATAGAGCCTTCTAAGAAAATGCAGATCTGCTCATTCCTTTGGATTTACTACGGCTACCCCATAGCTCAATACGAAGACATCAACGCTGAAGAGGTGCGCTACCAACTCGGCCTTGCAATGGGAAAGAACGACGACGTGGACGCAGACTACGTCTCGGCAATCCCCGACTCGGGAATCGGTATGGCACTCGGATACTCTGCTGGAAAAGGCATACCCTACAAACGCGGCGTTCTGAAGTACACCCCCACATGGTCACGCAGTTTCATGCCTGTAAACCAAGAATCGCGTAACCTCGTGGCCAAGATGAAACTCATCCCGAGTTCAAAGATGCTTGAAGGCAAGGACGTTGTGTTCTGCGACGACTCCATTGTACGCGGAACCCAACTACGCGACCAGGTGAAGATGCTCTACGGTGCAGGTGTGAAACATGTGCATATCCGCATCAGCTGCCCGCCGCTAATCCACGGCTGCACATACATCAACTTCTCGGCATCGAAGACCGACATGGAATTGATTGCACGCCGTTGCATAGAAGAGCTTGAAGGCGGCGAAATCCGCAACCTCGAAGCCTATCGCGACAGCACCAGCAAGGAATATGCCGCAATGGTTGAGAAGATCCGTGTACATGTCGGTGTCGACACCCTGAAATTCAACAGCCTTGAGACTGTATGCGATGCCATTGGCCTGCCCAAGGAACAGGTTTGCACGCATTGCTTCGACGGCTCTAGCTACGACATCGGCAAATTCAATTTCGACCAACTTACAATGGATATGTAATCAATTAGATGTCAGTCAAGAACATACTTCTTTTCATGATAATGGCTCTTACCGCCACCGCTCAGGCTCAAATCAAGCCTGATGGTGGCGGTAATGGCAATCAGGAGGGTGGCCGCTACCACGCACGCGACTTCTGTTCCACCTATCTGGTGGACCAGCGTGTCATGGACAGCGTCGCCAATCTAACGATTATCATGGACAGCCTGCAGGGAGTACAGCCCAACGCCTACCCCCTGATGGGTCAATGGTGCCGGCAACAGCGTGCCCGTATGTCTCGCATGATAAACAGCCTGACAAACGACTACACCTGGGACGGCGACATGGTATGGATTGACTCGACACACTGTATTGTCGACGCAAGAGAATACATAACACGGCTTCAAACAATGATGCCAACAATGCTGGCAGAAGCCGAGAAATACGAAAGACTGGAACAGGAACGCATCGAGGCCGAACGCATAGCTGCCGAAGAGAGAGCCCGCGCCGAAGCGCTGCGGATACAGCGCGAGAAAGACCTCCGGCTCGAAGCTATGAAGGACAGCATCAAAGACCTGCACAAGACCATTACAAGCATCTGCGATGCACGCGGTGTGACCGACAAAGCGCGTATCAAAGAGTTGAAAGACCTGTTCTACGCCTACCTGGCGGTATACAACCGCTACGACCTGACAAGCAACAAGACCGACAACGCAAGGTTCTCCCAACTTGACGAATTGATAGCATTCCAGCAGGAAATGGCCGACAGCGTGCTTGGCAGCAATTCGTACCTGCAACGGATTAACGATTTCGGTACCACACTGAAAGCCCGAGCCGGCAAAAACCACACCGAAGTCAACCGTTCATACGTCAAGGTTTTCAAGCACAACCAAGTGCCAATCACCTTCAAGAGCATCGCCGAGTATCGCGAATACGTGGGACAGTTGCGCAACATAATGGATGTGCAGCAAAGCTACCTTAAAGCCATAGAACTCCGCGAGACAATATCACAGAACAGCAACACCATCCAGCACCAGTGCAGCAAAAAACACCGCGATGTCTACGCCGCATATAAAGAAGTGCTTGACGAGATGAACCTTGTGCCTGCCTATACGAGCCTTGCCGAAAGCCGGAAATTCATCGACAGGCTGAACGACTTCATCAATCTGCAACACGCCTACGACGATGCCATAAAGCGCGTCGATGCCATAGAGTCTCGTGGCGACTCTATAATATTGATATGTGGCAAAGGACTGCACGACATAGCCCTGGCATACAAAAACCTGATAGCATCGACAGACCTTGTACCGCGTTTCATCAACATGGCCAGTGCCGAGAGCTACAACGCACGACTCGACGAATTCGAACGAGTGCAGCAACACTACATTACCGTTGTAGGGATGCGGAAAGAAATCGACAGCCACCGCTCACGCATAATGGAAGCCAAAGGCACTCCGCGAGCAGTGACATCAGGCTATAAACAGATTGAGAAAAGCACAAACTTCACACCTTTCTTCAGCACCAACGAGACTGGACAGATATTCATTGCCTCGCTAAATAAATTCATGGCAATACAAGACTTGTTTTCGGAGGTGATTGAGGAAAACAGCCGCATAGAAGCGACAACCAAACAACTGAAAATTGCCTTCAAGAACTATAACGGCATCCAACGAGCCTACAACAAACTTATGGATTACTGCAAGAAAGAGATTGTAATCCTCGGCGAAAACGACCTGAACAACTACAAGAACTATCTCGATGACATAGAAGCCCTGCAGAAGAAATTCACCGACATAGCAGATTCGATGGAGAAAGACGACTACAACCACCGTCTGAAAAAAGAAAGAGACATCGAAAAGATAAAGCTTATCATGGGAATCAGATAAAGCATAGTAGACAAACACCTCATTCGAGATTCCCAAATGTTAAATTATTTAATTTTTACAATAATTTAATAAAAAAAACGTATCTTTGCAAAAGGATAACGTTTAAGACCATTATGGTCAAACAGACAATATAAACTATAAATCAAGAAATTAAATTATTATTAACCAACTAAAATTAATCGTTTATGAAGAAATTATTCTTAGTTATCGCAGCCGTTTTCGCAATGGCAGCAACAGCAAACGCACAGGACAATGCACTTGGTGTACGTGTTGGTGGCGGTCAGGGCTACGGCGCTGAACTCTCATGGCAGCATGGTCTCGGTGGCAACCGCCTCGAATTTGACCTTGGCTGGGGTAGCGGCGACCATCACACCGACTTCAGTCTGTCTGGTATCTATCAGTGGACCGGTGACATCGGAAGCGGCTTCGGCTGGTACGCCGGTGTTGGCGCACGCATTTGCTACTGGAGCTGGGAAGCTGGTCACGACAGTGACAGCGACATCGCTCTTGCTCTTGCAGGCCAGGCTGGTATCGAGTACAAATTCGATGCAATTCCTATTCAGCTATCACTCGACATCCGTCCGTGCTTCTTCCTCATCCCCGAAACAGAATTCCACTGGGGTGACATTGCACTCGGCATACGCTACTGCTTCTAATAAAGCAATAACACAAATAAAAAAGCCTGCGCGTCGCGCAGGCTTTTTTTTGTCATTAGATGAACCTTATTTCTTGGCGGCAGCCTGTGTGGCGGTGATGGCCACAACATTGACCACATCCTCGACCGAGCAGCCGCGGCTGAGGTCGTTGATTGGGGCGGCCATGCCCTGCATGACGGGGCCAATAGCCTCAGCACCAGCCAAACGCTGGACCAGCTTGTAGCAGATGTTGCCACTCTGAAGGTCGGGGAAGACAAGCACGTTAGCCTTGCCAGCAATGTCGCTGCCAGGAGCCTTGGAGGCACCGACTTTGGGAACGATGGCAGCATCAGCCTGCAGTTCGCCGTCGAGTCTGACGGTCGGGTCGAGCTGATGGGCAACCTTGGTAGCCTCGATAACCTTGTCGACAAGTTCGTGCTTTGCGCTGCCCTTTGTCGAGAAGCTGAGGATTGCCACGCGGGGCTCCTCAAAGCCAGCAATAGCCTTGGCGGTCTGAGCCGAAACAACGGCAATCTGACCCAATTCCTCGGCTGTCGGGCACGGGGTGGCGGCACAATCGGCAAAGACCATCAGACCATCCTCGCCATAAGTCTTGTCTTTCAACACCATAATGAAAGCACCGCTGACCACGCTGACGCCCGGTAAAGTCTTAACAACCTGGAAGGCAGGACGCAGCACATCGCCAGTGGCGTTGCGGGCACCGGCAACTTCGCCGTCGGCATCGCCGTTCTTGATAAGAAGAGTGGCAAGATAGAGCGGATCCTCGACCAGGCGCATAGCCTCGTCCATCTGCATGCCCTTCTTCTTGCGGATCTCGCACAGCATCTCAGCATAAAACTGTTTCTTGGCATGAGTTACAGGGTCGATAATGGTGGCCTTGTCAATGTTTGTCAAGCCCCACTGCGAAGCAAGACCTTTGATTTCTTGTTCGTTACCAAGCAGAATCAGACGGGCAATACCTTCTTTTAAGATGATATCAGCCGCCTTGAGGGTTCTTTCCTCGGTACCTTCGGCCAAGACAATGCACTTGTTGGCTTCTTTCGCCTTGGCTCTGATTTGTTCCATTAATGTCATAGTCAGTATGTAGTTTTAAAGTTTTGTATTCCTATCGGTTAATAATGAAGACTATATTTATAAGGAAATACAAAAATACAAATTAATCGCAATCCAAGCAAAAAAAATCGTAATTTTGTGATTCACTTCTGAAATAGTAAAACAACAATATATTATGGCAAATCAAGAAGATATGTTCAAAAAAGTCGTTTCCCACGCAAAGGAATACGGCTTCATTTTCCCTTCGAGCGAGATTTATGACGGCCTCGGTGCCGTATACGACTACGGCCAACTGGGCACCGAACTGAAAAACAACATAAAACAATACTGGTGGAAAGCGATGGTCCAGATGCATGAAAACATCGTCGGCATCGACAGCGCAATATTCATGCACCCACGCATCTGGAAAGCCTCCGGCCATGTCGACGCTTTCAACGATCCTCTGATTGACAACAAGGACTCAAAGAAACGCTACCGCTCCGATGTCCTAATCGAGGACCATATAGCCAAAATCGAGGAAAAGATTGAAAAAGAATGTGAGAAGGCTCACAAACGTTTCGGCGATGCCTTCGACCGCCAGCAGTTTGTCACCACCAACGCCCGCGTTCTGGAACACCAGAAACAGATTGATGAAATCCACGCCAAATATGCAGAGCTGATGAACGCCAACGACCTGGCAGGCCTCAAGCAACTCATCCTCGACCTTGGAATAGTCTGCCCCGTCAGCGGCACACGCAACTGGACCGATGTGCGTCAGTTCAACCTGATGTTCGCCACCAAGATGGGCAGCGTCATCGACGACAGCGACACCTTATATCTGCGTCCTGAGACAGCACAGGGAATCTTTGTCAACTTCCTCAACGTGCAGAAGAGCGGACGTATGAAGATTCCTTTCGGCATTGCCCAGATAGGCAAGGCTTTCCGCAACGAGATTGTCGCTCGCCAGTTCATCTTCCGCATGCGTGAGTTCGAACAGATGGAGATGCAGTTCTTTGTGCGCCCCGGAACCGAACTCGAATGGTTCAAGCATTGGAAAGAAGAGCGCCTGCAATGGCACCTCTCGCTCGGCATACCGGCAGAGAACTACCGCTACCACGATCACGAGAAGCTGGCACACTACGCCAACGCAGCCACCGATATCGAATTCAAGTTCCCATTCGGTTTCAAGGAACTCGAAGGTATACACAGCCGCACCGATTTCGACCTCAGCCGTCACAGCGAATTCAGCGGCAAGAAGCTGCAGTACTTCGACAGCGAACTCAACGAGAGCTACACTCCATACGTCATCGAGACCTCTATCGGTGTGGACCGCACATTCCTGGCTATTTTCAGCCACGGACTGAAAGACGAGACCCTCGAAGACGGCTCGGTACGTACCGTGCTCAGCCTGCCGCGCAAGCTGGCTCCATACAAAGCCGCCGTGCTACCGCTGGTGAAGAAAGATGGTCTGCCTGAGAAAGCGCGCGAAATACAACACCTGCTGATGCCCGACATGATGGTTCAGTACGACGAAAAGGATGCCATCGGCCGCCGCTACCGCCGCCAGGATGCAATCGGCACCCCATTCTGCATCACAGTCGACAATGATACCCTCAGCGACAACGCCGTCACCGTCCGTGACCGCGACACGATGAAACAGGAACGCATCAGCATTGAGCAACTGCCGACATTCCTCAAGAGCAATCTCTAATAATAGAAATACAAGACTGTGAAGCGAGGTCCATTTGAATGGGCCTCGCTTCTTTATTAGTTATAAACGAGGGAGAAAATATCCTTCAAAACAGGATTATCACTTTGTGGCGCGACACTGGTTGTAGCTCCAATCAGCATACGACGGGCATCGTCAAGGGCGGAGAGGTCGAGGGCATCGGAGGCAATCTGTACATCGGTGATAACGTCTTGCGCTTCATCGACAGTTAGGGCAATCTCCACCCCTCCCCAATCAAACTGGCCACTACGCTGTGCAGTAAATGTGCGCCAGCGACCATATTTCCACTCGTCGGAAGCAAAAACGTCGTGAAGTGCGCGAACTTCAGGGCACTTCATTATTTCAGCAAAATTCAAATATTCATAATTACCAGAATATTCCGACGTGAAAGCTTCACACAGGCGCGGTGTCAAACTCTCGGCTGTTATTTCTGGATTCAATTCTGAAAGATTCACAACACGGCTTCGCACCGAAGCGACACCATGTTTTTGCAGTTTGGCAGGCTTGGGTCGCAAATAACGCTGTAGGTCGTCCATATTGCCCTTTATCAACAGCGTGCCATGGTGCAAATCATTGACACGTCCTTTGGAGAAAGCGTTGCCGGAAAACTTACGTCCTTCCGCCAGGATGTCATTACGTCCGCTTAGTTCTGTATGCAGTCCGAAACTCTCGACAGCGCGCTGAATCACCGAGAACTGGCGAGTCAGATTGTATTGTTCCTTTGGAACGATGAACGAGAAATTGATATTGCCATCGTCATGGTATACGGCACCTCCGCCCGTCTTGCGACGCATAAGAAAGCCTCCTTCAGACTCCAAAGTCTCAACGTTGCATTCGCTGAAAGGATTTTGGTTCTGGCCTATGACCACAGTGCGGCGGTTTCGCCAAAGATAGAAAGTCACAGACCGAGAGTTACCCAATAGATAATTCTCAACAGCGATATTCCAATAAGGATTGGTCTGGTCGCTTATCAACAGATTCATAGGATACATTTATAACTTGAGTGAAAGTGACAGGAAATTCGGGGCCTGTCCCAGATGGTAGTTACGACGGGCAAACGAGAACTCAAATTTCTTGGTTCGAAGGCCAAATCCGTACGAAAAGCCACTAAAATTAATGTTTGTGCGATCGTCAGCCGACATTTCCGCATTCTGGCGATAGCGGTAACCCAGTCGAACAAAGAACACCCTCTTGATATCAACCTCGACGCCGACAGCCGCATGCCGTGCAACCTCATCCAAGACATTCGACAGGCCGTCGTACCAAGGCTTGGCTATAGGCATGCCAGTATATGGGTCGACTTCATTTTCCGGGCTGAGCGGGTCGTCGTAAGCCAAGTTCCAGCGAGTCAACTTGTCCATTGTAAAGAAGAGTCGGAATGGAGCCTTGTCGGCCTTATAAGAAAGCGATGCCGACAAATCGAAAGGCAGGCTCTCAGCAGTGCCGTCGAAGGTTGCAACCTGCGCACCAATATTGCGAGCCTGAATGGTGGCAGCAAAGCGCTTGCTGTCCGACACATAACTTCCAGCGACATTCAATGCAAAAGCCCACGCCGTGTAACTCTCATATTGCGAACGGATGGGCATAAACGACGCCCCGATAGAAAAATTCGAGTCGACATTCAAACCCCACGCAACAGAAAGGGCAATGTCGGATGCAGTGAAATCGCCCTGAGGCATTTCTGTATCGTCATAACCCTCGAAGGTGCCATATCCATTGTAACGCAAACCGAAAAGGAAAGTTCCTAGTCCCTTGAAATCATATCCACAAGCCACAGAGGCAAAATTACTGCCAGAGAACATACCCACGTAGTTAACAGCCAGTTTTCTGTTGTAGCTTTCCGAGATGAGTGACGGGTTGTCAATTCCGACCTGTATATCACCAGGTGTGTAAACCGACAGGTAATTTCCACCTAAAGCCGCCGTACGGGCCGACGATGGCATCTGCAACAGCGACAGCGTGTTGAGACCAGCCACCTGGGCACGAAGAGAATTGACAAATGATAATTGAATAATGAAAAATATGGCGCATAACATTATACGCCATAATTTCATACCTTTTATACTTTTACCAATCATCGATTCTCAACAATCAATTAATTGTTCCAGACTTCTTTACCGTCGTTCGAAAGATATCCGCTACGCATTTTCTTGCCGTCGCGGACACGAATGATGTATTTCCCGTTAAGAATCAAGACCTCGTCATATTTAAAGTCAGTCACAAACTTGCCCTGTACATCAATGAAGGCCCATTTGCCTTTGCGGCGCAAAGCAGCGTAATAGACAGAGTACTTATTCTTACGGTAATCGATTTCACAAACGGCGGCATCGTAGGCGATATCGGTAAGTTGTTCACCGCTAACGCCTACGAAACCCCATTTGCCGCCCTCCGAAACAGGATACATGCCTCCGTTTGTTTCGTACAGCACTGCATCGTAACGAGGACGAATAGCCCAGTCGTTGCTTTTGTCGACATAGCCCCACTTGCCATTCTCAGAACGGCACGGATAGTACATAGGATAGATCTCCTGAGCACTGAGGCCGCCCAACGAAAAGAATGCAACGGCAATAATGGGTATCAGCTTTTTCAACGACATAGGGAAATAAAATTATTTTTTCTTGTTACGTTCGTGGCGCATCAGGTGGCTGGGTTCGAGAGCCATGCGGTCGGTCTCGAGCAGGCTGGCCACACCCTCGTCCACACGGCGTTTCTCCTCGCATGCAGGGCAATGGCACTCCTCGTGGTACTCACGCGGCTCGGTGTAGGTGGTGATGACACCCTCGAAGTTGCGGAGAATAACCTTGTCGGGGCTCTGCGATATGACGTACTGAGGCATGACGGGGGTCTTGCCGCCACCACCGGGAGCGTCGACAACGAAAGTGGGAACTGCATAACCACTCGTATGGCCACGCAGGTTCTCTATAATCTCAATACCCTTGCTGACCGGGGTACGGAAATGCTCAAGGCCCATGCTCAGGTCGCACTGGTAGATGTAGTACGGACGCACACGGTTGCGAACCAGTTCGTGCATCAGTTTCTTCATAACATGGACACAGTCATTCACGCCGCGCAGCAGCACGGTCTGATTGCCCAGAGGAATACCTGCATTTGCCAGACGGGCAAGTGCCTGTTCAGCCTCAGGTGTGAACTCGTTGGGATGGTTGAAGTGTGTGTTGAGCCAGATGGGATGGTATTTCTTCAACATATCGCACAGCTCGGGAGTGATACGCTGTGGGCAAACCACAGGGGTACGGCTGCCGATACGGACGATCTCCACATGCGGGATGGCACGAAGGCGCTGGATGATGTATTCCAGTTTCTTGTCGCTGACCATCAGGGCATCGCCGCCGCTGAGCAGCACATCGCGTACCTGAGGGGTCTTCTCAATATAAGCCAGGCACTTCTCGATGCGCTCACTGGGACTTTCGTCATCCTTCTGACCGGCAAAACGGCGACGAGTGCAGTGACGACAGTACATGGAGCACATGTCGGTGATAAGGAACAGCACGCGGTCCGGATAGCGGTGAGTAAGACCAGGAGCGGGCGAATCCTCGTCCTCGTGCAGCGGGTCGTTAAGGTCGGCAGGAGCGATGTTGCACTCTGCACCCTGCGGTATGGCCTGACGACGGATAGGGTCGAACGGGTCGTTAGGGTCGATAAGACTCAGATAATAAGGGGTAATAGCCATACGGAACTTGGCGAGAGCCTTTTTGATACCCTCGGCCTCTTCTGCCGAAAAGGTAAAATACTGGCTGAGTTGTTCGTATGTTTCAATACGGTTTTTCACTTGCCATTTCCAATCGTTCCACTGCTCGTCGCTGACGTTGGGGAACAGTTCTTTTCTGCGATTGACTTTCATAATTGTATTATATATTTTTTATCTATTATTCAACAACATAACCCCTATTGTAGACATAATTGTCCACAATATAGATGTTGCAAAGATACAAAAAACGAGCGGAACGACAAAAAATAATTTAGACGCGCACGGAAATCACTATTTCATGTCCGGTAGGTTTGCGTTAAAGAAATAATCTCCGTCGCTGCACACTCTATGATATTTACAACGAATTAATGATATAAAAGAATCCGCAGGAGGGTCTCCCCTGCCTGCGGATTAAAATGGTGTCGAGTCGGTCAGGTCTAACTGACTTGTCTGACACTATGCGTAGAGTTCTTCGAAGATCTTGCGCAGTTTCGGGCTTTCGCGGAGCTCCTGGAGAGTGAACTCGGCGTGGCCTTTGGTGTAGCCGTTGCCCATAATCATGTTCACATCGCTTCCTATACCTTCGGCACCGAGAGAAGCCTTGGTGAAGCTGGTGGCCATGCTGAAGAAGTAGACAACACCGTCGTCCTTGGTAATGAGGATAGCGGTCATTTCCTGATCGGGAACGTTGACGCAGTTGATGGTAACATCGGCCATCTTGCCGCCGGTGAGACGCTCAACCAATTCGTAAACCTGAACAGGAGTCATACCTGCAGCGCTCTCGACGATGTCGCAGAAGCCGAGGTCCTTGATACGCTGAGTGCTCTTGGGGCTGTTGGCGATACCGATAACCTTACCAGTCACACCAACGCGTTTCTTGGCCTCATAGCAGCAGAGCATACCGCTCTTGCCACCAGCACCGAGGATAACGACAGTCTGACCATAGTGGCAGAGCTTGGCGGTCTGTGCAGGAGCACCAGCCACATCGAGTGCACTAAGGGCGAGTTTTTCGGGCATATCATCGGGAATCTTGGCGTAGATACCGCTTTCGAAAAGGATAGCCTTGCCCTTGATGTCGACCTGGTCGATTTCAGGACGGATTTCGCCGAACGAGTCGATGCGGAGAGGAGTCAGTGAGAGGGAAACGAGGGTAGCAATGCGGTCGCCTTCTTTCAGGTCGATCTTGCCCTTGAGAGCATCGCCGATTTTCTCGACTTTGCCAAGGAGCATACCACCAGAACCGGTACGACGATTGCGGTGTTTGCCCTGCAGCTCGACATTGAGGAGCATTTCTTTCTTAACCTCTTCGAGGATTTTCTCCTTACTTGCACCTTCACCAGCCTGTTCTTTGGCATAGTTCATGATATCGGTGAAAGAAGCGGAGTCGACATTGAGGGTCTGGACATCGATAAGGATTTCGTTGTCATAAAGAACGTCCATGTTGTTATCAATCTTGTTTGCCGGCTGCGGGAGAACGCCCTTCGGCTCGAGTACACGGTGAACACCGTATTTGTTACCTTTTGGTTGCATAATTTTAAATTATTAATTTGATTATTAAATATTTATTAGTTACATTCGATTTAAAACGAACTTTCAAAATTAGCAAATTTATCGTAAACTGACAAATTTTTTTCAGCTACAGAAGCGAAAAGAGAAGAATGTCACTTGTTTTCATTGTCGTTTTGATGCTGGCCGACAATTCCTTTCAGATGGTCGAGGAGAGCGTTACAGCCAAGTTCAATGTCGCTCCATGCCGTCTCAAAATCGCGAGTATACCATGGGTCAGCCACATCGCGTGACAGGGGGGTGCCATCAGCGTCATACACGAAGTCAAGCAGACGGTGCAGCCGCGAGTCGGCATGATGACGAAGTATTTTCTCGACACCGCCGATATTTTCCGTGTCCATTACAATGACATAGTCACTGTCGAGGTACATCTGCCGTGTCATTTGCTGTGCCACCTTGTCACGACAGCCTATGCCGTGAGTGGCGAGCATACGCTTGGCCAACGGATATACTGGATTGCCAATCTCCTCTCTGCTTGTGGCAGCCGAAGAGACAGAGATGCATTCCGACAGACCGGCTCGTTCAACCATTCTACGGAAGATGTATTCTGCCATAGGACTGCGGCAAATATTGCCATGACACACAAAAAGAACCACCAGTTTTTTTGTTTCCATAGTTCGCTATTTATTATCAGTTCAGTAGTTTAGATATAGACAAAGGGTCGTCTGGTGAATCAGGCTTGTCAACCCTAAAAGTTTTGCAAAGATACAAAAAAAATGAGAAAGAGAAAATAAAATGCAGTTTTTATTGTTATATCACACGTGACAAACAAGAATAACTTAAAGCATACTATAATCACTGTCATATTGATAGGTGCCGTGGCGTGGGCTCTCATCTTCCTGCTTACACGTGGCCGGACGGGAAAACTCATACTCGGCACGTGGGTAGTCGACACCGCAGGTGTTGAAAGCGGGTTCCAGTGCGGCAAGGACGGTATAGCGGCATCGGTGAACGACAAGAAACATCAGTATTCATCGTGGGAACTTGACGGCGACAACCTCATCTTGAAAGGAAAGCTTTTTGTCAGGAACGACAACGAATATCGTGTTCACAGCATGGCAGACACACTGACGATCAAGGACCTCACGAAAGAAGAACTGACCGTGGAGCATCACGGCAATACCATAAAATACAGAAAGACACGATAGCTCTGAAAAAATCATTTTTTCAACAGCACACAATATCCAACTCCCTTCCGCGTTTATTATTAATTGAACGTAATTAAAAAACAAACCATGAAACGAATAATATTTCTTTTCATTGCCATTGCCATCAGCATGTCGTCAATGGCTGCAAACACAAAGAAGCCTGGCGACAACGACAAACACCTGACAGCAATATTCTCATATGCAACCTTCTTCCATCCCGATGCAGGTTCATACCTTGAAACCTACGTCTACTTCGACGCCTGGAGCCTCAACTTCGTCAAGAGCGGCAACAAATACCAAGCCACCATCGAGATGCTGATTACCGTCAGCAAAGGTGATTCTTTAGAGGTAGTGAAGAAATACGAGCTCAACAGTCCCAAAATCGACTCTCCCGACAAAGACAAGTTCAATTTCATCGACATGCAGCGTCTGTCTATTCCCAACGGCATCCACGACCTGCGCATAACACTGCATGACAAGAACAGCAGCGACGAGGTCACTGTTATCGAGCAGCAGCTTGCCGTATACTACGACATGAAGCGCACAGCACTTTCAAGCGTGCAGATGATGTCTAACGTCAAGCCGACCACTACGCCCAACATAATGTCGCGCAACGGATACGACATGGAGCCCTATGTCTCCGATTTCCTCCCCGAGGAGGTTGAAAGCATCAACTACTACTACGAACTATACAACGTCAACACCGAGACTCGCGACGACTACGTCTATGCCTTCGCCTACATCGAAACCCAGGAAACAGGCAAAGTGCTCGAATCGACCCAGTCGGCCCAGAGATTAGAGAACTCGTCGCTCATTCCCGTATTCGGCACAATTGATATCAAGATGGTGCCCTCAGGAAACTACAACCTAGTGGTTGAAATCCGGAACCGCCACAACGACAAGCTTCTGTACCGTCGCCTGCCGTTCATGCGCAGTAACCCAAAGAAAATTGAAGACACCGACATGATGCCTGTGTCAAGCACCTTCGCTGGCCAGATCAACGACGAAACCAAACTTAACGACTATATCGAGGGCCTTGCACCTATTGCCAACGAAGTCGAACGCCGCGACATATACGATCTTATCAGAAAACCGGGAATCGAAGAGAAACAGATATTCCTATATAAGTTCTGGACACGCCGCGAAGGGCTGAACGCCGAAAGCGCATGGGTTGAATACCGCGACAGGATCGACTACGTGAACGCTAATTTCGGATGGATAAACACAAAGGGAATCCAGACCGACCGCGGACGTGTGTATCTGAAATACGGACCGCCTGACTTTGTGCGCGACGAGAAGAACTTCGTGTCGTCACTCCACATCGGCAGCGGCGTCAACGTACACACTATCGGCTCGAACGAGAGATTCCAAGTGAAAGATCTCGATAGCCCCCGCACTGAATCGCAAGGCCAGATATTCTATCTCCCCTACCAGTTGTGGCGCTACAACAACATCCCCGGCGACGACATAAACCGTTGTTTCATTTTCTGGGATGAGTTCCGTAATGGCCTCTACAAATTGCTCAACTCCAACGCCAAAGGCGAGGTTCGCGAAGCCAAGTGGGAACAACGCCTCAGCCAGCAGCAGCTGAACGAGGATATGATAGGTGAGGTCGGCGAGCAATTCGAACGCGGCTATTGAAAAGAACACAACCCCTGACCACAACGTGTACAACATCCTTCTACTTTTCGCATACCTCCCGTTATGGCTGCACTATTGTTTTGCAACATTGTTGTGGCCGGTGGTGTACTATCTGTTCCGCTATCGCGTGAAGGTGGTGCGGACAAACCTTGAGCACAGTTTCCCAAACATGGGGAAAAAAGAGCTCCGCAAACTGGAAAGGCAATACTACCGCCACATGATGGATCTCCTCGCCGAGGGACTGTACAACTTACGTGCACCCATACATCGCGTGGCGCGTCACTACCATTTTGAGAACGCTTATATCTTAGAGCCATATTATGCAGCCAACCGCAGCGTGGTGCTGATGTCGGCACACTACAACAACTGGGAATACATGATAACCTCGCTCGACCGTCGTATCAGCCACCACGGTATAGGAGTGGGCAAACCGCTCGACAATAAAAGATTCGGACGATTTATCACAGCCCGCCGCGCACGCTATGGCACCGAGATTGTCGACCAGACCGATGTGCGCCAAACCATGGCCTTCTACGACCAGTGGCATGTGCCGGTGGCATACATGATGCTCTCAGACCAGTCGCCAAGCAACCCGCACCGCAGCTACTGGACCAACTTCCTAAACCAAGACACCGCCTTCCTTTTCGGTGCAGAGCATTTCGCCAAGAAATACGACATGCCTGTGTTCTTATACGATGTAAAGAAAACAAGCCGCGGCATGTACACTGTCCATTTTGAACTGCTCACCGACAAACCCCAGGAGCTTCCCGACGGAGAAATCACACAACGATATGCCTGCCATCTTGAAACAATGATACAACAGGAACCGCAATACTGGCTGTGGAGCCACCGCCGCTGGAAACTGACCCGCACGGGACGAATACTGAAAGATGGCACATTCAAACCAATCAAAAAGAAATAAGAGATGAAAACCGCAGTAGTCATACTAAACTGGAACGGACGTCACATGCTGGAGCGCTTCCTGCCATCCGTCACCGCCAACACGACAGGCGATGCCGAGGTCATAATCGCTGACAACGGCTCGACAGATGACAGTCTGATATTTCTGAAAGAGCACTACCCCACCCTTCGTATCCTACCTTTTGACAAAAACTACGGTTTTGCCGAAGGCTACAACAAGGCCTTTGAACAAATCGACGCAGAATACTATGTACTTCTAAACGACGACGTGGAGGTGACTCCGCATTGGAACGAGACCGTCGTAGAGATGATGGAACGTGAAACCAACATAGCCATCGCACAACCCAAATTGTTGATGTATGACCAGCGCGACACCTTCGAATACGCAGGCGGTGCCGGTGGTTTTATAGATAAATACGGCTATCCTTTCTGTCGTGGCCGCATCTTCAGCACCCTCGAGCAGGACAAAGGACAGTACGACGACCAACGCGAAATCTTCTGGGCTTCCGGAGCCGCGATGTTCGTCAAGGCCAGCGTATGGAAAGAAATGGGTGGCCTCGACGGCGACTTCTTCGCACACATGGAAGAGATTGACTTCTGCTGGCGATGCAAAAACAAAGGCTATAAAGTAATGTACTGCCCCGACGCTGTGGTCTACCACGTGGGTGGCGGTACCCTGCCAAAGAGCTCGCCGTTCAAGACACAGCTAAATTTCCGCAACAATCTGTCGATGCTTTACAAGAACCTGCCAGACAGACGCCGATGCCGTGTTCTGGCCTTGCGGATTGTCCTCGACTGGGTGGCCGCGACGTCGTTCCTGCTGAAAGGCAATCTCGGCGAATTCCGCGCTGTCTTCAAAGCCCACAAAGAATACCGCCAATGGAAACCCGCACTGAAAGCCAAGCGCGCCGCCATAGAGCCAGGCGATGTCAGCTGCATATATAATGGCAAGCTGCTGCTCGACTACCACCTCCGCGGCAAAAAAAGGTTTTCACAACTGGGGATATAATGTTATTCAAAAATAATAAAACAGATGCAATTTTATCAAATTGTTGACGTTATAAAAATATGGACAGAGCAGAAAAACTACATAAGCTATCGTTGAAGGCACAAAGCATTCTACCCAAAGACGGTGAAGCATGGCTTTTCGGATCGCAAGCCCGAGGGACAGCCAACAGCGAGTCGGACTGGGATGTTCTAATACTGCTCGACAAAGACAAAATAGCCCTTGACGATTACGATTCCTATGCTTATCCATTTATTGAATTGGGATGGGACATCGATGCCACTGTGATTCCGATTCTGTACACAAAATTAAATTGGGAGAAAAGCAGTTTCACTCCTTTTTACAAAAATGTAATGAACGATAGAATACGACTATGAGCCTATCTGACGACGAAAGGAACGCATTAGTTGCGTATAGACTTGAGAAAGCTAATCGCACATATAAGCAAGCTGTTGATTCAGTACCACTTGGTTATTGGGAAATGACAGCTAACCGGCTTTATTATTCAGCATACTACGCAGTGTCAGCCTTGTTATTAAACAAAGGCTTCACTGTTCAAACACATAATGGCATAATCCAAATGCTTGGGCTCCATCTTATTAAGCCCGGCCTATTGGACAAATCCTATGGAACACTTTACGGAAAACTATTTTCAATGCGTCAAACAGGAGACTATGGAGACACCTTCGAACTCGAAGAAGATGATGTGTTACCGCTTGTCGAACCAACAAAGAATCTAATTAACACTATATCTAAATTACTGAAAAACAATAAATAAATTTATAAAAATAACATTTTCTAAATGTCACAAGAAGTAAGAGTACGTTTTGCGCCAAGCCCGACGGGACCGCTACATATCGGCGGTGTGCGCACAGCTTTATACAACTATCTTTTCGCACGTCAGAACGGCGGCAAGATGATATTGAGAATCGAAGACACCGACCAGACTCGCTTTGTGCCCGGTGCCGAGGATTATATTATCGAGGCCCTCACATGGCTGGGCATCAAGTTCGACGAAGGTGTACATATCGGAGGCCCCTACGGTCCCTACCGCCAGAGCGACCGCAAACCCATGTACAAGGAGTATGCCGACCAGCTGCTTCGTGACGGCTGGGCATATTACGCTTTCGACAAACCCGAGGAACTAGAAGCCAAACGCAAAGAATACGAAGCTCAGAAAAAAACCTTCCAGTACGACTGCAACACACGTAGCCAGATGCAGAACAGTCTGAGCATGACTGCCGACGAGGTACAGCGCCGACTGGACAGCGGCGAACCCTACGTGGTACGCTTCAAATTCCCCGCAGACACCGAAATCACCGTCCACGACCTTATCCGCGGCGATGTAACGATGAACAGCAACCTGCTGGACGACAAAGTCCTGTTTAAAAGCGACGGCATGCCGACTTACCACCTCGCCAATATCGTCGACGACCACACCATGAAGATAAGCCACGTAATCCGCGGCGAAGAGTGGCTGCCCTCCGCCCCGCTCCACGTAATGCTCTACAAGGCTTTCGGCTGGGAAGAGTCAATGCCGCAGTTTGCCCACCTGCCTCTGCTGCTGAAACCCGAAGGTAATGGTAAACTCAGCAAGCGCGACGGCGACAGGCTTGGATTCCCTGTCTTCCCTCTCGACTGGCACGACCCGAAGAGCGGCGAGCTGAGCAGCGGATACCGCGAACGCGGATATTTCCCTGAGGCTGTGGTCAACATCCTTGCACTGCTGGGTTGGAACCCTGGAACAGAACAAGAGATACTATCGATGGACGAGCTTATCAAGCTGTTCAACATCAGCCACATCAGCAAGAGCGGCGCGAAATTCAACGTCGAGAAAGCCAAGTGGTTCAACCATGAATACATGCAGATGCGCAGCGACGAAGAGGTGGCCGACATGTTCCAGCCAATCCTTGACGAACACGGCGTGAAAGCCGACCGCGAATACGTGGTGAAAGTGTGCGGAATGATGAAAGAGCGCATCAGTTTCATCAGCGAGATGTGGGACACCACCAGCTACTTCTTTGTGGCGCCAACAGAATACGACCCCGCAGCCATCAAGAAACGTTGGAAACCCGGTATGACCAAGCATATGGCCAAAGTAATCGAGATTCTCAACACCGTACCATTCGAATATGAAGCCATCCACAAGGCACTGCTTGACGACTATATTGTCGGTAACCAGCTGAATATGGGACAGGTGATGAACTCGCTGCGTCTATCCGTCGTCGGCAAGACCGTCGGACCCGACATGCTGACTCTCATCATGATGCTTGGCAAAGACGAGACCATACGCCGCGTACAACGCGCCATCGACACCATAGGTGAAATAAATCAACCTGAATAACATTAACATTAAATTCAGACAGAGGCAAAAGCCAAGTCAACATTTAAAGTCATGCAAATAATTCAAAAAATGGAAGATAACAACAAATTAGACGAAACAACCGTCACCTTTGAAGCCAGTGAGGAGGCAACAAACTCCACTCCGGTGCAGAACGTTCCTGAACCCACAGAACAAAAATGCAAATGCAAGAAAGAGAAGAAATGCAAATGCAACTGCATGTGCATCATCAACTGCATCTTGATAATCGGACTCATACTGATATACATTCTCCACTTCACAGGCATCGGTGCCAAAGGCGGTAGCAACCAAGATTCTACTGTAAGCCTCGTGAACAAAGATGCAAAGCCCCCGCTGAATGAAACTGTAGGAGAGCTGAAGATTGCATACGTGAACACCGACACCCTTATGGCCAAATACCAATACGCCATAGATTTGAAAAAAAGAGTCGAGCAGGCTACAAACAAACAGGAATCTTTTGCCCGTCAAGAAGAACAATTCCAGGCCGACTACCAGAACTATCTCCAGACAGGCGAGAAGCTCAGCTACGCCCAACAGCAAGAGAAAGAACGCGAGCTGAAAGAGCGTTACGAGAAACTTGTGAAGCTCGAAAAGCAATATGCCAACAGCATGATGCAGGAACAGAAAAACCTTAATGACGAGAGCGAGAAGATGACTCAGGCCGTGTACGACTTTATTCGCGATTACAATGCACAGAATCATGAGTATCATCTCATTCTGGCACGCTCGTTCAACAGCAGTCCAATCCTCTACGGAGACGTACGCATGGACATCACCGACGAGATTGTGAAAGGCCTCAACGAGGATTACGCTCGCAAAAAAGCCAACAAATAGAATCTGACAAACAGAAATAGAAAAGGCTGTACACATTGAATGTACAGCCTTTTCTATTTCTTATACCTGTTTCAAGCCTACTTGTTGATCGGCAACTGGTATCCAACGCTGAGCATGATAGCCTGGTTGGTACCTGTGTAAGCGTTGCGATCTTCCTGAGTGGTTGTGGTCGTACCAGTGTTCTGATTGTTATATACAACGCCATTAAGCACGTCGTCCCTCTTCATGAGAGCAACAAAACCATGATCCAGGAAAAGGTCGAAGGTGAAATTGTGCCACTGGTAGCCGACACCAAGGACGAAGCCCACATCTATGCGGCGCATGTGCTTGAACGAACTGCGGTCGTCTCTGTTGCCAGTGATATAGGTGTCATAGTTGTTGGAAGTCTGCGGCATGCCAGGTGTCACCTTGCGGTCCCAAAGGCGGCCGAAGAGACCCACATTGATCGTAGGACCGAGGTAGAAACTCAGAAAATTACCAGCAGGAAGCTGAGGAATCTCATATTTATAGCCCGCCAGTATTGGAATCTGTGCATACCAGTTGTGATAGAAACCCTGGCGTATTGAACTCATGTTGACCCACACCTGTTCGAAATTGGTGCCGCGGCGCACAAAGTTGAAACCAAATTGCAGGTAGATGTTCTCCGACCAAGGATTCTTCCATTCGGTGAACATATAGTCGACATAGCCGCCGAGATTGATGCCGAGAATCGGCGAATGGGTCAGGAGATCGTCCGACACATAAGAGGCTCCACCACCCACACGTGCACCATAGCGAACAAACTGCGCCTGTGCCGAAACATGCAACAATACAGCAAAAGCCAAAAGGGTTAAAATCTTCTTCATTTGATATACTTTATTAATACACAAACTTTTGGACTATTATTAGCCCAAATTAAGATGGTACAAAGATACAAAAAATCCCGAACAAATCGGGATTTTTTGTAAAAATTATGTTTATTTGAACTTTGTCTTACAAAAGATTCGTGCAATTTTACAGCTTCCTCATTATAAAATCCGTCATCAGCTTGTAAAGGTTCAAACGGGTGTTGCCGCCGTAAATGCTGTGGTTCTTGTTGGGATAGACACGCAATTCAAACTGTTTGTCGGCTTTCTCGAGGGCGGTGATGAGATCGAGTGCATTCTGGAAATGGACATTGTCATCACCAGTGCCATGCACGAGCAGGTAGTTGCCCTTCAGACGGTCGGCGAAGTTGATGGGCGAGTTGTTGTCGTAGCCGTCGGGATTCTCCTGCGGACGCTGCAGGAAACGCTCGGTATAGATATTGTCATAGTAACGCCATGTGGTAACCGGAGCCACAGCAATGGCACTCTTGAACACGTCGTTGCCCTTCAGGATGCAGAGCGACGACAAATATCCGCCAAAACTCCATCCAAAAATACCGATGCGATTCTCATCGATCCAAGTTTTCTTGCCAAACCACTTGGCCGCTTCAATGGCGTCGATACACTCGTAATGTCCAAGGTTGCGATAGGTCATTTTCTTGAACTCGGCTCCACGTCCGCCAGTACCGCGTCCGTCAAAGCAAGCGACGACATATCCCTTCTGCGCAAGCATACGGAACCAGTTGTAATCGCTGTAGCCATAGCTGTTAGTCACCTGCTGGTTGCCGGGGCCACCATACACATAAAAGAAAAGCGGGTACTGCTTGTTTTCGTCAAAATCGGCCGGCTTGATTATATAATAGTTCAGTTCAACGCCTTCCGAAGTCTTCAGTGTACCGAACTCTTTCTTTTCGGCACCGTACTGCGACAATCTGGTATTCAGCTGTGCATTATCCTGCAAAACCTTGACAAGTTTTCCGCCGGCATCGTGCAGAGTGTAACGAGGAGCCTTGTTGGCACTGCTGAAGGTGCAGATGTAGTATTTGCAGCCCTCGCTGAACGTGGCATTGTAGGTTCCGAGGATATATTTGTCATCCTTAATTCCATCCTCACCGTAGCCGGCGTTGATCTTGTTCTTGGCATCATAATTAAGGCAAACCTTCTTCTTGCCTTTGAAATCGATAACATACAAGTCGGTGTTGATTGGACTGCTTTCATGGCTGCGGAAATAAATCTTCTGGTTTTTCTCGTCGATGCCGCAGATGTCCACAACATCATAATCTCCACTAGTCACTTGGCGGATGAGTTTGCCATCCATACCGTATAGATATATGTGGTTGAAACCGTCCTTCTCGCTTGTGATGATAAACGATTTGCCGTCGTTGAGGAATTTCCAGGTCTCGGGCACCTCAACGTAAGCCTTGTCTTCCTCAGTGTAGAGGGGTCTGATCTTACCCGTTGTGGCATTGGCTGTCAAAAGTTCCATACGGTTCTGGAGACGGTTCATACGCATGAACGAAAGAACATTGGGGTCCTTGGTCCACTGCATGCGTGGCAGATACTGGTCATTCTCGCTGCCTGTATTGAGACGCATGGACTTACCATCCTCAAGATTGTATATGTATATATCAACCACCGAGTTATCCTCGCCAGCCTTCGGGTATTTGTAGTTGTAGTTTTCAGGGTAAAGCTCACCCCAAGTCTGCATAGTGAACTCCTTGACATTGCTTTCGTCGAAACGGTAGTAGGCAATGCGTTTGCTGTCGGGACTCCAATAGAAACCCTGCGTGATAGCGAACTCCTCTTCATAGACCCAGTCGGTAGTACCGTTAATAATGGCGTTCACACGTCCATCCGAAGTAATACGATGCTCTGTCTGCGAATCCAAATCCATGTAGAACAAGTCATTGTCACGCACATATGCCACCTTGGTACCGTCGGGAGAGAGGGTCGTCAGCCTCTGCTTGCCTGCTTTAGATATCTTGGTAAAGCTGGCATCGGCGACATCGTAGATATAGTAGTCCGACACACCACTATGGCGATAGATGGGTTCAAAACCACTGCTGAGCAAAATTTTCTGCTCATCGGCGGAAAACTCATACGATTCAATTGGAGGCAGCGGCTTGGCCTTCTTGTTCATCTCAGAACCTTTGAACATACACACCATCGATTCCTTCTCGCCAGTCTTGTACGAGTATTTCTCTATACCAGATGACGTCAAAACACAATAGTGTTCACCATCGTTCATTGAACGTATGGACTGAATACCACGGGGATAAAAAGCGCCTTTAGCCCATATATCCTCCAAAGTTATTTGTTTTGTGGACTGAGCCACAACGCCGCCCATTGCAGCGAAAAGAGAAAGCAACAATACTATACGTTTCATATTTCTTATATTATTATTTATTACAAAACCAAACCGCCACCAAGTAGCAAAGCTGTTTTAAATCAGTAAATTCCACAGCACTATAATTCGATCATCTCAATGCAAATTTACAAAAACCGACCGATATTGCAAAGCCTGCCTGTTATTTTGTTTTGAAATAGTGAAATAAAAAAACAGAATCAGCGTTTCTTTTAGTAAAAAAGATACATCTATTTCAATGAATATCCGCCAAATAGTAATAGCATTCTTTCTTCTTGCCGCTGGCACAACCGTCGGGCAGAACTACACAAGCAGCAACAAAAAAGCCATTAAACTGTTCGAGAAAGGGCAGACTGCACTCTACCAGTCGCGCGGCGACGAGGCGGTGCAAAGTTTCAAAGAGGCGTTGGAGGCAGACCCGCAATTCATAGAGTGCCATATCATGCTGGCCGAATGGTTTCTCGACACCCGACGCGAAGCGGATGCCAAAAGTTACTATCGCAATGCTGTGGAAATCAATCCCGAATTTTTCACACTCGCATGGCTGCAACTCGGCGAATTGGAGTTGAAAGATGGAAATCACGACCAAGCCATTAGCGACTACGAGATGTTCCTGAAACTCGACAAAAAGAACATCGACAGACACGATGCAGCCAAGCACGGAATAGAATGTGCCAAGTTCCGCAAGAAGGAGCTGTCCAATCCACGGCCTTTCAACCCTCAAAATCTAGGCAACACCATCAACACAACCAATGAAGAGTACCTGCCGGCACTGACTGTCGACGGTCAGACACTTATCTTTACCCGTCGTTTTCCGCGCAAAGCGACAACCACAGCCAACACATCGGAAGAAGAAGATTTCTATATCAGCACATTGCAAGACGGCAAATGGACCACAGCGATACGCATGCCCGAGCCGGTGAACAGCAACGATAACGAAGGCGCACAGTGCATTTCTCAGGATGGAAGAATCATGTTCTTCACCGCATGCGGACGACCCGATGGCGGCGGCCGATGCGACATCTATATGTGTGTCCGCCGCGGCGACAAATGGGGCAAGCCGCGCAACCTCGGTCCCATTGTCAACAGCGGCGCATGGGAGTCGCAGCCCTCGTTCTCCATCGACGGAAAGACGCTCTACTTTGTCAGCGACCGTAAAGGCGGCTATGGCGGCATGGACATCTGGAAGACAACGTTTGTCGACGGCAAATGGAGCACACCCGAGAATCTCGGTCCAAACGTCAACACGGAAGGCAACGAGATGTCGCCTTTCATTCACTATGACGATCAGACACTCTATTTCACCTCCGACGGCCATATAGGCATGGGCGGCATGGACATCTTCGCCACACGTCGTGAAAAGGACGGCAGCTGGGCAAAGCCTCAAAACCTCGGCTATCCCATCAACACCTCTGGCGACGAAAGCAACCTGATAGTCAGTGCCGACGCCCGCACAGCGATTTACTCGTCCGACCGTCAGGGCGGTTACGGTAAACAGGATTTATACACCTTTCAATTGCCTGTCGAAGCCAGACCCGTCGTAACAGCCTGTATGAAAGGCACTATAACCAATGCCAAGACCGGCGAAAAGATTGCAGCTGACATCAAGGTCATTGAACTTGCAACAGGCAACGTCGTAGCCAACACATCTTCCGACAAAACAGACGGACAATACATTGTAAGCTTGCCAGCCAACAACAATTATGCTCTTCACGTCACCGCCGACGGATTCCTGTTCTATTCACAGAACGAGAACTGGGAGCAGACATCGGAAGCCGACTGGCAACCACGCCAAGTTGACATTGCCCTCCATCCTATCGAGGCAGGAGAGCGCATTGCCCTCCGCAACGTGTTTTTCGAGACAGGACGATACCAACTGCTCGACAACTCACGTACCGAACTCGACAAAGTGGTGGAGCTTATGAAAAACAACCCGTCGCTGCGCATAGAACTGGGCGGGCATACCGACAACGTGGGTCAGCCTGCCGACAACATGAAGCTGTCACAGCAACGAGCCAAGGCCGTATACGAATATCTTGTATCAAAAGGAATTGAAGCCAGCCGACTGACATTCAAAGGCTATGGCGACACAATGCCCGTAGCCACGAACGACACAGATGAAGGTCGGGCAACAAACAGAAGAACAGAACTGAAGATATTATAAAACATTCAAATATATGAAAAAGGTAGTTATTTTGACAGGTGCAGGCATCAGTGCCGAAAGCGGCATAAGCACCTTCCGCGACAGCGACGGCCTGTGGGAACAGTACCGTGTTGAAGACGTGGCAACTTACGACGCATATCTGCGCAACCCGGCATTGGTACTTGATTTCTACAACCAACGTCGCCGCCAGCTTTTTCAAGTAAAGCCCAACGAAGGCCACAAACAGCTGGTTAGGTTGGAACAATACTACGACGTACAGATAATCACGCAAAACATCGACAATCTTCATGAACAAGCAGGCTCCAGCAACGTGCTTCATCTCCACGGCGAGCTCACCAAGGCTCGCAGCGACCGCGACGACAACCTGATTGTAGACATCGGAGACCGCGACATCAACATTGGCGACAAGGCACCCGACGGTGCACAGCTGCGACCGCATATCGTATGGTTTGGCGAGGCCGTTCCCAACATTGAACCAGCTGCTGCCATGTGCGAGAAATGCGACTATTTCGTTGTCGTCGGCACATCGATGAACGTATATCCGGCTGCCGGACTCATACACTATGTGCCACACAGCAGCCCATGCTACCTCGTCGACCCGAAAGCCGTGCCGATTTCACGCAACATAAAGATATTCCAAGAGAAGGCAGGCACCGGCGTGAAAAAGGTAGTGGACGAACTGATAGCGATGGCTTGAAAAAAAAAGATTTCAAGAAAACAGAATGCAAAAAAAGTGTATTTTTGCAGACGAAAATAAATAAAGTAATATTATGAAAAAATTATTATTTGCCACATTATTAATAGGTTTGGCAGTTGTTGCCAACGCTCAGCAATTATCGATTTCCTATCAGGGCAACAATGTTTCTGAGACCGACACGATACAGGTGAAAGCCACCGGCGACGAGCTGCAGCTTATGCCTCATTTCACAAACAACCAGTCGCAAAACATCACTGCACGTATTCTCGTGGAGAAACTTAGCACCACCGAGACAGAGGTCATGTCGGTATGCACAGGCATGCTCTGCATGTCGGGCTACCAGTCCGCCCCATTCACAATCAACGGCAATTCAACCTACGAAGACACTCATATTGACTTCCTCGTCCCGACCGATGCTGTACCTGGACTGTTCAAGGTTACCGTGTACGACACCCTTCACACCTTGATTCAGGCAAGTTTCTATGCTATGGTCTACAACACCAACACCACCCTTGGCATAGCCGAGGCTGGCACAGCAACTGTCACTGCATACCCCAACCCAGCGACAAGCATTGCCAACATAGCATACGCCATGAGTGACGGCAACGGCACGCTGACGCTTTACAACCCGATGGGAGCAGCAGTGCGCGAGATAGCACTCAACGACTGCGAAGGCACCGTTCAGCTCAACGTTTCAGACCTGCCCGCCGGCGTGTACATGTACACAATCCGCAGCGGACGCAACCGTGTTGCAACAAAGAAACTTATTGTAAAATAAAGATTTAAGGCAGTATTATAATCAAATACTGACAACCATACCCCTAAAAAGAGATGCCAAACGGCATCTCTTTTTTTATATTAACACAATACTAATCTGAATGTCAAAGAAATTTGATTTTTTGTTGATAATTATAATAGAACCCTGTATGAAATCAATCAATCTTATCAGTATTTTAGCAAATTGATTGACGACCTGACAACAGTCTATAACTTTTTGTTTTTGTGCAATAAAAAATCTTTTCACCATGAAAGGCAATGACCTATTTTTAGATTTCGGCGATATGCCGTCACCTTCAGCCCCGAAGGGCAAGGTTAACACTAAGTCTTCAAAAACCGACAAGGCATTGCCGGTCAACGAACTGCACAACAAAAAGCAGGTCACTGACACCGTTGTCACGCCTCAACCCGCCAAAAAAACATCAAAAGCTGAAGAGCAAAAGAAAGCACCCACAAGCACACCAACCATGAACAACGACACTGAGAAATACATCCAGTACATGCCCGATGAGATCATGAAGTCATCGATGGAATTCTTCCACGGCGACGAACTTGCAGCCAATGTCTGGATGAACAAGTACGCACTGCGCGACGGCAACAAAATCTATGAACTGAACCCTGACATGATGCATCACCGTCTGGCTTCGGAATTCGCACGCATCGAGCAGAAATACCCGAACCCGATGAGCGAAGAGGAGATCTACGGTCTGCTCAAGGATTTCCGCTACATCATTCCACAGGGCAGCCCAATGTCAGGCATCGGAAACAACTTCCAAATCGTGTCACTTTCGAATTGTTTCGTCATCGGCAACAGCGGCAACAGCGACTCGTATGGCGGCATCATGAAAATAGACCAGGAGCAGGTACAGCTGATGAAACGCCGCGGCGGCGTGGGCCACGACCTGAGCCACATACGCCCTGGCGGCAGCCCTGTGAAAAACAGCGCGCTGACATCGACAGGCATCGTGCCTTTCATGGAACGCTACTCCAACACCACTCGCGAAGTGGCACAAGGAGGTCGCCGCGGAGCCTTGATGCTGTCGATATCCATCAAGCACCCCGATGCAGAAAACTTCATTGACGCCAAACTGGAACAGGGGAAAATCACTGGAGCCAACGTATCTGTCAAGATTACCGACGAGTTCATGCAATGCGTCATGGACGGGAAACCTTTCGTGCAACAGTACCCGATTGACAGTGACAACCCAATCTTCACAAAAGAAATCGACGCTCGCGCACTGTGGAACAAAATCATATCAAACGCATGGTCAAGCGCTGAGCCTGGCGTCCTTTTCTGGGACACCATAATCCGCGAATCGGTGCCCGACTGCTATGCCGACTTCGGTTTCCGCACCGTGAGCACCAACCCATGCGGCGAGATACCGCTCTGCCCCTACGACAGCTGCCGTCTGCTGGCAATAAACCTGTACAGCTATGTCGACAACCCATTCACACCGCAAGCTTCGTTCAATTTCGACCTCTTCAAGAAACATGTAACGATGGCTCAGCGTCTTATGGACGACCTTATCGACTTGGAGCTTGAGAAGGTGGAGAAAATCATTAACAAAATCGAGACCGACCCTGAAAACGAGGAAATCAAGGGAGTGGAACGCAACCTGTGGCTCAACATCAAGATGAAATGCCTTGAAGGCCGCCGCACCGGATTCGGTATCACGGCAGAAGGCGACATGCTTGCCGCCATGGGACTGCGCTACGGCACCGACGAGGCCACCGACTTCGCCGTCAATGTTCAGCGCACACTGGCATGCAGCGCCTACGGTTCGTCGGTAACCATGGCCAAGGAGCGCGGCTGCTTCCCCATCTACGACGCCAATCGCGAGAAACTCAACCCGTTCATCCAACGTCTGGCAGAAGCCGACCCCGAGATGTACACCGAGATGCTGACCCACGGCCGCCGCAACATAGCCCTGCTGACCATTGCCCCGACCGGAACCGTGAGCATCTGTACCCAGACCACATCTGGCATCGAACCCGTGTTCCTCGTTTCCTACAAACGTCGCAAGAAAATCAACCCCAACGACAAAGACACCTCCAAACACAAAATCGTCCAGGACCAGAGCGGCGACTATTTCGAGGAATACAATGTCTTCCATCCCAAATTCATCGAATGGCTCAAAATCAACAACTACAACGTGGACGAGGTCATGGCCATGAACGACAAAGACTTGAACAAAGTCATCGAAAAATCGCCATACTACAAAGCCACCTCGGCAGACATCGACTGGGTCAACAAAGTCAAGATGCAGGGAGCCATCCAGAAATGGGTCGACCACTCAATCAGCGTCACCGTCAACATACCGAAAGAGACCACCAAGGAAATCGTCCGCGAGATATACGAAACAGCATGGCGTTCGGGCTGCAAAGGCTGCACCATCTATCGTGACGGTTCGCGCCATGGCGTTCTGGTGTCAAACGACGAGAAAAGCAATCCCCAGTTCGGCGAAACCCGCGCTCCCAAGCGTCCCAAGAAACTCGATGCCGAGATTGTCCGTTTCAAGAACAACAAAGAGGACTGGATTGCAGTTGTCGGAATGTACGAAGGCCGTCCCTACGAGATTTTCACTGGCAAAGCCGCAAGCTTTATGCTGCCCGCATGGGTTGACAAAGGATGGGTCATACGCACCAAGGAGCAGGGCGACGAGCATGCACGATACGACTTCCAGTTCCTCGACCCGGACGGATACAAAGTCACCATCGAAGGCCTGTCCCGTATGTTCAATCAGGAATACTGGAACTACGCCAAGCTTATTTCTGGAATACTGCGTCACGGAATGCCTATACCGAATGTCGTTGACCTGATCACTGCCCTAAACTTCGATGTCGACACCATCACCACCTGGAAAAACGGCGTGGCACGTGCTTTGCGCCGCTACATCAAGGATGGCACCGCAACCGATGAGGTATGTCCCGACTGCAAACAGAAGACCGTTGTCTATAGTGGAGGATGCAAGCACTGCACCAACTGCGGATGGAGTAAATGCAGCTAAAGCATCATAAAAAAACAGTCCGATTTGTAGCAAAACGAACTCTCCTCAAGTATGGACATCTAATATTTTAAGGAATCCATAATAAAAAGACACCTGACAGAACATACTGTTCATCAGGTGTTTTTATTATATTATTATAAAAAACGGAAACAACATTTTTGCATTTTAAGATTTTTTAGTAATTTTGCAAAATTAAATTAATTTAATAGAACAATATTATGCAGGAACCGACAAGATTATTCGATTTGCTACAATGGCGAAAGGAACTCCATCCTGAACGTCCCGTGTTTAAGTACAAAGAAAACGGAGAATGGAAAGACCATTACATCGACGAATATATCGAGAAATCCAACCTCATCAGCTATGCATTGATGCATCTTGGAGTGCGCAAAGGAGAGAATATCGGTCTCATATCTGCAGGAAGGCCTGAATGGAACTATGTCGACTTCGGTGTGCAGCAGACCGGTGCAGTGCTATTGCCTATCTACCCGACCATCAGCGAAGAGGACTACCAATACATACTCAACGACGCTCAGGTCAGACTTCTCGTGGTCGAGACACCGTCACTATACAATAAAATCAGCAACATACGCGAAAAGCTGCCACATCTGGAGAATCTATGCACAATAGTACCGATGGAGGGAGTCAAATCGCTGAACGACATCTATGAAGTTGGTCGTCGCTACCTGTCCGAACATCCCGAAGCACCGCAGAAGCTGCAGGAAATGAAGGATGCCTTAACCACCGACGATGTCTGCACGCTCATCTATACCTCAGGCACCACCGGAACACCCAAAGGAGTGATGCTAGCACACAGAGGACTTATCATGAACGTCCAGGAGATCAAGCACAGTCCGTCACCGACATGGACCAGAGCCCTCTCCTGGCTGCCGATGTGCCACATCTACGAACGCATGATGGGCTATCTATACCAGTGGCTTTGTTTTGAAATCGCCTACGCCGAAAGCATTGCAAAAGTAGGCGACAACTGCAAGGAACTCAGTCCTCACATGCTGGCTTGCGTACCGAGATTCATCGAAAAGGTTTACGACAAGATATTCCGCAAAGGCGAGAAGATGACCGGCATCAAGAAGAAAATCTTCAACTGGGCCCTTGACCTGGCATTCCGTTATGACCTTGACGAGAGCAAGCTCAGCCTGTGGTACAAGACACAGAAATTCATCGCCGACAAACTAGTATACAAAGAAATACGCGAAGGAATGGGAGGCCAACTGGGCATGTTGGTCAGCGGCGGTGCCACCATCCAGCCTCGACTGACAAGATTCTTCTCCTGCGTGGGACTCAATCTCTACGAGGGCTATGGCATAACCGAATGCTCGCCGCTTATTGCCGTCACCAACAGCAATAAAAAAGGACGCAAGATCGGTTCCGTAGGCTTTGCCATGCGCGAAATCGAGGTACGTATCGATCCTCAGACCAACGAGATACAATGTCGTGGAGGCAATGTAATGAAGGGATACTACAACCAGCCCGAACTCACCGCCGAAGCCATTGACAGCGAAGGTTGGTTCCACACAGGCGATACCGGATACTTCGACGCAGACGGATACCTCTTCATCACAGGAAGAACCAAGAGCATGTTCAAGACATCGATGGGCAAATTCATAAATCCAGAGGTGATTGAAGAGAAGATGAAGCAGTCGCCTTTCATCCTCGACATGATGGTTGTCGGTGCAGAGCAGAAATTTGCAGCCGCGGTTATAGCTCCGGATTTCGACATGCTGAAAGACTGGTGCGTACGCCACGACGTAACAGCCACAACGAAAGAGGAAATGATAGCCAACAAGACCGTTATTTCACGCTACCAAAGAGTCATCGACAAATACAACGCAGAACTCGGTGTAACGGAGCAAGTCAAACGATTTGTCCTGGTAGCCGATACATGGAGCGAGGCAAACAAATTTCTTACCCCGACGCAGAAACTGATACGACGCAATGTTGCAGCAGCCTACAAAGAACAGATTAACTCAATGTATAAATAATAATGCTAAATGCATATAAAAAGAAAGCAGGTCTGAAATAGACCTGTTTTCTTTTTATCTTTTTCAGCAAAGACAGGAAATATACTGTAGGCGTTTATTCAACCAAAGTGATTTACTTATGCTTCTTCGTTTACTTGTTATTGCAATCCAAAACTTCTCACAAAAAGGCTGTGCTTATTGCATTTAAATACAGAGTGCCTTTCAGACAAGAGAAATACTCTTAATTCAGTACTCCCCAACAAAGGGTGGGCAAAACATTTCAGATTAGAAAAAAAAATTTTCGTATTTTTGCCATACATATATGTATATGTAAATTATGTTAATAACATGAAAACAAAAGCATTGAAATGAGAATACCCAATGCTATATAATAAATGATTATGAAACGAATACTTATTATGACAATGTTTACTGCTTTGTTCTTTGGGTGCGGGAATGGGAAGAGTAATAATTTGATAAAGACTGTGGGTGTGGAGGAATTTGCCTCCATCATCGCGCAGGAGGATGTCCGACTTATCGATGTGCGGACACCAAAGGAGTATGCTGAAGGTCACATCGCCGGGGCGGAAAATATTGACGTGAAGGCCGATGATTTCGCAGAACGCATCAAAGATATCAAGGGCACGGTAGCCGTATACTGTCGCGGTGGCAAGCGCAGCCTCAAAGCTGCCGAAAAATTTGCCTCACAAGGTTGCACTGCGTACAACCTCGACGGCGGCATCCACGCCTGGCAGAAGGCAGGAAAGTCCCATTAGGCGGAACCAATGTGACCGGCATTCCTGCACAACTGTAAGGAATCGATATCAGAATCATGAATTATGAATAAATCCACCAACACATTATGAAAATCATACTGACAGGAGCCACGGGCTTTGTAGGTGAAGGTGTTCTGCTGGAATGCCTCAACGACATAAGGGTTGACAAGGTGCTGAGCATCAGCCGCCGGCCGTGTGGCCACCAACATCCGAAACTAGAGGAATATCTGGTCGGTGACATGATGGTGCTGTCGGAGAACGACGAGCGGCTACAAGGCTACGATGCCCTTTTCTTCTGCGCAGGCATCAGTAGCGTGGGCATGAGCGAGGAGGAATATCGTCCCATCTCCTATGACATTCCCATGCATCTCGCCAAAATCCTATCACAGAAAGAGAAGACAACCTACATCTTTGTGAGCGGAGCTGGAACAGGCAGCAGCGCCCAGATGTGGGGCAAAGTGAAGCGACAGACAGAGAATGAACTCCAACAGCTGGGCTTCAAGCAAGTCTTCAACTTCCGTCCAGCTTTGATGAAGCCGCTGAAAGGGCAGCTGCATATCAAGAAGATGGACAAATTTCTGGGATGGATGTTCCCGCTGGCAAAACTAATAGGAGGAGGCAACACCTTGTCGCAGGTGGGGCAAGCCATGCTCAACGCCACAGAAAAAGGCTACAAACGGCCGACAATAAAAGTCAAGGACATCAACATCCTCACTAGATAGCACCACTTTGCCCCTTCTGGAACTCACGGGGTGTAAGACCGGTTTCACGTTTGAAGAAGCGGGTGAAGGAGGGCGGATTCTCAAAGCCCAACTGGTCGGATATGACGGCGATAGGCTGGCCGCTGTGGCGCAGCATTACCTTGGCTTGTAGCACAGTGTGGGCGTTGATCAGCTGCATCACCGTCTGGCCGCTTTGCTGGCGGACGACGGAGGAGAGGTGGTTTGGTGTGACACACAGACGGTCGGCATAGGCACCCACACTGCGCATCGAGGAATCGCTCTCGGACATCAGGTCGAAAAAGCGCTGCATCAGCTGCTCGGCAGCGGCAGGGGCTTCGATAGGACTGCTGGCATCGGCTTGGTCGGCAAGGCTATGCAGGTCAGAAAGCAAGGCAGACAGTAGGGCATCGAGGGTCGAAGGCTGGCATGTTGGGCTGTTTGTCACCTGCCACAAAAGGGAAAAATAGCCTTCGATGCGTGGCATATCCAGTTCTTCCACATTTACCTTTGTCCACCGCTTGAACGGCACGGGGATGCCACCGAAGGTGACAATCCGCGCGTTGTAGTCGGCCGACAACTCGAGTACTTCCATATAGAAGTTCTCGGGAATGACGAGTGCCATCCTCTTTGACACGCGGCAGGGCTGCATATTCAATCGCAGGTAAGCCGATCCCTCGGTAACCAGTAATACACGCCCTAAAGGAATATACAATAGGTCGCCAATACCTGTGGTAGCGACTAAACGCTCCCGAATTCCCTCTACGTTGCGGATAATTGCAAAGTTTCCGTGCACGGCGATATACTCGCTGTTGATAGCAAATGGTATTATGTCCGAAATATTTAGCTGACGTTTCATTACATTGTTTTTGACAGCAAAGATACACAATAATTTCACAATTCGTAGAAAAAGGTAATTTCTACCCTCGTTGGGGTAACAACCACGCGGGGGAATGGTGGTAATTTTGCAGCCAGAAAGTTACAAGAAAAAAAAATCAATATAAACCTAAAAACAAAACAATTATGACAAAATTTATAAAACACTACGCACTGGAAATCTACACCGTAATTACCATGCTGCTGATTGTACTGGTGGCCATCTGCATGGGAGAACTTTCTGTCGTGCAGAAGTTTGTGGTCTTTCTAACGTTCCTTTTTATCCTGCACGAATGGGAGGAGGGACACTATCCCGGTGGTTTCCTTGACCTCATCTCAGAGATGACGCAGACACATCCCGACGACGAGACAAAACGCGCCAGCCGCCTGGCCACCAGCGTCTTCCTGTGGGTCTTCTCGATAGTGCCGTTCTTCTATCACGACTGCGCCCTAGTGGTGATGACGCTTGCTACCTTCGGCATTTTCGAAGGCATGGTACACATGCTTGGTGTGCGCATCTTCCGCACGAAGAAATTCTATACACCAGGCATGGTAACCGCCGAGATAGAGCTGGTGACCAGCATCCTGCTCATCGTCTATCTCGCTGTCAATCAAATGGGATCTTGGTATGACTACGTCTTCGGACCGATAATCTATTTTCCCTGCTTCATGTGCCTGCAAAAGACGCTCACCATGATGGTCGGCATCCACTACAGCGACATGCCGAAACTCATCAAAGCACAGTTGAAAAAGAAATAAGCCTGCCCAGAACGCTTTCGTCTCGATAATGCAGGGTAATAAAAACTCCGAAATCTGCAGTCCTGGCTTCGGAGTTTTTTCATAACTTTGCACAAGTATTGCATTTTTCGCAAGATGCATAATAGAGTGAAATGACGAAACATACGTTATCTGAATGGGTGGCCACCACCCGCTATTGGTCGTTTCCGGTGTCGACGATGCCCCTTGTCGTCACCTTTGCCTATCTGTTTGCACAGGGGATGGTGCCCTCCGGCTGGATGCCGTGGTTGATTCTCATGCTGTCGCTGCTGGGCGTTGTTCTGCTGCACTCGGCGGGCAACCTGCTGAGCGACTGGGCTGACTACCGTAGCGGGGTGGACAGCAAGGAAGCTTTCGCCATTCCCAATCTGGTGTTCGGCAAATTCCAGCCAAAGGAATACCTGACGTTGAGCCTCGTGTTGGGCGCACTGGGTGCTGCCATAGGTATCATCATCGCCGCACTGAGCGGCATCGGTGTACTGATGGTCGGCATCGTCGCCGTAGTGCTGACGGTCCTCTATTCCTTCCTGAAATACCATGCGCTGGGCGACCTTGACATCTTTATTATCTTCGGTGTACTGACTGTCTTAGGGTTGGCTTATGCTGTCACCGGTGCCTGGTGTACCGATGCGCTGGTGCTCTCGCTGCCCATCGGCATCATCACCGTCTCGGTGCTGCACGCCAACAACACCTACGATATTCCGTCGGACGGTGCCGCGGGCATCAAAACCTTCGCGATGGTTATCGGCGAGAAGGCGTCGGCCGTGCTTTACAGCTGCTATATGGTGTTGCCGTTCCTGTGCGCCATCGCGGCTGTGGTGGCGGGCTTGCTGCCACCGCTGTCGCTGGTGTGTCTGTTGGCAGGTGTGAAGGCCTACCGTAACTTCAAACAGGCCGCCGGCTATAAATCTGTTGGCCGTGAAGCCATGAAGATGCTTGACCTCAACTCCGCACAGCTGCAACTCCAGTTCTCGCTGCTGCTGGCCGTTGGCCTCTTTATCTCCTATTGGCTATGAAGAATCCGAAAATCCGACTAACTATCGCCATTCTTACTGCCGCTGTTCTCTGGTTCCTGATGTTCAGCCCTTGGACAGCCGGAAAACTCAACTTCTGGCTAGAGATGTCGTGTGCTGCCGTGGTACTCACCACACTGACGCTGGCCTTCACGCCCGACAGAAAAGCACTTTTTCATATAGAGAAGCCGCTGATGCAGGTCACTGCAGGCTTCGGCATCGCCCTCATGCTGTGGGGCGTGTTCTGGGTTGGCGACCGCCTCTCCTCGCTGATGTTCGACTTCGCCCGTCCAGAAGTGGATGCTGTTTATGCCATGAAGACAGGCCTGCCATCAGGCGTAATCGCCATGCTACTGCTCCTCGTCATTGGCCCCGCCGAAGAGCTTTTTTGGCGCGGATATGTGCAACGGATGCTTGAAACGATAACAAAAACAAAGAGTGGCGGACGGAACCACCGCCGTGATTGGGCCTTTGTGCTGACCTCGCTGGTGTATGCCTCGGTGCACATCTGGTCGTTCAACTTTATGCTGGTGATGGCGGCCCTAGTGGCGGGAGCCGTGTGGAGCTTCCTCTACCGGCTCAACCCCAAACTGCTCCCTGCCCTCGTCATCAGCCACGCCCTCTGGGACGCCCTGGTGTTTGTCATCATGCCGATATAGCACCAGCTTACCATCACCTACTTTTCCTGTATGTCTTGGGACTTTGGCCTTTGAGACGGGTGAAAAATTTGGAGAAGGATGCTTGGTCGGCAAAATGTAAGCGGTCAGCGATGGAAGCAATGGGCATGTGGGTGGTTTGCAGCAACCACAGAGCTTCCATCAGCAACATCTGATTGATGTAATCCATCACCGTGCGCCCAGTGATTTGGCGCACGATGCGTGAGAGGTGGGTAGTGGTGATGCAGAGTTCGGAAGCGTAGAAACCGATGTCACGATGCTCCAGGAAGTGTACTGGTAATAGTCGCATAAAGCCTATGAATAATTCTGTGGTGCGACCGCCATGATGATTGGAGACGACATAACGTTCCTGCATGTCGCTCATATCGAGGAGGAAAATGGTATAAAGGTTGCGCAACACCTCGATGCGGAAACGATGAGACGAGAACTGGTTTTCGGTTATTTCACGCATGCGGGTGGCCAGTCGGCTCCGGTGGCTTTCCGGCACATGTATCACCGGTTCACCCCATTCAGCGATAGGAAGGTAGGAGGTGCGGATAATGTCGCGCACAGCAGGTATTTCAAACGTCATTGCTTCATCGGCAATCAGGCAGATGCCGCGATAATCCTCCGAGCCACTGACGATGGAGATCTGGAATCCGGGCGAATAGAGGTATATGTCACCATCCTTGAGCGTCAGTTCCCGTCCGTTATACAGTACCTTCAACCAGCCTTGTTCTACCAGCGTGTAGCTGTAGGCGGCCATCGTGTCCTGCATGTTGTTAGTGAGGAACGTATTTTCAAGGTTTGTCTCGATGCAATAGATTTCATAAAGATCGTCCTTGCCTAAGTCTGTTCCAGCCACCAGGTGCACTATGTCGTTCAGGTTATACATTGTCAGTTAATGTTTGTTACTTCGTGTTTAGCCGTTTCGCTGTTAATGCTTACTCATCAACATTCACTTTGCAAAGATACGAAAAAAATAGAAATGTTCGTTTAAAACAAATAATGGTTCATCTAAGTATTTATTTATCTTGCAGATTATTAATACCTTTGCAGTTTTAAAAATTATTCAATTAATAGAGCAATAGTTTGAAATCTAATTATTAACGTTTCGTAAAGCGAACACAGAACCAAACTTGTTTGAGTTATGTTGAAGCATAGAAACGTCAACGCAAGTTAAAAACAAAAACAATATAATTATGACAAAAGAAGAAGCATTGAAGATGTTCGCCCAATTTGGTGCGGCATGGTTTGGAAACAGCAAACAGCATTTCGCCTTCTCAGCCTACTGCCGTCTGAATGGTTGGAACAAGTTGGCAGACAAGTGGAAAGAAGAAGCTGAGGAGGAATGGGACGAGGCCGAAGAGGTGCTCAACCGCCTGGTGGAGCTCGGCTGCAAGCCCGCCGACCTGCAAGAAGCCATGAAGACCATGGAGTTTCCCTTCTACGACGACCCGAAGCAGCAGATCGAGTCTGACTACAATCCCGAAGCCGTCAAGATGATGAGTGAGATGGCTGCCGCCTTCGCCGACGACTACCCCACACAGAAACTCATCTTCAAGTGGATTGACGGCGAGAAAGACCACATGGACTGGGAGAAGCAGTATCTCAACTACATCGACAAGTTGGGTTACGAGAATTTCCTCATTGAGATGATGTAGACCCCTGCCAACTGATGAGCGAGATTAATCTGCAAAGCTACATGAGCGACGCCATACGTCGCATCATGGCCAAAGCCTACCGCAATATCCTCAGCAATCCGCTGCAGGCAAAGGCCGTATGGCGGCTACAACAGACTTTTCAAAGATCTGAAAAACGTCGAGCCATAGTGAAAGATAAGGAAGGGGTGGAGGTCCCCCCCTTCCTTATCTGCTCTATTGCCACTACCTGCAACCTGCATTGCAAAGGCTGCTACGCACGCGCCAATGGCATAGCGGCTGATGGAGACCGAAGTGGAGCCAATGGTTCCCAAGCTGATGGCCAGGAGACACAGAAAGCCACCCTCTCGCCCGACCAATGGAAAGCCATCTTCGAGGAGGCCGCCTCGCTGGGAATCAACTTTGCCCTACTGGCCGGTGGCGAGCCGATGATGCGCCGCGACATTCTAGAGCGCGTGGCGGAAGTGGAGGATATGATTTTCCCCATCTTTACCAACGGCACCCTCATCGGGCCATCGTACATAGAGTTCCTCAAACGGCACGTCAACATGATTCCCGTCATCAGCATCGAAGGCCTGGAGCGTTCGACCGACGAACGACGCGGCAAAGGGATGTACCAACGGGCCATGCTGTCGATGGAGATGCTGCAAGATGCCAAACTCTTCTTCGGTACCAGCATCACCGTCACCACGGAGAACTTCGACCTCGTCACTTCGGATACCTTTGTCGACAACCTGCACGAACGGGGCTGCAAGATTATCTTCTATGTGGAATATGTGCCCACCGAGCCGGGTACCGAGCACCTGGCCTTTGGCGACGCAGAGATTGCCAGGATGGAGGCCGTACAGCTGCATCAGCTAGAATGCTACAAGGATATGATTATTCTCTCCTTCCCCGGCGACGAGAAGTTCATGGGCGGTTGCCTGGCGGCAGGACGAGGATTCTTCCACATCGGCCCCGACGGCAGTGCCGAGCCATGTCCATTCTCTCCTTTCAGCGACAGTAGTGTCATCGAACTGGGAATAAAAGGGGCTCTTGCCTCTCCCCTTTTCCGCAAACTGCGCGAGGTACATCTGGTAGGCGGAGAACACACGGGCGGCTGTGCCCTCTTCGAACACCGCGAAGAGGTGGAAGCGATGCTGCAGTCAGTTAAGAGTTAAAAGATAAAAGTTAAGAATATATGAACGCAATACGTTATTATAGCAAGTTTGGTCATTCCAAACAGATGGCAGAAGCCATCGAAGAGATTGTCGGTGCGAAGGCCGCCACCGTAGCCGAGCCGTTAAATGAACCCGTGGAAACGCTTGTCCTTGGTGCCGGCGTATTCCTGGGCAAGGTGAATGGTGCCGTGATGGATTTCATCAACACCCTTACACCCGATAAAGTAAAATGTGTCGTCCTATTTGGCTCGTGCGCTATCATAGAGTCGCCAGTGCCGCAGATGCGCAAAGTCTTGGAAACTCGTGGCATCAAGGTCTGCGACAAGTCATTCACCTGCAAAGGCTCCATGGGTCCTGTCCACAGAGGCCATCCCAATGCACAGGACATCGATGCCTTCCGCCAGTTTATCCGCAATTGTCAAGAATGAACTTTTACGGACTGATTATCGGTGCTGCCACATTCCTGTGCATCGGAGCTTTCCACCCATTGGTTATCAAGGCGGAGTATCACTGGGGAGTAGGCTGCTGGTGGCTGTTCCTGCTGCTGGGGCTGGGATGCATAGCAGGGTCGCTATTTGTGGCCAACGACATCCTTTCCACCTTGCTTGGCGTGGTGGCTTTTTCAAGCCTATGGTCCATCCTTGAACTCTTCAAGCAGCGCAAACGGGTGGAGAAAGGCTGGTTCCCCCGCAATCCCCACAGAGACCCTATGAAATAATTAATCAAAAAATAATTCTATCATGAGACATCCACTATTCTTTACGCTGGTAGCGGCCTTTCTGACACTTAACGTTGCCTGCGACAAAAATGACAAATCAGAACCCGAACCCATTCCCGTGCAAGACAACATCTATCAGTTTAAGGTACTTGACGGGCAAGGTGACAGCGTGTCGTTGGCCACATATCAAGGCCAGGTTTTGCTGGTGGTCAACACCGCAACACAATGTAGCTATACCACACAGTATACAGATCTTGAAAACCTCTACGAGGAGTATCGCGACCAGGGCTTTACCATCCTTGACTTCCCCTGCAACCAGTTTGGCGGGCAAGCCCCCGGCGACTACAACGACATCCACGACTTCTGCACAACCACTTACAACATCACATTCCCGCAGTTTGCCAAGATAGATGTCAATGGTGCCAATGCCTCGCCACTCTACAAATGGCTCAAGGAGAAGAAGCCTGGCAACATACAATGGAACTTCACCAAGTTCCTCATCGACCGTGAAGGCAATGTGCTGAGACGTTTCGAACCCAACACCAGCATGGCAGTGGTGAGGAACGCTGTCAGAAACCAGCTTTAACCCCAATTAGGACTTGCGGGAAAAGTCGGGTGAACGCGACTGTAGCGAACTATGTTTCTAATTCTGAATAACAAAACAATAAGAACACCATGGAAATCAAAGCAGTAAAATTCAGAACCGATGGTTTTTACACCCAGCCTTTTGTCTTCGGTGGCGAAGAGGGTATGGACAAGTTTGACAAGAATATCCGCTACCGCGGAAGCCTGCAGAACTACCTTATCGACACTGGCACAGAGGTGATACTGGTCGACACAGGCATACCCGCCGGCACTCCTGAAGAGGTGCCAGACGATAACTCGCCACTCTTTACAGGCAAGGACATCTGCAGTTATATGGAGGCTTTCGCCGCCCTCGGCTACAAGCCCGAGCAGGTAACCAAGATACTGCTAACCCACAAACACAGCGACCACAGCGGTGAACTGCGTTCGTTCCCCAACGCCAAGATTTTCGTGGGTGCTGACGAGACAGCTGCTGCCGAGTTGCAAGGACTGGATAATATCGTCCCCGTACAGTTCACCGATGGGGCATACTATAATTTCCCCGCCAGCCAGACAATTGTCCCCGGTGTACACTTCATCAAGGCCAAAGGCCACACCAATGGCAACAGTATTGTCGTGGTAGAGAACGACGGTCTCTTCTATATGCTCCACGGCGACATCACCTACGTCGACGAGGCATTGTACGAGGACAAACTGTCTGTGGTGTTCGAAGACCTCCCTGCCGCACGAGAGACGCAGAACAGCATCCGCGAGTTCGTCCGCAACCACCCCACCGTGTATTGCGGCACCCACACCCCGCAGGGCTATGAGAATCTGGAAACCAAACGCGTGATGGACCTCGACAATCCCATGCCCACGGTGCTAGCCGAGGTAGACTTCAATAAGCATCAAGCCTCTGGCAAATACGTATGCTCCATCTGCGGCTATGTCTACGACCCCGCCGAGCATGACGGCATCGCCTTTGAAGACCTCCCAGAAGATTGGAAATGCCCCCGCTGCAAACAGGGCAAAGAGAAGTTCAACAAAGCCTAAGTGAAGCGCCTGGTTCTAATAAGCTTGGGGTTGCTCTGTGTAGGGCTTGGAATATTGGGTGTGGTGGTACCAGGTTTGCCCACCACACCTTTCCTGTTGTTGGCCTCGTGGCTATTCTACCGTTCCTCAACACGGCTGCAGGAATGGCTTTTGCAGTCGTGGCTAGGTGGCTATATCCGAAGTTACCACCGTCGCGGCGGAATGACCATCGCACAGAAGGCCGGAGCCATAGGCATCATGGTGACAATGGTGTTACTTTCTACCTTTGTCTTTATTCCGGCAGGTTCCGTGGCTCGCATAATTGTACCCGTAGCCGGTGGCATAGGTGTCCTGACCGTCGCCTTTGCGGTTCCCAACGCAAAAAACAAAGAATAAAGAAAACAATTATTATTTTTTATTTACGTTATTTTCAAATATCAAACACGTCACAATGAAAAGATTGGCATTATTCATTATCTCAGCCACCATGATGCTGGGAGCGTCAGCACAAAGCATCTATGACATTCCAGTGAACAACGTGTCGGGCAAAGAGACTACCCTCGCCGACTACAAGGGTAAGGTGCTACTCATCGTCAACACCGCCACCGAGTGTGGCTTCACACCTCAGTACAAGGAGTTGGAGTCGCTCTATGAGGCCTACCGCGACCAAGGGTTAGAAATCCTCGACTTTCCTTGCAATCAGTTTGGTGGCCAGGCTCCCGGTTCCATCGAGGAAATTCATGAGTTCTGCTCTGCAAACTTCAACATCCAGTTTCCTCTCTTCGACAAAGTGGAGGTCAATGGTGAGAATGCGGCACCGCTGTTCGTATACCTGAAGTCGCAGCAGGGCTTCGCAGGCTTCGACCTCGAAGACCGTCTGGGCAAACTGCTTGACAATATGATGCGCAAGCAAGATCCCGACTACGACAAGAACCCCGACATCAAGTGGAATTTCACCAAGTTCCTCGTCAGTCGCGACGGCAAAGTGCTGAAACGCTACGAACCCACTGCCAAGATGTCCGTCATCGAGGCCGACGTTAAGGAAGCGTTGTGACATGATGACGGCAGCCGGGAGGATGGTGATGCCGATGAGCATGCTACTCCCCACAGCTGCTATGGAAACATGATCTTGATGAGCGTGGAGTATTCTTTTGCCTTTAAAACATTAACCTTTAACCTTTACTAAGGCAATATGAAGTATTATATTGTTGACGCATTCACAGACAAACCCTTCGGGGGCAATCCTGCCGGAGTGGTTTTGCTGGAGGGCAATACCTATCCCGACGAGAATTTGATGTTAAAGATCGCAGCTGAGTTTCGTTACAGCGAGACGGCATTCGTGCAACAGAATGGCAGGGATGAGTTCACCATCAGGTATTTCACGCCGTGCTCCGAAGTGGAACTCTGCGGCCACGCAACCATTGCGTCATTCTTCGTCCTGAAGCACATGGGGCTCCCTGACGGGCAATACCGAGGCCATACAAATGCGGGACTGCTCTCCATTGTGGTCGGAGAAAAGGTAATGATGCAGATGGCGAAGCCCCGTATTGTCGCCACGTTAGGAGCTGAGGATATTGAGGAAGTTTATCGCTCCGTGGGAGCAAATCCCACAGAAATCCATCCTCAGGTGGTTTATTCCGGGTTGCCAGACATCATGCTACCCATCGCCACCCTCGCGGAACTGCAATCGTTGCAGCCCGATATGGAGGCAGTCACGGCAGTGACGCGGAGACTCGATGCGGTGAGCGTTCACGCTTTTGTCTGTAGTGGTGATGAATATACCGCCCATGTGCGCGACTTCGCTCCGCTCTACGGTGTGCCAGAGGAGTCGGCTACAGGAACCGCAAATGCAGCCTTGACATATTACCTCGTGCAGAACGGTTTCGTCGGAGCGCCTGCCGAATGTCGTTTCCTGCAGGGCGAGGCCATGGGGCGTCCCTCCGTGGTGGCCACCAGAATGGAATCAGAAGCAACAATATATGTCGGCGGAACAGCCGCCATAGTTGCCGAAGGAACACTGTCCCCTCGTCTCATATAGCCCTAAACAGGCGATTGTGGTGACAGATTGTGAAAAACTTGAAGACACAATAGAAAATCACTAAGAATAGTAAACATTGAATCCTCTCGAAATATAGATTAATGATGAAAAAGATGAACATCCCCTTAATCGGCTCTCTACTACTGCTTTCGTTAGTGGTCTGTCCGATTCTTTATTTCAAATTGGGTCCGGCACTTAATGTATTGCAAATAGAGACCCTGAAAACGATAGGCATCATAGCAGGATGCAGTGCCTTCATTTGTTTCGTGTTGGGTGAAATCACCCACAACAACAGCCAGGTGGACAAGATTTGGAGCATCCTGCCATTCGTCTATTGCTGGATCATCGCCGTCAATGGTGGGATGAATCCGCGACTGGTGGTGATGGCTGTCTTGGCGACACTCTGGGGCATTCGCCTTACCTTCAATTTTGCCAGAAAGGGCGCTTACAAGCTCAAATTCTGGGAGGGTGAGGAGGACTACCGCTGGCAAGTGCTACGCTCGACGGCGCCGTTCAACAAAAAATGGGTGTGGCTGGTGTTCGACTTGTTTTTCATCTCCCTTTACCAGAATGCGCTTATTCTCATGTTGACCTTCCCGGCATTGGTGAGCATGGACTCAACGCTACCCTTTGGTTGGGTCGACGGTGTCGCTGCCCTCCTGATGTTCGCCTTCATCGTTTACGAGACCGTGGCCGACGAGCAACAATGGAAGTTCCAATGCAAGAAGTGGACGATGATCAAGGAGGGAAAGAAGTTGGAAGAACTCCCTGCCCCCTACAACAAAGGTTTCAACGCCAATGGATTATGGAAAGTAAGCCGTCATCCGAACTATTTGGCCGAACAATCCATCTGGGTTAGTCTATACATTTTCTCCATCGGAGCGGGTATAGGCATCGTCAACTGGAGCATGATAGGGGCGCTCCTTTTGATAGTGTTGTTTCTTGGAAGCACCAGCCTGGCTGAAGAAATCAGCAGTGGCAAATATCCGGAATACGCTGATTACTGCAAGAAAGTGAATAAGTATTTCCCTTTATCACGAATAAGCCATAAATAATCTATAGGTCAGCTCAGACCGTCCAGTATAGATAACAAAACAAGAGGCACCTCTCCACAACCGTCGGCAACGCCACAGGTAAGTCGGCCTCGCACAGGCTTGAGCATAGCGTGGTACTATAGGCCAAACAGCAACTGAGACCCAGCACCCTCACCGTCAGTCAGATCGCTGATGCACTACATTTCGCCAACCAGAGCATTTCAGAACTTACTTCAAGCATGCCACAGATCAAAGTCTCAAAGTATACCGCAAGGACAGACGAAGGAAAAACTAAAAAACAAGTTGCTTTAGTAGTGCCTCGCAGGATGATGAGCGAAAAGAGAAAATAATTGTTCGTGCAAGGCAATATCTTCGGGATGATTTCGTTATTTATACGGATGTTTGCTCAACAAGTTCGCGGGGTACACCAGTTTAGGCTCGGCATTTTGAACCTTATTCTCCGCTACTCTATCGAAAGCTTCACCGGAGCATGCTTCACATCCGCCCTCGATTTGCACTGGTGTGCCGCTGGCTCTGCTGACAACGATATCAAAACAGGAACTACTAATTTTTTATCTTTTTATACCATGAAAAAACTATTTTCAATTCTGATGGTCGCTTTTGCGATGACTACCATGGTCGCTTGCGACAAAGACAACGACAACGACGGTGACGGCGACGAAATGAACATCGCCGACAACACACTAGTATACGACGGTGTGACCTACACATTCTCTGATGTTATGGTTGATTATCGCCACAGCGAAATGACGCTGGTGTCAGCCTTTTCCGGCGACCCTCAAGACGCTGAGTTGATAGTTGATCATATCCACATCACACCCAATGTATGGAATCGCGACTTCGACCTCACCGACCAGAGCCAGTGGCCTGATGATGTGGCGGTATACCTGATTCTCAATGGTGCAATTGATATGCAATTTGAGGGATGGGTCAATGTCGGCAGAAATATGGGTGGACATCTCGACGGCGTAGAATACGAGGGTGAGTCCATTTTCACCAGCGGCACCTATCGTGTCTCGGGCAACAACGACGGTACGCCCATCACTATCACCGTCAACGGCAAGCTGAAAAACGGCAAGACGCTCCAAATGAAAATCGTATCCGACAACTACGACATTAACAAATAATTATAGAATAGCATCTCAAACAATCCTATAATTATTACACGAGCATTATTTGAACCGTAAAAGACCCGCATAATGTAAAAAATAAACTCCGAGATGTGCAAATGCCGTTTCGGAGTTTATTTGTACTTTTGCATATCTTAAACAATAAGATATAAATACAGAAGTATATGAAAATAAAATCATTATTATTAATCGTAGTCTTCGCACTGCTCGCCGCAGGATTCACCTCCTGCTCGGCACAAAACAACAGAAAGGAGAACAAAGAAATGAAAAAGACACTGGTAGTTTATTTCTCGGCCACAGGCACCACCAAGGCCGCTGCACAACGGTTGGCGAAAGAACACAACGCCGACCTTTACGAAATTACCCCTGAGATAGCATACACCGCCGCCGACCTCAACTGGCGCGACAAGAGCTCGCGCTCCACGCTGGAGATGAAAGACCGCTCGTCGCGTCCCGCCATCAAGGGCCGCTGCGAGAACATCGCCGACTACGACACCGTCTGGATCGGCTTCCCCGTTTGGTGGTACACCGCCCCCACCATTGTCAATACCTTCATTGAGGCTCACGACTTGAGAGGCAAGGTGCTCAACGTTTTCGCCACCAGCGGCGGCAGCGGTGTGGAAGGTTCGGCCGGCGACCTCAAGAAGGCCTATCCGCAATACAAATGGGGTGAAAGCCGTCTGATGAACTAACTCATGAAAGGGAAAGAATACGTCGGCAGCGATGAACTTTATGCCGACGTGCAGCGCACCATGCGACTCTGCGCCGAGATGAACAGCGGCTACCATACGGAAGCAGAGGTGCGTGACTGCCTGCGCGAGATAACCCGCAGCGAGGTGCCCGACACCGTGCGTGTCTTCACACCCCTCAACATCAACTATGGTCCCGGCGTACGCTTCGGCGACGACTGCTTCCTCAACTTCGGCTGCACACTGCTAGCCATCGGCGGCATCACCATCGGCGACGGCGCCTTCATCGGACCCCACTGTGTGCTGGCCACCGAATATCACCCTGAGGACCCCGCCACGCGCCACACGCTGCTTACCAAGCCCATCGTCATTGGCCAGCATGTAACCATCATGCCAGGCGTTCATATTGGCGACGGAGCCATTATCGGAGCCAACACGGTTGTTGCCTCCGACATTCCTCCATACGCTGTTGCCGTGGGAAATCCTTGCCGAGTAGTCAAGATGCGTTTCGATGACGAGTTCATCGCCTATCTGTTGAAGTTGAAATGGTGGGATTGGGACATAGAGAAGATTGAGGCCAATTTCGAGGCCCTGTCAAGTAATGATTTGTCATTAATCAAAAAGATAAAAATATGAAGAGAGTAATCGTTATATCAACCAG
>JAGCVI010000019.1 GCA_017962445.1 Bacteroidales bacterium
CTCCTCGGCGCCGGGGATGACGCAGACGAACAAGCCTGTCTTGTCGCCACGCAGCACCAGCGTTTTGAACACCTGCTCAATGGGCTGCCCCAGCAGCTCTGCGATATGTTCTGCCCCGAGGTTGTTCTCGTCCACACGGGCGTTGAGGTTGTCGACCTTGTGCGACAGTTGCTCCACCTTCAAGTTGACTCCCTGCCAGGCACCTATTGCGTGACGAATGGCCACAAACGTCCGCATAATATTGATGTTGACCTGTATTGCCGTCTCTGACCGCAGCACCGAACTCAACATCGCAATACCCAGCTCAGTAAATACAACAGGAGGTCGGCGCATACCCATACGGATAGAATTGGACATCACAATTTGTGATTTCCAAGCATTCATCTCATCATCGGTCATCACAAACATAAAATCCTCTGGGAATCTATCGATATTACGTTTCACCGCCTGGTTCAAAGCACGAGTTTCTACATTATACAACTCCGCCAAGTCGCGGTCAAGCATCACGCGCTGTCCACGAACCTCATATATTCGATTCTTGATAATCTCAATATTAGACTCTTTTTTTATGCTTACTTTATCCGTCATATTTTTTCAGCAGTTTACTATTTTTCACCTCTTTCAGCACGGACATTCAGTCATATAATCACAACTGCAAAGACACAAACTTTTTTTAAATATTATAAAATCATTTTATAATGAGTGTCAGGTTGTCTACCAATCCATTCTTATTCCTGATTTTTATATACACAGACTGTAACCGATACCGATACTCAACGGACAGTAGGATTTAAATCCTGCCTCTGGTCCTGGCCCGTATCCAAAATGGTTTATATATGGCAAGTCGTGATCATTGCGCAAATGCAGACCGCTGGCCACCTGAAGGGAGACTCTGCTTCTGTTGGAAACCGGGAACACAACACTCAGCGGAAACAAGAGGTCGCAACCTGTCTTTTGTCCGACATCCGGATTCCTCATAGTGAGATTTCCTGAAAAATACATGTATCGTGTAATCCACCCGAGTTCAAGCTCCGGTCCGAACAGAATATGCAACTTCTCTTTCTTCAAAATATAGAACTGCAGGCCCAACGCCAAACGGAGATGGTCAACTTGGAAACGCTCGGCATATTGTTCATAATCAAGACAATCATATCGCATTGATAATCGCCATTTTACCACTCTGCTCTCCGCTGCAATTCCGATACTCCACTGGTGGTGGTGGAAATGACCATAAGAGGTATCTCTCCACGGATTCTCCACTGCGTAATGGAAACTGAACGGATTAGTCACCTCCGTAGAGGCTGGAGAATAGTAACTATCACTTTCTGTTGCACTGGGAATTAAGAAATTATACCCAGCCTCCAACGACAGACGGAAACTCTTGAAAAATGTCGACCGCGTATCATATGGATTCTGAGAAAAAACACTCTCTGAAAAGAGAAGTATGGTAACTAATAATGCGACTTTTCTCATGTCTTTTAATGTGTTTGTCATTTTTTATTACATCTAGAATTATACCGCAAATTCTGCTGCAAAGATACGACTTTTTCTCCGAATGACAAAAAAATAGATGCAACCTTACGATTGCATCTATTTTTGTTATTAGTTTTGCGGTTTCTTTTCTCCGCCGGCTGGCTCGCTTGATTTGGTAGTCGCTGGCGTTGCCACGGTAGGCTCTCAACGATTCTGTTTTTCCCCGCCGTGCTGACTCATCAGGCTTGGGATGATTTTCCCCGCCGTGCTGACTCATCAGGCTTGGGATGATTTTCCCCGCCGTGTTCGGATCGGCGGAGCGGCTCTCTAGGAGCCGCATCGACCGCAAGGGTCGATTTCTCCGCTTCGCTATCGTAAAGGTCCACTGGACCTTTACTTCACTTCCTCGTAGTCGGCGTCCTCTACGGTATCATTGTTTGAACCGCCTTGCTGCTGACCGGCACCAGGATTGCCTCCCATATTATTGGGGTCGAAACCTGCACCGCCCTGCGGACCGGCTTGCTGCTGGGCCTGGTACATATCCTGCGAAGCAGCCTGCCATGCGGCATTGATTTTCTCCATGGCACTGTCAATCTGTCCGACGTTGCGTGCACTGTGGGCGGCCTTCAGCTCTGCGAGGGCACTCTCAATGGCACTCTTCTTGTCGGCGGGCAGCTTGTCGCCGTAATCCTTCAGGTTCTTCTCGCTCTGGAAAATCATGCTGTCGGCAGCATTGATCTTCTCAATCTCTTCCTTGGCTTTCTTGTCGTCGGCAGCATGTGCCTCGGCCTCGGCCTTCATTCTCTTTATTTCATCGTCGCTCAAGCCGCTGGAAGCCTCGATACGGATGTTCTGGCTCTTGCCTGTGGCCTTGTCGAGTGCGCTGACATTAAGGATACCGTTGGCGTCGATGTCGAAAGTAACCTCAATCTGCGGCACTCCACGCGGTGCTGGCGGGATACCGGCCAGGTGGAAACGACCAATGGTCTTGTTGTCTTTAGCCATAGGACGCTCGCCCTGCAACACGTGGATTTCCACCTCGGGCTGATTGTCGGCAGCGGTCGAGAAGACCTGCGATTTCTTGGTAGGTATTGTGGTGTTGGCGTCAATCAGACGTGTCATGACACCACCGAGGGTCTCGATACCGAGCGAAAGAGGTGTGACATCGAGCAGAAGGACATCCTTCACTTCGCCAGTGAGCACACCGCCCTGGATGGCGGCACCGATGGCGACCACTTCGTCGGGGTTAACACCCTTGTTGGGGGTCTTGCCGAAGAATTTCTCAACGATAGCCTGGATAGCGGGGATACGAGTCGAGCCTCCGACGAGGATAACCTCGTTGATGTCGCTGTTGGTCAAGCCTGCATCGCGCATTGCCTGACGGCAGGGCTCGAGGGTGGCCTGGATAAGGTCGTCGCAGAGCTGCTCAAATTTGGCACGTGTCAGTTTCTTGACAAGGTGCTGCGGCACACCGTCGGCAACGGTGATGTAAGGCAGGTTGATTTCCGTCTCCTGACTGCTGGAAAGCTCAATCTTAGCCTTCTCGGCGGCCTCTTTCAGACGCTGCATTGCCATAGGATCTTTGCGCAGATCGATACCCTTGTCATTCTTGAACTCGTCGGCGAGCCAGTTGATGACTTTAAGGTCGAAGTCGTCACCACCGAGATGGGTGTTACCGTTGGTGCTCTTCACCTCAAACACACCGTCGCCAAGGTTCAGAATACTGATATCGAACGTACCGCCACCGAGGTCGAAGACAGCCACGTTCATGTCCTGATTCTTCTTGTCGAGACCATAAGCCAAAGCTGCTGCCGTAGGCTCGTTGACGATACGGCGCACCTTCAAGCCTGCAATCTCGCCGGCCTCCTTGGTAGCCTGACGCTGGCTGTCGTTGAAGTAGGCAGGCACGGTGATGACGGCCTCCGTCACTTCGCTGCCGAGGAAGTCCTCAGCGGTCTTCTTCATCTTCTGAAGCACGATAGCGCTGATTTCCTGCGGAGTATAGAGACGTCCGTTGATGTCGACACGCGGAGTGTTGTTGTCGCCACGAACCACCTTGTAAGGCACTGCGGCGATCTCTTTCTGCACGCGGTCGTAGGTTTCGCCCATAAAACGTTTAATCGAGTAAACGGTGTTGTGGGGATTGGTGATGGCCTGGCGCTTGGCGGGGTCGCCCACCTTGCGGTCGCCGTTCTCGAGGAAACCAACCACCGACGGGGTGGTGCGGTTGCCTTCGCTGTTCATAATAACCACAGGTTCATTGCCTTCCATGACACTGACGCAACTGTTGGTCGTTCCTAAGTCTATTCCGATTATTTTTCCCATAATTGTATTTTTTTTATTTTTGTTTCAACAAACCAGTTAATTTTATGGTTCTGACATAGCAAAACCATTTGCATCACAACAAAAACAATGCCAAAACATGCCATTCTGCAAAACATGACAATTTGTCACATTTATTTATGAATGGTGACAATTAAATTGTGACCTTTGATTTGGGAATGCGGGAAAAAGGAATCGAGGAGACTACTTCCCTGTGCGTATGAACTGAAGGGCGCGTTCGAGCTGGTTGTCGTGGCCCGACTGGAGAGCCGAGAGGTCGAAAAGACACTCGATGTCAGGCGTTACGCCGATACCCTCGAGCGACTGGTAATCGCTTGTAACAACATCAAAATTGCTCGTATAGCAATAATACCCATAGCGGTTATAGTCGCCAAAAACGCCACTGTAGAGCAGATCATGTCCGCCTGGCAGCAACGGGCATGTAGCCCCATAGGTGCGTTCACCAATGAATGTGCCATGCGGAAACAGCTGGGCAAAACGAGCCGTGAGTTCGGCGCAGCTGGCCGAGTTGCAGTCGGCAAGCACCACGACCTTCTTGTCAGCGCCTATATGGTTGGGGTAGCTGTTGAGCGAGAACGGCACCCAAGCGCTGTAGTCAAGTCTTCCAAGGCCTTCCTTGACTCGCGAATAGCCATAGTCGGTACGATATGGTGTGAGGCTGCAAATCATTGGATAGAAATCGCCAAGGTTGCCTCCGTTGTTGCCACGAACGTCAATTATTACGGCTTCGACCTGGGGCGAACCAGCCCATGCGCCTTCGACGCCGTTCATGCCATAGCCACCGTAGAAAGCTACCACAGGGGCAAGTGCAGTAGGCGAAATCTGCATTGTCTGCACCATGTAGTTGAGATCGCTGAGCGAGAACGAGCGGAAGCGGAAATAGGCGATTTTCTTCCCATTGGTACCAGGGAACAACGCGAAATAGCATGGAAAAGCATCGACACCCTCCGTGTATTGCGTAACGCCAGTCATACTCGGCAGCAAAGCTACCTGTGCGTTGAAATAGTTGGGATGATAGTAGTCGCGCGAAGGCACCTCGCTCCACGCAGGGTCTGCGTATACAGCGTTGCCGGTCTTGATGTTCTTGACCTGTATATACATATGGTGGTCTATAAGTCCCTCCACCATTTTGCCATAGGCTTCTGTCAGCTCGGCATCCGTCGCGCCGCCCTTGGCATCGAAACCCCTGAAGACAGGCAGCATCGCCTCGTGGACGGAATCCCAATCCACCTTCTCGCGAGCCCAAAACACATATCCGTTGTCTATGCCCTGCCAAATAGTTTCGAACTGCGACTCATAGCTATAGCAATACCTGAAGTCCGGATTGACAATATCGAGCTCGTCCTTTCTGCATGAAGAGAGGGCAAGCACTGCAGCTAACACAATTATTATCCTTTTGTACATAATCACGAGTTTTGAATAAGTTTATGGATTGAATGGTTAAAGGGCTATAGCCAATACGAGAGTCCGAACTGAAGTGTACGGGTGGTGTTGTAACGCGGGTTAAGGTTCTCCATGTATTTCTTCTGGACATCAGTGAGCCCGTAGTACCAGCGCATCTCAGCCGAAAGGTCTATCTTCTGTACGATAGAGCAACGCACAGCGAAACCGTATGTGAGGCCTGCGTCGAAACGATTGTCACGCTCGCTGCTGAATTCATACGCCTCGTCATAATAGCAGTCGTCCTCGTTGCCGACAATCAGATACGGCACCGACAGACTCTTGCCTTCGCGATGACCGGAAAGCCAATAGCCCACATAGCCGCCGAAGAAGCCGTTGAGACGGAAAGAGCGTCCCATCGAAATAACCGCCGTGACAGGCAGCGACACATAGTTGTTGGTCATTTCGGTATACATGAACGACACAAAGTTGCCGTCACGGTCCAAACGATAGTTTTTCTGCACGAAAGCCATGTCGGCGCGCAGCGAGAACCATCCCGAGAAATGACGGCTGGCAGTAAGACCGGCCGTAAAGCCGTCGAGACCAGAATATTTCATATCGATGGCGTAGGCCACATTAACAATATGGTTGTTGCTGGCCTGACCGGCGAACAAACCCACGCTCCAGTTTTTGACGGCATGGCGCGGAAACAGTGAGCCGGGAAATGTGTGGTCGTTGTCCGCAGACTGGGCATTGGCGCCAAAAGCGAACGAGAACGCGAAAAGACCTAAAAGAATAAAACGTTTCAGCATAATACATGGATTCTTCTTGTTGACAGTACCTGTAAACAAGAAAGGGGAACGCACCAATCTGCGTTCCCCTGTTTATTACAATTATAGATTATTTCTTCTTTGCAACGGCCTTGCGGGCAGGAGCCTTGGCCTTTGCTGCGACGGCAGCTTTCTTGGGTGCTGCCTTGGAAACAGCCTTCTTCACCGTCTTGGCAGCCTTCGGGGCGACGTATGGGTTGTCCTCGTTGCTGACGAAGGGATAGGTGTAGTTGTAAGCCGGGTCGAAAGTCTCCTTGATGGCCTGCGGCGAGGTCCAGCGAATAAGGTTGAGGTAAGAACCAGCCTTGTCATTGGTACCAGAAGCGCGAGCACCGCCGAACGGCTGCTGACCGACAACAGCCCCGGTGGGCTTGTCGTTGTAGTAGATGTTGCCGGCGGCATATTTCAGGATGTCGGCACCCTGACGGAGAGCCTTGCGGTCGGAAGCGAAGATGGCGCCAGTGAGGGCATAGGGCGAAGTCTCGTCGCAGAGATGCAGAGTCTTCACATAGTCCTTGTCGTCATAGACATAGATAGTGATGATAGGTCCGAAGATTTCCTCGCACATTGATTTGTATTTCGGGGTCTTGGCAAGGATGACGGTGGGCTGGATGAACCAACCTTTGCTCTTGTCGCCAGTGCCGCCGAACACGATCTCGGCATCTTTGCTCTTCTTGGCATGGTTGATGTAGTTCATGCAGTTGTCGAACGAAGCCTCGTCAATGACAGCGTTGACGAAAGCGCTGAAGTCGCGGACGTCACCGACCTTGATTTCTTTCAGCATATTGCCGACACTCTTCTTGACCTCAGGCCACAGCGACTTGGGGACGTATGCGCGGCTGGCTGCCGAGCATTTCTGGCCCTGGAACTCGAAGGCACCGCGGACGATGGCAGTTGCCACCTGTGCGGGATTGGCCGAAGCGTGGGCGAAAATGAAGTCCTTGCCGCCAGTCTCGCCGACAATCTTCGGATAGGTGCGGTAGTTGGCGATGTTGTCGCCGATGGATTTCCAGAAGCCGTTGAAGGTCTTGGTACCGCCGGTGAAATGCACGCCAGCCAGGTTCTCGTTGGCGAAAGCCACCTTGCCGATGAGGGCGCCGCTGCCCGGGAGGAAGTTGACAACGCCGTCGGGAAGGCCAGCCTCCTTGTAGATATCCATAAGGATATAGTTGGAGAGCATAGCTGTGGTGGATGGTTTCCAGATGCATGTGTTGCCCATCAGCACGGGGCTGAGGCAGAGGTTGCTGGCGATGGAGGTGAAGTTGAACGGAGTGATAGCGAAGACGAAGCCTTCGAGCGGACGATAGGTGACATAGTTGAGCGTACCCTTGTCGCTGCAGGGCTGGTCGCTGTATATCTGCGAAGCATAGAAAGCATTGTAACGCAGGAAGTCGACGAGTTCACATGCCGAGTCAATTTCAGCCTGCATGGTGGTCTTGCCCTGTCCAAGCATAGTGGCTGCGTTGATGAGCCAACGATACTTGCCGCTGATGAGAGTAGCTATTTTCTGCATCACGCTGGCGCGTTCAATCCACGGAGTGTTGGCCCAGTCCTCGTGAGCCTTCATGGCTGCGTCGATGGCCATCTTGACCTCTTTCTCGCCAACCTTGTAATATTTTGCAAGGACGTGGTGGTTCTCGGTAGGCATCACAATAGTGCCGGTATCTTTGGTCTTGATTTTCTTGCCGCCGATGATCGGGCAGATTTCATACTCCTTTTTGTAAAGTTCGTTAAGAGCTTCGCGAATTTTTTTGCGTTCAGGACTACCTGGAGCATAACCTAATACAGGTTCATTCTCAGGTTTCGGAAAAGAAAAAAGTGTGTTGTTCATTGATATGAGTATTAATTTAAAATATTGTTATTTATTTCATTATATTCAATTTCAATAGCAATTCCATTGAAAATCGGATGCAAAAATACATTTTTTTCGGGATATTTCAAAAAAAATGTAACTTTGCAACGATAAAAGAAATCAACAAAAAATAGATAATCATTTAATCTACAAATCATAAACAAGTTGTTTCTAACCATGAAGAAGATAGGAATTATTATGACATTTGTGGCACTATTTGCTGCCACGTCGTGCGGTACGCTCTCCAATGTCAGCGACACCGCTGCAGCCACATCGGGCACGGCATGCGCCAGAGCTCTCGTCTCGCTGCGTGCAAGCCAGAAAGCAGGCACACTTTCTGTCACCAATGTTTCAGACATAAGCAATATGCTGATTGTCATCAATGCCTACAACACCTTGAAGGCCAACAAGGGCAACAACAATTTCAGAAAATCTTTCGCCGCCGGCATGGTGGCAGGCGGTAGCGGTATCATCACCAACTCAAACGTCAACACCATCATCAACGTTCTGCTGGCCACCAATGGTCTGGGCACGTTGAACAGCAACAATATCTCGTCGTCAAACAACAGCACACAAACATTCTCCACAGTGCTTGACACCATGAAATAGACTTACACGTCAAAAGCCTATAAAAACAGCAGGCCCGATACGCGATGCGTATCGGGCCTGTTTTCGTTACCGGTGGACAAGACTATTTTTTCTTGAACAGGTTGGTTGCAACCGACTTCAAGCGATTGCCAAGGTCCTGCTTTTCCTCTGCCGAGAGCTTTTTGTCTTTCAAAGCGTCCGAGGCTGTGGAGACTAATTCTTTCACACTATCGTCATCCTGTATGTCGGCGACTTTCGACTTCAGGTCAGACTTGCCTGTCAATGAGGCAATCTTGTCCTTCAGATCGACCTTGTCCATGATATTTTTAAAAAAATCCATACTTTTGATATTTAACTATTATTCAATCAAATCCATTCCGATAGCTTTGCAATCATATTCTCCGCGCCGTCGAAAATCTGGCTTATGTGCGTGGCCACCATATAGGCAGGTGTTGTGATGACTTTGTTGGCATTGTCGACACAGATGTCGGTCGGGCCGCACACTTCATGATTTGCACCCATAGCCACGGCTGCTCGCGACGCAGCACAGATGTCACCTAGCGTCAACTTCACCCCCAAATGGCCCATCACCTTCGACAGGACAATAGGGGCGATACACATAGCCACGACAGGCTTGCCAGCAGCATGTGTATCGAGAATAGCCTTCTCAACCTCGGGCAAAACATTCATGTTGGTGCCGTCGAAAGCGTAGGTTGAGAGATTTCTCGCCGCACCCATGCCACCGGGCAGAGCAAGGGCTGCGTAGTCGTTGGCCAAGTACTCATCGAGCGGTCGGATGTCGCCACGTGCTATGCGGGCGGCCTCGGCAAAGAGGTCGCGCACCTCGCCGGTTTCGCCATCGTTGTCGAGATACGACACAACTTTGAAAGAGCCTTGCGGAGCAAAGCACTGGTACTTGAAGCCATGACGGTCAATGGCAAGCAACAGACCGAGAGTCTCTTGCAACTCGCTGCCGTCGCGGTTGCCACAACCGGAAAGTATAACTGCAATTGTCTTCATTGTGCTATGATGATTTGTTGGCATGAATAAAAGTTGATATGTTGACATGGATCTGCCACGTCAACATATCAACAAAACATTGGTTTATTTGCCGGCATTATATTCGTCGACAGACTCCTTGATGAGCTGGAATGTAGCCTCGATATCGTTGTCAAGACCCATGCTGAAGCGGATAAGGCCTTCGCTCATGCCCATCTCCTTCTGGATGTCTTCAGGGACCTCGCTCGAAGTCGACTTGCCACTATTGGAGAAGAGAGTCTTGAAGTAGCCCAGCGAAACAGCGAGATAGCCGACCTTTTTCTCCTGCATAATCTCCATGATGCGGCTTGCTGCATCGGCAGTGCCCATGTCGATTGAAATCATACCACCATAGCCGTAGCCTTCGTTCATCATGCTGTTGAACAGCTCGTAGTCGGGATGTTCAGGCAGACCGGGGTAGTTGTATTTGAAGCCCACCTCTTTGAAGCGTTTTGCAAGATACATGGCGTTCTCGCTATGCTTCTGCATACGGATGTGGAGAGTGTGGAGGTTCTTGAGGATGCTGCTACTGCGCATTGGATCCAGAACGGGGCCGAGAAGCATGCATGTACCATTGTTCACATCAATCAAGCTGCCAATATACTCGGCGCTGCCGCAGATGGCACCGGCCACGCAGTCGTTCTTACCGTTCACGAACTTGGTCATGGAATAGACCACGACATCGGCGCCAAGACGGTAGGGGCTGAAAATCATAGGAGTGAACGTATTGTCAACGATAAGCTTTGCACCGTGTGCATGGGCGATTTTGCTCAGCTCGGGGATATTGGCGATGCGGAGCAGAGGGTTGTTCATTGTCTCGGTGTAGAGAACCTTTGTGTTGGGACGGATAGCCTTCTTCACGGCTTCGAGATCCTGGAAGTTGACAAAGGTGGTCTCGACGTTGAATTTCTTCATGTAGTTGGCCATGAAAGCGAAAGTGCCGCCATAGGTGGTCATCGAGCTGACGATATGGTCGCCGCTCTTCACCTCGTGAAGCAGAGCGCAGGTGATGGCAGCCAGACCGGAGCCTGTGCACCAGGCAGCCTCGGTACCTTCCATGGCTGCTAGAGCCTGACAGAGCGAGAGGTTCGAGGGATTCCAGTGACGGCTGTAGAGGAAGTAGCCTTCCGTCTCACCATGGAAAGTCTCGGTCATAAGATGAGCCTCGGGGAAAGTAAAAGTAGCGCTGTCGCTGATTGCGGGATTCACGCCACGGTTGGCGTCGCGTCCGTCAAGACGCTGAATTGCTGTTGCAGGATCAAATTTTGTCATAATTTATTATTTTACATTAATATAATCGTCTATAACACTATTGTTTCACATTTGGAAATAAAATGCAAATATACAAAAAAAAAGGAAATTAATAAAATTTAAGTAATAAAAATCATCCAAAAAAAGAGGCAGAACTTAGCAGAACACTATTGTACAGGCTTTCCTGCACTCTGCCATGCCATGATTCCGCCATCGAGGTTATAAACCGTGCAACCCTGTTCGGCAAGGATACCCGCCGCCTTTAGGCTGCGTTTCCCGCTGCGGCAATAAACAGCCACCTTGCCATTCAGATTCCTGACATTTTGGACAAAGTCAGCCGCGTTGACGTCAATATTCTCGGCACCGGCGATATGTCCGTCATCGAATTCCTTGGCTGTACGCACGTCGACAAGTTTAACATCCTTCCGTGCGATAGTTTTGGCAAACTCATCCACGCCAATAGTGGTCACCGTTCCATTGGCAGGCACGGTTTTCCCCGTCTTGCAGCTGCTTCCACAGCCCACAGCCATTGCGGCAACAACAGTCATGATTATCAGTTTTCTCATTTTGTATTAGTTTTGTTTGCATCTATGGGGCAGCAAATTGATTCGCCGCTTATGTCCTTACCCTTATTTCGGCTGAGCCATAGCAACGCATACGAGCAAGTAGCCTCCACACGTCCGCCGAGCCGTTCAATCTCTGCGACAGCCCTCCTCACCAGTTCCGAGGCTATCCCCCGCCCTCTCAGTCTGTCGTCAACATAAGTATGGTTTATGGTGTAGGTGTTCTCCCCCGTCAAAGGGAATGTCACTTCCCCCATCTCCTCTCCGTTTTCAATGACGGCAATGCGGTTCTTATAGGTGATGTACTCCATTAAATTGAAAGTTTTTCGCTATAATAAATAATATTCAAAGGTGCTCAAGGCCTGCAAGCAGGCAGGAAAACTGAAACGGGGCACTTGAATTTTCATTCTCCACTCTCCATTATTCATTCTCCATTCTCCATTCTTATTTCTTAACTCTTAATTTTTAATTATTAATTTTTCCAGCACTAATTTTTCCATGATATAGTATGTGTCGGGCTTGGGGTGGCAACCGTCGTCGCTGAGCGACTTGGGGAGGCCTCCTTGTTCGTCGGCGAGGGCGGCGTGGTAATCCACATAGGCGATGCCGTTGGCTTCGGCATAGGCCTGCAGGCGCTTGTTGATGCCGACGATGGTCTGTGCGGCGTCTTTGATGTCGGGGTTCCACACAAACGAGGCACATGGCGGGATAGAGCTGACGAGTGGCACAATGTCGTTGGCACGTGCCAGCTGGCACATAGCTATGATGTTCTCCACCACCTTGTCGGGCTCCACCCAATAGGGGTTGTGCGCCACGTCGTTGGTGCCGGCCATGATGACCACCGCTTTGGGGTGCAGGTTGACCACGTCGGCAGTGAAGCGTGCCAGCATCTGGATCGACGTCTGGCCACCGATGCCTCGGCCGCAGAAGTTGTGCTGGCGGAAGAACTCGGGGTGGTAGAGCGCCCAATATTCGGTGATGGAGTTCCCCATGAACACCACCTCCGGGAATTCGCCGCTGGCGATGATACGTTCGTTGTCGGCCCTGTAGCGTTCAAAGCCACACCAATCCCCCTGTGCAAAGCCTGATAAAGTCATGATTGTAAAAAGTATTATAAGCGTTGTTTTCTTCATGATTTCAAATTTCACTTTCGGATTGCGCAGTTGCTGTTAAATGAACATTGCCATGTATAGGGGCAAATATGTGGTATTATCAGAATGCTCGATATTACATGGGCCGAAGACAATGCTGCTTCCAATTTTGTTTCCGAAAGACTCTCTGGCAGCATCCAAAGAGACGTGTCTATGATAGTCTTTGCCGGATTTTACTTCAATGATGTTTATCTTACCATTGTCAGAATAGACGAAATCCAGTTCTTGGCGGCTTTTCTTGTCGTAATAATGCAATGGTATCGCCTTGGACGCCAATGTGCATGCAATTTGATTCTCCACCAACGCGCCTTCGTTAATACCAATATCACCGGTCATCACTTGCAGTTGCATGTTTCTCAACAGCATACTGCTCATCAATCCCGTGTCGACGAGGTATAGTTTGTACAAACTTCTATTCTCTGAGGCCTCAAAAGGCAATTCAAATGCTTTTGTGTTGAATGAGTAGTATGCAATGCCGGCATCAACCAACCATTGTGTCGGATTCTCATATTTGCGTCTTGAGGCACCTTTCTCCAAATTGGCGAGGATAAAACGTTTATCCTGTTTCCCCAGCTCGGCGGGTATGGCATCCATTATCTGACGCACAACGACTTTGTCTTTCCCCGCATACTTCGCGATGTCGGCACGATAGGTTGCCATAATGGAGCGCTGGGTTTGTACCACGTGGCCAAAATCGTCTTGGGAGACAAAAGTCTGCACCACATCGGGCATTCCTCCCACTACCAAATATTCACGCCAGCAACGGAAAATCTGTTCGTGAACGACCTCCGGTACAGGACGCTTTTCTTTATAGCAATCACCGAGCAAGTCGATTACGGAGCTGTCGATGCCTTTTGCCCATAAAAACTCCTCGAAATCGAGTGGATACACCATCACTTCGTCTTCAAATCCTACAGGGTAGGAAGGAATGTCTTTATAGTTTATGCCCAGCAACGAACCGGATTCGATATAATCATAGCGGCCTTCTTCAACGAGGAACTTGATTGCGGTACGAGCTTTGGGACATTCTTGTATCTCGTCGAAAAACACTAAAGTTTCACCCTCTACAAAAGGTCCAAAACCCATTGCAGACAAACCCAAGACAATTGAACGGGTGTCAAGAGCTCCGTCAAAAGCTGCTTTGGCGGCAGGTTGTTTGAGAAAGTTTATTTCGACAAAATGTTTGTAATTGTCCGCAGCAAACATCTTCACGGCAGTTGTTTTTCCAACTTGTCGTGCACCGTTGAGAAGAATTGCGTGGTGGTTTTCCTGATTTTTCCACTTTGCAAGTTGTTGTATTACTTTTCTTTGCAGCATATTGTATGATTATTTTATGATACAAAAATACAACTTTTTACAGACTTATATGAGAAAAATTACAACTTTTTGCATGTTTAAATAAAAGAAATTACAACTTTTTGCAAATGCAGAAAGGGTAATTATGTAACTTTTTGCAATAATAAGCCATTGTGAAAAATTGATAATCGGTTCTATTCCCACGTTGGCTCCACATGTTTTAGTTACACGTTGGCTCCACATGGTCGCCGACCTCGGTTTAAGAAATCAATTGTTCAAGATTTACACATTAACACATTTTTAATCTCCATTTTTGGTACAAAGATACTAAAGTTAATCGGTTTCTTCAAAATCAATTCTGTCTATTAAAAATCTCAATGATGAACTATTAAAACATGTATCTATCTCACTATGAGAGAAACCCAATAGGTCAAGAATACAACAAGATAGAAGTACTTTCGCTTTCTGTGTGAGACGGAATAGTTCTGCTCCTTTTGCTATGTTTTTTCCTTCATCTTCTTCGTCAGGAATAAGGTGAGAATATTTGTTTCTTGTGTCTGCCATCATTTTGCTGTCAATGTGACATTTCCTTATAGATTCCACATCGTCAAACCAAACAAGCATTGCGTCAATTTGCTCTTTGTATTTGCGGATGTCTTTCCCGTCTTTTTTATTAAGAAAACGTTTGTGGTAACCATCTAAAGCTTGGGCAATGATTAGAAAATCAGGAATGTCGAATTCGTCGTAATCTAGTATTGACAGAAGATAATGACATATTTGGGATATTTGCTTATATTTCTGATGCCATGTTTTTAGTATCTCTGGAATTTTGGCATGAAAATGTATAACCGGTATCAGTGAATAGTCGTACGGATTTGTCGAACACCCCATTTTATGGAAAACACGGCAGAAATGGTTGCCCCCGTTTTTCATCAGTATTATTTCGGATGGTTGTTGCTCAGAGAACAATGTAAATGATAAGAATAGAGAATATTCCCTGACTATGTCTACAAATCGATAGGCAGAGGCCAATTCTTTGGAAGTAAATGTTAGTATGGCAGTTTCGGTTGTATTAATCTCATATTTATTTTCGCTATAGTCTAAATGATGAAAGATATACAGGCCTATGTCTTCTTCAATTTCCGCATGTATTAAAGGTGTATTATTTTTTCGAATATCTCCGCTTTTGTCTATTTGATATGGTGGAATCTTATATTTCAGTACCCAGTTACGCAAATATTTGTATCGTACAATGCATCTGTCAAACAGTAGCTCGTTACCTGTCTTAATATGCTCACCAATAACAACAGCACTTGGTTTGAAGACTTCCTCAAAGAACTCATTCTTCTTCGCATTGTGTAGAGAGACTGTATTGAACAATGTTATTTTAATACCATCGGCTGATTCCCCCCATATTACATCATATCTATCATATACTTTGAAAACAGCTGATATTCTTTGATCATGATACACCTCCAATTTTGAAGAGCCATCCTCTTCAATGATCAAAGTGCCCATGCATGCAACATCACGGAATCGCCGTACACCGTCTGGTGCCCACCACCTGCCGTGAAAAACTTGTTCAGTCATTGTTATTCTCTGGTTGTATCAAGAAACTAATATCAGTAACATACGACCATCTATAGAAATAGCCATCTTGGGGATGGATTAATGCATCATGGCTAATCCGGTTCGCAATATTGCCGTCTTCTTCTTCAGTCTCAAAGAGAAGATATATCTCTATTGACTCATCCCTCATTTTAAATGGAATTTCTCCAAGTTGGTCTTTGGTAATCAACTTGGGACCCGCCTTCAACCTAAACACAATGGGATTACTTAATTTGTGCAATACAAGATAATGGGCATTCAAGAATCCTTCTGCCAATGACAACGAACCGGGTTTATCTGCAAGACCTATTGCGTATTTATGATGCACTCTGATTTTTTCAGCAGTTTCTGTACAATTGTTGTCATCAACAACGATGGCTTTACCTCCTAACATTTCCCCACGACGTGCAATCTCTTGCTTAATTCTCTCATGTGGATTCTCGGATTTCTTAAGATTACACTCTGCTATATAAAAGTATTTGGCCAGTTCGTTCAATGCACTTTTGTCTATTGTGCCATCATTTTTCTTTTCAATGGCAAAGGTATAAATATCCTTTTCTCCTTCTGTACGATATATCTTCCCTATCAACTCTTTAAAATGGGTGTCAATGTATCTTTCCGACTCGGCTTTGTTAAATCCTTTTAACGCGAAGAATGAATACTTCTGATCCAAAACCTTTTGTACATGCTCCTTAAATTTCTTCCGTACTTCATCGCGCCATACCCTCTTTTTGGTTGAATCATTCCGCGCGTACATGGCTAATACAAAGAGAAAGTTCACATCATAATGACTTAATATAAGTGTGTCTCTATCGAAAAGGCGGTTGGGGAATTGGTCTGTTGGCTCTAGTTTATCGCTGCCATTA
>JAGCVI010000020.1 GCA_017962445.1 Bacteroidales bacterium
GGTGATAGGCAGAGTCTCGTTCATACGTGTGGTCATCTTGCACATGAAGGTGTTCTGAGTGACGGTGTCGGGATGTGTCGGGTTGGTGTTGTTGATGAAGTGGTTGACGGTGACGTTGAGGATGGAGTCGTTGGCGTTGCCTATCAGGACGTAGTTGGCATCGTTCTCGCGGTCGACACCGCTGAGTTTACCTGTGCGGCTGCGGTACCATTCGTAGTTCATGGCGCCTTTTGGGGCGGTGATGCGTGCCACGTCGTCGGTCTCGCCTGCGGCGCAACCGTTGGCGTTAAGCTTCATGGGCTGGCATTCACCTGCAATATAGCAGCAGGCATAGTGTTGGCTCATGCTGCAGTCGCCTGCCGCAATCTTGATGCGGACGCGCTGGTAGAGCAGGTTGTTGAGGTTGATGATGACCTTGTTCCATGGCAGGTAGATATTGTCGCCGTAGATAGACGATGCCGTGCCGGTGGTTGACTGTTGTCCGGTGGCACCAAGATAGAATGGGGCCACACTCTGTGTTTGTCCAACAGGGGTAGGACGGATGTAGCACAGCGTGTCGCCGCCGGCCAGCTGCCAGGTTGAGCCTACCTGTTTTTCGACGGTGATGACGAACTCGGGATTCTCGGCAGCGCTGTGCTGACCGTTCTGCAGCGAGAGGGCGTACCAGATGGTGACCAGTGAGTTGTTGAGGTTGACGTTGAATTCGTATGTCAACATCTCTGCACCGTGGTTGCCGCAATAGTTGCCGAGTCGTATTGAACTTGTGAACGACGGGTCGGGCGGCAGGTACGAGAGGCGGTTGTGTGTCTCGGGGTCGAAGCCGGAACCTTTGATGACAAACTGGTTGGAGTGGTCAGTCTGGTTATGGATGTTCACAGACAGAGTTCTTGCTGATGTCTCAAGTCCGATGGTGCATCCGTCGGTGTTGTTGGTGCTTTCAAGGCTGGCAGCCAGGACGGTGTTGCTAAATGTCGATCCCATGGTGCTGCAGGTGCTCGCTGTGGCATTCTTGCTGCCTGTGAATCCTGTCCACAGGGAGTTTGCGGTTCCTCCGGTGAAGGTGAAGTTGGTAGGGTTTTTAAGACCCAGACAGTCAACGTTCTGAGCCCAAGCCGTCAGCGAGGCGGTCAGTAGGGCGCAAACTGTTAGTACAAACCTTTTCATATTGTTTATTTTTGATTTTTTATTCCGAGTTTTTTGTCCCTTTCGGGGATGCGGTTTTTGGCCGTTTGTTTGTATGTCGCATCTCGAGGCGATTTTGTTGCGTCAATAATAAAAAAAAATATAAAAAAAATGAGACGCGTGCGCGTCTCATTTTATAAGTAGCATAATTTCATTGAATTATGCTTTTGAAGATTCGAAATTATTTTTCCTCTTCAGTGGTGCCTTTTTCCAATTCCTCTTTCAAGTTGGCGAGCACGTCGAGGTCACCGAGGGTGGTCTTCTCGAGGGTGTCGTTGATTTTCTTGACAGTTTTCTTGGTAGCACGTTCTTTCTTGGCCTCGCTGTCATCGCCCTTGGTGTCGCCTTCGCCGTCCTGGTTGACTCTGGTGTGGGAAACGATGATTTTCTTGTTCTCTTTCGAGAATTCGATAACCTTGAAATCGAGGGTTTCGTCAACCTTGGCCTTGCTCTTGTCGGCCTTCTCGAGGTGACGCATTGGGGCGAAGCCTTCCACGCCGTAGGGGAGGGTAACGGTTGCACCCTTGTCGTTCATGGCACTGATGGTGCCCTGGTGAACGGAACCGACGGTGAAGATGCTTTCGTAGACATCCCAAGGATTCTCCTCAAGCTGTTTGTGGCCGAGGCTGAGGCGGCGGTTGTCGGCATCGACTTCGAGAACGACGACGTCAATCTTGTCGCCAATCTTGGTGAACTCGGCGGGATGCTTGATTTTCTTGCTCCAGCTGAGGTCGCTGATGTGGATGAGGCCGTCGACGCCTTCTTCAAGCTCGACAAAGATACCGAAGTTGGTGAAGTTGCGGACAGTGGCGGTGTGCTTGCTGCCGACGGGGTATTTCTCGGCGATGGCCAGCCACGGGTCGGGCATGAGCTGCTTGATGCCGAGGCTCATCTTGCGCTGTTCGCGGTCGAGGGTGAGGATGACGGCTTCTACTTCGTCACCTACCTTCATGAAGTCCTGAGCGCTGCGCAGATGCTGGCTCCAGCTCATCTCGCTGACATGGATAAGACCTTCGACACCGGGGACGATTTCGATGAAAGCACCGTAGTCGGCGATGACAACGACTTTACCCTTGACATGGTCGCCTTCCTTGAGGTTGGGATCGAGGGCATCCCATGGATGAGGTGTGAGCTGTTTCAGACCGAGGGCTATGCGGCGTTTTGCCTCGTCGAAATCGAGGATAACGACGTTGATTTTCTCGTCAAGGTGGACAATCTCCTCGGGATGGGAGATGCGGCCCCAGCTGAGGTCGGTGATGTGGATGAGGCCATCCACGCCGCCGAGGTCGATGAACACACCGTAGCTGGTGATGTTCTTGACAACGCCTTCAAGCACCTGGCCTTTCTCGAGGTGGGAGATAATCTCTGCCTTCTGGGCTTCGATTTCGTCCTCGATGAGGGCTTTGTGTGAAACGACGACGTTCTTGTATTCGTGGTTGATTTTGACAACTTTGAATTCCATGTTCTTGTCGACAAAGACATCGTAGTCGCGGATGGGCTTGACGTCGATCTGCGAGCCGGGGAGGAAGGCTTCGATGTTGTCGAAAACGGTGACGATAAGACCGCCTTTGGTGCGGCTCTTGACGTAGCCGGTGATGATTTCCTGGTTCTCGTAGGCCTGGTTGACACGCTCCCACGATTTGAGGATGCGGGCTTTCTTGTGTGAAAGCATCAGCTGGCCGTTGGCGTCTTCCTGGCTCTCAACGTAGACTTCAATCTTGTCGCCAGCTTTGAAATCGGGATTGTAACGAAGTTCCGAAGCGGGGATAACGCCGTCGGACTTGAATCCGATGTTCACCACGGCCTCGCGGTCGTTGATGGAGACGATGGTGCCTTCTATTACTTCCTGTTCGGTGAACTGGTTGAAAGTCTTGGCATAGGCTTCAGCCTGTTCGTCAATCTGAGCTTGGTTCTTTTTGTCGGTTTTGGAATCGATGGCACTCCAATCGAAATCCTCTAGGGGTTTGACATCTTTATAGTTCATAAAGATAATAAAAATAAATAAATGTGGCTCCTGCCCGCCGGTTTAACATAGGTTAACTGGCTGTGTTTTACCAAATTGACAGGAATCTGGCCGCACAACCGAAAGTGCAAAGATACAAATAATTTGAAATATAGTAGAATAAAATAAAAAAAAGCCTCGCAGTGCGAGGCTTTTTTATTGCAACTTGCAAAAATTATTTTTTGTCGAAAGTGCAAGCTTTCTTGCTGTTGTCAGCTTTTGCAGGGGTAGCCCACTCGTTCCAGTGGATGTTCTTCATGGTTCCCTTCAGGGTGTTGATGTCAGAAGCATCCATGTTCTCGAAGTGGACGATCTGGTTTTCCTGATCGTAGTTAGCAAGAGCAGTAGCATAGTCGGTGTACTCCTCGCTCCAGTTGCCGCTGAGGGTCAGAGCGGTGAGGTCGATAGCGCTGATGGTCTCGCTCCAGGAATCGGTGTTGGGATAGAAGTTGTAGATGTCGCCGTTAACCAGGTCGTTCTCATCGCGATAGCGCATGTAGTCGCCATCAGAGGTCTGGGCATTGTAGGTACCAGCAACGCACTGCAGCCAACCAGAGACGGTAACGTCATTGGTAGCATTTGCGCAGTTCAGTGTGATGTACTGATATTCAGTGTAGTCATAAGCTTCGACAGAGGCAGCGTCCCAAACGGTGGTAGCTTTCTCGATACGATAGGTGTTGTCGGCCAAGCCTTCTTCTTCGTCATCACCGCAGGCGGTGAACAGGCAGGTTGCCAGTGCGGCAACGCCAAAAAGTGTGAAAATCTTTTTCATTGTTAATTGAAATTTAATTTGTTAATAAATTAATTTTTGATTTGTCTTTAGAATTTGATTGTTTCGACTAGTTTTCGTTTGCAGTACCTTCCTGTTTCTGTTTAGGTCCCATAAGAATATGCACTTTCCACTGCCCGTCGCGGAGCACGAGGTTGACTTCTCCGGTCTGCTTTTTAATTGGAGTGGTCTTGCGAAACTGAACTGTTGCAGTAGTATCGCTTGTCAGCTCCACTTTTTTAATCTTTATTTTCGCAGGGGTGTCAGACTCTATGTATCCAGGCTCTACGGCTTTTACAAGGTTGCGACTGATTCTGATGATTCCATTCTGTGTTTCAGTGGTACAATAAGGAACCGCATCTTCAACCCTGTAGTTGCCCATGGCGTCAAGATAGTTGTATGCTGCTTCGCGGATTAAGCGTTTTGGATTGCCATCGCCACTGCCGTTGGGGCATGAGTCAGAACCCATGGTGAACAACATGGCAGTTATTACGATGAGAACCTTGCAGATTTTTTTCATTGGAAGGGATTTCTAAAAAAGAATCCAGTCGAATTGCTATACTTTAACAGTGCAGATAATTATTTCTTTCCACTGCTTTTGACATCAGCACCAGGGAGAACACCCTTAGGAGTGGAGGCAGCCTGGACTTCTTTCTTGTTGTTGTCGTTTACGGGAGCAGCCTTCTTGGTGGTAGCTTTTTTAGTGGTCGTGGTGGTGTTTTCGGCAACAGCGGGTTCGGGTTCCGGTTCGGGATCAGGAACAATAGCATCTTCTGCACCATCGCTGTTCTGGTTGTTGTCGACTACGGCTGCTTTGACCGTGTCATTTTTTTTCTGGCTGTCGTTTTTCTTGGCACCGCCATTGCAGGCTGCGAAAGCCACAAAAGCTAAAGAAATAGCTAAAACACTAACTAATTTTTTCATGTTGATTGTTTTTAATAGGTTAATAATTGGTTAATTAATTTTTCTGATTATTCTTTATTAAAATCGATGCAAAAGTACACTATTTTTTTTATATAGCATGAATTATTAAGTTTTTTTTTGTTTTCATGCTTTATTTCGCTTGTGTAGATGGCTGGTTCTTGATGTCCAGCGCATCGCGAATACCGTTGCCTAAAATCATGAATGCCAAAACAATAAGCATGATGGCTATGCCGGGAATGAAGGCTTGGTAGGCTGAATCGAGCAGTATCTGTCCGTAGTTCTCTTTAACCATAGAGCCCCATGACGGCATGGGTGGCTGGACGCCTATTCCGAGAAAACTGAGGCCTGCTTCGAGCAAAATGGCCGTTGCAAAATTTGATGCAGTGATAACGATGACGGGTCCCATAATGTTTGGCAGTATGTGGCGGAAGATAATGCGCGGGGTGCGGTAGCCGAGTGCGCGTGCTGCCTCGACGTATTCTTTCTCCTTGACGGAGAACACCTGTCCACGCACTACACGGGCCACGTCGACCCACATGGTGAGTCCCACGGCGATGAACACCTGCCAGAACCCTTTGCCGAGAGCGAAGGTGATGGCGATGACAAGCAGCACGGTAGGAATGGACCATACCACGTTGATGAACCACATTATCAGGTTATCGACCCAGCCGCCGTAGTAAGCGGCCAGCGAGCCGAGAAGTATGCCGACAAGCAGTGCTATGGCTACGGCGATGAATCCCACGGAGAGGCTTACACGGCTGCCTATCATGACTTGACTCAGCACGTCGCGACCGTAGGTGTCGGTGCCGAAGATGAAGGTCCGTGTTTTGATGTCTTTGACTTGCGAGTTGGCGAAGCGTATTACCTCGCCGTCGTTGGGGACAGAACCAGTGAAGGTCTCTATTTCAATGCTGTCGCCGATGGTGCGGTGGCTGTAGACTGGTATGGCGGTGGCATCGAGGGGCTTGCCCTTGGCGAGGGTCTTCACGAGGCCGCGGTTTTCGTGTGGCATACCATCGTCGACATAAACGAATGTGGCGTGGCTGAAGGGCTTCTGCGATGCGAGTTCAAGATATTGCTGATTGCAGTAGGGTGTGTGGTCGGGGGTGATTAGGTAGCCAAGCAGGGCGACGACGGCGAAGATGGCGATGACTACCATGCTCGCCATTGCCATGCGGTTGCGTCGCAGACGTTGCCAGAAGAGCGTGCCGGGACTGCTACTGCCATTGCTGGCGGCAGCTTCGACAAAGGCTTTCTGTTTTCGGCGAATATGCATCTTGGCTTTTGGAGTTAGAGGAAATCTTGCGACAAGTCTGTCTGGCTATAAAAACCCTAATTCCACTTTTGTTTCATCGCTCAGGTTGTCGAACGACCAGGGCGGGTCGAAAGTCAGTTCGACATCGACTGATTTGATTCCTTCAATGTAGCTTATCATGTCCTTGACCTCGCGGAACATGTATTCGGCCTCAGGACAGTCGGGTGCAGTCATGGTCATCAGCACTTTGACGTTGAAATCGTCGTCGATGTCGATGTTGTAGATAAGCCCGAGGTCGTAGATGTTGACAGGTATCTCAGGGTCGTAGATGTTTTTCAGGCAGTTGATGACTGCAGCATTGATGGTTTCTTTGGTGGGGGACATTTTATTTCTCTTATTTTTTCATGCTATATGCGAGGGCGTACATCTTGATTTGCTTTATCATGGATGTCAGGCCGTTGGAGCGTGTCGGCGACAGGTGTTCCTTGAGGCCAATGACATCGATGAAATGCAGGTCGGCATCAAGGATGTCCTTTGCAGACTGTCCGTTGAAGGTGCGTATAAGCAGAGTGATGATGCCTTTTGTTATGACGGCGTCGCTGTCGGCGGCAAAGTAGAGCTTGCCGTCGCGAGCCTCGCAGCTAAGCCACACGCGGCTCTGGCAGCCTTTGATGAGGTTGCTTTCGGTTTTCTGCTTCTCGTCGATGACAGGGCATTCCTTGCCAAGCTCGATTAGGTAGCTATATTTGTCAAGCCATTCGTCGAAATTGGCGAATTCGTCGATGATTTGGTTTTCAATTTCCAGGATGGTCATGAATGTTTATGGGTTTAAAGGTTTATTTTGGTGCTTTCTTGATTAGTATCGCTGCGGCGATGCCAAACGTTACCTGCGGCAACAGCACTGCCAGCAGTGGATTCAGGTTGCCGTTGATGGAGAAGACGCTGCATACCTTCATGAAGACGATGAATGCGAAGGCGAGGCTGATGCCGATGGCGAGATGAACTCCGATGCCGCCACGAGACTTGCGTGATGAAATCGCCACACCGATAAAGGTCATGATTATGAATGCCAATGGGTTGAGCAGGCGTTGGTATAGTTCGAGTTTAGCGGTGATCACGGTGCCAGAGCCTCTCATTCTCTCGTGCTGGATATGGCGGTAGAGTTCAGGACTGTTCATCGTGGCTATCTGCTTGGCGGCTTGGTTGAAGTCTTCTGGCTTGAGGTTCAGTTTCAGGCGCTCCTTGTTGGCGATGTTGAAGGTCTCCTTGTCGCCGTCGAAGGTACGATGCCGCAGGCCTATGGCGTTCCACTCGTCGGCGAGCGAGTCGTAGACGAGCTTGCTGACGTATTTCCTGTCGGTCAGGTTGTTGTCGCTGTCGTAGGTGTCCTGCGTGAAGAGTTGCGCGGTGTTGCCGTTCACGTCGTAGCTGAAGGTGTAGACCTGTACGCCCTTGCTTGTCTGGAAATGCAGGTTGCTGTAGTAGTTGTGCTTCTTGGTCTTGATATACTTGGCTTCAAACTCTTTGAGGTGCACGTTGCTCATCGGGATGACGAAGTTGCCGACAATGAGGATGAGCAGGGCGAGTATCAGCGAACCGTGAAGGTATGGCCTCAGCATACGCCGGTAGCTGATGCCGCTGCCAAGGATGGCGATAATTTCGGTGTTGCCCGCCATCTTTGAGGTGAAGAAGAGTGTGGAGATGAATACAAACAGCGGTCCGTAGAGATTGAAGAAGTTGGGAATGAAGTTGAGATAGTATTTGAAGATTATCTCGTTGAGAGGTGCGTTGTTACGGATGAAGTCGTCGAGTTTTTCGGAGACATCGAAGGTGATGACGATGACGATGATGATTACCAGCCACATCAGAAACGTCTTGAGATACTTGCCCAAGATGTAGCGATCTATAAGCGGGTAATTCCTTTTCGTCATGTTTGATTATATCAGTGAAAAAAGGGGTCCTTTGGGGAACCCCTTTTCTAAGATGCAGGTATTGTCTATTACATTATCCCTAAGAGTTTCTGGAAGGATGTGAGGGACTCTAGGACGTTGGTCTTGACGTGGATGAACTCGTCGATGCCGTAGCCTTTGTAGGTCTCGACCATCTCTTTGGGGAATCCTGCGAGGACGATGGATTTCACTTTGCCCTTGAGAAGTTTGCAGGCTGTCTCGGTGATTTCGGCATATTCGTCGTCGGAGGAGCAGAGCACCACGATGTCGGCCTTGGCGTCGAGGGCGGCCTTCACGCCTTCCTCAGCTGTGGCGAAGCCGTTGTTGTCCATAATCTCGTAGCCGGCAACACCGAAGAAGTTGGTTGCGAAACCGGAACGGGCGCGACGCATGGCGAGGTTGCCATAGGTGAGCAGGAACACCTTGGGGCGGATGCCCGACTTCTCGGTGGCGAGACGCAGATGCTCGAAGGCTTCGGCACCGCGGTAGGGGGTGATAGTCTTCACTTCGTCGCCCTTCTGGCAATTGCAGCAGCAGTGGCTCTGCTCGGCGATTTCGTTGCCCATCTTCTCGATAAGGTTGGGGTACTGGTTGGTGCCGATAATGGTTGTTTTGCGTGTGGCGATGTCCATGTCGCGCTGCTGGGCGGTCTTGGCTATCTCGTCCTGGACATAACCCTGGCGGATGGCTGCGGCGAAGCCGTCTTTCTCCTCAACGGCCATGAAGTATTGCCAAGCGTACTGTGCTATGGAGTCGGTGATGTTCTCGATGTAGTAGCTGCCGGCGGCGGGGTCGACAATCTTGTCGAGATAGGACTCCTCCTTAAGCAGGAGCTGCTGGTTGCGGGCGATACGATAGCTGAAGTCGTCGGCATCCTTGTAAGCCACGTTGAAGGGCATGACAGATATGGAGTCGGCACCGGCGATGGCGGCGCTCATGGTCTCGGTGGTGGTGCGCAGCATGTTGACATAGGGGTCAAAGATAGATTTGTTCCATGTCGACGAAGTGGCGTTGATGAAAGCCTTGCAAGCGCATTCACACGAAGGCTTGTATTGTTCGACGATTTTGCTCCACAGCATGCGTGCGGCGCGGATTTTGGCAATCTCCATGAAGTAGTTGCCGCCGATGGCGAAGTTGAAGATGATGTTCTTGGCAACAGCGGTGGCATCGTATCCGCGATCGGAGAGCTTGGCCATCAGTTCGTTGGCGGCAGCAAGCGAAAAACCGAGCTCCTGAACGATGTTTGAGCCGGCGTTGTTGAAGAGGCTGCCGTTGACGGAGAGCACGCGGAAAGCGGGGAGGTTTTGCTTGGCGTAGTCAAGCAGTTCGATGGCTTCCTTGTAGTCGCCGTCCTCACCGTTCTTGAATGCACCGTGGGTCAGTGCATGTTTGAACATGTCAAAATTTACGCTACCCTTGATCTGAGTGGTGTCGAAACCGTTTTTGCGTGCCACGTCGACAAACATCTTGAGGGTTTCGAGATAATTCTTCGAGCAGTTGAAATGGATGGCTACGGCGGGCAGATAGATATCCTTTAGGAGGGTAGCCATCTGTTCCTCATTCTCAATGGCTTTGGCGCAGAAGCCGAGAGCCGTTGCACCGCGCTTGACAGCGTCGAGGGCAAAGGTATTAGCCTTGACGGGGTCTTTCTCGCGGATATCCTGGCGAATATCCCAGACGTTGCCGTCGATTTGTTTGCCACGTGTGAAGGGGAATTGATCGGGGTTGGAGTCCAAATACTCAATATTCTGAAGGTCCTCGGCGCGGTAGTAGGGCTTCACCTTGAAGCCTTCGATGGTTTTCCAAACGAGTTTTTTCTCATAATCGGCACCTTTAAGGTCCTTGTTGATGACTTCTTCCCATTTTTCGGTTGATACCGGTGGGAATTCAGCGAACAATTTGTTGTCTTCCATTATCTTATATGTATTTTGATTTCATCTGTAAAAATACAAAGATACTAATAAAAATGGAATGTTGGTACAAAAATATGAAAAAAAAGCTGTTATAGAGCAAAGGAAACTATGGTCTTGCCTTTCTTGAAGGCAAGACCTAAGGCTATAGAGGTGACCCCATGTTTTGTGGATTGGAAGTTTCCCTGTGTGGGGTCGACAATGCTGTGTGCGAGAAGGAAAGAGGGAACTTAATTGGAGAAGGCGTAACGGACGATGTTTTCGCCCATTTTGAAGGCTTTGAGCCGTGTCTCCTGTGAGTCGTTGTGCACATCCTGATCTTCCCAGCCGTCGCCGAGGTCGCATTCCCATGTGAAGAAACAGACAAGCCGTCCTTCCCAGATTAGGCCGAAGCCTTTGGGCGGCTTGTTGTCGTGTTCGTGTATCTTGGGCAGACCATTTGGGAAGTCGTATTTTTGGTGATAGATGGGGTGCGAGAAAGGCAGCTCGACAAACTCAAGTTCGGGGAAGACTTTCTTCATTTGAGGCACTATAAAATCGCGTAGGCCGTAATTGTCGTCGATATGGAGAAAACCACCGCCTATCAGGTAATTGCGCAGGTTCTGAGCCTCTTGCGAAGAGAACACCACATTGCCGTGACCGGTTATGTGGAGGAAAGGATAGTTGAATATCTCGCTGCTGCCCACGTCGACAGTTGCGTAGTTGGGGTCGAGATTCATGTGGGCGTCGGCGTTGCAGAAGGCAATGAGGTTGGTCAGCGAGGTAGGGTTGGCGTACCAGTCCCCGCCGCCTCCATATTTGAGCAATGCTATCTGTGTCCGGGTCTGGGCTGTTGAAAACTGAATGCTGAAAACAGATAAAGCTATTAGCAGGAATAGGGTTCTTTTCATTGCGTATTAGTTTGACAGGTTGAGGAATGCTGCCGCTGCGAGAGCGGCGGTTTCGGTGCGCAATCTGCAGGGGCCGAGAGTGACAGGAACGAATCCGGCTGATAGTGCCGCAGTGACTTCATCGGGGCTGAAATCGCCTTCAGGGCCTATGAGTATCAATGCATCAGAGCCAGGGGTGTAGGCTTGGCGCAATGGTGTGCGATGGTCGCCGTCGCAATAGGCTATAAAACGCTGGCCGTCGAACGGCTGAGCAATGAGGTCTGCGAGTGGAGTGGGAGGGTTCAGTGTCGGCATGTAAGCTTTGAGCGACTGCTTCATGGCACTCAAGGCTATCTTCTCAAGACGTTCTGTTTTCAGTACTGAGCGTTCTGAATGGTCACATATTATGGGAGTTATGATGTCGACACCGAGTTCTATGGCTTTCTCGACAAACCATTCGAGACGAGCGGTGTTCTTGGTCGGGGCCACGGCGATATGCAGCCTGAAATTGCGTTTGCCGTAGTCGTGCATACGTTCTATGACAGCCACGGTGCAGCTTTTTGGGTTGTCGTCGACGATGCGGCAGCGGCATAGCGTTCCGCAGCCGTCGGTGACGGAAATCTCGTCATCCACCCCCATTCTAAGTACGCGGATGCAGTGTTTCGATTCGTTTTCGTCGAGCGTGTAAATGTCTGACTCTATGTTTTCTGCAAAGAATAGCTGCATATAACGGCACTGTTTTTCGGTCAACAAAAGTACGAAAAAAATGAAGAGTGGATTCTGAAAAATGAAAAATGCAGATGAAACGATGTACTTTTTTTGTTGATTTCGCGTTGTAATACAATCAGAAAAAAAGATAAACATAGATATGAAGTTAAAGTCATTGATTATTACGTTGTGTGCCTGTCTGGCAATGAACGGAGTGTGGGCGCAGAAGGGGAAGGTGACTGAGTTCAGCAGGGAGAACTTGCCGTCGGAGATGCTTTCCTATCTTGACCAGGCTACCAGCGACAAGGACAAGAAGGCAGAGAATGCTGCCTTGATAGGTAAGTTCACAAAAGTCTACGAACAGCTCGGCGTTGAGCTGCAGGGCCGTGTGACAGGTGTCAGCAACGTTGTCTTGAAACTGAAAGTCAGGCAGCTGCCTGATGTGTTCAATTTCATTGAGACATTGAACCTTGTCTACAACAAAGGTGGTGACAAAGACAATTTCGAGCAGTGGATAGCCAGTATTGAGTACATTCAGAGCAGAAACAAGAAAATCAAGGACTTTACAGATTTTATAGAATTCTCGTCACTTTTGGTTAAGGACCGTACTCTTAGTACTTCGCGTTCATGCACATGGCAGGCCCAGCCCGGCACCACGTTCAGACTGAAGCAGGAAGGTAGCGACATAAACATTTATTTCGACAAGCCGATGGAGCTGTACTATAGCAGCGACAAGGACAACGGCACCATCTATGGCACGAAAGGAGTGTATCACTATTTTGACAGCAAGTGGAACGGCGACGGCGGCCGCCTGAACTGGGATCGAACGGGCATACCCACGACGGCATGCTGGGCAACGCTGTCGAGATACGAGGCGGTGACCAAATTCCCGAAATTCATCGCCGATTCGGTGCAGTTCACCAACACCGCCTATTTCAGCAAGCCCATATACGGCAGGGTGGAAGAGGCCCTGTCGGCAAAGATGGAGCCGGAGAAATACAGCTTCCCGAAGTTCCGTTCATATCAGAAGGATTTCAGAATGAAGGATATACTCCCTGGTGTAGACTACAGCGGCAGTTTTATGATGAATGGTTCGAAATTCATTACGTCCGACACAAAGAACCCCGCCACGCTTATATTCTACCGCGATGGAAGTCCCTTTATCACGGTCAACTCGGTGAAGTTCACCATCACGAGTAATAAGGTGGTGTCTGAGAATGCTGCGGTTAAGATATACATTGACGGAGACTCGATATGCAATAACGGTATCACGGTACGCTACCTTGCAAGTGAGAAACAGGTGAACCTTATTAACGACTCAAAACGCAACTTCTACAGCCCCTATTCAAACTCATACCACAACCTGGACATGTACTGTGAGTCAATAGTGTGGAACATGAGCAGCGACAAGCTTGATTTCTCGATGCTTGGACAGTCTGGTGACCAGAATTTCTCTACTTTTGAGTCGAATAGCTACTATTCAGAACGGAAATTCAGAGAGATACAAGGCATTGACCAAATCAACCCGGTCATACGTGTGTATAGATACATGAAATCGCGTGGCATGGTCTACGACTTCTATATGGATGAGTTTGCGCAGGCCATCAAGATGGACATCATGCAGGCCAAATCGATGATTCACACGCTGGCACGCTCGGGTCTGGTCTCATACAACGAGGCGCAGGGACGAGTCTATGTCAACGACAAGCTGGTGGACTACGCCAAAGCCAGCGCGAAGAGCCATGACTATGACTACGATGCCATTGTGCTGGAATCTTCGACCACGAAAAAGAACGCCGAACTCGACCTGAAATCGTATGCCTTGAACATGCACGGCGTTGAGAAGTTTGTGCTCAGCGACAGTCAGCAGGTGGCCATCTATCCCAATCAGGGCGAGCTGGTAGTGAGGAAGAACCGCGACATCAACTTCAACGGTCGCATCAATGCAGGGCGCTTCATCTTCTATGCCACCAACGCCACGTTCATGTACAGCGATTTCAAGCTGGACCTGCCGCAGGTGGATTCTATGATTTTCTATGTCACACAGTTCAACAACCCTCAGGAGGAGCATATTGTATACACACCGCTGCACAACCTGACAGGTCATCTGCAGATTGACCAGAATGACAACCATAGTGGCCTGAAGAAGGTTGACGAGCAATACCCGATTTTTACCAGTTTGAAAGACAGCTATGTCTATTATGACAGGAAAGACATCCACAACGGAGCGTACATTCGTGACAAGTTCTACTATACGATACATCCCTTTGTGGTGAAGAATATGGTCAATTTTGTCACCGACAGCCTGAGTTTCAACGGAGTGTTGACATCGGCGGGAATATTCCCCGACATCACGGAGCCACTCAAGGTGCAGCCCGACTATTCGCTTGGCTTCGTGACCCGCACACCGCGTGGTGGATATGACGCATACGGCGGCAAAGGCCACTTTACAAGCAAGATAGATTTGAGCTATAGAGGCTTCCGTGCACAGGGTCAGGTCGATTACCTGACGTCGGTGATACAATCGAAGACCATCTATTTCATGCCCGACTCCATGGTGGCTGTCAGCGACACCTTCTATGTCAAGGAACAGGGCGGTTTCCCCGATGTACGCAATGGACGTGCCATGCAACGTTGGTATCCGTATGCTGACTCGATGCGTGTGGCACAGCTTCAGAACGGGCCGCAGTTCAAGATGTACCACAACGATGCATTATTGGCAGGACATATGGTTTTGAAGCCTGGTGGAGCAACGGCATCGGGCACTGTGACCATCAAGGAAGGAACCCTCGAGTCGAAGCTTTTTGCATTGCAGCCCAAGGAAATGCGTAGCAATGTCACTGCCTTCACACTACGTTCAGACAAACACAACAACATAGCGTTCTACGCTACCGACATGAAGTCGCATGTGGATTACACGAAACGCCGTGCCGACTTTGTTGCCAACGCCGAGTTAGGCCGCACACAGCTTCCGTTGCTGCAGTATGCCGCTTATGTCGACAAGTTCTCGTGGGAGATGGACAAGAAAGAACTTGACCTGATAAACAGCAAGAGCGAGAGCAGCCAGGGTCTTGAGGGCCTTACGCTGCGTGAACGCTTTGCCCGCAAGGACCAGCCTGGCGCTTTGTTTGTCTCGACCGACCCGACAAAGGACAGCCTCAATTTCCATGCCGTGCGTTCGACCTACCTCTATGACGACGGCCAGCTAACATGCCGTCAGGTATTCACTGTCAATTGCGCCGATGCCGTCATTGCACCGGGAGGAGACACCCTGCATATTCGTCGTGGAGGAGCCATCGACCTGATGAAGAAATCGCAGATTCTTGCCAACCGCGACAAACGCTACCATCTGGTGTATGATGCCGACGTGATACTTGACGGTGCACGCAAATACAGCGCCAAGGGCTACATAGACTACGTGGATGTCGACAATAAGAAACAGAAGATATACCTGACTGAGATAGCTCCCGATAATCGGGGTGTCAGTATCGGTAAGGGCTTTGTTTCAGACAGCGCCAATTTCACGCTTAACAGCGCATTCGGTTTTGCCGGCAACGTGCGTGTTGAGGCCGACAAGGAGTTTTACTACTTCGACGGCGGTGTGCGCCTGTTGCACAAGTGTGCCACCAGTGCCGACCTCGGTCTGCTGGCTTACGCAAGCTATCTTGACCCCAAGCAGATACTTGTCGCAGTGCCTGAGATTCCCACCGACTGGAAAGGCAACAGAATCACTGCCTCAATACTCTTCAACCGAGCTGACATGAAGCCGCATGCAGCCTTCCTGACCAAGGAGCGTGCCGCCGACAACGAACTGATGAGCGCACACGGATACGTGACGTTCGACAACGACAGCAAAGAGTACATGATAAGCTCGGCTGAGAAAATCAGAGATCCGCAGAATGTTATTGACCGCTACCTGACGCTTAACACGCAGACATGTGAGATGACTGCCGAAGGCCCGATAGACTTCCAGGTGCGTCAAAACCATGTGCGCCTGTTCTGCTATGGTATGGCACAGATGGGTGGCCGCAATGAGGACGATATTGAATTGAACAGCGTCCTGGGCTTCACTTTCCCAATAGATGAGAAGGTGCTTGGAACCATGGCACAGCTTATTGGCGACGACCTGCGCCTCTCACCTTCACAGCCTGGCAACGAAGTTACCCGACACGCAATGACATACTATATGGGAGCAGAACGCGGTGCCGAGGCATATAGCAACTACGTCAGCACTGGATTCTACGATAAGATGCCGTCGGAATATGAAAGTACCATATTAATAGAAGGAATAGATTGGGAGTATTCGCCTGTTCTTGGCTACCATTACGACGGTGTCGCGTCGCTGGCTATGGTCGGTTCCAAGCAGCTGCACCTTGACACGCGTATCAAAGCCCAGCTATACCGCAGGGGCAATAGCTGCAACTTGATACTCTATATACAGGTGGCAGCTGACCACTGGTACTATTTCAACTATGAGTTCAACAGCCAGCAGATGCTCATACAGAGCAACGTCGGTGAGTGGGTAGACATGATCAAGGCTTTGCCAGCCGACAAGCGTCGCACCAGCGGCAAGGGTGATGTGGGAGACTACCGCTACCGTATCAGTCCCAGCCGCACCGAAGTCCCCAACTTCCTGCTGCGCATGGGAGGCAATGCTGAGACAGAGGATGATCCTGGTGATTACGACGTTGATGATGAAGATGTTATCGAAGGCGATGACTAAGCATTGTCTTGGTTCGTAATAGTAAAAAAACGTCCCGATTTTCTGGAATCAGAAGAATGATCGGGACGTTTTTCGTTTGTATTTTGTCTTATGTTTCTGCTTTTTTATCGATTTGTTTTCTTTGATAATTAATGAATTATATTTGTGTTTTTCTAAAAAGATGAAAAATTTTTTGTGCATATCGGAAAAAGTAGTAATTTTGCACCCGCTTTTGAGCCCAGGTGGTGGAATTGGTAGACACGCTACTTTGAGGGGGTAGTGCCGATTCAGGCGTGCAAGTTCAAGTCTTGTCCTGGGCACCAAAATAAGGAATAGCTGACGACAACGATGCAAGTTCCTACATCAGATTCCAAGAGTAAGGAGTCCTACCAGCCCGGGTGGCGGAATTGGTAGACGCGCACGTTTCAGGTGCGTGTTCCGAAAGGAGTGCAGGTTCAAGTCCAGTTCCGCGCACCAATAAAGAAGGTTCGACGACCTTCTTTTTTTTGTGCCCGGAACAGGACTTGAACAAGTCCCGGTATTCGCATGATTTAATTTGATTCTGCGGAGCTCATGGCCTTTGGCAGTCTCTGGCACTAGGCACCAAAGGAGAAACAGAGATGTTTCTCTTTTTTTATTGCTGTTGATGGTGCTCGTCGTGTTGGCAAGAGTTTTATTGTAAAAGAAGAACAATCTATACGTGAACTAATTACTCTCTGTCTTGTTCTCTCCTTCCCATATTTCAAATGCCAGGTCGGCTTGGCGGTGAAGCATTGCGAGGCCGTCTTGGATGGTGGCCTCATGTTGTTTGGCTTGGCGAAGAAAAAGGGTGGGGGATGGATTGTAAATCAAGTCGTAGCATAAGTGCCGCTGAGTAAGCATGTCAGGATATGGCCAGGGGCTGGCATCGACGTTTGGGAACATCCCGACGGGTGTTGCATTGACGATAAGCAGCTGTGTCGAATCTTTCAGTTCAGAATAGCCAATTGAATCTGGTCGCTGTTCAGGTGTGCGGCTTACGAAAAGATAACCGATGCCAAGCTGTCGCAATGCCCACGCCACGGCTTTGGCGGCACCGCCTGTACCGAGGATAAGCGCGTCGGTATGCCAAGGCTTCAACAGAGGGCGCAATGTGTCAAGGAATGCTGGTGCATCGGTGTTGTATCCGTGCAGGCGAAGGCTCCCATCGGCATCACGTAGCACTTTGACGGTATTGACTGCGCCAATCTCGTTGGCAGAATAATCTATGCTGTCGAGATATGGAATAATGGATTCCTTGTAGGGTATTGTGACGTTGAACCCTGATAAGTTGTTTTTTATGGAAACATCGCGAATTTTGTCAGGGGTCGGCATCTCTAACAAATCGTAATGGTGTCTGTCCATCCCTAGTTTGGCAATTTTTTCGTCAAAATAGACTTTGGAGTAGGAGTGCGACAGGCATTTCCCGACAAGCCCATAGCTATGTTCCGTAATTGATAACATGTTTATTCTTTGTTGCTTATTCGCTTCTTGCGTACTGATATCATTTTTGCAAAAATAATAATTAATAGGTTTGGTTGCAACTGTAAATGTGAGAAATGATTTTTTTGTGTAACTTTGCAAATCAAAAATTCAGCTAAATGCAGGGACAACGTGTTGGCAGTCAGCTATCCGGTTTTTTCAGAAGCAAAAGCTTGCTTTCGGTAATCATCATTATAAATGTGGTGGTATGGATTGTCACGTTGTTTTTCCCGATTGTGGATTATCTTTACGCTCGCCCGGTGAGTAGCTTGAGTGGCCGCTTTGTTGAGTTGTTCGCTTTGTCGTCGCAGGTTGAAGCCCTTGTGTCGCATCCGTGGACTCCTTTGACATATATGTTCTTGCATGACGGTTTCTGGCATCTGCTGTTCAATATGTTGATGCTCTATTTTGGCGGCGTGATGTTCTATCGTTATCTGGGTTCGCGTAGGTTCGGATGGGTGTATTTCCTTAGTGGACTGACAGGTGCAATGCTGTACTTGTTGGTTTACAACGCATTTCCTGTAGGCGCGACTGTTTCGTATCTTGTCGGTGCATCTGCTGCGGTGCTTGGTGTCTTTATCGCCGTGGCTGTATACATGCCAAACTACGAAGTCCAGTTTATGTTTTTGAGGGCTTTCTCGTTTAAGTTCAAATATATAGCCCTGGCTTACGTGATTGTTGATCTGCTCTCCATTCCTGTGGACAATGCCGGTGGCCATATTGCCCATATCGGCGGTGCATTGTTTGGCGCGCTATACGTTGTAGGCATGCGCCAATGGGCAAAGAACAAGTTGCGCCCCTCTCACAAGAAGATAAAGGTGAAGCAAAAACGCAAGCCGGCTGCCTCGGACAGGCCTCTGACCGACGACGAATACAATCGCCGTCGCGCCGCTGACCAGAAGAAAGTCGACGCAATACTCGACAAAATATCTAAATCAGGTTACGACAACCTTTCGAAGGAGGAGAAGGAATTCCTCTTCAAATACAAGGTTTGACGGTATATGTAATAATTGGAAAGAATCATGGATGCAGAAAAGATAAAGAAAGTGACAAAGATAGCGCTGCTGTCAACCAACATAGCAGTGCTTGTGCTGCTGCTTTTTTCCACAATGGCAGGCTTTTTCAGGCCAACGAAATTCCTTCTGTTCTCGTTGCTTGGATATGGATACCTGTACTTGGTGATTGTCAACGTCATTTTTATTATTGTTTGGCTCTGCATGAGCAGTAAGTGGTTCCTGATGTCGCTAATCGGAATACTTGTCCGCTTTACTTTCTTGCCAATGTACTTTCAGGTCGGAGGCACCGAATCACTTTCAGATGAAGAAATTGCAAGAATCGGTGCTGTCAAAGTCTTGACATACAATGTGCATCATTTTCAAGGCATAGCGATGAACAAGAACCTCTCGGACGGCAACATGATGCGTTTCCTTGAAATGGTCGATGAGGAAAAGCCGGACATTCTGACTATGCAGGAATACGTTGGACGCGGCGACACGGTGCATCTCACCGAGCAGTTGACCCGTCGAGGCTACATCTATCAGATGTCGGGCTATGAGTCGGGAAGCATGACGGGCGAGGTGATTTTCTCCAAGTTGCCCATCGTTGACTCGGCGCGTATCAAGAAATCGACAATCTTTTATGCCGATATGTTGCATAACGACGACACGATACGAGTTTTCTGCCTGCACTTGTCTTCATATCAGCTTGACGCCAGCGACCATCAACACATTCACGATATTTCGCGCGGCAATGTCGACAGTGCGACAGGCCGAAGCACATACCGAAAATTCAGTGAGACTATCAAACTTCATGAAGAGGAGTTAGGAATCCTCATGCCATACATCTCATCAGGCCATAGACACATGGTCTTTGCCGGTGACTTCAATGATCCTCCGTCGTCATACTTCTATCAGAAGTGCCGTAAACACTTGAAGGATAGTTATTGTGAGGCTGGTCAGGGATTCAGCACGACATATCATGGTACGTTTACCAAAAGCAGCAAGACAATCTTTCCGGCTTTCAGAATCGACATGGTACTCCATACGCCCGACATAAAGGCGAGGAGCTACAAACGTCTTAAATCGGATATATCAGACCATTACCCTGTGCTGGTGGCATTGGAAATCAAATGATAAAGCTATGACGGTCAAAGAACGATATTCGCGAATAATAGACTATTTCGAGCATGCTCGCCCCACTGCACAAAGCGAGTTGGACTTCGAGAGTCCGTTCCAGCTGCTTGTGGCTGTGATTCTCTCTGCGCAGTGCACCGACAAGCGGGTCAATATGGTAACTCCTGCACTTTTTGCTGCATATCCTGATGCACAGGCCATGGCTGCAGCGACGGTTGACGATATTTTCGATTACATCAAATCGGTGTCGTATCCCAACAACAAGAGCAAGCACCTTAAGGGCATGGCCGAAAAACTGGTACAGGACTTTGATGGCGTGGTGCCCGACAGTGTGGAAAAGCTGCAAACACTTCCTGGCGTGGGTCGCAAGACCGCCAATGTCGTGGCTGCAGTGATTTTCAACCAGTCGGTGATGCCTGTCGACACTCACGTTTTCCGCGTATCGGAGCGTATAGGTCTGACGACCAATTCCAAGACTCCGCTCCAGACCGAGCTGATGCTCGAAAAGCATATTCCTGCCGAGAAAATACCGATAGCACACCATTGGCTGATACTGCACGGACGCTATGTGTGCACTGCAAGATCGCCACATTGTGAGGAATGTGGAATTACAGATTGTTGCCGCTACTATTCCAGGAAGTTGAAATCCAATAAAAACTGTAGTGAGTCATGATTTTTGCTGCTCCTTTGTTCCTGATAGGCCTTGTGGCTGTTGCCATCCCGATAGCGGTTCACCTCTTCAATTTCCGTCGCTATAAGAAGGTTTATTTCAGCAATGTGGAACGTCTGGAACAGATGCAGTCCGAAACGCGACGGCAGTCCACCTTGCGTCAGCTGCTCATTATGCTGGCGCGAATCCTTGCCATTGTCTTCCTTGTGTTAGCTTTCGCTCAGCCATTGATTCCCAACAAGAACAATCCGTTGAAGAGTGGCAGCAACGATGTGAGCATATACATTGACAACTCGTTCAGCATGGAGAACGCAGGTGAGAGTGGCACGCTGCTTGACAAGGCCAAGCAGAAGGCTCGGGAAATAATTGCCGCCTATGGCCCTTCTGATCGTTTCCAGCTGCTCACCAACGACATAGAAGGTCGTCACTTCCACTGGCTTAGCAAGGACGAGATATTGTTGATGCTTGATGAGGTGGAAGCTTCATCGGCTACGATGCCGCTGTCGTCGATAGCAGGCAAGCAGTTTGATTTCCTCCATTCCGGCGATGGCAAAAACAAGTATGCGTACCTTATTTCTGATTTCCAGACTTCGATAGCTGATTTCGGCAGTTTTCCGAATGACAGTTCTGTTGTGTCGACTTTCGTTCCCCTCGAGGCGGCGGAGATAAGCAATGTCTTCATCGATTCGCTTTCGTTCAATGCTCCAGTCTATTATCGCGGCAGTGCTGTCACTGCAGATGTGAAGTTGCGCAGCGAGGGCGACGAAAATCTTGAGAAAATCCCAGTCACGCTCTATATCAATGGCCGTCAGCGTGCCTTGGCTTCTGTCGACTTGCCAGCCAGAGGAACTACCTCTGTCGACATGCACTTTGTCATTGACGAGTCAGGCCTGCTCAACGGGTATGTCGAGTTGGTTGATTATCCAGTGACTTTCGACGACAAGTATTTCTTCAGTCTCAATATCCGCGAGAGGGTCAATATGCTTGTTGTTGAGGGTGACAAGGACAACGAGTTCCTCGGCCGACTGTTTGGTGAGGATTCGGCAATAGCATATACATCGCTAAACGTCAGACAGATGGATTTTAGTCGTATTGACGATAACGATGTTGTTTTGCTTGATGAACTGCCATCCATGTCTACAGGCATGGCCCAGAGTCTTCATTCCTATGTCGAGAATGGGGGCACATTGGTGGTAGTGGTAGGCAACAATATTGACGAGGCTTCGTATAACGAGGCTTTGGCACTATTCTCTGCCCCGCAGCTTGCGGGTCGTAACGACAGTCGTGTCGCAGCGGCCACGGTAGACCTTAACAACCAGCTCTACAGAAATGTATTTGACGGAAAAACAGACAACATGGAGATGCCGTCGGTGACTGGTTATTACCGTTGCAGTGTATCGGCTGGCACATTGCGTGAACCGATAGTGAGGCTTGCCAACGGAGATGACTATATAAGCAGCACACCATGCGGGTCGGGACGACTGTATCTTATAACTGCGCCTTTGCGCGAGGCCAATACGGATTTTGTACGTCAGGCGTTGTTTGTCCCGACATTGTACAATATGGCTCTTTTCAGTGTCCATCTGACTCAGCCCGCTGTGTCGCTCGACAGGATTGAACCTGTTGAGTTGATGAACGACTACGGCGGAGATGCCGGCAATGTAAGACTGACATCCACTGAGGGTGATTTTGAGGAAATTCCAGACATCCGTCGCATTGGCGGAAAGAATATGATGGTACTTCATGGCACTGTGCGTCAGGCCGGCAACTATCTGTTGACTACTGACGGAGTGCCGGTGGAGGGTGTATCGTTCAACTATTCTCGCCTTGAATCGGAGATGCAGTTCCTTGGCGGTGATGGACTTAAGAGAGTCTTTAATGATTATAACCTGTCGGGTTGCAGTGTGATTGAAAATGTTGACAAACCGCTTGACACCTATCTAAAGGAACGTATGGAGGGTCGTCATTTGTGGCGTTGGTGTGTGGCGTTGTCGCTGTTGATGCTGCTGGTTGAAATTCTGTTGATTCGCATCCCGATGCGCTCCAATCGGAAAAAGAATAGTCAAATTGTTTCGTAATCGATATTAAGTTGCTAGATATGTACTTGTTGGAATCGCAGCATATAGAAAAGAATTTCGGAGATTTCCGTGCGCTCGACGATATTAATATCGGCGTGCGTGAGGGTTCCATTTTTGGTCTACTGGGTCCAAACGGTGCTGGTAAGACGACGCTTATAAGGCTCATCAACCGTATCAGTCGTCCCGACAAGGGACAGCTGCTTCTCGACGGCAGACCAATGACCGACAACGATGTGTCTCAAATTGGCTATCTGCCAGAGGAGAGGGGACTGTACAAGAAGATGAAGGTCGGTGAGCAGGCAGTCTATCTGGCACAACTTAAGGGACTTTCTCGCCGTGACGCAACCGAAAGGCTCAAGAAATGGTTTAATCGTTTTGAGATTGACGGCTGGTGGGACCATACTATTGAAGAGCTTTCTAAAGGCATGCAGCAGAAGGTTCAGTTCATTGTAACGGTTCTCCACGAGCCGCGTTTGCTGATTTTCGATGAACCTTTCAGCGGTTTCGACCCTGTCAACGCTACCTTGCTTAAAAATGAGATTGTTAACCTTCGCAAAAAAGGTGCAACGGTGATTTTTTCGACCCACAACATGGCCTCGGTAGAGGAGCTTTGCGATGATATTGCACTGATTAATAAGTCACGGGTGGTGCTAGACGGTAGTGTTGACCAGATTCGTCGTTCGTATAGCCGAAACCTGTATGAGGTTGTCGTGAAGAGATGTGAAGGACAGAAGATTATCCTTCCTGAGGGATTTAGTGTAGAAAGTTGTAATATAACTGATAACGAGGAGACTATGAGGGTGGTGATACCCGATGGTGGCAAGGCCAATGATTTGTTGACTGAACTATTGCCACAGTGTCAGATACTTTCAATAAAGGAAATACTGCCTTCAATGAATGATATCTTCATTCAAACTGTTCAGAAAGGAGGTGTGAGATGAACAAGATATTGCTCGTGATACGTCGCGAATTCGTGACACGTGTACGTAAACCTTCGTTTTGGATTCTGACCATTCTTGTGCCTGTGCTTTTGGCTGCCTTGTATGCGGTGCCTATTTACTTGTCCATGCGCCCGATAGAGAAGTCAGTAGTACTGGTGGTTGATGAATCAGGAATATTTGGAGGTATGCAGCGCGATAATTCCGTCAAGACCAATTGCAGCTTTGCCTCCACAGAGAATATAGAATACCGTTATGCGGCTACTGTGGACTATGCAATGCGTGAGATGGGAAAAGACGATGACATCAGTTCTATCCTCTATATCAGACGACGCGCCAGTGATGCCATTCCGACCGACGCTTGTCTGTATTACAAAACGGACTTGCCTCCACAGCACGTACGTTTCGACGTAGACAAACAGTTGCAACGCATACTCCGCAACCAACTGCTTAAAGCTCACGGAATAACAGACGAAGAATATGCACTAATCAGCAATACCAAGATAAATCTCCGCACGGAAGATTTGGAGACTGGTCGCGAGGCGTTTCTTGAAGTTAAGAGTGGGCTGGGACTTATATTATCGGTACTTATCTTTTTCGTGATTTTTATGTTTGGTGCTCAGGTTATGCGGGGTGTGGTCGAGGAAAAATCAAACAGGATAATCGAAGTCATAGTCTGCTCTGTTAAGCCATTCCAGCTCATGATGGGCAAGGTTATAGGCATAGCCATGGTAGGACTTGCGCAGTTCCTGCTGTGGTTTGCTTTGACTGGCGTTGGCGTGGCTGTTGTTCAGCATAATAAATCAGACGTGTTTGAGCAGGCCAGACGCAAACACAATGTCACAGAAGTGGCAACCAAGGGCAGCGAGGCTACGCAGCAGATGGAACAGGCTGCAGAGATGGCAACTGTTTCGGAAGTGGTGGAAGGCATCAGTTCCATCAATTTTAAAGTCATTGTACCAGTCTTTCTGTTTTTCTTCGTTTTTGGCTATTTGTTGTATGCCACCTTGTTTGCCGCCGCTGGAGCCATGTGTGACACTGACACCGACACGCAGTTGTTCTCTTTGCCACTGACAATACCGCTATTGTTGACACTACTGCTGATGCCGGTCATCATCGATTCGCCATCGGGTACGTTGAGCCAAGTGCTGTCGCTGATTCCATTCACCTCTCCGGTCGCAATGATGTTACGTGTGCCGTTCGGATTGCCTCCAGATCAGCAGTACCAGCTATATCTGTCTGCAGCATTGCTTGTTATCACCATACCGCTCTGTTCATGGATTGCAGCACGTATTTATCGAAATTCAATACTGCGTTATGGACGTCTCCGTTTTCTGCGTAGAAAGAATAACAGTAAACTCGCAGATAATTAGTGGTTTTACGTCAGACCCCATATCTTCAAAAACTCATAAAAATGTTGACAAAAGGAACAAAAGCCCCTTATTTTGAGGGTGTTGATGAAAATGGAAACACTGTTAAACTAGCTGATTTTGCTGGAAAGAAGCTGGTCTTGTATTTTTATCCCAAGGACAGTACCCCAGGATGCACCGCCGAAGCATGTGACCTGAGGGACAACTATGAACGTTTTTTGTCGCTCGGTTACAATGTGTTGGGTGTCAGTCGAGACAGTTCAGCATCGCATCAACGTTTCATAGCCAAATACAATCTTCCTTTCCATCTTATCGCCGACACAGATCTTACAATTTTGAAGGCATACGAGGCGTGGGGGGAAAAGAAAATGTACGGCAAAGTGACGGAGGGCACTCTCCGCACAACATACGTCATTGACGAAAAAGGAGTGATTGTCGACGCTATTGGAAAGGTCGACACCAAGAATCACACGGCACAGATTCTCTGAATAAAAATATATCATTAAATATGCTTTGTTATCTTTTTGATAGCAAAGAGTTTGTGTATTATCCACGTTTGCTGTAAGAAAAAAAATCATTTTTTTTACTTCAGTTTTGCAAAAAGTTCGTAATTTTACGCCCAGTAAAAAATGAAAGAAAAACGTTGGATAATTAGGAAAGATTATGAAATAGAGGTTGTTGAGAAACTTGCGGAATCTTTGGGCGTGGACAAAATTATTGCCACGCTACTCGTAGAACGAGGTGTTACTACTTTTGAAGAAGCCAAGCACTTCTTCCGTCCCAGTTTAGACCAGCTTCACGATCCGTTTCTTATGAAAGATATGGATCGTGCTATTGCACGTATCAACGACGCTATCCGCAACAAGGAACGTATGCTTATTTACGGTGACTATGATGTGGACGGCACATCGGCTGTCGCGTTGGTCTATTCGTATTTCCACACTCTTCACTACAACATCGATTTCTACATCCCCGACCGTGACACTGAGGGCTACGGCATCTCGTTTCAGGGCATTGACTATGCCAAACGGACGGGTGTTAAGTTGATTATTGCCCTCGACTGCGGAATAAAGGCAGTTGAGCAGGCTGATTACGCTAATTCACTTGGTATCGACATTATTGTCGGCGACCACCATTTGCCAGGCGACGAACTGCCGCGCTGTTGTGCAGTGCTTGACCCCAAGCGTCCCGACTGCCCGTATCCATACAAGGAACTTTCGGGTTGTGGTATAGGCTTCAAGATTGTAGAGGCCTATATGGAGCAAAAAATCGGGGTGCGTCTGTGCGACTCGGCTTCAGAACTGACCACGATTCAGAAAAAGAACATGGAGATGCTGAAACTGAAGCTGCTGCGCTATCTCGACCTCGTGGCCGTTAGCATTGCATCTGACATCGTTCCCATCATGGGTGAGAACCGTGTGCTGGCAGCCTATGGATTGAAGGTCATCAATACCTGTCCGCGTCCAGGGCTGGAAGCCATACTTACGTATGGCCACATAGAACCACGCTCAAAAGAAGACCGTGCCGGCAATCCCGAGAAGGAATCATACTTTGTGAAGGATTTGAACATCAGCGATCTGGTGTTTCTTGTCGGTCCGCGTATCAATGCTGCCGGACGAATACACAGCGCGTTTGATTCGGTGCGTCTCCTTCTGGCCGAGAATATGGATGTTGCTACAAAGCTTGCCGAGGAAATCAATAACTACAATGTTGAACGCAAGGGTCTTGATACACAGGCGACGGAAGAGGCCAAACGCATGTTGGAGAGCGACCCGAGTCTCATCAACCGTCATTCCATAGTCCTGTTTGGAGAGGACTGGCACCGTGGTGTTGTAGGCATTGTTGCGTCGCGTCTGGTCGAGGCATACTACCGCCCGACTATTGTGTTCACTCATTCAACAGACGACTTGTACGTCGGTTCGGCTCGCAGTATCAAGGAGTTTGATGTCCACTCGGCACTTGAGGAATGTAGCGACTTGCTGGAACACTTTGGAGGTCACAAAAGTGCTGCAGGTGTTTCTCTCAAACCGGAGAATTACGAACGTTTTGTACAGCGTTTCGAGGAAATTGTAAGTCGTGATCTGCCCAAGGAGGCCACTGTTCCGGAAATAGAGATTGATGCCGAAATAAGTTTCTCGGAACACATCACGCCCAAGTTCCTACGTATTCTCAAGCAGTTCTCACCGTTTGGACCAGAAAACAATGTTCCTGTGTTTTGTACCCGCAACCTGGTTGATACTGGTTCACCCCGTGTTGTCGGTTCTAATCACTTGAAGTTTTCGGCAATACAACTTACATCCCGTTCACGTGCATACCCAGCTATCGGTTTCCAGCTTGGCGACAATTATGAGCGCGTCAAACGTGGTGAGTCGTTCAGCATCTGCTACCTTCTTGAAGAAAACTACTGGAACGGCAAGACCGAAACTCAGCTGAACGTGAAAGACATCCGTTTCGAAGATTAGTTTCCCGTTAACGGTATGGTTGTTTTGTATGACGATACCGGTATTATTGCATCATATCATGGACGATAAAAAGATTATTTTCTCAATGGTGGGCGTGGGTAAGCTTATCCCGCCGTCACGTCAGATTCTTAAAGATATTTATCTGAGTTTCTTCTACGGAGCCAAGATTGGCATTATCGGCTTGAACGGCAGCGGCAAGTCCAGCCTGCTGAAGATTATCGCCGGAGTCGACAAAGACTATCAGGGCGAGGTGGTCTTTTCACCTGGTTACAGTGTCGGATACCTTGAGCAGGAACCGAAACTTGATGATAGCAAGACTGTTAAGGAGGTTGTCCAAGAGGCCGTGCAGGAAGTCGTCGATTGGCTGAAGGAGTACGAAGAGGTGAACAATGCTTTCGTCGACCCTGATGCTGATTTCGACAAATTGTGTACACGACAAGGCGAACTTACTGAACTGCTTGAGCAACACGATGCTTGGAATCTCGACAGCCGTCTGGAGCGTGCCATGGATGCATTGCGATGCCCTGACGAAGACCAACTGGTTAAGAATCTCAGCGGAGGTGAACGCCGAAGGGTGGCTCTTTGTAGATTATTGTTGCAGGAACCTGACATTCTGTTGCTCGACGAGCCCACCAATCACCTCGACGCTGAAAGTATTGAGTGGCTTGAGCACCATCTGCAGCAATACAAGGGTACCGTTATCGCTGTGACGCACGACCGTTATTTCCTTGACAATGTGGCTGGATGGATTCTGGAACTCGACAGGGGAGAGGGCATCCCATGGCAGGGCAACTATAGTTCCTGGCTTGAACAGAAGACTCAGCGTCTGGCGCTTGAGGAGAAGCAGGAAAGCAAGCGCCGCAAGACCCTCCAGCGCGAGCTTGAATGGGTCCGCATGGCTCCCAAGGCACGCCAGGCCAAGGGCAAAGCTCGTCTGGCTGCCTATGACCGCATGATGAATGAGGATGTGAAGGAAAAGGAGCAGAATCTTGAGATTTTCATTCCCAATGGACCTCGTTTGGGCAACAAGGTGCTCGAAGTCGAGGGTGTCAGCAAGGCTTATGGTGACAAACTGCTATATGAGAACCTTACATTCTCGCTGCCACCGGCAGGTATCGTCGGTGTCATCGGCCCCAACGGCTGCGGCAAGACCACGCTGTTTCGCCTGATTATGGGACTTGAGCAGCCTGACAAGGGTACCTTTACAGTTGGCGAGACTGTCAAGATTGGATATGTCGATCAGCAGCATGTTAGGATAGACCCCGAGAAGTCAGTATGGGAGGTTGTCAGCGAAGGCAACGAGCAGATACAGATGGGTGGACGTCTGGTGAACAGCCGTGCCTACATTTCGCGGTTCAATTTCAGTGGCAACGACCAGAGTAAGAAGGCTGGTGTGCTAAGTGGCGGCGAACGCAATCGTCTGCATTTGGCGTTGACACTCAAGAGCGAGGCCAATGTGCTACTGCTCGACGAACCTACCAACGATATAGATGTCAACACGATGCGTGCATTAGAGGAAGGTCTTGAGAATTTTGCCGGATGTGCTGTCGTCATCAGCCACGACCGCTGGTTCCTCGACCGCATCTGTACCCATATCCTTGCTTTTGAGGGCGATTCGCAAGTTTATTTCTTCGAGGGCAGCTACTCGGAATATGAGGAAAACCGTAAGAAACGCCTTGGTGACGACACTCCGCACCGTTTCCACTACAAGAAGCTGATTTGATGTATGTTCTTTATTAAAAGGATTCTCCTCGTAATATTTTTGTTTTCCACGACGGCCGTGGCACAGCATAGCCGTCAGACGCTTACTCAGCCAACCTGTGGGGACATCAACCTCATGGCGCATCCTTGTCAGGTGACGGTGGTGCAACGATATGAGTCGGGCAGCGATATCAATTTCCAGGAGACATATTATTTTGACTCTACAGGCAAGTTGACGGAGTACCGCAAGCGAGGCTTTGGCGGGGAAAATGTTACGCGCTATCCTTTGACTGTCGAGGATATTTCTGACGGCGTATTATACAGGTTCGACTATGATGGCGATGTGCTGGAACTGCGCCAGTTCGACTTACAGAACCGCTTGTATAGTTCGACTCATTATATCTATGCTGTAGGTGGCAATCTTGCCATGAGCGTGGAGTATGTATACACCGCTGACTCAGGTGTCGTAGCCAAGCGCACGGTGTCGACCTATGACAAGTGTGAACGTCTCAAGACTATGGAACAGTTTACTGCCGATGAGTTGTTGATTCTCAGTGAAAAATATAAGTATGACCGACGAGGAAACTTAGTTCGTCGCACGCAGACATCCTATTATGATGAAGAGGTTGTGACCAATACGGAGCGTCGCCGTTACACCTATGACAGAAATGGTAACTGGACACAGTGCCGCTATTTTATGAACGGCAAGGAGATGTACACCATTGAGCGTACCATTGTATACTATTGATGAAAGAGGTGGACATAACCTTTTGAACTATTGCATATTCTCTTCCATGTTGAAAACTATTGACAGATTGTGACTGTCAGTTTGGATTATTTTTGCTATTTTTACAATTTCAAAAACAATACAATCGTTGTCATAGTATGCCGTATTTCACCCATTTACATGTTCACTCCCATTTTTCCATCCTCGATGGAATGTCGAAAGTTCCCGACCTTATCAGCAAGTGCAAACGCAATGGAATGTACGCTATGGCTCTCACTGACCATGGCAACATGTTCGGTATCAAGGAACTTGTGGACACTGTCAAGAAAGAAAACGGCAAAGTCAAAGACAAGATCAAGGAGCATCAGGCTGTCTTGTCCAACGATGGTGCCACACCTGAGGAAAAAAGAGAGGCAGAGTACCAGATAGAGCAGCTGAAAGAACAGATGTTCAAGCCAATAATTGGTATTGAGACTTACTGCGCCCACCGCACGCTTTACGACAAGGATCCCGCAGTGAAGGAACGAGACCCTGAGACTGGCCGCGAGCGTATCACCGACCGTAGCGGATGGCATCTTATTCTGTTGGCGAAGAATAAACAAGGTTATCTCAACTTGTGCAAACTTAGTTCTATAGCTTTCACCGACGGTTTCTTCTATAATCCCCGTATCGACCATAATGTCCTCGAAAAGTACCATGAAGGTCTTATTTGCTGCTCAGCATGTATCGGCGGCGAGATTCCACAGAAGATATTGAAAGGAGACATCGAGGCCGCAGAGGAGTCGGTTCGCTGGTTCAAGAATCTTTTTGGCGACGACTTCTACCTCGAGATGCAGCGTCACCAGACTGACAAGCCCAATGCCGCCTACGACACATATCCCAAGCAGCAGCAGGTGAACAAATATCTGCTTGAATTTGCCGAGAAATACAATATCAAATATATAGCCACCAACGATGTACACTTTGTGGAGGAGGAACACGGTGAGGCTCACGACCGGTTGATTTGTCTTAGCACAGGCAAGGATTTCGACGACCCTAACCGTCTGCACTACACCAAACAGGAATGGCTGAAATCACCTGACGAGATGGCTGCTGTTTTTGACGACTTGCCTGATGCTCTTGAAAACACGCGTGAAATTGTCAATAAGGTAGAGGTCTACAGCATTGATTCCGATCCTATAATGCCAGTATTCCAAATACCTACAGACTTCGGCACAGAGGAGGAATACCGCAGTCGTATCTCCGAGCAGGAACTCTTCGATGAATTTACTCGTAACGAGCACGGCGAGGTGGTGATGAGTCAAGAGGCAGCGGAGAAAAAAATAGAGCGGCTTGGTGGTTACAATAAACTATACAGAATCAAGTTTGAGGCCGACTATCTGGCCAAACTGGTGTGGGAAGGCGCGCACAAACGTTATGGCGAGGAACTGACAGAGGAACAGAAAGAACGTATCACCTTTGAGTTGCACACCATTAAGACCATGGGTTTCCCAGGCTATTTTCTTATAGTGGCTGACTATATCCGTGGTGCCCGCGAGGAACTTGGCGTCAGCGTAGGCCCGGGACGTGGTTCGGCGGCAGGCAGCGTAGTGGCCTATTGCCTATGGATAACTGATATCGACCCACTGAAATACGATCTCCTTTTCGAGCGTTTCCTTAACCCAGACCGTATTTCGTTGCCAGATATTGATGTTGATTTTGACGATGCAGGACGTGGCAAAGTTCTTGACTGGATTACTAGGAAATACGGCAAGGAGAAGGTGGCACATATCATCACATATGGCACTATGGCGAGCAAATCGGCCATTGCCGATGTGGGTCGCATACAGAAGGTTCCGCTCGGTGTGGTTAACCAAATCAAAGGTTATATCCCTGATCGCAGTTTTCCCGATAACATCAAGGACGATAAAGGCAAGTCTCCCAAGGTTAATCTTAAAAACTGTTACCGCTATGTACCTGAATTGCGCGAAATCATGGAAGGCAACGATGATTCTCTCAAGTCGATGCTTACCTATGCCGAGGAGTTGGAAGACACCAACCGTCAGGTGGGCATTCACGCTTGTGGTGTCATTATCGGTGCTGACGATTTGACAAAGTACGCCCCTGTTTGCACAATCAAGGATAAGGATAGCGGTGAAGACGTACTCGTTACTCAATACGATGGACATGTTGTTGAGAATGTGGGACTGATAAAGATGGACTTCCTCGGACTTAAGAATCTAACCATCATCAAGGATGCTATCCGTAATATCAAGAAACACCATAATATCGACATTGACATAGACCATATCCCCATAGATGACGAAAAAACTTATCAACTCTTTTGTGACGGCAACACAGTTGGCACATTTCAGTTTGAGTCGGCTGGCATGCAGAAATATTTGCGTGAGTTGAAACCGCATGTCTTCGAGGACCTTATTGCTATGAACGCTCTCTATCGCCCTGGTCCAATGGACTATATTCCTGACTTTATTGACCGCAAACTGGGACGAAAACCTGTTGAGTATGATATTCCTTGCATGGAAAAGTATTTGAAGGACACCTACGGCATTACGGTCTATCAAGAGCAGGTGATGCTTCTGTCAAGACAACTTGCCGGTTTTACACGTGGTCAGAGCGATACCCTTCGCAAGGCAATGGGCAAGAAGCAAATAGATAAAATGAACGAGCTTGAGGTTCTTTTCTATGAGGGGGGAGAGAAAAACGGACATCCCAAGGAAAAACTCCACAAGATCTGGGAAGACTGGAAAAAGTTTGCATCTTACGCCTTCAACAAGTCTCATGCCACATGCTATTCTTGGGTGGCTTATCAGACGGCATACCTCAAGGCTCACTATCCTGCTGAGTATATGGCTGCTGTGATGACATCGTCGCTCAATGACATAAAGCGTGTCACCGAGTTGATGAGCGATTGCAGAAAAAATAATATCGAGATTCTTCTGCCTTGTGTCAATGAGTCGGAAATTGATTTTTCGGTCAATGAGAAGGGACAAATTCGTTTTGGTCTCAGTGCTATCAAGGGCATGGGTGAAGTGGCGGCTAATGTGATTATCACCGAGAGGGAGAAAAATGGTCCTTACAAAGATATCTTCGACCTGTTGGACCGTATCGATATGAAGGCTGTGAACCGCAAGAATCTCGAAGTGCTTGTCAAGTCGGGAGCTTTCGATCAACTGGAGGGTATGCACCGTGCCCAATATTTGTATAAGGAGTTCCCAGCCGACAATGCACCGTCTTATCTGGAAAAACTTGTTCGCTGGGAGGCTCGGAAACAGGATTCTGCTAACAAGGCTCAAATGTCAATTTTCGATGTTTCTGACGAAATAAAGTCGGAAGACCATCCTCCTATTCCAGAATGCGAACCATGGACAAGCGTCGAGCAGAGCAACAATGAAAAAGAGGTCATAGGCTTCTATATCAGTGCTCATCCGTTGGATGATTATAAAATCGAAATGCAAAACTTTGCAACTATTAATGTGACACAATTAGGCGACCTTTCATCTTTGCTCGGCCGTCGTGATATCTGTTTCGGTGGCTTGGTCTCATCGGCTAGTTTTGCTGTTTCTCAGCGTACAGGCAATCCTTATGGCAGTTTGGTATTGGAAGACTATGTGGGCAGTTATGAGTTGCGGTTGTTTGGTGACGACAGCGTGAAGTACAAGAATTTCTTTGAGAAAGGTTTGTTTATATTTGTCCAAGGCGAGGTGTATCAGAAATCGTTCAGAGACAAGGATGGGGTTGAAAAAACGCTTTCGCCCAAATTGCGTATAAATAAGATGATGCTGCTCAGCGACGTGCTCAACAACTATGCGAAGTCAATAAGTTTCCATATTCAGTTGAATACGCTCAATGACGAATTCTGCGAACGGTTACAAAAACTGGCAAAGCAAAACAAGGGTAAGGTACAGCTTGCTGTGCATGTCGACGATGTTGACAATAATATCTCGCTCTTTATGAAATCGCCTCAGCTTCTCATTGAACCGCGTAATTTCGTAAAATTGCTGGAGAAAATGCCAGAGGTGAGCGAAATAAAATTCAATGGCAGATGAAAACCGTTAAGCTACATACCCCTGTTGAAGTTCCGAAAGGTCTGTTCAGGATTGGATACGACAATCGGGTATTTATGATTGGCTCGTGCTTTACTGAGAACATGGGTATACGAATGACGAATTTGGATTTTAATGTCTTGATCAATCCGTTCGGCATTCTATACAACCCGTTGTCCATGGCTGATGCTCTGTGTCGATGCTTGGATAACAAGCGGATAGATGACACTGTTCTTGTGCAGCATGAGGGATTATGGCATTCGTGGTTGCATCATGGCTCATATTCGCGCAGGGACAAGGAGGAATGCCTGATGGCTTGCAATGAGGATATTGCAAAGGCCAATGCTTTTCTGACACAATGCGACAGTGTGATTGTCACTTTTGGCTCGGCATGGCTGTACAGGCTTGTTGATGACGGAATGGTTGTCGCCAATTGTCACAAGGTTCCTGCAGGCAGATTTGATAAGTGTCTTGCCTCTGTCGACGAAGTGGTCAACGCATGGATTCCTATTGTTGAACGATTGGTGCAAGCGGGTAAGAATGTTGTTTTTACCATCAGCCCGGTACGTCATCTTGCTTATGGAGCACATGGTAACCAGCTAGGCAAGGCGGTACTTCTTCTTGCTATCGAACGGATTGTCTATGCCATGGAAGAAAAAAAGAATAGAGTGACATACTTTCCTGCTTACGAAATCGTTATGGATGAGTTACGCGATTATCGCTTTTATGCCGACGACATGATGCATCCTTCGCCACTCGCGGAACAGATTGTCTGGCAGCGTTTTCAAGAAGCCTTTATGTCGCAGGAAACAATAATTAGATCAGAAGAAATCGAAAGGGCGAAAAAAAGTTTGGCGCATCGCCCCATTCACAATTAAGGTAAAAATGAAAAAGAACATTGCATTGGTCATGGGAGGATTCTCTGGCGAGCACCAGATCTCCATCAACAGCGGTTGTCAGGTTTATAACTCGCTCGACAAAAATAAATATAATGTCTACAAGATTGTCATTGGCGAGTTGCACGACGGCATAATCGATCGTCAGCAATGGTACTGGCTTGCCGACGACGGCACTCATCGCCCTGTCGACCGTGCTGGTTTTACTGTGACTGATAACGGCATAAAGATAGTCTTTGACCTTGCATTCATTATCGTTCATGGTAATCCTGGTGAGAATGGTGTCTTGCAAGGATATTTCGATTTGTTGGGCATAAAGTACACGACTTGCGGCTTTTATACGTCTGCAATGACATTCAATAAGGGCTATTGCAATCCTATTGTACGTAGTTTTGATATTGTCCGCGTTGCAGATTCGGTTATGCTGTATAGTGACCAGCCTTTTGACGAAAAGGCAATTGTTGACAGATTAGGTTTGCCGGTTTTTGTCAAGCCTGCGTCGGGCGGCAGCAGTGTTGCCACAACCAAGGTGAAAAGGGCAGAGGACTTGATGCCGGCCATCAGGGAGGCATTCACAGAGGACAATGCGGTTTTAGTCGAGCAGTTTGTTGGAGGCCGTGAGTTTGACTGTGGAGTCATGAAAATCAAGGGTAAGAAGTTTGTATTTCCGATAACTGAGATTATCCCTCTCGGCGACCATGAGTTCTTCGACTATGCTGCCAAATACGACGGTTTCTCCAACGAGGTTACGCCTGCAGAGGTCGAGGATAGCATTGCCGAAGAAATTCAAGATGTTTCGTCGCGTCTTTACGACCTTCTGGACTGTCGTGGCGTAGTTCGTTTTGATTATATTTGTGACACTGATGCCAAGAAACTTACCTTTCTGGAAGTCAACTCGATTCCTGGCCAAAGTGCCGAGAGCATTGTTCCCAAACAGGCTCGAGCCATGGGCATTTCCACATCTCAACTCTATGAGATGATTATTGAAGATGCATTAGGTGAATGATAATAGTAGCTCTTTTTTTTAGTCTATAAAACCTAATTAACTCATACATCATGGACAACGAAATCTTAAAAGCATTGCGTGAACGTCGCAGTGTCCGTGCTTTCAAACCGGAGCAAATAACTGACGAAGAGTTGCGTGCAGTACTTGATGCTGGCACCTATGCTCCGACGGGTATGAATTATCAGGACCCATGGATTGTGGCTGTGCAGAACCCTGATATAATCAAACAATTAGTACGTATGAATGCTGCGGTGATGGGCAGCGACACCAATCCATATTACGATGCACCGACCATTGTCTTGGTGTTCGCTTCACGTCCTGACAAATGGGAGAACGGCACTGCCGACGCCTCGTTGGTACTTGGTAATATGATGAATGCGGCCCATGCCATTGGACTGGGGTCTTGCTGGATAAATCGTGAACGCCAGATGTTCGACACAGAAGAGGGCATGACGTTGATGAAGCAGTTCGGCTTACCGGACGGACTCATGGGTGTTGGCAGCATTTCGTTGGGTTATCCTGCCAGGCCGATCCCGCAGGCTCGTCCACGCAAGGAAAACTATTACCGCATAATAAAATAGTATGAAAGAGGTCGTTGTGGATAGTGCAACACGAGAACTGCTGCGTTCCTATGCCGCCCAGTACGAGACTGCAGAATTCTTGAATGGCGACCCGTCGTGGTGGATGCATCAGGTGTACGGTGATCAAAACCAGGAGACTATGGCTTTCCTCGCCTCGTCGCTTAGCTTCGGCAGCCGCAAGCAGTTTATGCCAAAAATAGGCCAGTTGCTTGAATGGTCTGGTGGAGATGCCTTCGATTGGGTGCGCACAGGTGCTTTCAATGTGTGCTTCCATAAAGGAGACAGCGATTGCTACTATCGCCTTTACAACAATGACTGTATGTACAACTTCCTCAGTGCCTGTCAGCAACTGATTGTTGAACATGGCTCGTTGGGCGCTTATGTTCGCCAGAATGCCAGTACAGGCATGCAGGCTGTTGAGGCAATATGTTCCTATTTTTGCGGCTGCGGTGTCAGTGTTGTGGTCCCTAAAAACACACAGTCGGCTTGTAAGCGTGTCTGCATGTTCTTGCGCTGGATGGTGCGCTCGGATTCTCCTGTCGACTTGGGTTTGTGGTCTGAGTTTATTGACCGCCGCACTCTCATAATGCCTCTCGACACACATGTGCTCAACCAGTCGTTGCGGCTCGGCCTTCTGTCGAGTGGCACGGCTTCGATGAGTGCCGCAATCAGGCTTACAACATCGTTATCAACTATTTTCCCGGACGATCCATTGAAGGGCGATTTTGCCCTGTTTGGCTATGGTGTAAATAATGTATCTGAAAATAAAAAAAGACAATAAGACATGAAAATTAAATCTTTGAGTATTATTACAATGATTTCACTTTGCATGTTAGGCTGCAATATGAAATCCAACAAACCGGAAATTAAAGACGAGTCTGACAACGCTATTCTGGTGACTTACTTCTCTGCTTCTGGTGTAACAAGAGAGGCTGCCATAAATTTAGGCAAGGCCACTCATGCTGACCTCGAGGAAATCCGGCCGGAACAACCTTATTCCGAGGCCGACCTCGACTGGAGAAACGACCAATCACGTTCTATTGTTGAGATGCGTGACGACTCTGCCCGTCCCGCTTTTGAAGAAATGGATGTCGAAATGGATGACTACAACACCATTTATATTGGTTTCCCCATCTGGTGCAACACTTATCCAAAAATCATTGCCACTTTCATAGAATCTAACAATCTTAAAGGCAAAACATTGATTCCTTTTGCTACTTCTGGCAGCTCTGGAATCGAAGCGGCCTGTGAGGATTTGAAAAAGGCTTATCCCGACTTGAACTGGAAGCCAGGAATCCTGCTTAATGGCAAGACGAAAGAAGAAATCGCACAGATGTTCGGAAAAAGCAAGTAGTCGACTTTGTCTATCGTTGAATTTCAGACTGCTATATTCCAATGATTCTCCTTTTTAATTATTTTTTTACATTTTGTTGTTGATAATTGAAAAAAAAGTAGTAATTTAGCGGTCGGAAAACAAGGTGTTTCCAATATGTATATATTTGAATAAACGATTAAAAATTAATAATATGGAATCAAAGAAATCAAAGAAAGCTGACCTTGAAAACAAGAAAGGTCTATTCCTTGAGATTGGTTTGGTTTTCATTCTTGCTCTGGTTCTTGTTGCATTCAACATCAAGAAATCCGAGCAGAAGAAAACAGATTTTTCTACCGAAACGAAAACAAACGATATGGAGGAGATTGAGTTCACGGAGGAGCAGCAGGAAGAAGAACAGCAGCAGCCTGAAGAGCAGCAGCCTGAAGAACCTGAGCTTTCTGAGGACCAGGTTGACATTGTCGATGACAATGCTGATATTAAGAATGAACTGGACCCCAAAGATCAGGACGAAAATATTCCTACTGGTCCGAGTGTCATTGAAGGACCTACAGAGGATTTAGTGGAAGAGGACGCTATTGAGGAAGTCCCGGATGTCGATCCTACATTCCCTGGCGGTGAAACTGCCTTATACAAATATCTCGGTAGCAATATAAAGTATCCTGAACTTGCTCGAAACAACAACATCACAGGAACGGTTGTGGTTAAGTTCGTTGTGGAAAAAGACGGTAGGGTATCGAATGTATCTGTTCTCCGTGACATTGGTGGCGGATGCGGAAAGGAAGCTATGCGTGTTGTCGGTTCTATGCCCAAATGGACGGCTGGCGAGAAAAAAGGCAAAAAGGTCCGTTCTTTCTTCACTTTGCCTGTCCAGTTTGAACTTGAAGGATAGCATTTATTTATACAATAATATAATTAAGGCGGACTTTTCTGTTCGCCTTTTTTAGTTCTTATCTCCCAAAGAAATGCCTATAAAACCCATCAAGTCTCAATGATTTCTGTCAACAACTTGTCTGTCCAGTTCACAGGTGTCAATCTTTTCGACGAAGTGACTTTCAACATCAACGACCGCGACCGCATCGGTCTGGTCGGCAAAAATGGTGCTGGCAAGTCTACCCTGTTGAAGATTCTCTGTCACATGCAGGAACCTGAAACGGGAACCATAGTTATTGCTTCTGGTCAGACGGTCGGCTATTTGCCTCAGGAAATGGTTCCTGACAGTATAGGGTCTGTAATCGACGAGACGATGACAGCGTTCGATAAAATTGATTCGCTCGAGCGATTGCAGGAGCAACTGTCGTCAGAGGTCGCCATGCGCAACGATTACGAATCGCATGAATATGAGCGGCTACTGACTCGCCTGCACGATGTCACCGAGCAGATTGTTTTGCAGGGAGGCGGCAACAGACGTGAATTGGCTGAAAAAATACTACTTGGACTTGGATTCAAACATGGCGATTTCGATAGGTTAGTGTCTGAATTTAGCGGTGGTTGGCAAATGCGTGTCGAACTTGCTAAACTTCTGCTGAAACGGCCGGACTTCCTATTGCTTGACGAGCCAACCAACCACCTTGACATTGAGTCTATCCAATGGCTCGAGGATTACCTATCAACATATGCAGGAGCGGTGGTGCTGGTATCTCACGATCGCACTTTCCTGGACAATATCACTACCCGCACAATTGAAATCACTGCTGGCAAGATATACGATTACAACGCCTCTTATTCGGAATATGTGGTGCAGATGCAAGAACGCAGGGCTTCGCAGATGGCATCGCTTACCAACCAGCAGCGACAAGTTGCTCAAATTGAGGCATTCATAGAACGATTCCGTTACAAGGCAACCAAGTCCAAACAGGTGCAGTCACGCATCAAGATGCTGGAAAGAATGGAGAAGATAACTATAGACGAGGTCTCTACTGAAAGCATACATTTCCAGTTTCCGCCTGCACCTCACAGCGGAAAAATAGTGATGGAAGCATCGCATCTCGGAAAGGCATATGGCGACAACAAGGTCTTCGACAATGTTGATTTTCTGGTGACAAAAAATTCCAGGATCGCTTTTGTCGGTCGCAATGGTGAGGGTAAGTCCACTCTGGCGAAAATCATTGTTGGACAGTTGAACGATTACACAGGCTCCTTCAGACTTGGACATCAGGTCCAGATTGGTTATTATGCTCAGAATCAAGCCGCCATGCTTGACGGTGAACTGACGGTGTTCCAGACCATAGACAATGCCGCAGTGGGTGACATTCGTCCAAAGATTCGCAGTATCCTCGGCTCGTTCTTGTTTGATAACGATGATATTGACAAGAAGGTTAAGGTCTTGTCGGGCGGTGAGAAGGCTAGGCTTGCTTTGGCCAAACTGCTGCTTACTCCATGCAATCTGTTGGTGCTTGATGAGCCGACTAACCATCTGGACATGGATTCGAAAGATGTATTGAAAAATGCTCTCTTGCAATATACAGGAACCCTGATTGTCGTGTCACACGATCGTGATTTTCTACAAGGGTTAACGGATTCTTTGTTCGAGTTCCGTGATGGTGGTGTACATGAATTTAAAGGTGATATCTTTGAATTTCTTGAGTATCGCCGTATTGAACACCTTAAAGAACTTGATGTTGTCAAGAAAAAGAATGTTGCTCAAAGGAGTCAGCAGGTTGTCTCGAAAAGCAAACTTGATTATCAGCAGTCGAAGGAGCGTGAACGTGAGCTTCGAAAACTACGAGGAAACGTAGAACGGGTCGAAAAAGAGATAGAGCAGCTCGAGTCTCTTGTCGCCGAGAAAGAGTCTCTTCTATCCTCAGGTGATGATTCTGTGGTGGGGAATGCAGATTTCTATACTGAATATCAGTCTCTGAAAGAAAAACTGGAGGAACGTATGACTGCTTGGGAAGAGGCTACCGTTGCACTCGAGACGTTTGAGCAGGCTTGACATCAACAGCTGCTACCTGCTGCATTTCCTGTGGTGAATGCTATCTGCAGGTTGTATCCGCCAGTGTCGGCATCAAGATCCAGCACTTCACCAGTGAAATAAAGCCCTTTCACAATTCTTGATTCCATCGTTTTTGGATTGACCTCTTTAAGGTCGACACCGCCTTGCGTTATCACAGCCTCTTCGAAGTTTCCAGTGCCTGTAAGCGGAAACGATATGTCTTTCAGGAACGTCAGTATACGTTTTCTTTCCACTGCGTTTATCTGATTCAGCCGTTTGTAGTATTCCACGTGCATCGTTTTCAATGCCAGTGGAATCAGTTCAGCCGGCAGCCATAGTCGCAATGCGTCGTTAAAGACTCTGGTTCCGTTGCTGTCTAGGTCGTTGATCAAACGTTTGTCTAAAACGTTGGTGTCTACAGATGGCTTCAGGTCTATGTGAGCAATTACTTTTTCTCCGTTGTGCAGCATCCGACTTGCCACTCGGCTAGCCGAAAGAACAATAGGTCCGTCGATGCCGTTGGGTGTGAATGTCATCTCTCCGAAATGTTCGCTGATTTTCTTTCCATCAGGGTGGGTCAATGTAAGACGGACATTCTTCAGGGCGAAATTGACCAGTTCTGTTGGTATTTCTATTTCGCCATTGAGTCTTACTAGCGCTGGAACTCTCGGTGTAACTGTGTGTCCAGCTTTTTCTGCCATCATGTATCCATCACCGGTCGAGCCTGTCAGCGGATAGCTCATGCCTCCGGTGGCAATAATTGTACTGTTGGCTCTAAGAGTGGTTCCGTCAGCACATCGCACACCATGAGCCTCGCCGTTCTCAATTAACAATGACTCCACACGACAGTTTTTACGTATTTCAACATTGGGCATTTTTTCCAGTGCGGTGACGAGGGCAAGAAAAATGTCAAGAGACTTGCCGCTTTTGGGATAAACCCGGTCGCCACGTTCAACCACCAAAGGCACTCCAAGCTCCTCGAACAGTTCCATAAGTTGGGTGTTGAAGAATGTAGCGAACGAATTGCGCATGAATCGTGCGTCAGAACCTATATGTGTCAGAAAATCTTTCAGAACCGCTGTGTTGGTAAGGTTACAGCGCCCTTTTCCGGTGATGCGCAGTTTCATCCCTGGTTGTGCCATCTTTTCCAACAAATACACCTGCCTGCCGCGTCTTGCAGCGACAAGGGCGGCCATCATGCCCGATGCACCGGCGCCAACAATGATTACGCGGTTATCGTGCAATGTCTCCAATGTCTTCGGGATGAATGCAGAGGACGGGAATCTGCGAATGGTGTACTATCTGTTGGGCATTGGTGCCAAGGAACAGGCGTGCCAGCAGACGGTCTTGTTCTGTATTGATTACAACGAGGTCAGCATTTATACTGGTGGCATACTCTAGTACGGTCTTTGAATAGTCTTCATACCTGCGTCCGCAGCATGTATAGGGTATGTTTTCTTTTGCGTAAAAGTTTTCCACCTGTTTCAGGTATGTACGTAGCGTCAATGCATCCTGAGCTGATTCTATCAGTCCAAGGATGTGTATATGTGAACCGAATATCTTTGCCATCTGGGCGGCGGGAGCTACCTTTTGGCGAGAATTGGCGTTTATGCGGATTGGAACAACGATGTGCTCCAACGATTTGTGAAAATTATAACCCTCACGTATCGTAAGGGTGGGGCAGGGGGACTCTTGCAGTATTCGTACAGCGGTACTTCCCATCCAGTATTTTTCGAAACCCGATGCTCCATTGGTTCCAATCACAACCATCGGTGAATCCTCCTTGCGCGCTTCTTCGGCAATACAACTGGCCACTTTGCCACTCTTTATCTCCCAAGTGATGTCACCATGTTTCAAATTTGGACGATGTGTTTCGCACAATTGTTGAAGCTTTTCTTTGGCTAGGTGTTCAGTCGATTCTATCTGCTCGCCAGAAAGTAGTTTCTTCACCTTCTTGACCCACAGGAGTCTGATGCCAGTATGAAGCTGGTTGGCGATGTCTACGGCTATCTCCAATGCAACATATGAGCCTTTCGAAAAATCTGTACCTACAATTACTGATTTCATGATGAATGCATTTTATTTAAGTTTTAAACGTCACTATATAAAAAATATTGTACGTGCTCAGCGAAGTTTTGGCTTTGACTGATTATCGCTAATTGTCGATGCATGTATATTTCAGATAATCAAACCTCTTTTTTTTATTTTCCGCCATTCGGATTTTTTTGTGTATCTTTGCAATCTCTATACGTAACAATTTCAACATGAATGATAATCTTGACCCCACTGGAAAAAGCCAGTCGCCTCTCGAACGCGATGTGGAGCGTGCTTTGCGTCCCAAGGCTTTCGAAAGTTTCGCAGGTCAGCAGCAGGTACTCGACAATCTCAAGGTGTTTGTCCGTGCTGCCAAAGAACGTGGAGAACCGTTGGATCATGTCCTCTTGCATGGCCCTCCAGGATTGGGCAAGACCACTTTGTCTCACATTATTGCCAATGAGCTTGGCGTAAGCCTTAAAATGTCGTCGGGACCGGTACTTGACAAGCCCGGTGACCTTGCAGGCCTTCTCACTTCGTTGGATCGGAACGATGTCCTTTTCATCGACGAAATACATCGTTTGTCACCCATTGTTGAAGAGTATCTTTACTCGGCAATGGAAGACTTCCGAATTGACATCATGATCGAGTCTGGACCTGCAGCACGAAGTGTTCAGCTTAACCTCAAGCCGTTCACTCTCATTGGCGCCACCACTCGTTCAGGTATGCTTACGGCTCCGCTTCGCGCAAGGTTTGGCATCACCTGTCGTCTGCAGTATTATGACGCTGAGACATTGACTCATATAGTGAACCGCTCGGCAGGATTGCTTAATCAGAAAATCACAAGCGAGTCGGCTATGGAAATTGCTCGCCGCAGCCGTGGCACCCCCCGAATTGCGAACCTCCTGCTTCGTCGTGTGCGTGACTTTGCTCAAGTCGTCGGTGACGGTACCATTACGCTCGACATTGCTCGACATGCTCTGCAGGCTCTCAATGTCGACAGAAATGGGCTTGATGAAATGGACATCCGCATTCTTTCCACAATAATCGACAAATTCCGAGGAGGTCCTGTCGGACTCAATACTATTGCTACAGCCGTAGGGGAGGACTCCGGTACTATTGAGGAGGTATACGAACCGTACCTTATACAGGAAGGCTATATTATGCGTACTCCTCGTGGACGTGAGGCGACACAATTGGCATATAAACACCTCGGCAAATTCCATTCTTCTGGTCCCCAGGGAGAACTGTTCTGAATTTAAAACTCTCAACTTTTATATCTTTCATAATGAAAACTCTCATAAAAAACATCAAAGAACTTGTCCAAGTAGAGTACCAGCCTAAGGTTCGTGTAATGGGCAAGGATATGGCAAATATTCAAACAATCAAGAATGCCTACCTTATTGTCGAGGATGACAAGATCAGTTCTTTCGGACAGATGATCGACCTTGCAGAGCAGACTTTTGACCTCGAGGTTGATGCTACAGGACGTATGGTGTTCCCGACTTTCTGTGATTCGCATACACATATGGTATACGCAGGAAGCCGCGAGATTGAGTATATCGACAAAATCAGAGGCTTGTCCTATGATGAAATTGCCAAACGTGGTGGAGGAATCCTTAATTCGGCCAAGCGTGTCCAGGAGGCTTCGGAGCAGCAACTGTTTGACGATGCTCTTGCCCGTCTTGAAATGATGACCTCGTTTGGTACAGGTGCTGTAGAAATTAAGTCGGGTTATGGTATGACCGTCGAGGCTGAGATGAAAATGCTCCGCGTCATACGTCGACTCAAGGAAGTGTCTCCGCTTACAATCAAATCCACCCTATTGGGTGCTCATGGCATCCCTATGGAGTATCGCGGTTGTCAGGAAAAATTTGTAGACTTGGTTGTTAACGAGATGGTACCGCAAGCTGCGGCTGAAGGTCTGGCCGACTATATCGATGTTTTCTGTGACGAAGGTTTCTTTACCGTTGAGGATACAGCCCGCATTCTTGAGGCTGGTGCAAAATACGGTATGCGACCAAAAATACATGCCAATGAGATGGCCTGTTCTGGTGGAATTCAAGTGGCTGTGAAATACAATGCTCTCTCATGCGATCATCTCGAGTTTACTGGCGATGCCGAAATCGAATGTCTGCTTGGCTCAGAGACTATGCCCACTGTACTTCCGGGTGCTGCATTCTTCCTTAACATGCAGCATGCACCTGTCCGTAAAATGATGGACGCAGGTCTTGCTGTCGCTATGGCGTCTGATTACAACCCTGGCTCCTCGCCTTCTGGTAACATGCAGCTGATTCTTTCTTTCGCATGCGTAAACTATCGCATGCTGCCGGAAGAGGCTCTCAACGCCACAACAATCAATAGTGGTTATGCAATGGGCGTCAGCGACCGTTTGGGAAGCATTGCTGTCGGTAAGACTGCAAACTTCTACATCACAAAGCCGATTTCCACGTTTGAGTATATGCCTTACGCTTATGGCGAAAACAAGGTAGAATCGGTGTTCCTCAATGGTAAAAGAGTCTAGCCTTTTATTATAATATTTTAGAATCTCGTTTTCTATTTGCTCCATCAAAATTCCTATTGTCTTTTCATGCTCTCATCAATAATCATCAAACCCTGAAACTCTCTACCTTCTAATGATAAAAGTTGAACATTTATTCAAGTCATACGGCTCTCTTGAGGTTTTGAAAGATATCAGTCTTTCAATTGACGAAGGCGAGGTGGTGTCTGTTGTTGGCGCTTCAGGTGCAGGTAAGACTACACTGCTCCAGATTATGGGCACTCTCGACCGCCCTGACAAAGGTAGTGTCATGATTAAGAATACCGACGTAACCAAGCTTTCCGATCGCGAAATATCCAGGTTCCGTAACCTTAACATTGGATTTGTATTCCAATTTCACAATCTCCTTCCTGAATTCACCGCCCTTGAGAATGTCTGCATGCCGTCTCTCATATCCGGTAAATCTCTCAAGGAAGCAACGCCGGAGGCAATGGCTATTCTTGAATTCCTCAATCTTCAAGATCGCGCTTCTCACAAGCCGTCCCAACTCTCTGGTGGAGAACAACAGCGTGTGGCGGTTGCTCGTGCTTTGATCAATCGTCCTGCCGTGGTACTTGCCGACGAACCGTCGGGCAATCTTGACTCAGTACACGCCAAGGAATTGCATGAGCTTTTCTTCCGCCTGCGCGACAACTACAAACAAACTTTTGTCATAGTCACTCATAATAATGAACTGGCTGAAATGTCCGACCGAAAAATAACAATCAAGGACGGTCGCAACTCATGATCACCCAATCCACATTTGCTTCATTTAATTCTCAAATAAACCCCTTAACCATTATTCCCTCAAACCTTCAAATCATTTGCGATGATAATATCTAAATCTAAAGGCGGTGAAAAACAATCGTTTCACGTGAAACATACAACCCCGAAGAAGCTCCAGACGGTGTGTGGGTTGAGACCTGTTATCGAAGCTATAGATGCTGGTCTTCAGATAGATAAGATATTAATTCAGACTAACCTTGAGGGACCATTATCACAGGAACTCAAGTCGAGAATACGTGAGGCTGGTATCCCTTTTCAGTATGTTCCTGTAGAAAAACTTAACCGCACCACCGATGGGAACCATCAGGGCGTTGTTGCTACTATCTCCCCGATTGTATATCATGATTTTACCTCTTTTATGCAGCAGCTGTCCGAAACAGACTGCGTGCCTTTCATAGTTTTGCTTGACCATATTACGGATGTCCGAAATGTCGGCGCCATTGTCCGCACTGCGGAATGTGCAGGTGTCAATGCTGTGGTTGTCCCGTCGCATGGCTCTGCCCAAATTAATGAAGATGCTGTCAAAAGTTCATCGGGTGCTTTGCTGCGCTTGCCAATATGCCGTGAACAGAATTTGAAAACTGTAATTATTGTTGCAAAGCAATACGGTTTACAGATATGCGCCGCCACAGAAAAAGGTGCAACGGATTATCTAAATGTGGATTTCCGATTGCCAACTCTGCTTATTATGGGCTCGGAGGATACTGGCATCTCGCCTGATTTACTGCGTTTGTCTGATATTAGGGCAAAATTACCGGTGTTAGGTGAAATCCAGTCGCTTAATGTTTCTGTAGCAGCAGCTGTCTTTATGTATGAGATGCTTCGACAGCGTCGCTAAAATTTCCTTAACGTTTCTTAATATTTTTTTTGAAACTTTTTTCCTTTTTTTCGGCACTATGTCTTCATGAAAAAGACATGGTTTCTTATTCCTTGTCAGAAAAGCAGGAATCGTGTTTTAAATTGTTGTATTGCACGCAAATATAAGCTATATATAATTATATCAAAAATAAAATGTTTAAAAAATATCAATATATTGAATAAATTGTGTACATTTGTAAATTCGTTTAATACCCTTTCTGGCTTGCAGTGACGGGCCGTTAAGAGTATATAAACTATTTATAATGTGAAAAATAAATAATAATATAATATGAAAAAAGTATCATTGCTGCTGAGCTTGATTTCTCTGATTTTGTGTTTTTCGGCACAAGGTCAGATTGTCACTAAGTATCAACAAGGTTTTGAGTCTTCTGGTGAGACATATTCTTACCATGCCACTCAAGGCGGGTCTTTTGTGACGACGGTTTCGTCTCTTTACTCATCGGGCAACTCCTGCTTGAAGTTGTGTCACTCATCGCAGGAGGTTATTGTTGAACTCGATACTATCGATTTCACCGATAACGGCCAGTTGAATGCGTTCTATCTGGAGTTCTCGCACATCTGCGATGTCAATCCTCTGTCATGCCAGAGCGCCAGCGATGTCGCTACTGTTGAGGTTAAACGTCCGGGTGAAGCTTACTGGAATGTTCTTGGTGACCAAGACTATGATCACTCGTGGGGTGGCGGTAGTGAGGAGTTCTCAACGAACCCTTCCTTCTCGGAGCGCTCTTATGACCTGTGGATGGGTCTCAGTCCGACCAACTCGTGGTGGAAGCACGAACGTTTTACCATATACAACTATGTGACTGGCTCTTTGGCTGACCGCAAGCTTCAGATTCGTTTCAGACTGAAACCGCGTACGGCTTCTGGTGCAAGCAACGAAGGCTGGTATCTGGACAACATTACCGTTAAGTGTAGCCCGAACTCAATGGTGCTGCCTGTTACTAATATGATTGCCTATCCCGACATGATGGAGTACCCCAATAGCCGTGGTACCAAGATTATGGCTGAATTCACCACCATTGCTGTCCAGGGAATGTGCCAGGATTCGATCTACCTGCTTTATCGTCTTGGTACTAATGCTCCTATTGTCCGTAGTAACATGACTGCTGTCCCGGGATACACCAACCGCTTCGTGGGATATATTCCTTTCTGCGGTTTCGACACTGTGGTCAATTGGCGTATGATAGCTAAGGACAACACGCCCAACCATAACCAGACCAATTACCCGCAGGATGAGAATTCGTGGGGACAATACAAATGCGTCCGAGGACGACAAACTATTAATCAGCTATCGGAGAGTACGGCGTCTACAAACGATTTCCCATTTGCGAACTATGCCGATACTCGTGTACAGATGGTGTTCAACAAATACGATCTTGCCAATGCTGGATATAAACCTGGTGCAATAACACAGATCAGATACATGGCGGCGTCATCGGTCAATAACTCCAACCATGAGCGTTTCGTTATTAAAATGTGTAATGTTCCGGATTATTTTGTCATGCCTTCGGATAATAAATTCTACACTGAATTCCAAAAGGTTGTTTACGACTCGTCTCTGTCATTAACTCAGAATAATGGCACTTATGGTACTATATATCTGCAAGACACATTCTTCTATGCAGGCCATGACATAATGGTGACTATGTATTGCGACAATGTCTTGAACGATCCGGCTGCATTGTCTGTCAGATGTTTCAATCCAAGTGTCTCCAGCGGTGGAACGCTCAACACATTCTGCAATGGTTACGTTGGATATAGCTCTTTGAATAACCCATATTTCAAATTTGGTACCCTCAATCAGAAACTGCCGAACTTTATCTTTGTATCTAATGCCCACGCTCCGCTTGTCCACGACTGCGGAATCAGTGGCTTCATCCATCCAAACGACACGACACCTGCTGTAGCTGGAACTAACAACAATGTGGTTGTCACCCTTAAGAATTATGGTGCAGCAGACATGAACGGCGTCCGCATCTATTACAGCGTTGACAATGGTGCCCACCAGTACTTCGACTGGACTGGCACTCTTGTTGCCGGTGCAACCACCAATGTTACTATCAATACAACCCAGACGTACACTCCTGGCTATCACGAAATGATTGCTTGGGTTGACGACTCTATCCTTGTCAGCGGAGTACGTTATCGTGACCATGAACCATACAATGACACTTTGTGGACTCGCTTCATCGCATGCGACGGCGCAATGAGCGGTACTCGCCATGTCGGCGGCTCCACACCGGACTATTCCACACTTGAACAATTCCTCTATGCTGTCAGCCAGTGCGGTGTCAATGGCCCGCTGACTGTTAAGCTGGCTCCGGGTACTTATAGGCCGGTGGTGTTCCCAACCATCCCCGGAACCTCTGTTTCCAATTACATCCTTTTCGAACCGGAGGGCAACGGCAACACCGTTACGTTTGAGGCTGATAACGTCTCCAACAACGGCTTGACAGCAAACTCATTGATCAACCTTCAGTCGGCTAATCACATCCGTTTCAATCGTATCAATTTCTTGAGCAGCGTATACGTCTCTAATGCTGCCACATATCAGGTACGTCTGGGTATCAACAGTACAGGATGCCAGTTCACTAATTGTAACTTCAGTGAAGGTGCAGGTTCGGCTGCCACCCCTGCAGACTATATGATTGCGACGGCGCTTTTGTATAGCGGTGGTTGCGATTCTCTCCGTGTCGAAAATTGCTCCTTCTCGCGTGGCAAAGCAGGTATCAGCCTTATCGGTCCTGCTTCTGATAATATGGCAAGGGGGAGTTCGATTATAGGTAACAGCTTCACTCATCAAGGTATTAACGGTGTCATTATCCGTAATCAGATTGGTGCGACTGTAGACAGCAATGTCTTCGACGATGTCTATGCCAACTCCAGTTACGTTATTTTGCTTCAGGATTGTGGCGGCGCATCGAGAATCACTCGCAACACTGTCTATGTAACTTCAGGTGCCTCCTGCATTGGTGCCACGGGTTTCTCTGGCAGTTCCACGGCTTATGCTGTTGTCGCCAACAATATGCTGGTTTCTGCTGACGACGGCACTTCAAACATGTTGACCACGCCTCTTAACATCATCAATGCTGACTATACCAAGGTTGTGTTCAACTCCATTAAGATGACTGCACCGACCCGCAGCGGCATTGCTGCCGCCACCTTCGGCGGTAGCGGTATTGACCACAGCCAGTTCTATAACAATATTGTCTCCTGCTTTGACACTGTCAACTTCGCATTTAACTACATCCCCACCCAGGGTTCCACTAATTATATTGGATACAATATATATTATTCAAAATCTCCTGTTTTGAACAAATACGACGGTATCAACTGCCTTAACTTTACCTCGTGGTTGTCTCATTGCTCGGATGGTAGTTCGCAGGTGGTAGACCCGGCGTTCCTCAACTCTACAAACACCGACTTGCGTTCCTATAGCCAGAGCGTAAAGAACCATGGTGTTCCTATCGCCGAGGTTACAAATGATTTATTTGGCACTCCACGCGACCTCACTACTCCATGCGTCGGTGCTTTCGAGTTTGCTGCACTGCCTTACGATTTCGAGGTTATTGAGTACATTGAGCCGTATGACGAGTATTGCCAAGCTCCGTCCAATGCTCCTATTAAGGTGGTCATAAAGAATAGTGGTGTCAACGCTTTCGATCCATCCACGGCCGGCACTAACGTCCAGCTTACCTACAGCCGTACCAATGTTCCTGGCCAAATGGTTCCTACATACTCGGGCAATGTCCTTGTCAACAGGGTCATCCCCGCCACTGACACTATTATCTTCAACACTGGCATCACAATGCCGTTCCTCCCCAATGGTCTGCTCGACACAACATACCACCTGTATACTTGGCTTACATCGACTATAGACCCGAACCCCGCCAACGACACCAGCTTTACTCTTGTAACAGCTCACTATCATGCACCTGCTCCTGACAGTATCGCAATGTCTATCAACTATGGTACGGCAGCCACTGTTAATGCTACTGGCGGTCTCCAGAACTGGTACTCCAACATTTTCACGTCGAGTACACTGCATAAATCCGAGGTCTACTGGTACACAAGCCCGACAAGTACCACTCCTATTTGGCGTGGCAATACCTTTGTTACCGATCCTCTTTATACCGATACAAGTTTCTACATCCGTCAGAAGAGGGATTTCCCGTTGGTTAAGATAACCGAGGTCCAATTCAAGAATAATATGCCTGGTGTGACTTACCCAATGCCTCTTTGGATGAATAGCCAGACTACTTTTGCAATTGAGTTGACCAACGTCGGCGACTATCCTGCCGACATGACGGACGACACTATTATGCTCGTCAGCAACACCTCGTCGCTCAACAATAAAATATACAAGTTCCCCCATGTGGTCATTCAGCCAGGTGCATCTCTGGTACTTCAGTATCGTGGTGGCATCAACGCAGATTCTGTACATACTCTCGGTACTGCAAACCTGACAGCAAACCTCAACGCCAACCTTGGTGTCCTTTACTATAGCAATGGTGTCATTGAGGATGCTGTGGCTTTCAACTTGGTAACAACCCAGAATCAATGGACATCCAAGAATGTGCCTAACAATGTGTGGGCTGGCTCGGGTATCGTTATGCCAGACAGCACGGCAGGTGTCTATCGTAAGGGATGGCCTACTGGCAACTCATTGTCTAACGCTCAGCAGTATTGGCAGATTGCCGACAATAACAATAAGATGACTCTGGGTACTACCAATACAAACCTTATCCGCTACACCGACAATGGCTGTCTGGGTGATGTTGCACCGGTACGTATCCATTTGATTAGCCTTCCTGACGTCGACATGGCTATCGATAGTCTTGATCTCGCTTCTGGCTGCGGTCTTGGCATCGACTCACTATCAGTTGTAATCCACAACCGTGGTTCTCAAGCTAGTGGAACGGTTATTGCTCATTATGATATCGTCGCATCGCCGGCAACAGGTCAGGCTCTCGCTTACCAGTCGTGCATCGACACTTTGCCGTCCATGCCGTCCATGACGATGGTGAACCATACTTTCTCCGTGCCTGTTAACTTCACTGTCAACTACGGAAATCTCGATTTCACACTCCGTGTCTGGGTCGAGAAGATATCTGCCGACAATACTAACTTCAACGACACCGTCTCGCAGGTCATCCTTTCATCGTTCACTCCGTCGTTGCCAAATGTCTATAGCTATGACACTGTCAACTATGGTGAACAGGCAGTGTTGCAGGCTATGACTCCTCCTGCTGATTCTCTTGCTTGGTATGATCGAGACATGCAACCTCTCGATACGGTTAATGTTTTTACCAGCAATTATCTATATGTCGATGATACTTTCTATGTATCAGCTTTTGGACCTGCAGAGAATCCTATTCATGTAGGCACATTGGCATCTACAAACAGCGCTTCCGGATATCCTTCTCCATACAACCCGAATAAGAAGTTCGTCCGCGAACAATACCTGTTCCCTGCCGAGGATCTCATCGCTGCCGGTCATGGTGCAGGTCCCATCAACTCAATCTCGTTCTACCTCGATACAATCCTTGCAGCTGCTGGTCAGATTACCTTCACCGACTATGAGGTCTCACTTGGAGTAACTTCTGATCTAACATTCGCAAGCAACACAGCATGGCATGATGTGACCCCATACTATTCTGCCAATACTCTTACTGTGAGCAACAGCGCCAAGGGTTGGATTAAGCATACTTTCGACTCTACGTTTGTGTGGGATGGCACATCTAACATAGTTGTTCAGATTATTCGTACGGTCAACCCCAATATCACTCAGGGTGCCAAGACTCGCTATACTGCTGCTGGTAGCAACAAAGTCCTTTACAAAAATGATAACAACAATATTTCCAACCTAAATAATAGCGGCTCACGCAGTGCCAACAGGCCAGACGTACGTTTCGGTTTTGTAGACTTTGGTTGCGAAGGCCCTGCCAAGCCGGTTTATGTGACTGTTATCGGAACACCTGCTACCGATGCTGCTATTGATTGGCCGGAGAGTTACGATACAGTTAACTTCTCTTCGTGTGGAAATATCGATGTGGATGTTACTGTGACAAATATGGGTCTTTCCTCAATAAGCGGCTATACTATCAATTATTGGATCGATGGTGTACAAGGTGTGTACAATGGAACGACACCGATAGCGTCCCGTAATAGTGCCACTCTGACTATTGCTCAGCCTGCTCTTTCACCGGGACGTCATCATATTCGTGCTATTGTAAATATCGCCGGTGATACGGTTCCCACCAACGACACTATTAGCCGCGTGTTCAATGTACGCTTCTGTGCGGGTACCTACACTATCGGCACTGGCGGCCTCTTCGCAAACTTCACCACAGCAATTGATACTCTAGTTAATGCTGGTATTGACGGTCCGATAGTATTCTCTGTGTATGGAGGTACATACAATGAGCAGTTAACGATAGGACAGGTAGACGGTACATCGTCCACCAACACCATCACTTTCCGTGGAGCAACAGGCGACTCATCTGATGTTGTGCTTCGTTTCGCTCCGGTAACAACTGCAAACTATGTACTTAATCTTGACGGAGCTGAGTACATGAGATTTGAGAATATGACTTTCTACAGTGCGGGTGCACAGACATTCTCCAATGTCATCAACCTGGCCAATAGCAACAACATACATTTCTCGCATGACCTTGTCAGGGTAAAAGGTACTATAAACAATGCCAATGCCAACTGCTTCGTGGTTGGAGAGAATGTCAGATATCTGTATATTGATACCTGCTGCATAGATAGCGGTTACTATGCAATCCGTAGCATCGTCAACACTCCCGGCCTGTCGGAAGGTATGTATATAAACTCAAATGATATAGTCAACTTCCAATATCAGGGTATATACTTGCGAAAGGTGAACGATGTCTACGTGATGCGCAACCGGATTCACACAGGTGTCAACATCAACAACCGTAGTCTTGTTGGTGTCTTTATCGCTGAACATGAAGGTCCTGTGACTATCGAACGTAACAATGTTGTGCTTTCCGACAACCGCTCTGGCGGAAAGCAAGGTATCAAGTTGGTTAATGTATCTGCTTCAAATGCCACTCGCAGCCATGTGTACAATAATATGGCTGCTATATCGGGAACTGGTAACTCTGGTTTGACTTGTGCAGGTATCTATATCGACAGCTCATCATGGATCAATGTCTATTTCAACACTTGCCAGATTTATCTCGGAACTTCCAATCAGGGCTTGACAACTCGTGCCTTTAGTGTGGAGTCCACAAGCTCCGACCTATATGTGATGAACAATATCTTCTCCAATATTAGCAGGGGTTATGCATTGTACGCAAAACAGGCTGCAAATATTACTACATCGAACTATAATGACTACTGGACTAATTCTGACACACGTTTCGCTTATTGGAGCACTGAATGTGTTGATTTTGCATCTCTGCGTGCCGCAAACAGCCAGGATGTAAACTCCCAGAATATCCGTCCGTACTTCATCTCCACCGACGATTTGCATCTGTCTCTTGGTGACCTTTGCGAGAAGGCTCAGTACAACACTGAGGTTCCTAACGACATTGATGGCACAATACGTCCTCAGATTCCTAATCCGTGTATTGGTGCTCACGAGTTTGAACGTGCAAATCATAATGTCGCTGTCAAGGATATCCTTACTCCTGAGCTCGGTGTTACCGACAATATTGAAAGCGATACGCTCTGGGTCAAGGTGCTCCTTACCAACGACGGTATGTCCACTGAATACAACCTCAGCTGGTGGGCTGAAATCGACGGTACATCGCCATTGATCAGTTCTGTCCACAGAAGCATTCCGGAAATCCAGCCTCAGCAGGATATCTACGATAGCGTGCCTATCAGCATGCCTATTGGCATTATCGACACTCAGTATGTCACAGTTCATTTCCCATTGACAGGCGATATTGTTCCTGAAAATAATGATATGACTGTGCCGTTCTTCCTCGATCCTGCATATAACCTTAGGGCTCAGACCGTGGCTGCTGAATCTGGTGACGGCTGCCGTCTGCAGAACACTCAGATATCTGTTACATTAACCAATGTCGGTCGCAAGACTTTCACCGCTGGTACCACTGTACAGATAGGTTACCAGGCTATCCTGCAGACCTCGGGAGTCACAGTGTCCACTCTTCCGTTGCAACATGTGGAGAATGCTATTCTCCCTGTTGACGTTGAACCCAATGCTTCGGTGACGCTCAACTATGTGCAGCCTGCCAATCTCTATCCTACAGGTATTGCAAAAGACATTGTTGTGCGTGTACGTGCATGGAATACCTATCAATACGACCAGAAACCTGCAAACGACACTACGACGTACATCAACGTCAACTCTAAATTCACCCCGAGTGCTCCTGTAGGAATAGATCTTCATATCCCGTATGCAACATGGGATACAATCTTCGCTTCGCAGACTGACAATCCTCCAACGGGTGCTGCTATCCACAGACCTATACGTTGGCACCGCGACTCTACAGCAGAGCCATACTATGCTTCCAACAACTACAATCTCTCTTGTAGATGGGAAACCCCGCAATATTTCCATGACTCTGTCTACTATCTCTCTTGCATCAGCTCCTCTGGATGTACAAGTTACTACAATCCTGTACATGTCTATCTGAACCCGCGTGTGCCTGTCGATATGGCATTGCTAAGCGTCGAGGAACCGTTGCCGCAGATGGTATACATGGTCGGCGATACTGTCAAAGTGGCTCTGATTAACTATGGCTCGCAGTCGATAACGAATATTCCTGTCGTATACCAGTTATACAGCCCAACTCATCAACTCTTGCAGGAAGTTCAGGAAACATGTCACGCAACTGTTCCACCTGATTCAATTTACGTATTCAGTTTCGACTCCCTGATTACAGTGCCTTCGTGGTATAATCCGACTCAGTCAAACAATAAGTATTATATCAAGACATGGACAGACATGCCTAATGAGAATGTACGCCTCAACGATACTCTGCGTGTTCCTCACCAGTTTGTCGCTGCTACTGACGTGGCATATGCAACTCCTCAAGTCGATGTCAAACTGGGTCTTGATATTACCCGTGTCGCTTACAGCTCGCTCGACAATGTTGTGTCGCCTGTGGGATACTCGTACCTCAACTTTGTAAACGCTACAAACGAGCTTAGCACTAACAATGTCGCAGGTGCCGTTTCTTCTCCAAGTGAGATTTCCGGTGGCGTTCAGGATTTCGGTGGAAATGTCTCCATGCAGAATATCGGAGACCTTCGTGCTTTGCATCTCATCAAGGGTACTACTGATACTATGATCATCGAGTGTGCAAACACTGACCGTGCAAGCGATAATACTACTGAAGGATGGGTATGTGTCTATATTGACCAGAACCGTGACGGTTATTTTGACTTTAATCCACAGATGGGCTTTTATGGCATGGATTATGGCTATCCCTACACCGAAATAGTATATCACGACAGTATCAGGAGTAACACTCCGCTTAAATTCAATTTGACTATCCCGAACACAATTCATACTGGATACACAAGAATGCGTGTCGTGCTTGGACAGGGATTCCATCGTCCGTTCCCGGCAGACACTGTGCTCTCCAACGGTTGTGCACATGACTACTTGATATACATCGAGGAAGAGCCTGTATCGGTCGATGCTTGTGCTGCTCGTATCGTGGCTCCGCGCAGCCAGTTCATAGGTGGTCATACGGGCATTGGAGACGAAGACTCTGTGGTGGTAAGCTTCATGATGGCCAACAAGGGCGCATCGGCTATCAATGCTGCTTCTGTCACTTATGCATTTATGAACAAGAGGGACACTGTTATCGGAAATATGCAGTGGACTGGTGATTTGGATGCAGGACACAGCGTTGAAATAGTTCTGCCGCAGCATCAGTTCCAGGTTGGTGTGACTGACTTTATGGTTGCTATTTCTGTCCCTGGCGATGAGAATCAGATAAACGACACATTGTTGTATCAGTACTATCGTGCACCAGTCATTCAGCTGTATTATGACGAGAGGTTTGAAGCTTGTGATACGGAGTGGTTTGCTCCACGCGGCTATACGGCATACTCGCGCAACCTTTGGGAGCGTGGCTATCCGCAAAAGGTCAACATCATGTCGTGTGTCAGCGATTCCAACGTCTGGGCTACCAATCTCTCGGGTTATATCAACACCTTCCAGACGGGTAACTTGAGCTACCTCTATACGCCTATCATCAATATCACACAGATCAGACCTGACACTATCACGCTTTGGGTAGCTACTGATATGGCTGAGGGTCATCTCATGTATATGGAATTCTGCGACTATCTGGGCAGATGGACTGTTATGGGTGACGGTAACGACACCTTGTGGTACAACTCCGGCGATGGCTGGACGGATGTGACATCTGGTTACGGCTACACTGAGTTCCGCTTCCCGACATCAAGGGTCAGTGGTGACTTCCAGCAGCGAGTCCAGTTCCGCTTTGCATACAAGGCCGTGTCCGAGTCTGATGCCTGCGACGGTGCTGCGTTCGATAATGTTTACTTCGGTCGTCAGCGTCGAGGTGTTGATGCTGGTGTGGTTGCCATTATCTACCCGACAGAGCCTCGCTTCGGACAAGTAATCAATCCTAAGGTTGTTATTTATAACTATGGTTACGACACGCTCCACACCATCACTCTTGCGTATATGCCATATGGTTCGCCGTTAGCAACAATAGGCACCTACGAGAGCGAAGAGGGACTTGCACCCAATACTTCAACTGTATACACATTCCCGACTCCGTTCACAGTGATGAACGACTTCCCCGATACATTCAGTATTTGTGCATATACACGTATGAATATGGACTTGTACAAGGACAATGATACCACATGCGGTCTCTTCTACCTCTCTCCATTGGACAACGACATGGGTATGGTGGGCTTTGTATCACCTCTTGAACATGTCATTGCCGGCGACTCGGTATTGGTCACCACTCGTTTGCGTAACTATGGACAGGCTCCGGTTCAATCGGCAACCGTCACGTATATTTACAACAACATATACACGGTTACTGAAAATATCAACTTCCAAGATCTTCTTGGCCGTGAACTGCAGTCATTCGAGTACTTCAACTACTCGTTCCACGACCGGTTCCGAGCCTCGATGGGTTCAATAGACTTGAAGGCTTATGTAGAAATGGCTAACGATGATTATTTGTTCAATGATACTATCACAACGCGAATCAATGGTATTTCGGCTATTACCGACCTCAGGGCACGTGAGGTTTTGGTCGACACATCGCACTTCGACTACAACCAAATAGTACTTGTAGTTGACAATGTGGGTGCCCGTGCGGCTAACGACTTCGAATTGGGATTCTGGTATTACAACGACACCAACACCTTGGTACGTGCTACCTATCATTCTGAAGTTCCTCTGCCTGCTCTGGCAACGCTCTGCTACACGTTCGACACTCATCTGGTGCAGCATTCGCAGTACTACCGCTATGTGACTGCCTATGTACATGCATTGGATGATAATGACCGTTCCAACGATACCACGACAGTCATAGGCAATCAGGTGATAGACCTCAGGGCAGTGCGTGTGATTGTTGAGGAAAACCGTGAGGATAGTTGCAAAGTGTATCTTGAAATTGAGAATGTCGGTAACAGAAACTCGACACGTAGTCTTGACTTTGAAGCCACTGTCAACGGCACGAGAGTGAGAGTGAACAGCTTCAGCCGTGAGATTGCTCCAGGTGAGAGATACAAGTTGGCATTCACCAAGAAGATCCCCAAGAGCCCGACACGTACGTATGAAGGCTATGGCACCATCACCAACAGCGACGACCGTAACGCAAGCAACAACTCCACATCTGTTGTCGAGGTTGTGAACTATGTGGACGGTATCCCGCTCGTTACAACAAACGGTATGGTACTGCAACAGAACTATCCTAACCCGTTTGACAATGCAACGCGCATCGAGTTCACACTGCCGTACAGCGGTAAGGTTAAGTTCTTCGTCATGGATGAACTCGGTCGTCTGGTATATCAGAAAGTTGATGTATATTCAAGCGGTGATCATTCCATCGACTTCAACGACAGCAGTCTCAACACAGGTGTCTATTACTATGGCATCGAGATGGACGGCGAACGCTTGATGCGCAAGATGATTCTGAAACGCTAATTGCATGCTGAGTCGTTTTACAGACTTTATCCGTAAGGAGCATTTGATTGCCGAAGGGCAGCAAGTGCTCCTTGCTGTTAGTGGCGGTCGAGATTCGGTTGCCCTTGCCGAACTGTCGTCGCGGGCGGGTCTGTGTTTTGCCATCGCTCATTGCAACTTTCATTTGCGTGAATGTGATTGCGACCGTGATGAACAGTTTGTAAGGCGATTGGCTGTTCACTACAATGTTCCGTGCCATGTTGCCCAATTCGACACAAATGAATATGCGCATAGTCATGGCTTGTCGGTCGAGGAGGCTGCACGTGAGTTGCGATACTCTTTTTTTGAGCAGGTATGTCAAACAAATAGATATGACCTTATCGCAACGGCGCATCATCGCGATGATGCCGTTGAGACATTTTTCATTAATCTGTTGCGTGGTACAGGAATAGCAGGATTGCATGGAATCAAGCTTCGGAATGGAAATGTTATTAGGCCGATGCTTTGTTTCGGACGTGCCGATATCGATTCGTTTGTCAGGGATAATAATCTCCAGTATGTTGAAGACTACACCAATTCGCAGCCTCTCTATCTGCGCAATCGTATAAGGTTGCAACTGATACCTCTGTTGCGGGAACTGTCACCTTCGTTCGACAATACTATGCAGGACAACCTGGGACGCCTTGCCGAGGTCGAATCAGTATATCGATATGCATTGCAGCAGCTGCATGACGATTTGGTTTCTACAAACGAAAACCAGGTGTGTATTGACATCAAAAAGTTGAAGAAGTATGACTTCTTCCCAACGATTCTATTTGAACTGTTGCGCCCATATGGCTTCACATCTTCTGTTACTGCTGACATCGCACGTTCTATTGATGGTCGCAGTGGTCTTCGCTTCTTTTCTGACGCATATTGTGTCGTTAAGGACCGCGACCGCTTGTTGGTTGTTGATAATAGCAATAATTCCTCGGATTATGATGAAGTCTTTACAATAGAATCGTCATGTACAATGTTGGAATATCCTTTGTCTCTTGTCTTTCAGCGTGGCATTGCAGGCGACTGGCCATTGAAGATGTCTCAGTCGGAGGTCTGTTTTGATGTCGATAAATTGAAATTTCCACTAACGCTACGCCATTGGCGCCATGGTGACCGTTTTCGCCCTTTTGGAATGCAGGGAAGCCGTTTGGTTAGCGACTACTTCACTGACATAAAGATGGATGTCGAGGGAAAAAAACATGTATGGATCCTTTGCGACGCTAACGACCGGATAATATGGATTGTCAACCACAGGGCATCAGCGATTGCATCGGTGACGCAATCCACTAAAAATATTTTGAAAATAAGTTTGAATAAATAAGACTTGTCTAGAAGTCAGTCTTTATGTATGTGCCATACCCAACCAGTCTGTCATAGCGGGAGCCTGGTTGTCGAAGGTATACGTAAACTGTATAATTGTTTGGCATTGCAAAATGGTCACCCTCAAGCGTGGCGGTAAGACCTTCGGTTTCTCCGGTGGGCAGGAATACCAGTTGGTAAGAATAGTAACCTTGTTTCAAAAGCATACGTTTTGTGTAGGCCTTGTATTTTGCGTTCCATTCCATTCTGCTGTCGTCGTCCAGCCTCCATTGCGTGATGTCGCCCAAGATGTAGATATTGCCATTCAGGAAAGGTCGTTCCATCGGGAAACTGAAATTCACCCAGACGTAGTCTGCTTCAATCTGCGGCTCGCGGCGTTCGCGGATATTTATCTTCATTCCGCCGTTCAGACTTGAATATTGGGTGTAAACTTTGTCTGAACGGTCTTCTTCAGGCTGCAGGAAAGCGAAATTCTCCCCACCCCATTGCTCTATGCGCTGCACATGATACATCGCAGCCCACATGTTGCTGAGGTCGAAATATCTAAAGCTGTTGCCTCCAGGAAAGACATTCTCGGCATGCCAGCGATACATCATTGTGTTGCCCGAGAAACCACTGAATGGCATCGTCCGTTTCAGGTCTTCACGTCGGTTTTGCTGTACAATTATGCGGTAGTATTCTGCTTGTGAGGGTAAGAAACTGCCGTCGCGGGGTGTGATGCCGATGCTTATCTCTTGGTCTCTGTTGATGTTGCCGTATGCACCGCTAGGCTTGCTAATGGTGGCCTCTATGTTTGTCAGGTTCTCAAACACACAAAATCTTTTTGTCAGAATAATACTGTCGGGATTGTCTTTGTAGTATATTTCAAGCACATAGTTCCCCGAGGCTGTAAAAGCACTGTATCTTGACGGAAGTGGCTGATAATAGTTAACATAGTTCTGCAGTGTGTTGAACGAGAATTGGTAGTTCTCAATATCTCCCTCTTCCATGCCGTTGATGAATTCACTTGGCTCCAGATTGTCAATGTTCCAGTCGGCATCGCAATGTCTTATTCGGTAACGGAAGTTGCCAGGCTGTGGTTCCAATATGTCAAATCGAAGCATCAGCTGTTCGGAAGGTTCTCCGGGGTTTCCCATCGGTATTATGGGCCTTTCTAATTCAATGTCGCCGCGTGTCAGGAAAACGCTCCTGACCTCGTTGCACCATATCGAGTCGATGGCTGTCTGGCAGATAGACATTTGGGTCGAAACCAGTACAAATGCGATGAGAATCAGTTTTTTCATTGAAAATGATATGCTACGTGTAAGGAAACAGTGTATGGTTTGACATAAAGGTCGTGAGAGTCGACATTGAGCAAATCTGTAATGCCCCATTTAAATTCAAGGCGTGTCTGCCAGTGGCTTTTGAATTCATATCCAACAGCAATTGCGAGGCCCGCGTTGAAATCGTTCAGTGCAAAACGTGGCTCGCCAGTGCGTGGATCTGTGCCAATTGTCCGTGAATATGGATTTTCAATGCTTCCTTCACCGCTGATGCTGTTGAAAATGACGAAATGGCTGAAGGGACCGGTCGATAGCATCCATTGACCTTTGTTGGCGTCTATCCTGTATACTACAGGAATCGTAATGTCCATTCCGTAAGTAGTCAGATAGTTCGATTCACCGCTTTTCTCCAGCCTCACACGTTCAATCTTGCCGGATGTCCACATTTGCAAGCTCCATTTTCTGGTAATATGGTATTCCAGAAAGGCTCCGGCTTCAAAACCTGGTGAGGCCTGTACTTTGTCTGGGACGTTGGTGGCGGTCGTTAGGTCGTAGCGGCAGCCGGTAATGTTTACTCCGGAGGCAATACCCCAGCTGACGTATTGTCGGTTCTCGTCTTCGTTGTTCTGTTGTTGAGCCGATGCGGGTGCTGCGAAAAGCACAGGAATCAGAAGTATTAGTAATCGGTGGATTTTCATGGTGCTGTGCTGTTATATGGTGAAACGGAATTCTATTTTTATGAAACTCTTCTCTTTTGAACTCATTCCTGCATCGTACGACAAACGTCGAATATAGTCGATTCGTATGAATTTCAGTATGTTCTCAATGCCAATGCTGTATTCCATATAGGGTTCTCTTCCGAGCGGCAAGGTGTTGTCGGGCATCTTGAACAGTCCTGTGGCATTTTCAATCATTGGATTGTTTTTGGTCGAAAGACCACCATACAGGATGTTGAAACCTACCACTTCACGAAGTCTTAACCTTTTGATTAAAGGTATGTTGTTCAGAATCCATCCTTTCAGATGATAGGTGGCAAATAACGAGGCATATTGGTCCATGACAAACTCCATGGGTTTCATGGTGTTGAACGCCGACGATGACAGGAAAATATTGTCGTTCCCGTTGGGAAAGCAAAGTTTGGGGTAGGGGACTCGGTTCCAAATCATTCCTGACTGTAGCTTTGTGTCTATATGTCCGAAAGCCCCGAGCCAGAAACGTTTTTCGGCAGTGAAGTCGGTACGTTGGTATCTGAATCCGCCCTCCATAATGCCTATGCGGTGGCTCAAGTTGATGGTGGGTGCGTCTTTCTTAATGTTGAGCATTCCTGCACTGCCGGGACGTTTGTTGTCGGGGTCGAGGTTGGGACTGAACGACACCTTGCCCATCCATTCGGCTTCGGCAAAGTGTTCAACCTCTTTCAGACTGCCGTCATCTTGATATTGAAGGTATTGTAATATTCCTGCCGGCTCGTATCGTCGTGCCGCTATCCAGGTGTCTATCTTGATATGGCTGGGCCATTGCTTGCGAAGCCTGATAACACCCTGTGCCACATATTGCAACTTGTGAGGATTATCGTTCGACATCATAATGTTGTCGCGGTCAAAGTTGTCGAAACTCTGCCCGGGAGCTTCAAGTTCATACGATGCCGTGACACTCCATTGGCTTGTGGGCGACTCGTGCGAGTGATGTTCCTTGTCATCGAAGGTGTGTATGAAAGAGGCATTGAATTTAGGTCGTTTGTCTCGGAATCCGTATGCGGCATAGCCTTCAATGAAGTTGCGGGGACTCAGTGCCGCGGTGGTCATGCCTCCGAGCCTCAGTCGCCATCCTTCTTCGTGGTTGTAGCTCACGATGTTGTATATGGGGCCTATGTCAAATCGGCTTGAGTCTCTTTTCTTGGCTGTCGGGATGTAGCCGGTAATGGTTATTTCGCCTATTTTTTTGAGTGTCTGGAACTCTGGCAGGCGCGCCAGTTCGTAGCGAAGGCTGTCTATTACGGTCTCTTTTGCCGAGAGTTCAATTGGGCGTAGTCTGTTCCATTCTTTGCGCCTCATTTTGGTCTTGGACAGGCTTGCTGTGTTGTTCAGTGGCGAGAACAGGCTGTCGGGTAGCATCTTGGCATCAGAACTGAGATCGTAGTTGTGGCATATCCTCACTTGATGGGCATAAACCTCCTGCAATCGCTTGTGTATGTATAGACGTCCATATGTGTCGCAACGGTCGGGGATGTACAGGAATTTGGTGTTGACGTTCTCAACAATAGAGTCTGTTTCTGTGTCGAGAGTGTCTGCAAAGTCTGAGAAATCGGTTGGTACACGCCTGTAGTTCTGTGTGATTGTCAGGTCTCGGACAAAGTTCAGGTTCACATGTGGCGACACTGTGAGGTTGTATTTGGTCACCGCATAGCTGCTGTCGAGAGCTACATACATCTGGCCGGTGAAGCCATAGCTGCGCGTGTTGGCTGGTACGAACGAAAGCTCTACACATGACACACCGTCGATGTCCATGGTATCGGTTATGTAAAACTTGTAAAAGGTTGTTGCCAGCGTGCTATTGAGTGGACTGGTGAAGTGGTTTAGCATCACCTCTATGTCGTTGTCGTAGATGTCAATCGGGACAAACATGGCGCTTAGGCTGGCGTCAATGCCCTCTTGTCCCAGCACCTGGTCAATACCCTCCATTCGTCGTGCCGTGATAAGGGTTCGGTTCTGTTTCGGTTTGCGTCGGTACGACTGTTGCATCATGATTTCGCGCATCGAGATGGTCAGTATCGGCGTTGCGTCAAAAGGTGTGATGTCAATGTATTTCTCAAGAAAGTTCAACTTCCTCCATAGTCTCTTTCCCTCAAAGTCGGGATGGAAGTCGTCGAGTGCAAGGGTTGTTTTCTCGTATACGTCGCGGCTGTATTTTTTCAAAGCCTGTATACGGTTTCTGTCCTTGTGGTCAATTACTTGTCGAGCAAGCTCCACAGCAGGGTTGTTGCGCCGACGGTAGTGTTCGCGTTCTTTTTTAGATGCTTTTATCACTACTTCGGGCATGATGTTGCTGTGCGGTGACATTGTTATCTTGGCATTGTTTCTCATGACCCCCTCTTCCAGCTCCATCTCTATCGGGTCGTAGCCAAGCATCTTGAATCGTAATTTTGTGTATCCTTCTGTGGTGGATATTTTGAATTTGCCGTCCATGTCTGATGAGGTGGCTGTATTTGACCCGATGAAGCCTATCTGAACAAAAGGCAACGGATCTCCCGTCATGGCGTCGGTAATTTTGCCCTGCAGACCGGTAGTCTGTTCCTGGGCAACACTGACAATGCTCATGGCCAGCATCGCAATCAACAGTATTATTTGACGGCGTATCATTATTGAATACTATTATTGTAGACGTGCGCGCATTTGGTTCACCTTTGCTTCTATCTCTTTCAGGTTGCCTTGTGTCTCCGAAACGCGCTTTTCTGCATCGGCCTTACGGTCATTGTCTTTTTCTATTGCCGATTCAAGCTTTTTGTTGTCCTCCTCGTATTCTTTTATTTTATCATTCAGCTTCTCGATGTTTTTCTTGTTCGACACTATCTTGTCCTGGCTCGATTTGATGCTTTTGTTTGTACTTTCAAGTTCCGACACTGCTTTGTTGTACTCTTTCTCAGCTTTTTTGAGGTTCTTTTCTTCTTCGTTAAGCTGGTCAAGGGCTTCCTGATGTTCAGCGTCGCGAATCAGGTTTTCTAGATAGCGGCGCACAAAGGTGTTCATATTGTCGACTTTGTCTGCGATATTCATCGGCATGGCACAGATGGTTACAACCGTGGTCTTGTCCGATTTGCGGCCCTGCTCTTCGACCTTCACGTACAGGTTGATTGGGACGGTTGCAATGTCATTCACTATCTGGCCTAGGCAAGCGGTGTAGCCTTCGCTGTTTGTGGTTTTCAGTCCGGCATCTTTCATCCTTTTCTTCATCACGTCACGGACGGTGTTCATCTCTTGCGACAGTGTGGCTATATAACCTGGTGCGCTTTGTGCACCGACATTTACGATGGTGTCCTTGATCTCCTGCGCATGCAGGTTGGCCATAAACATAATTGACAATACGGTCAAAACAATCCTTCTAATCATAATAATCTGTATTTTAATTTTTAGTAAATAATCGTTGTTGCATGGCGATTTTAATTCATGTTGCAAAAATACTCTTTTTTTTCGAAATGCACCTTTCTTGCTCTAAATTAATGCTGTTAGACATCCGAAGTGAATTTTTTTTCTCCGTTTTTTGTCTGTATGCATTTTTTTGTCTATCTTTGCACTTTCTTAACTTAAAATTTAATAAAATGAAAAAATTATTTGCTTTTGTTGGCGTTACGGCTGCTCTCCTTTTTGCCGGCCGTGCAAACGCACAGGGTCAATTCCACCTTGGCTACATGCCTGAAACAATCACTACCGAGAATACTGTCGGCGGTGCTACACTCACAACTGAAGATAATATGAGCGGCTTTTTCATTGGCTATGATTTCAATGTGGGTCTTGTTAGTGACCTCAATCTTAACATTGGAGCTCAGGCCCGTTTTAACTTCAACAGTGAGGAAACCACCGCTTTTGGTGTGACAACCAAGGTTGCAATGACCCAGATTCTGCTCGACGTTCCAGTCCTGTTCAACTATGGCTTCGAGGTTTCCAAGGACATGAAGATCTCTCTCTTCCTTGGACCTACGTTCTCGTATGCTGTTTTTGGCCAGACCAAAACCACCGTTGGCAACACTGAGACCACCGCAGAATGGTATGGTGATGACGGCGATGCTAACTATAGCCGCTTCAGCATTTACGGCACTGCTGGTATAGCTATTGACTACTCCAACTTCCGCCTCTTCGGTGGCTACAACCTTGGCTTGACTAACCGCCATTCTACTGACGGTGTCGAAATCAAGGGTTCCGGCCTCTTCGTTGGCCTGGGCTTCGGTATCTGATAAAAAGATATACGGAATTATATAGAGCGGGATGTTTCTAGGGAAGCATCCCGCTTTGTTTTCAATCAAATGGCTGTTCTGGCCCGAAGAATCCTACTCGATTCAAAACGGGGCATGCCAAGGCGTTGTCAATTATTATCCGTATTGAGGTTGTGGTCACAGCTTTTGTTGTCAAAATACGTTTGTAGCCAATGGTTGTCGCCGATACCAATGGTTTCCATTCATCGTCATCATCCTTATACTCTACTCTGAATGCCTCGACACGCTGCCCCAAAGGTATATACTCCTGCAACATAATTTTGTTTACGGTCACCATTTTGTCGAACATAAACGTCAGGGTGGGGGTGTACACGTTGTCGTCAGTGGCCCAATAGGTGTGATAATTCGTGTCAATCACATTTTTAGGACTGTATTTTGCGTTGTGTTCGCCGCCGCGTGTGTTGCTGGCTGTGATTTTTGCCTTTTGAGCCAGATCGGTGGCAAAGATGCTGTCAATTGCCCGGCAAAACTCAACCAACCGTACCGAGTCTTCTGCGGGAATCAGTCCTCTGCGATCGGGTGGCACATTGAGCAGCAACAGCGAGTTTCGTCCCACGCTGTTGCAATATATCTCCAGTAACTCTGCAACGCTCTTCGGGTGCTCGTTTTCATGATAGAACCATCCTGGACGAATGCTTACGTCGGTTTCTGCTGGCACCCAGTGCGAGCCGTTCTTATTGCCTTGGTTCAGTATGTCTGTCTTGGGTGAGCCTGCTCCAGGTGTGAAACCTTCCGTGTTAAGCGTCGACCAGCAGGTTTTGCCAGCCTTGCCTTCCTCGTTGCCAACCCATCGGCAGCCAGGCCCGACATCGCTGAATATCACTGCGCTTGGCTGCAGTTCCGCCACGGTGCTGTTGAACAACGGCCAGTCGTATATCTGTTTCTTGCCGTTGGGACCTTCTCCGTTGGCCCCGTCAAACCATTGCTCGAAGACCGAGCCGTAGCGACCTAATGCGTCGCATAGTGTTTGTCGGAATGTCTCGTTGTATTCTGGTGTTCCGTATGTTGGTGCGTTGCGGTCCCATGGCGAGATGTAAACTCCCATCTTCAAACCTGCAATCTTGCAGGCAATGCTCAAATCTCTAAGCACGTCGCCTCGACCGTCGCGCCAGCTGCTTTGGGCTACGGTATGGGTGCTGTAGGGGTTGGGCCACAGGCAGAAACCGTCGTGATGCTTGGCGGTGATGATGATGCCGCCCATACCTGCCTGGCGGGCTACATCCGCCCATTGGCTACAGTCGAGGGCTGTTGGGTTGAAAATACTTTCAGGTTCAGTGCCTTCGCCCCATTCCAAGTCGGTGAAGGTGTTCGGCCCGAAATGGCAAAACATGTTCATCTCCATTCTCTGCCATGCCACCTGTTGCGGCGTTGGGCAGGCACCGAAAGGTTCTGGAGGGGCAACGGCTTTGCATCCCGCAAGAAGCAGGAAACAAAAAGAGAGTGTCGTTATTTTCAACCGATTGTGCATCGTCCTAAGCAAGCAGGTCTTTCATGCCGTAGACGCCATGCTTTCCTTTCAGGAATTTGGCTGCAAGCATTGCTCCCATCGCCAGCCCGCGACGGCTGTGCGCCTCATGGGTCAGCATAATGCTGTCAATTTCGCTGTCATATCTGACAGTGTGGGTGCCTGGGACCTCGCCTTCGCGAATAGATTCAATGGGCACTTCGTCGCGGTGTATCTGGTTGCGCAGTGTGATGGCTGTTCCGCTGGGTGCGTCGAGCTTGTGGATGTGGTGTGTTTCGCTGATGCTTGCCTTGTATTCGGAATGTGTGGACATCAGCCTGTCCAGTTGCTCGTTGAGGGCGAACATGATATTCATCCCGATGCTGAAATTGGTGGCGGTGAACAATGCACCGTTCCGCTGTTTGCACAGGGCACAGAGTTCGTCGTATGAATCATACCAACCTGTTGTTCCGCAGACTATTGGCAATCCTGTTTCGATGCATCGGCGCACATTGGCTGCGGCAGTTGTCGGCATGGTGAATTCGATGGCCACATCGGCCTCCTTCAGCTGTGCTTGTTTCAATGTCCATTCTTCGGCAGTGTCGATGGTGCAAACCACCTCGTGGCCGCGTTCGTGTGCCAGCGCTTCGATTGCGTGGCCCATCTTGCCGTATCCTATGATTGCTATCTTCATGTGTTCAATTTTAAGAAAATAACGATTCCGGGCTTACATTATTGCCCTGTTCCGGAATTGAATCGCCTATGTCGGAAAACTGTCTTGTGCTTATTATAGTTGAGGTTTTAAGATGGTATTCAAAAAAAATGTTATCTTTGCATTGTTGCTTGGAAAGTAGTAGAATAACCAAAAACTCACAGCATCAGAGTTCTATAATATGTAAAGTCATTTAGGTTTTCGCATGAAAATCGAAACCAAGAGGGAATCACGTGAGAATCGTGAGCTGTCGCGCAACTGTAATACGGCGTTTGAGTACAGGAAAAATACCATTGAGCCTTTGTGGCTTGAGAAGGTTCCTGTTTTAGCCGAAGAGCCAGGAGACCTGCCTAAATGAAAAAAATGACAATGCTTTCGCGTCAAAGGCGATTGTCGTGGTTCAGGGCTTCTGCCCTTTGTAATCCAAGTTCGGTTTATCTTTCCCGTGTTATGCATTGTCGATACCAATGCATCTATAGTGTTGTTTATTAAAATACAAAACGTAATAATGAACTGGAAAGACGATTACAAGAAAAAAGTTTCGAAGCCTACTGAGGCTATAAAGGACATCCGTGATGGACAGTGTGTTGTGATGGGTCACGCGGCAGCCGCACCTCGACTCATACAGCAGACGCTTGCCGACCATTGCGAAGATTACAACGATGTTCTCATTTTTCACATGACCACACTTGGCGACAATCCCTGCTACAAACCGCAATGCTATGGTCATTTTCGCCATGTCAGTAATTTCCTATCAGCCAATTCACGCGAGGTTATTGAGCGCCGCGAAGGCGATTTCTTCCCGGCCTATTTCAAGGATGTGCCATCCATGATTGGAAACGATATTCCATGCGATGTCGCTGTATTCCAGGCTACACCGCCAAATGCGGAAGGGTATTGTTCACTTGGCGTTAGCTGCGACTACGCCAAGGCTGCCATACGCGCCGCCAAAACTGTCATCATAGAGACCAACGAAATCATGCCGTTTACCTATGGAGACACGATGGTACATGTGTCGCAAATGGACCACATCATTCCTTGTGCGTATCGTTTGCAAGAACTGCAACTGCCTGAGCCAGGAGAAGTCGAATTGGCTATTGGTCAAAACTGCGCTTCGCTGGTTGCCGACGGATCGACACTTCAACTCGGCATAGGAGCCATCCCCGATGCTGTGCTACAATCGCTCTCCGACAAGAATGACTTAGGCATACACAGCGAAATGTTTTCCAATGGTGTCATGGAGTTGATGCGTCGTGGCGTAATCAATGGTAGCCGCAAAACACTGCACCGCGGCAAAGCAGTGGTAACTTTTATTATGGGAACTCATGAACTGTATGATTTTGTTGACAATAACCCTGACATCGAGTTCCATCCCGTTGACTATGTCAACAGTCCCCTTGTCATCGCCAAAAACGACCGTATGATTTCCATAAACTCTTGTCTGGAAGTCGACCTACAAGGTCAGGTGGCAAGCGAGACTATCGGCATGCGCCAATATAGCGGTATAGGTGGACAGGTTGACTTTATACGTGGTGCCTCTCTGGCCCGTGAAGGCAAAGCCATCATCGCCATGCCAAGCACTGCTGCTGGCGGAACCATATCTCGCATAAAGCCATTCCTCACCGAGGGCGCTGCAGTCAGCACCTCACGTAACGATGTTGACTACATTGTCACAGAATACGGCATCGCCCGACTCAAAGGACGCACGCTTCAACATAGGGCTGAAGATCTCATCAATATCGCCCATCCCGATTTCAGACCTATTCTCATTGAGGAGTATGAACATCGTTTTCAATGCAAATGGAATTTGTAAATACCTATGTTTCAATTATTCAATTTAATAGAAATATTCAGTTCCTTCCTTGTGATGTTTGCCATCATTGACATCACGGGTTCCATACCGATTTTCTTGTCAATGAAAAACCAAGGCAAGGCAATCAAACCGCTCCAAGCCACACTTGTGGCTCTCGCACTCTTTGTGATTTTTTTCTATGTCGGCGATGCAGTGCTTCGGCTTTTCAGCATCGATGCGCCCTCTTTCGCCGTTGCAGGTGCCGCCGTGCTCTTCATCCTCTCCCTTGAGATGATCACTGGTCACGAGATTATCAAAAACGAAGCCTCGACCTCTGGTGCCAGTATTGTTCCCGTGGCTTTCCCACTCATTGCAGGTCCTGGCGCCATCACCGCACTCATATCGCTTCGTGCGGAATATGCTGATCTGAACATTATGATAGGATTGCTGCTCAATATCCTTATCGATTTCTTCGTCATCCGTCATCTTGACAAATTGGAACGCTGGCTGGGCAACGACATCATCTATGTGTTCCGGAAATTTTTCGGAGTGGTGCTTCTTGCAATAGCAGTGAAACTCTTCGCCAGTAACATCCCGATTGTATTTGGCTCAAAATAAATATTTTTATAAAGCGCTTGTACATATATAAAAAAAACGTATCTTTGCAGTCTGTAATACTCTATGTATTTCATCATAACGTATTATATAACAATTAACTAAATATTAATCCACAAAACTAAAAGGAGTTTACACAATGACAAAAGTTAAATCGCTGGCCGACCTCAAGGCCATGAGAGAAAAGCTTCAGTCGAATCTGGACATCCGTGAAAAGGCGGAAAATCCGGAATCGCTTGTGCAAATCAAGGTTGCTATGGCTACGTGCGGTATCGCTGCCGGTGCCAAGCAAGTTATGGAACACATGATGCAGAAAGCCGATGAGCTTGGCATCTCCGCTGTGTTCACCCAAACAGGCTGTATGGGCTATTGCCATGCCGAACCTACCCTCGAGGTGCGCGTCCCCGGTAAGGACCCCATCGTCTTCGGCCACGTCGACAACAACCGTGCCGATGAAATCCTCACCAAGTACGTCCAGAACGGCGAACTCGTCGAGGGCATCATCCCCGTCAATTACGAAACAATAGATAAATAATTGTGAATTTTGAAAGTTGAATTTCGAAAAGCTATCCAGTCTTCTCAAATTCAAAATTCAAAATTCA
>JAGCVI010000021.1 GCA_017962445.1 Bacteroidales bacterium
CACCGTGGTGCGGCGGTCGTCGGTCGAAATTTTGGCCTGCTTCATGAGCAGCGCTATCTTGTTGATTTCGCTGTCGGAGCCTTTGCCGTTGGCATAGTCGCACAGGGCGGTGTAGTAGCGGCGGATAATCTCGTCCTTCGACGCCTGGCAGCACACCTCGTCGTCGCAGATGCAGAAACCCGCCATGTTCACGCCCATGTCCGTGGGCGACTTGTACGGGTTCTCGCCGTAAATGCCGTCAAATATGGCGTTCAGCACAGGGAAAATCTCGATGTCGCGGTTGTAGTTTACAGCCGTCTCGCCGTAGGCCTCCAGGTGGAACGGGTCAATCATGTTCACGTCGTTCAGGTCGGCGGTGGCGGCCTCGTATGCGATGTTCACGGGGTGTTTCAGCGGTATGCTCCAGATGGGGAACGTCTCGAATTTTGCATATCCTGCCTTAATGCCTCGCTTGTTCTCCTGGTATAGCTGGCTGAGGCACACGGCCATCTTGCCGCTGCCTGGTCCGGGGGCGGTGACCACCACCAGCGGACGCGTGGTCTCTACGTAGTCGTTCTTGCCGAAGCCCTCGTCCGAGTCTATGAGCTCCACATTGGTGGGGTAGCCCTCGATGATGTAATGATAGTAGGCCTTGATTCCCATGCGTTCCAGGCGTTCGTGGTAGGCGGTGGCGCTGGCCTGGCCGCTATAGTGGGTTATGACTACTGAGTTGACAACAAAACCGCGTTCCATGAAAGCCTCGCGCAGCCTCAGCACATCCTCGTCGTAGGTGATGCCCAAGTCGCCGCGCTTCTTGTTTTTCTCGATGTCTACTGCGCTGATTACTATGACTATTTCCGCGTCGTCCTTCAACTGCGTCAGCATCTTCAGCTTGCTGTCGGGCTCAAAGCCGGGCAGCACGCGGCTCGCGTGGTAGTCGTCGAATAGTTTTCCTCCAAATTCAAGATAAAGCTTGTTGCCGAACTTCCCGATTCTTTCCTTGATGTGTTCGGACTGTATCCTCAGATACTTCTCGTTGTCAAACCCGTATTTCATAAATGATGATTAAATATATGTTAAGAATTAAAAATACGGGATACAAAAATAGGAACAATTTCAGGATTGGCAAAATTTTTTAGTGACATTGCTTCTAAATTGTTTGAAAACAATATGGTATAAATCAAAAAACACCACTCCATAATTAATTAACACCTCTCCTTTTTCTCCGACTTAATAAAAATAACGCCTCTTTTTAATCCGTTCTTTGGTCCCAAATAAAAAAATAAATTTTGCCATGTCCCTGAAAACCCGTACCTTTGCAAATCGAAACGCAACGACCGCAACCATGAGAAAAACGCTCTTCCTCACTCTCGTCCTCCTTCTTCACGCCTCCTTCTGCCTCTCCCAGGCCGACTCTGCCTCTCGCCTCCGCCTCATCTTCGCCGGCGACCTCATGGGTCATACCCCTCTCCACCGCGAAGCCCTCCAGTCCAACGGTACCTACGACTATTCCCCATGCTTTCAGTATATTAAGGACTATATTCAGTCCGCCGATATCGCCGTCGTCAACCTCGAGGTCACCCTTGCCGGCTCGCCCTATACCGGCTACCCCTGCTTCTCTGCGCCCGACGCTCTCGCCGTTGCAGCCCGCGACGCCGGTTTCGACATTTTCGCCACCGCCAACAACCATTGCATGGACAAGGGCCGCCGCGGTCTCGAACGCACCGTCTCCACTCTCGACAATCTGAATGTCAGCCATCTCGGCACCTACCGCAACCTCTCCGAACGCAACCTCAACCACCCCTTCATCGTCGACCGCAACGGCATCCGCCTCGCCTTCCTCAACTACACCTACGGCACCAACGGCATCTCCGTCAGCCGCCCCAACGTCGTCAACCTTATCGACACTGCTCTCATGCGCCGCGACATCGCCGAGGCTCGCCGCCAAAACGCCGACTACATCATCGCCATTCTCCATTGGGGTGTTGAATACCAGCACAATAACAACAGCGAACAGCTTCAGCTTGCACGCCATCTCTTCCGCCTCGGTTGCAACGCCGTCATCGGTGGCCATCCTCATGTGGTCCAGAATCTTAACCCCGATTTCGACACCTCCGCTGCCACCCCGCGACCCGTCGTATACTCTCTCGGCAATTTCCTCTCCAACCAAAAGCATGGTGGTACCGACGACGGCATCCTCGTCGAGCTCGAACTCCTCAAAACCGACAGCCTGATCACCGTCCACAACTTCGCTTATCTCCCCTTCCACGTCACCCCGGTCGTTGTCGACGGTCGCCGCCGCCATGTCATCATCCCTCTCACCGATGCCGTCGAAAATCCTGAGGATTATCACCTCTCGTCCGCCGACCACCGCATCCTCCTGAAATCCCGCCTCTATCACAACAAACTGCTCCAGGCCCCTGCAACTTCCAGATACCCCTCCGTCGAGCGCCGCTTCTTCCACAATCGCAAACCCTCCGTCGCACGCCTCTTCACCTATCATTACTTCAACTACGACAACGCCTTCCCCGCCAATCCCCACGCCGAGCCTGTCTACGTCTACACTTTCGACGGACAGCTCTCCGTCCGGCGCACCGCCCCCGTCCCTGTGCAGCCCCTCTCTGCCTACAACTTCCTCGACCTCGACACTCAAACTCCTTTCGGCCTCGACCCCGGCCAGGCGCAGCCCCTGCCTCTCCAATGGCAGAAACTCTCCGAGACCGATACCTCCGCTGAATACCAGTCCGTCGGCTCCTCCGAAACGCTCCTTGTCCGCATCCGCAAATCCGGCCAGACGGTCACCCCGGCCCCTCTCGTCAACTCCCTGCCTGGCATCGTCACGCACCTGTGGGTCAACGGTATCCTCCGCCTCCGTCTCTCGAAAGAGGAGCAGCTCCCCATCCCTCATTCGGCCGTTCCATTGCAGCACCGATAGCTGGCAATCGGCAATTTGCCCTTTGCGGCAATCCCACCGTTCCTTCCCGTCTTCATCCGCCGAATGCGAAAAAAATCGACATTTTTTTTGCATTTTCTCAAATCTATTCTTACTTTTGTGTTAATTTTTACAAAACGAATATCCTTGTAAATTATTAATCCATACTATAATACCACATGTATAGAATAGAAAGCCACCCCATTCTCGACATCCCGCAGACCGATGTCGTCGAATTTATCTTCAACGGCCGTAAAATCCAGGGTCGCAAAGGCTACACCGTCGCCGCCGCCCTCCATCAGGCCGGTTTTCCTGTCCACAGCCACAGCGTCGACGGTTGCCCCCGCAGCCTCGAGTGCGGCATCGGCAAGTGCGGCGCATGCGAGATGCTCGTCGACGGCCGCATCCGTCGCATCTGCATCACACCTGTCGACAATGTCCACGAAGTCAGTGAGCTGAACAAAGAATACCTGCCCTCTGTCAACGACCCGCAGCCTCGCGAAGTCAAAATCTACAAGACCAAGGTCGCCATCATCGGTGCCGGCCCCGCAGGCCTCGCCTGCCGCGAACAGCTCAACGCCCTCGGCATCGACAATCTCGTCGTCGACAACAACGCCCGTATCGGTGGCCAGTTCAACATGCAGACTCACCAGTTCTTCTTCTTCGAACGCCAGAAAAAGTTCGGCGGCATGCGTGGCTTCGACATCGCAAAGACTCTCGCTGGCGACAACCACGATGGCATCCTTCTCAACTCCACCGTGTGGGACCTCCTCGAAGGCCGTCGCATAGCCATTAAGAACACCGAGACTCAAGAGGTCTCCTACATCGACGCCGACCATCTCGTCGTCGCAACGGGAGCCGTGCCCTTCATGCCTAGCTTCGAAAACGACGATGTCCCCGGTGTCTACACCGCCGCCGTCTTCCAGAAGATGATGAACCAGGAGCACACCCTCCTCGGCCGCAACGTGCTCACCGTCGGTGCAGGCAACATCGGCTACCTCACCTCATACCAGGGCATGCAGGCCGGAGCCAACATCCGCGCCATCATCGAGGCCATGCCCCGCGAGGGCGGCTTCCCTGTCCAGGCCAACCGTGTACGCCGCCTCGGCATACCCATCATGACGGGCTACACTCTCGTCCGCGCCGTCCCCAACGCCGACCGCACCGCCATCACTGGCGCCGTCATCGCCAAGTGCGAGAACTTCAAGCCTATCCCGGGCACCGAACAGCTCATCGAGGGCATCGACATAATCAATATCTGCACCGGCCTTGTGCCTGACAACCAGCTTTTGGTCAAAGGTCGCGATGTCTTCGGCATCAACACCTATGCCGCCGGTGACGCTGTCCGCATCGGCGAAGGCACCTCCGCCGTCCTCCGTGGCCGCCAGGCCGCCTACGAGGTCGCCCAGAACATCGGCGTCCGCTTCAACTACGACGACTATCTCGACGTCTCCCGCCAGTACATCGACTCTCAGCAGCATCCCGTCCGCATTCTCGAGCACCCCAATCTGCCGTCGCCCGAACGTATGAAGATAAAACCGTTCGTTCAGATGGACTGCCTCTACGGCTTCGCCTGCAACCCCTGCTCTTTCGCATGCCCGCAGGGCGCCATCACCAAGGCCTCTACCAACACCACGCCGGTTGTCGACTACGACAAGTGCATAGGCTGCATGGAGTGCGTCTACCAGTGCCCGGGTCTCGCCATCTTTGGCTATAATGTCGAGAAACAGTGGTGCTTCCTCCCGATTGAATACGAAATCGCTGAAAATACCCCCGTCTTCCTCGTCGACAACAACGGCGCCAAGATAGGGGAGGGCATCATCGAGAAAATACTTCGCAAACCCAACAAGACTAACGTCGCACGCGTCCACGTCGAGAAAGTCGACGGCACCATGACCGACATCAAGGGCTTCATCGCCAAGGACCGCTACCCCGAACCTCTTAAAAACACAGAATTCAAAAACCTTAATTCGGCCGATCCCGTCTACGTATGCCATTGCGAGGATGTCAAACTCGACGAACTCCTCAATGTCATCGGCGACCGCAAATATATCTCCGTCGACGAACTCAAGCACATCACCCGTATGGGTATGGGTCCTTGCCGCGGCAAACGCTGCATACCGCGTGCCCGTCAGATTCTCCGCGCCCACGGCATCGAGGTCGTCGGCGACGCCACTCCGCGTGCCCCGCTTTCGGCCCCCGTCACTCTCGGCGACGTCTACACCGAAGGCACCAAGGAATGCTTTGTCTTCCCGAAGAACAACAATGTCACTCGTCGCGAGGTCCGCGTACTCATTGCCGGCGGCGGCATCGCAGGCTCCGGACTCTTCCGCTACTTCTCCGAGGCTGGCCTCAAGCCTGTACTCATCAACTGGAGCCGCGGCGCATCGTGGCGCAACATCGGTGGCGGCCGTCCGGCATTCTCCAACCCCGACATCGCTGACATCGCTACCCACAGCCACGAAATCTTCAAGTCCATACAGAAGGTCCACAATATCAACTACAAGCCTACTCGCTACGTCAACCTCGTCCACGACGACGCTACCTACCGCGCCCTCGACGCATCGCGTGCCTGGAGCGACGCCTACATGGTCGACCGCAAGGACTTCAAGAAGGAGATTTCACCCCTCTGGGACGACTCCCGTACCACCTACTCGCATGCCCTCATCACTCGCGACTGCTGGCAGGCCACACCGGGCCGTGTCATCGACTACATCCGCGGTATCGGCATCTCCCTCGGCGGTCAGGTCTTCGAGGATTGCGAGCTCCTCAGCGTGGCTCACCACGGCGACAAGTTCCTCGCTCTCGTACGCACTCACGAGGGTCAATACATCGAGTTCCTCGCCGACCACTTCGTCAACTCCATGGGCTGGGGCGCCGAACGCTTCACCGACATGCTCGGCATCGACACCGGCCTCTATCCCGTCAAGCACCAGGCTTTCATCACACGCCGCCTGCCGCTCATGGGTGTTAATGGCGATTCGCTCGACATGATTATCGACCGCCGTCATTACAAGGGCTTCTCCGCTGTCTACGGCCAGCAGTTCCTCCACACTGGTCAGATCATCGGTTGTGCTTCGCCCGACACCGATGCCTACGAAACTCGCCAGAATATCAAGTACAACTCCAAGGAGTTTCTCGAGATTGTCTCCGAAGTCTTCGCCGAGTGGATCCCCAACCTCCGCGAGGTGGGCTTCCATGCCGTCTGGGCCGGCCGCTACACTGAGCCGCGCTACATCGTCGACCCCTCCGTCGGTCTCCTCACCGGTCTCCGCGGTCACGGCTTCATGCTCGGCCAGTATCTCGCCAAGCTCTATGTAGACAAGTACCTCGGTCGCGAAGTGCCCTCCTACATGGCTGACCTTGCCCTCTCAGGCAAAGGCCTCTCCGAGAATGCATTCAAATAGCAGTAGAAGCTTGATAAACCGAATTCAACAAACCCCACACAGCATTGCTTGTGTGGGGTTTGTTTTAGAAATCAAGGTGACTTCTCTTTTTTCAGAAATTCAGGATTAATCTCGCCCATTGGCCCTATTGGAACCATAGGCCATATAGGAAATATCAACCTTCAATATTAAATCTATTGCTCCTGCAATGTGCTTTTACGCTTCTCCGTTAACCACGTTAGAGACCATTGTCCCGTCGTCGAGGTTAAGCAAAGTCCGCCAAAAGGCATTGCCCCCATCCCTGACATGGACAATCCGCTTTTTTATGTCATCCATTAGCCATGTTTCTTTTATAGATATGGCGTTTATCCATACATAACGCTTGCCGTCGGACGCCACACCGAAAATATATTGCCTGACGTAAGAATCAAGGGGCGGTCTGCGATAGGTGTTGATGCCTACTTTCTCGCCAGGCATGATTTTCCGGTATTTCTTGTTGAGAAGGTTTTCCGCTTCGCGAACCTCATCCATCGTCGGGATGTACTCTGTCATCTCAAATGTATGCTCTTTGCCGGAAAGATCAATGGACGTTGATTTGTAATGTTCCATGAACACATATCCCACAAGCGTTGTGTCGTCGGTTTTTGTTGTGTCGATGTCATTGACGCGGATGGCCAATACCGAGCCTTTGGTTTCTGTTTGTGCCTGCGTCTGCAGCGATGCACAGGCCGCAAGTGCAAAAAACAATAAGCCGAACAAGATTCCCTTTTTCATAAAACCATTACTTCAACCTCTTGAACGTGTAACGGTCTGTCCCCTCCAGATGGTGGTGGCTATACTCCTCGGGGTTGTTGTAGTATTTCTCGACAACAAGATTCTTGTTGTCGAGTTCCTTTATCTCGAAGGTAACCCACCTGTGCTCTTTCGATTCAAACCAAACAATCAACGAGTCGCCTTTGATATACCAGTTGAAATCCCAGTATGAATAGGGAAACATGCCTTGTTGTACGTAACGGTCGTTCATGTGCCATCGCGTCGTCCCGTCGGCATTGAACTCGACTGTGTCATATCCGATATAGATGGAGTCTGTGGCGTTCACCGTATACTCGTTGTGCGTTCCTGCGGTGTGGTCGTCCACCGTATAGTGGATGTTTTGCACTTCCCATTTGCCTACAATCTGTTCATCGTAATCTGTGTCGTCGTTGCCGCATGCGGTTATCAGGGCAAGCGAAACAAAGGCGATGCAGGCCATAAAAAATATTTTTGATACGAATAGTTTAAGCTTTTTCATTGTATTAAAATGTTTTAGTTGTTAATGATTTGTTTTTTGAAGAACCGAGATTCCTTCAATCTGACACATTGGTAACATTTTTTGTAAAAAATTTACACTGCAATGAAAAAAAATCATTCAATAAAAAAAGTATAAGGTAAAACGTACCGTACCCGCACCACTACCGCCAGAACCCGAAATTGAACTCGACCCCGATACCCACCTTCGACCTTGATATTTCTTTTCAACGTGTGAACTAACGCCCCATCATTGAATATGGGGAAAATCGGACGGGTATTCCCTTCCCTCATGAATAGGTAAAAAAATGCCAGTTGATTATCAACTGGCATTTTTTATCTATTGTATTTATGCTTTAGCAACTCAACTCGGCCAGATGCTTGCTCACCTCGCCAATCGACTCCTTCACGAAATACTTGCACGACTTCATGAAACGACCGTCTCTCTGGCTGTCAAGCAGCAGCAGGTAGCCCATGATGATGTTGCTCAGCACCTCCGTCAGCGCACGGGTGTTGTGCTCGAAACGCTCGCTCGTGGTGCCTTCCGAGGCTGCCAGCTCATACATCTTCTTGTATTCTTCGGTAGCCTTGCGCAACGTGGCCTGGCACTGGCGCATCTCGTCGGTCATACCCTCAAAGGAGGAAGCTTTCTCGTCGTAGCTCTCAATCTGTTTCAGGTACGCGCCGCTGGCTATGCCCTTCATGGCGGCAACAACCTGCAGCTGGCTGGTACCTTCATAAATCGAGAGGATTCTTGCATCGCGGTACAGTCTCTCGCATGCGTATTCTTTCATGAATCCGCTGCCGCCGTGCACCTGTATGCAGTCGTAGGCGCATCTGTTGGCAAACTCGCTGGCGTTCAGCTTTACAAGCGGAGTAAGTATGTCGGCAATCCTCGATGCGGGTTTGCTGCTCGACGAAAGATCCACATAACGGGCCGTCTCGTACATCAGGCTGCGGGCACCGTCGGTGCGAGCACGCATCTGGTACAGCAAATCCTGAACGGCTACAAATTGGTCAATCGTGTGTCCGAACTGTTCGCGGCTTGCAGCGTAGGCCTCGGCCTCGCGGCAGGCGGCTTCGCACAAGCCTATCGACTGTGCTCCCACACCCAGACGTGCGCCGTTCATCAGCGACATCACGTACTTTATCAGTCCCAGCCTGCGCTCTCCAACAATCTGTGCGGGGGCGTTGTTGAACTGCAACTCGGCGGTGGGACTTCCCTTGATACCCATCTTGTTCTCGATTCTGCGTACTACCATGCCGCCGTCAGCTTTGTCAAACACAAAGTAGCTTAGTCCACGGCCGTCGTTGGTGCCCTCCTCGCTGCGTGCCAGCACAAGGTGAAGGTCGGCATCGCCATTGGTGATGAATCTCTTCACACCGTTCAGGCGCCAGCAGTTCGACTTCTCGTCCCAGGTGGCTTTCAGTCTCACCGACTGCAGGTCGCTGCCTGCGTCGGGCTCCGTAAGGTCCATCGAGCAGGTGGCTCCCTCATATATGCGTGGCAGGTATTTGTCTTTCAGCTCTTCGCTTGCAAAATGCTGTATCGTCTCGGCGCAGTCCTGCAGACCCCAAATGGTGGCGAAACCAACGTCGGCTCTTGCTATGACCTCGGCGGCCATAACCTCCACCACACGCGGAAAGTTCAGTCCGTTGTATTTGCGCTCCAAGGCCATGCCGTACAGTCCCGACTGTATCAGCGCGTCGAGGTTCTTCCTCGTGCCGGGGGCATAGTGCACACGGCCGTCAATGAGCTGTGGTCCCACATGGTCCACCTCCTCGGCGTTCGGCGCAATCACGTCTCCTGCTATGTCGCCCAGCAGCTTCATAACCATGTCGTACTGCTCCACAGCCTCCTCGGCGTTCTTCGGAGCCTCGGGGTGTGTGCCGGCCTCGGCGTAGTCTTTTTCCTTCACTGCCACCACCTGGTCCATGTCTGGATGGTGCAGGTAAAAACTAAGGTTCTCGTTATCTGTGTAAAAATTCATGATTCTCTTTTTTTAATTGCCTAATTTGCCTATTCCTGGGGCTTACTTCAAGTTCTTTTTGTAGCAGGCCATGAACTGCGGTATCACCGTCATCACGTCGCCTATTATCGTATAGTCGGCTATGGCGTTGATAGGTGCGTCGGGGTCGGTGTTTATGGAGATGATTTTCGAACTCTGCTCCATGCCGGCACGGTGCTGCACTGCGCCGCTGATGCCACAGGCTATGTACAGTTTCGGTCTCACCGTCACACCTGTCTGACCAATCTGGCGTTCGCCCTCGGCCCAGCCGGCGTCGACGGCTGCACGGGTGGCTCCCACGCTGCCGCCAATAAGGTGTGCGAATTTGTGCAGCAGTTCGAAGTTCTCCTTGCTGCCCATGCCGTAGCCGCCGGCAACGATTATCTGCGCACCTTTGATGTCTACCTTCTGCTCCTCTATCTCGCGGCTCAGAATCTCAACGGCCTTGTCGGCTTTCTCTAATGTGCTCTCCACGGCTACAGGTATGATTTCTCCCTTGTAGTTCGGGTCAAGGATTTCTTTCTTCATCACGCCCTCGCGAACGGTGGCCATCTGCGGACGTGTCTCGGGACATACAATCGTGGCTATGATATTGCCGCCAAAGGCGGGACGTATCTGCATCAGGATGTTGTCATACGTCTTCTGGTTCTTCACGTCCTCATGGCTGCCGATTTCAAGCGACGTGCAGTCGGCCGTAAGTCCGCAACGCAGGAACGACGCGATTCTCGGCGCCAGGTCGCGCCCTACCGACGATGCTCCGAAAAGCACGATGTCGGGTTTCTGTGCCTGTATCAGCTTCGAAAGCACGTCGAAGTGCGGCAGCGTTCTGTACGGCGACAGCCTTTTGTCGTCGGCCATGAACACCTCGTCAACGCCATATGGATACAGCGTTTCTGCAGCTGCTCGCACGTCGCTGCCCAGCACTGCAGCCTGAAGCTTCACACCCAGGCGTGTCGCCAGCTGGCGTCCTTTCGTGCACAATTCCAAACTGATGTCGGCTATCTCGTTTTTCTCCGATAGCTCGCAGTATACTAAAACATTATTCATCTCTTTTTCTTCTTTGGAATCGAAAATCGAATGTTGAAAATCGACAGTGGAATACAGGAATTTTCAATCCTCAATTTTCAACTTTCTTTTTTACAAAATGTGTTCTTTTATCAGTGTTGCGCTGAGTTCGTCAAGTGCAGCCTCTGTAGGCTCGAGCACTACGCTTTCCTTGTGAGCAAGCACCACGTTCTCAATCTTCTTCACCTTCGTCGGCGATCCTTTCAGTCCAAGTCTGTCAAGGTCGGCATCAATGTTGTCGGCATTGATCATGCGCACCTCGTCCTTGGCCTGGCGTATCAGCCTGTGGGCGTTCGGAAAACGGCAGTCCTCGCCGGCCGATGTCACCGTTACTAGTACTGGCATGGCTGCTTTCACACATTCTGTGCCGTGCTCCAGTCGGCGGCGTATGGAAATCTCTTTCTCGTTCACCTCTAGCAGCTCTTCGGCATAGGTTATCTGTGCAATCTCAAGCTTTTCAGCTACCTGCGGACCTACTTGAGCTGTGTCGCCGTCTATAGCCTGGCGACCGCCCATGATAAGGTCTACCTTACCAATCTGCTTGATGGCCTGCGACAATGCATATGATGTCGCAAGTGTGTCGGCACCTGCAAAGCGCATGTCGCTCAACACAAAACCGTCATCAGCACCTCTCGCACAAGCGTCTTTTATTATCTCCGCAGCTCTCGGGGGTCCCATCGTTACCACGGTCAACTTGCTGCCAGGCATGGCGTCTTTTACCCTCAGCGCCATCTCAAGCGCCTTTAAATCCTCGGGGTTGAACACTGTCGGCAGTGCAGCGCGGTTCACTGTGCCGTCCGCGTTCATGGCATCGGCACCCACGTTGTGTGTGTCGGGCACCTGTTTTGCCAATACTACTATATTCAATGACATGTCTATTGTTTTTTCTGTTCTTTGACAGGCTATGCTACTTGCATCTCCTGTGCTATTATTTATTGTTTTCTACGTATTCTACTATGTCGCCCACGGTCTTGATGTTTTCCGCTGCTTCTTCAGGTATGCTGATGTCGAATTTCTGCTCTATCGACATTATCAACTCCACACTGTCCAGCGAATCGGCACCAAGGTCGTTGATGATGTTCTTCTCCAGAGTGATGTCCGATGCCGACACGCCAAGTCTTTCTTCAATGATGGCGATGACTGTTTCAGCAATCTGCTCTTTACTCATTTCTTTTTTATCCATTGATGTATTTTTTGTGCTACTTAGTTTATCGCCAAACCGCCGTCGCAGCTGATAACCTGTCCGGTAACATACGATGCCAGGTCGCTGGCCAAAAACAGCGATACGTGGGCCACGTCGGTGTCCAAGCCTCCGCGACGCAGCGGAATCTTAGTCATCCAGTCCTTGCGTACATCCTCGGGCAGCTGCTGAGTCATAGGTGTCTCTATGAATCCGGGTGCCACAGCATTGCAACGGATGTTTCTCGAACCCAGCTCCTTGGCTATCGAACGGGTGAAGCCGATAATGCCGGCTTTCGATGCCGAGTAGTTGCACTGGCCGGCGTTGCCGTTCAGTCCCACTATCGAGCTGATGTTTATTATCGAGCCGCTTCTCTGCTTCATCATCATCGGAGCGAAGGCCTTGGTGTAGTTGAACACCGAGCGCAGGTTCACCTCCATGATCAGGTTCCAGTCCTCCACGCTCATGCGCAGTATCAGGTTGTCCTTCGTGATGCCTGCATTGTTCACCAGCACGTCAAGACGGCCGTAGTTTTCGGCTACCCAGTTGGCAACCTCTTGTGCCTGTGCATTGTCAGCAGCGTTCGAGGCCAGGAAGTCGGCTCTCACGCCTTTGGCTCTCAGTTCCGACAGCAGCGATTCGCTGTTCTCATTCTCCTTGAGGTCGGTGAAGATAATGTTTGCGCCTTCTTCTGCAAACAACAGGGCATGGCTGCGACCGATTCCGCGCGAAGCGCCGGTAATCAGAGCAGTTTTATTTTCTAACAGTTTCATATCGTTTCAATTAATTTTCAATTATCATTTTTTATTACTTGTCTGCCAGCATGAATATCAGGCTGCCTTTCGCACAGAGCTTTCCGTCAACTTTGGCTTCAGCGTCCACAAAGAATGTCAGTCCGCGTTTGGCACTGATTTTCCCTGTCACGGTGATGGTGTCGCCAGGACGCACCTGGTTCTTAAAGCGTACTTTGTCCATTCCGGCGTAGAAGGTCAGTCGTCCGGGCAACTCTTCCAGCATCAGCGTACAACTGCACTGTCCCATGATTTCGCACAGTATTACGCCCGGAACTACCGGATAGTCAGGAAAATGACCTTGCAGAAAAAATTCGTCGCCACGTACATGGTAGTGGCCTATGGCGGTGTCGCCTTCCATTGTCACGTCATCCACAAGCAGCATAGGCTCGCGGTGCGGCAGATAATTTTTTATTTCTTCTCTATTCATAGTTGTTGTTTTTTCTCAATTATTAAATCACGATTCACATGAGACGAATCATAATTAGATAAGCAATCTTACACTCTTCTCAGTGCTACACATGCATTCTGTCCTCCGAAACCAAACGAGTTGCTGATCGTCAGGTCGGCTTTGAAGTCGCGTGCCGTGTGCGGCGTGTAGTCCAGGTCGCATTCCGGGTCTGGCTGGTCAAGGTGAATTGTCGGAGCTACCTTGCCCTCCTGCAGCGTCTTGGCGCATATCACCATCTCGATGGCTCCTGTTGCGCCGAGCATGTGGCCAAGCATCGACTTGGTGCTGCTAATCACAGCCTTCCTTGCCTCGTCTTCGCCCATGGCCTGCTTCAGTGCCAGCGTCTCGGCTTTGTCGTTCAGCGGAGTACCGGTACCGTGTGCGTTGACATACACTTTCTCGCCGGCTTTGAATCCGGCCTCTTCAAGAGCCCATTTAATTGCATTGGTTGCGCATTTTGCGTCGCTTCTCGGTGCGGTGTAGTGATATGCGTCGCAGGTGTTGCCATAGCCGCACACCTCTGCATAGATGTGTGCACCGCGTTTGCGTGCCAGCTCATAGTCCTCAAGTATCATCACACCAGAGCCTTCGCCCATCACGAAACCTTTTCTCCTGATGTCGAACGGCAGCGATGCAGCCATCGGGTCTTCACTGGTCGACAGCGCCTTCATGTTGGCGAAGCCTGCAATGGCTATTTCGCATATTGCGGCCTCTGCACCGCCGGTGATCATCGCGTCGGCGCGGCCTTCCTTAATCATTCTGTATGCCTCGCCCACCGAGTGCGTGCCTGTGGCGCAGGCTGTCACTACCGGCAGGTTCGGGCCTTCGGCGTGGAATACTGTTGCCACGTTGCCCGATGCTATGTTGGCTATCATTTCGGGAATGAACATCGGCGACACTCTCCTCGGACCGCTAGACATAAGTTCTGAATGTTCGCGGCAGAACGTCTGTATTCCGCCAATGCCAGAACCGATGGCACAGCCGAAACGGCTGGGATCCACGTCTTTGTCAACAGTCAGCCCACTGTCTTGCATGGCCTGCGTGGCGGCGGCTATGGCGTAAAGCGCATAGCGGTCGTTGTGACGAATCATCGCCTTCTCTATGCCGAAATCCTCAGGCTTGAAATCCAGAATCTCGGCGGCGACCTTCACCGTCAGGTTCTCGGTGTTGATGTTCTGTATTTTATTGATGGCGCAAGTGCCTTTCAGCAACTCCGACCAGAATTTGTCTACATTGTGGCCCAGCGGCGTAACACATCCCAGGCCCGTGATTACTACTCGTTTCATATCTTTAATACTATTTTTTCTTGTTTTATTTAATTATTATTAGTCCCATCGGTCCTATTGGCCCTATTAGCCCTATTGGTCCTATTCCTCCTCATACTTTATCTCGCTCCACTTCATAATCGTGATTCCTGTCACAAATCCGCCGCCGAAGGCGCTCAGAAGCAGTGTCATGCCGTCTTTCAGCTCGCCGGCCCTCGACAGCTCGTCCATAAGTATCGGAATGCTTGCCGACGAGGTATTGCCGTATTTTTGCAGGTTGGTCGGGAATTTCTCCTTTGGCTGACCCAGATGCTCGCGAATTGATTCTATGATTCTCATGTTCGCCTGGTGAAGCAGATACATGTCTATGTCTTCGCCGGTCATGTTGTTGCGCTCAAGCATCACATCCACATCCTTGATGCAGGCTCTCACCGCCAGCTTGAACACCTCGCGTCCCTGCATCACCAAGGGCATCGTCTTTTCTTCAACTCTGTCGTAGGGTGTCACTTCCAGCGAACGTTTGTAGTACAAAACGTCGGTGTGTGTGTCTGCCGTGACTCGGAAATCCTTGAATCCCTCGCCTTCGGTCAGCACAACGGCACCGGCTCCGTCGCCAAACAGCACCGATGTCTCACGTTCGTGCCAGTTGCAGAACCTCGACGGCTCCTCGGCGGCAACTATCAGTATGTTCTTTGCCCTGCCGGTCTTGAAAAACGCGTCTGCCATGTCAAGCGAATAGATAAATCCCGCACAGGCTCCGTTCAGGTCAATGCATGGGCAGCAGCACCCCAACGGCGCAAGTATGATACTGCTCAGCGAGGGCGATACATAGCTGTTCGCTACATTCGAACATATCAGATAGTCAATGTCTTCGGGATTCAGTCCTGACGATTTTATTGCGTTCTGTGCAGCCGTGATGGCCAACTCCGACAAAGTCTCTTTGCTTAACAATCGCCGTGTTTGGATTCCTGTTCTTGTTGTGATCCAACTGTCGCTTGTCTCCAAAAATCCTGCCAGCATGTCGTTGGTCACTTCCTTCTCCGGCAATGCGCTTCCTGTTCCTATTATTTTCATATAAATGTATTCTTTATTTATTATATCTGTATATTATTGTATACACAGATTTCTCATTTCGGGCTGCAAAGGAATAACAAATTTTTTAAATAATTTTGTTAAAAATGATAATATACGTAATAATTTGGGTGTAATAACGTTTTTTATGGTGAAAATATATACTTTTTGGTGAATAACGTGAAATTCTATTAACATTATGGCGAAAAACATCGTTAGAGTTCCTAAATTCCTCACCGAGATGAGAAGTATCTGGCTTTTTCTCTCTGCCATGCTTGTCTCTTCTCTCGTGTTTATTATAGTCTATCAACCTGCAAGTTTTATGCGCATTGACACGCCTGTAACGCGGTTGAATATTTATATCTATACTGTCATTTTTGTTTTCAGCGGGCTTTTCATCTTTGCCCTGAGCAGGATGATATTGTATCTGGTCAATAGGAAACATTCGTTGGAGTTCTTCCATTTTATTATTTGGATGGTCTCCGAGCTCATTGTAACGTCTGTTATTCTAACAGTTATCGCTTTTTTCCTGGCCAACGAGGCAAACTTGTCTTTCTCCGATATGCTGTGGCACGTAACTCTCGACCTGCTCTCTGTCATCGCCGTGCCCTACATTGTTTCGGTAATGCTGTTCTATCTTGGCGAACGTCGACAGCAAATCGATGAGCTTAGGCATATTATCGACTCCACGCCGGGACTTGCACCGTCTGAGGGCGACAATATGAATTTCTACGACCGTGGCGGCAAGCTCGCCTTCTCTACCAGTCGCGCGAACGTTCTCTTTATCGAGGCCGCCGACAACTACAGCAACATACATTATATTGATGAGGGTAAGGAGACCACCTTCATTCTTCATAACTCAATGAAGTCGCTCGACAATTCTGAACTTTACAAAGGCCTGCTCCGATGCCACCGCGGATATATGGTCAACATCGGCAATGTCAAGCTTTTGCGTAAAGAAAAAGGCGGCCTCGTGCTTGAGCTCACCCAGGGTGCCCGCTCCATCCCCGTCTCCCGCAACTATACTGAAAAGGTGGTCCATTTCTTCGCCGGCGACTCCTCTATACAATAGTCATAGGCGCCCGCTCTGTTACTATTTCAATAATGTGTCGAAGACACAACATCTCAATAACCCCAGACTATAGTCTGGGGTACACGGAATCAACAAGATAATGCGTCTCGTAGTGAAGAAAGAGCCAGTGGCTCTTTTGATAGCGAAGCGGAGAATTTGGCGACCACAAACAAGTATTGATTCACTTTAGTATTCCACTTAACATTTTGTTAATAACATTTTGTTAAGTCTGATTTTTCATGTATCTTGTCTACCCTCAAATCGGGAATGAGATTGGATTGTACCTACAGAAGAATAGTTTTGGAGCCTTCGATTCGAATGATAGTTCAATTTGGCGCTTGCTATCCGCCAAATTGCTATTAACTGATAATCAAAAAGAAGAAAAACGACGGATGCTATCCGCCAAATTGGAAGGGTGGTGCACTCTGTAATGAACCCCGAAAGTTGGACAATAAACTTTCGGGGTTCATTATGAAAAAAAGAAACACGGTTGAGGAACGACTAAAAGCAGTTATGTGATGCCTTTCAGGTAGAAATGTAAAAAAGTATCAAAAGAGTAAGGCATCAAGGAACACTACAGCAATGTGTCAGGTATTGTCTTTCATAAATTTTCTTTCTCCCATAAATACTCACCGTTTATGTATTTCTTTAGCTTATATATACGCTCCTTTTTTTTTATAAATAAAAATTCAAAATCAGGATGTTCTGGATTAGGAAATTCGAAAAGACTGTAGCGAATTCGGATGTATTTCGTCGGATATGGCACAATTATATCTTGACAAAACGTCCTAGTGCAATATAGATAATTTGTATAGTGCCTAAAGAAAATATTTGTATCTTTGGTTTCCCTCGTTATTGTATGACAAAAGGATGGCAATAACTTTATGTTTACGGTGTCGCCACTAATCCACATTGTGTCAATCATCTGAGAAACATCATATTTGTAATTTGGTATATCCCAATAAGCTTTATCCTTGCATGGAAAACGTAATGGAATATCCCTTTTCTTGACGTGATACTGCAAAGTAACAAGGCTTTGCGCTGATAGTTCCAAGCCGAAAAACACTGCGAAAAATAATAATACTATTTTCGGTTTAACTATTGTCATGAGTTTATATTTTTGAAGTTGATGCAATTATAACGAATTGAAAATCCTTTTAGTATTGGTGGCTTGTCTCAAATTTTCCATAATTGAACCAGAACAATATTCTGTCGCTTTTGCATTCCCTCAAAACAATCTAATCCGCAATCGCCAATCCGTTGAATTATGCATATTTACAATTTTTTTTTATTCAAGGCATTGGTATTGAAAAAAATGCGTATATTTGCAACCGATAATGCGAAATAGATTTCGCAGGACAATTGTAATTTTGCAGCTGAGAAAAACGAAAGAATATGCCCGCAAACAAAAACACAGTAACACGATACTACATTCTGGATAAGTTGTTGGCCAACCGTTACCATCACTATTCCGTAGAGGACTTGCGTCAGCATGTCAACGAGGAGCTGAAAGAACTCGGACAGGAACCTGTGAGCCGCCGCACCATTGAACTCGACCTGCACTATCTGGAGTATGAAGGTCCTTTCCTCGCAGAGATTGAACATTATCAGATAGATGTTCCTAGTCAGAAAAACCCCAATAAGACGGTCAAGAAGAGCTGTCACCGTTACGCAGATCCTTCGTTCTCAATCTTCAAGAAAGAATTGAAGGAGGATGAGAAGTACCTCCTCTCCGAAGCCTTGTCTTTGCTGGGACAGTTTGAGGGCCTTCCTAATTTGGATGGTCTGGAGACCCTGCGGAAGAGTCTAGACGTGAAGACCGACCGTCAGATAATCTCCTTCACCAAAAACCCGTTGGAAAACTCGACGCTGCTTGGCGAACTCTTCACGGCTATCTCGCAGAAACAGGTTGTGGAAATCCACTATCACCGCTTTGAAGCCCCTGATGAAGAACGGCAGATTACAGTTCATCCCTATTCGCTCAAAGAATACAACCGCCGTTGGTATCTGATGGCGACAGCCGATACAGACAAAAAAATCTTGATCCTTGCTCTTGACCGCATTGATAGTGTTGTGCCTCTGCCTGCCAAAGGGTACGCTTCCTTTGATGGCGACATTAGCGAACGCTTCGAGGACATAATCGGGGTGACGCTTCACGAAGACCGCCCCGTGCAGCCCATCCTCTTTTGGGTCAGTGACCATTCCAAGGACTATGTCGCCACAAAGCCCATCCACGAATCCCAGCGGCACTACAGCGGCGAGCGTGAAAAGGGACTTCGTCAGCAGTACCCGATGCTTGAAGGTGGATACTTCTTCTCTATCGAATGCGTCGAGAACTATGAGCTTATACGCGAACTCACCTCCTTTGGCGAAGACCTGATTGTGCTATCGCCAGAAGATATCCAGCAGAAGGTGATCAACAAAATAAATGGAATGCGCAACAAATATGACTTTATTTGCAAATGATTGCGAATTATTTTGTAATTTTGCATTTCGATAATTCAACAGAATAATGGACAATAAACCCACATTTATATCCCGAGACGGAATGATTGCCGACAGCAATTATGTTCAGTGGATAGCAAATATTAAATCGCGCTTTCAACAAAGTCAAATTAAAGCTGCTGTGAAGGTGAATACTTCGCTCCTGGAGTTTTACTGGAGCGTAGGACGTGACTTGGTAGCCCTTAAAGCAGAAGAGCGTTGGGGCAGCGGAATAGTTAAACAGTTTGCTTTGGATATGCGGAATGCTTTCCCTGATGCTAAAGGCTTCTCTGACACAAACGTGAAGTATATGAAGCGCTGGTATCTGTTTTATTATAAGCAAGTTGAAAAAGATCAGCAAGCTGTTGGCCTTTGGGAAGACCCTAAAGGTCGGCAAGATGCCGACCAAATCAAAGAGACAAAAAAAGGTCGGCAACTTGCCGACCAATTAGAAATGCCCGAAATATTTGGTCAAATTCCATGGTATCATCATATTCGTATAATCAGCCACTGCAAGACTCTCGACGAAGCCATGTTCTATATGAACAAGACGATAGAAGAGGGCTGGAGCCGCAGCTGGCTCGAAGACCAGATCGCTCAAAACCTATACCGCAACCAGGGCTCTGCTATTACAAACTTTGACATCGCCTTGCCTGCGCCGCAAAGCAAGTTAGCAAAAGAGATTCTGAAAAACGAATACAATCTTAGTTTTATCAATGCCGAGTGTGTGAGGCAAGAAAAAGACCTGGAAGAGGCTCTTGTCGCGAACGTCACACGTTTTCTTCTGGAACTAGGGAAGGGGTTTGCATACGTGGGCCGACAGATGGAATTGAGGATGGATGATGAAACGGCATTCTTCCCGGACTTGGTTTTCTATCACATACCGCAAAAACGTTACGTCATTATAGAGTTGAAGGCAGTCAAGTTCGAGCCGGAGTTTGCCGGCAAGTTGAATTTCTATGTCACCGCTGCCGACAAGCTTCTTAGGGGCGACGGTGACAACGAATCGGTAGGCCTGATAATTTGCAAAACAGCAAAGAAGACTATTGTCGAGTGGTCGCTGAAAGACATTAACAAGCCGTTAGGAGTATCGACTTACCAACTTGAAGAAGTCGTTGCCCGCACTATAGCAGAACTGGAACAACAAAAAGAGAAAGCCCGCAAATAGATTGCGTGCATTAGTCGTACTTTTGCAAACGAAAACGAAATAGAAAAATGAAAAATATGGAAAAACACAATCCTATTTTTAGTCTAAAGAATTTCCGTTCCTTTGGTGAAGAAGGTGCCGATTTTGAACTTGCACCAATTACCGTACTTACTGGATGTAATAGTGCCGGTAAAAGTTCTCTTGTGAAAGCATTGTTCCTTATGTCAATGCAAGGCAACAAACCAGGAGTGCTACCTATAAGCAACCTTCAAATATCATCTAAAGAATTAAATCTTGGAAGATTCGACAAAGTAATACACAAGAATGTAGACGGAAAGATGATAAATCTATCATATAAAATGTGGTCGAATTATCTTCAAGAAACAGTAACGGTAAGCCGCTTCTTTGCCGAAAACAAGAACGATTTGCTTAACAATGGCGACCTTAAAATGTACACTATCGAGAAAGAAGACGGAACACTAATTTACCAGTATTGTCCAAAAGCTATTAACTATTCAGATCCATATATAGAAGAAAAGTATGAAGCAATCCAAAGCAATTTCACACGATTCTCCAAATCGTGCAGATACGTGGAATTAAAGCAAAAGCAAGCCATTTTAAGCCACAAAGATTCGCTGAATAATGAAATGAAAGCCACCAAAGAAAGGATGGAAAAGGAACTGCTGGATTTTTCAAGTGAAATAGATATTATTAGGGTGGATGAGTATCCAGTCGAGTTGCTTAAAAAATTTGTAAATAGACATAATGAGGATGCAATAGTTGACTTGTATAAAGATTTATCCAAGGAGGAGAAAGAAAAGCTGGACTTCCAAGAATATTTTCAGCATGTTTGTAATGAAGTCATTGCACCATGGTTTATTAATGATATTGTATACGTGAATTCTTCTTCGGCTCAAATAGGCAGGGTTTATGATATAAGTGACAGCAACAAGTTCTGCAAAGCTCTACACTCTTTAAATAACAAAACCGTAACATTCAAAGATAGTCTTCCTGTTGAAAGCTATTCAACAACACACACGCCGCTCTCATTTGTCAATAAATGGATAAAGGCTTTCGGTATCGGTGATAGAATTGAGGTGGAAGGTACTATCGAAGGGTTAGGAGTCCTTATCTATTTGATTAGGGGTAAAGAGAGAACATTACTTGCTGATGAAGGATATGGAATAACACAGTTAATATCGCTACTCATGCAAATTGATAATTCTATTCCTTTATATTTAGAAGGTAACCCTACTTTCAATCTAGAAAAATTTGAATATGATTACAGTAATTTAGATATGACATATCCGCATTATGTGATTTGTGTCGAGGAACCCGAGATACATTTACATCCTAAATACCAATCCTTGCTGGCAGACATGTTCTTGGAAGCTTACCAGAAATATAACATTCACTTCATTATCGAGACACATAGCGAGTATTTAATACGCAAACTCCAGGTAATGGTGGCCGATAAAGATAATACCATTACTTCCAATGAAGTTTCTCTTAATTATGTTGAGAAGGATGGGAATGGCGTGTCTACCAATCGCAAAATCGAGATATTGGAAGATGGCCGATTAAGTGAACCTTTTGGCCCTGGATTCTTTGATGAATCAAAATCCTTAGTCATGCAAATGCTGAAATTCTAAAAACACATTATTATGAAAAAACGGCTAATATACCTTCAATCTGGCTTTTGGAAAAAGATTAGGAAATGCGATAGTGTTGAAGACAAACGCATGTTTTGGGATTTATATGGAGCTTTGGAATGTTGTAATATTAAGGCTGACTTTACGTCAAGCGAATGGGCAGAAGATAAAGATGATTTACTGTATTACTTGCTACAAAGCAGTTCTGATGGGAATGGGACGAAGATTGAATTTTGTGCCACTGAAAATATACAGGAAGCATTAGACTACACGAAAGAACAGTCAATAGAGAATTTATGCGCTGCATTCCTTCTGGACGAAGAAACAAGGGTGTGTCTAGACCGAAGTAAAGAATTGGGAGTTTTGTGTTTAAACTCGGATATGATAAAAGAGCATAAATTTGTTCGGGGTGATGCTGTTATGTATGAGAAAGGTGAGATGTTTGATAGATTTGACAAATGTAAAACAGCCCTTGCTTCTCCGTGCAATGCTATAATCTTAATTGATCCATATATACTGTTTAATAAATGGAGCGTTGAATTAAATTTAATTCCTTTGATGGATAAATGCTTACCGCCTGATCCCAAGAGGCAAGATGACCAGAAAATTGATTTTCATTTATCTATTCTTTCACAAACAAATCAATGTTTTATTGGCAAGTATAAAGATATACTTCGGTATGAAAAGATTTATGACTATGTAAAAGAAGAAATCAGAAAGATTAGACCTAATATGAAATTAAAGTTTACTCTGTATCACACTAATACAACGGGTAATGGAGATGGGGATTTTCATAGCAGACATCTTGTAACAAATTGTATGCTTGTAAATTCCGAGGATGGTTTCGATTTTTTCGAAAATAAAAAGAATGAGTACACGGGGAAATGGGAAACGGTAAGTGGTAAACATGCTAGACTTGAGTTTCTATATCCTACACTACTTGATAATCGTCGTTTAGATGCTGATAATTATTATCGCTGGATAACACTGTCAGCAAACAATTGTGTCGATAATTCTTTGTGCTGGGGTGATAAAGAAAATCGATTGTTTGAATTAGTTTAATAGCATGGCGTACATTACCAACGCAAATTTCCGAAGAATAACAAGAGAATTCGACGTTCCCAAAGACAAGAATTTCTCGTTTAACGATATCGTTATTTGGGAATCGCCCAATGGTAAAGTTGTTGACAAGAAAAATCCATATATCTTCAGTTGGTGGGAAGTCAATGAGTTGCTTACCTTTAAGGAATTCTGCAAGGATACAAAGATGGCTGTTGAGCACTTCTATAGAAAAATAGAGAAACCACTAGACAGCCTCAAGTACGTTGATCCAGAACGATGCCCTGCTTACCATTGTGATAGGAACTGCGAGGCTATGCATTCATCTCTTCAACGAATAGAAATACCAGAAGAAATAAGAGAACAAGGAAAAGATAAAGTACAGGAATTCCGAAAATGGTGGAAAAGTAACGAGAGTATTCGAGAAGAAAAGCCCGATGCTTTTGTGGCCAAACTTAATTTAGCGTTTGGTACAAAGCTTCATGGTTATGAGGTTGAGGACAAAAGCAACTCTGGGGTTCATGACATGACAGACAATCGTTCTATCAAAGAGATAAATCAAGAAATACGCACGAAGTTTAATGATTTGTTTAAATGGGCAAAAGATGAAGAAAGAAGGAAAAAGATTTTTGTGAAATTCAAATTCCTATCTTTTTTGGGGGATAGTGATTATCCAATACTAATCGACACTGGCAATTTCACTGAAAGTGAGATTAAAACCGTTTTGAGAGATGTGCATTCAAGGAAAAAAGAAATTGTTGAAGAACTCAAAAAGTTATATCAGAGAAGGTACATCCCCGATTTAAACTTTCAGACCTCATTGCTAGAGAACCTCGGTTTTGTTCCTTGCTACACCTGTATGGGTGGCATTGCTGAAGAGCATGTTTTTGATGAGGAATGAAAGAAACGCGTTTTTTTACATAAAATTATTTATAAACCGGAATCTTGTCACTGCATTAGACATCCTGTTTGCGTGACGGGGTATCGTCAGGATGTCTGTTGATAAAAAAATGCCGTTTGACAATGAGACGTTTGACACTGGGCGGGTGCTCTGCAAATTGATAGTCAGGTAATTATAATGTTGTGTTATGTTGTTGATATACAAATAGATGCACGCGGTTTATAACTTCCGCCCTATGTTTAAAAAGTGAACGCTTTTCCGCTGTAACTTTGCAAACGAAATTGCACGCTAAAGAGTTCTTTGAAACAGTTGTCACCCATTAGTCTGAATTAGAAACTTCCGGCTGTTTACCAGTCGGTCGCCGTCTGCTGCAATCGGCAGATTCCGGGCGGTGGACTTCCGGTCCATGCAGGCCCGCATAGCAATGTCGCTTCACCGGCGGTCCGCGTCTACAACCGTGGCGCGGCGTCGTGCGGCCTTAGTGACGAGGGATAGCCAGGCAAGAGCCGAGTTGTCCCCCGGCATCATCCCGCGCTCCACAACTCGGCTCTTGCCTGGGTTCAGGGGACATATCTGAAGTAATGGGGGACAGGGTGGCAGCTGTTTTGGGAACCGGCGGATGGATGCAGGGAGTCGGAATAGTTCAAATGTATAATTCAAAATGAAGAAAGTGGCTGAAATAACTGACAGGAGAGCGGAAGTCAAGGCTGCGGAGACGCGAATCCATGACCTGTGGAGTTGCCTTCACACTAAGAGGGACCTCCTCAGGCTGGTGAACGTTGCGCTTGAAGGTCTGTATGGCATGGACGCGAGAACGGTCACGATGAGGCAGTTGAACCTATCCGCATACTCCTCGCTTAATGCGCACAGGTACCGCACTTTCCAAATTCCTAAGAAGAGGAAAGGCGAGTTCCGCACTATCGACGCGCCTGACCCCACGCTGAAATACATACAGCAGGGGCTGAACTTTGTGCTGCAGACCGTCCACACTCCCCATCCCGCCGCAATGGGCTTTGTTCCTCACCGTTCAACGGTGACAGGTGCAAAAGTGCATCTGGGCCAGAGGTTTGTGTATAATATCGACCTAAAGGACTTCTTCCACACCGTCACGTCGGGGCGGCTATACAAGCGTCTGACTTTGGAGCCGTTCTGTCTGGACGGCGAGGTGGCAGGCCTAATCACTGACCTCTGCTGTTACATGGGTCCCGACGGAAGAAACGTGCTGCCTATGGGCGCTCCCACGTCGCCTGCGGTGACAAACATAATCTGCGAGCGTATGGACGGAAAACTATCACGGCTGGCTAGGGTATACGGCTTGAAATACTCACGCTACGCCGACGACATCACCTTCAGCGGAATGGCGGATGTCTTCGCCGAGGACGGACGTTTCATCATGTCGATGCGCAACATCATCGTGAATGAGGAAGGCTTCACCATCAATCCCGAAAAGACTAGGCTCTGCCACTGGGGTATGCGCCAGGAGGTCACTGGCATCACGGTGAACAGCAGGGAGAATGTCCCGCGGAAGTACGTAAAGCAGTTGCGGACAATGATTCACAACTGGGAGATGGACGGACACGACAAGGCTCAGGCTGTCTTCGAGAAGTACTATATGGAGCAGAACTACACGCACAATCCCGATGTGAAGCACCATATCGAGAACGTTGTCGCAGGGAAACTTCTGTACCTCAAAATGGTGAAGGGCGAGACTGACCCGACATACAGGGCCCTCGACCGCAGGTTCAGAGCCCTGACGGAAACAGGCGGGCGGGATACGCAAGGAACTGGAAAAAACAGATTATAAAGAATAATACAGTATAACACAATGAAACTGAATAAGCTTTTATACCATATCAGGGAGAAGGAGGACTGCATCCCTACAGGAATACCGAGCCTCGACGAACTGACTGGCGGCCTGCCTGTGGGCGGCATAACAGCCCTTGCTGCACGCCCATCGATGGGCAAGACTCCCTTTGCGATGACAGTGGTGCGAAACGCCGGAATCATTGGCAGGATTCCCACAGCGGTCCTTTCTTTTGAGGACGACAGTGAATATGTCGCCAAGCGCCTTCTTGCTACCCAGATAGGATGGGACGCGGTGAAATCGATGGAGCACGATCCTGTCAGGCTCACAGCTGAGCAGAAGGAGAAAATCGGGAAACTGGAGCAGATAGGCTTCATATCGCAGAATATTGAAGACTCTAGTTTCCTCGAAAAGATGAAGGAAGCCCCGGTGTGGATTGAACACGATGCCTATGTGACGATGGACGAGCTGGTGAGCAAGATTGAACGCCTGAAACGCGAGAACAACATCAGCTTGCTGGTCATTGACAACTTCGGGCATATCGCTATGGACGGCTATGCTTCCGACAAGGAACATAAGATGCAGAAACTGCTACAAACCGCAGAGCGGCTTAAGATTGCCGTGCTTGTGACGGCAAGGGTGCTGCGGAGTGTAGAGACTCGCGGCGGAACAAAAAAGCCGATGCTTTCTGATATTGAGAATGAGGCATTTCTCGAAAACTACGCATCGCTGATAGTGTTCCTATACCGCCCGGAATACTACTGCATCTTTGAGGACGAATACGGTTCTACACTTAACAAGGCCTATGCCATCGTTGCCCGCAATAAGCGCGGCGACATTGGCGAGGTGAGCCTTGATTTTGTAAAAAAGGCTAGGTTCGCCGACTGGACCCCGATTAATAAAACATTTAATAAGATAATAATATGATACCAGGTAATTCTGAATTATTAAAATGCCCGTTTTGCGGCGAAGAAAAGGAAGTGCTGACATTGCTTTCAGGGAACACTTGCAATGGCCAGCAATGGTCTGACATGAAAAGCATATATCCTATGTTGCCAAAGGTTTCTCCCATTCAGAAATGCCCTTCCTGCGGCAAATACTATTTCACTAAGGATGCGGAGAAGCGACAGGGTAAGGCCTACAGCCTTGAGAAAGGCGACCTTACATACACGCAGCTGAAAGAAGCGGCAGTCCAGTTCGGTGACGAAATATCCAAAGAAGACCGATTTGTCCTTGACTTGCTTCTGCTGTGGGCGTACAACGACCTCTACAATAGGGAAGACGTGAATATAACGGATGCACCCGCCGAGGAGAAAGCGTATATTGATACTGTCCTTGACAGGCTGGTAGAAAGGGAGGATATTGACAATATTATGAAGGCTGAATTCTACAGGGAAATGGGCCTTTTCGTCTATGTGCCTCTGCTAATCAGTCAGCTTAATATTGAAGACCCATTCCTCAGAGATGTCGCCAAGCGTATCCACGACTACGCTAAGTGCAAGAAAAGCATAGCATTTAAAATATAAAGTGTAATTGTTAGAAGGTGATAGATTCTGACGCAATCTCATTGGTCGGATTCTTGTCGGACTTTTTTTAGAAAAGACATTGTATATAAGGCTTAATCATCTACCTCTATAACAGATGAGCCATTATAAAACATCGTGCGTAATAAATTTCATACAATGGCGAGTACACTTCATAGATCGCATATCTGAAACATGAAACAATACGCTATTTGTTTGTAATTTTGCAAAAAAGAATCAATTGGAAATATGAAAGTATATAGCATTTTATTGTTTATTGCCGTTGCCGCATTCATCTCTAGTGGTGTACGTGCCAATACGCCGCAAGAAGTGTACTCGGCGACTGTTGATTCTGTAAATAGGACTCAGGAAAAACTCAGGATGGAATATGTCAGCCCTGACACCGTGATTGGAAGGTTCGTTTCGCTGCAAGAAGACACGATTCTGTTCAGACGCTATTCCAACAAGTCGCACAGGTATATCGACAGCCTGCCCAAGTGGGGAGATAATTTCGAGGTAGGAGACGACATCGACTGGTTTCGCGAAAATGATATCGTGATGAAAGTCGTGACCACCGACGGTAGAGTCATACACACGGAAAATGATGCCATGTTTGTACACTGTGCCATTCCTCTACCTGGCCTGGTGCAGGGATATGATGTCCTTGCCGTGATATGGAAACATCAGGATTTCAGTGGATTTAAATCGTGTCATATGGTTGGAATGAAAGACGGACAGTGGAAGGAACTCGGCAGCTTTGACGTGAACACCAACATGTTCCCTGAAACGCTGACACCTGGAATTATTGACGGATTCCTTGAAAGGAAAAACGGCGTATGGATGTACAGGGATTATGGAGACCAGATGCGGTGGATGGAGAAACACGACGGCGATTGCCCGATGAAGCCGTTGAAAAAAAAGCTTGGCAGACGTAATCTAAAGCGCTTCTTTAAATAGAACTGCAACTCTATGAAATATCTTGGAGTAGAGAAGTTGTCCTATGCCGTTTTTGATACCAATTTTTTTTAAGTGTGTAAATAGTAATTGAAAAGTAAACCATAAGGGTCGGCTTTTCACGTTGTCACAGCAGCAAGAAAATGCTCTAATCCGCAATAAAACCGCCTTTTCCGCGTTATATGTTCGCTATGAAAAGATTGACCTATAGATTCTCTTCTTTCCCGTGCCACTATGGCATGCTGATTCTGCTGCTGTGTATTCTATGTACTCTATCTTGCCGTCAGCCTGCTGCGGAGGAAACGCAGCCTGATGCCACTGCCGATGCCGCTGTTGAACCGCAACTGCAGTCTGCCGACCTCATCTTTGTAGGTATTCCTGCTGACTACCGCATCTTCGACACCTCTTCTTTCGGCAATGTCGACGCTCCCCTCAACTACATCCACGTCGCCATCCTCGAGGTCGACGGCGACTCGCTGTGGGTTATCGATGCAACCGCCAAGCGCGGCGTCCATCGTCATCCTCTCGATACTCTCCTTGCCGATTTCACTCTTCGCGACGGCTCGTTGCCGAGCCTCGTTGTCATGCGCCTCGTCAATGCTGACGACCCCGCACGTTTCATCGCTGCCGCCAAGCAGTACATCGGCCAGCCATACGATTTCGACTTCTCTCTGACAAACCAGGCTCAGTACTGCAGCGAACTGGTCTACAATTCATTCCTGTCGCCCGGCAACCAGCATCTGCTGCCGCTATGCCCAATGGACTTCAACGGCTCCGATGGCAAAATCATGCCTTATTGGCAGGACCTGTTCGATTGGCTGAAAGCCCCTGTCCCGCAAGGGGTCATAGGCACCGTACCCAACGACATGTGTTCCAATCCCGACCTACGTTATGTAACCACTTTGGGCTCATCCAAATTATAACATACCTCAAAACTTACAAAAGATGAAAAAAATCTCATTCATATTGCTTCTCCTCGCCTCGTTGTCGGCCACCGCACAGAAACCTCAGGACTCCGATACCCTGCTCTGGAACGGACGCACCTACCTCGTCACCGTGCATACTGACGTGCCGTCTGTGGTTCAAGTGTTCTATCAGCGCACCTTCTCGGAGCTGCCTTTCACCTTCTGGAGCAACACCAACAGCCGCGGCCACCTGGCTACGTTCGAGTTGCTGAACGACGAGATATATCTTATCCGTATCGAGGCTAAACGCTTCCGGACCAACAGCGACGACCCTTGGTCTGAATCGGGCATCGACACTGTCGTCACACCCGACTATTTCAAAATCCACAGCCTCTTGGCCGACCGCTCGTTTTCAAACGACATTGTGCTGGCCGACTGGTTCTCGGGTGTCCTAGAACTGACTCTGCTGCCACGCGACAAGAAGGAACGCAAGTCCGACGAGGCTCACGGCCACAGGCTGCTTCTTATCCGCGACGGCAAGGTGGTGAACAACGCCTTCATATCCGACAAGGAATACAAACTACTGGCCGAAAAGGGCCAGATCACCGACGACAAAAGGTTTATGCTCGAAATGCAACGCAAGTTCATTGACTTTTACTCTCGTTGCGCAATGGAGCGTGAGCCTGTGACGATGAACGGCCACGATGGTCTGTTTGAACATAAGCCGAATTCTCTCTCTCTCGTCATGGAGGCATTCGACAACAACCCTACGCGTTATAGGCATGAGCCGGATTCAATCTATGGAGCTCCGATCGGATCATGGGTGTTGTCGGGCGACTCAATTTTCCTCGTCGGTATCTCCACGCATCCTGACGACAGCCCCCAGTCCATTAGACGGAATGTGTCTGCATGCTTCATTGGTTTCGACCTTGATATTCACATTGGCGATCCTATTTTTGCCTATTGGCTCAACGGCTCCTATGTTATCCATTATGGCAACTGGGTGACCGACGCCTATGGTGTACGCAACTATATGGTGTCCAAAACTCAGGAAATACGCGTAAAAGACGGCGTGATTCTCTCGTCCAAATTCTCGCCTCGCAGCTTTGAGGACGACGAAAAGGCTCTCCAAGCCGACGCCTTCTCGCTTTGCAACGCCGCTGACGTCTGGTCGGTCGACGACAAGCAGCTGGCCGAGACATTCGGCAAATTCAAGTCGCCTAAGAAAAACCCCTACTACACGGGCGGCAAGGATGCTCTTCGCAACTACCTCAACCGATACCCTCTCACCGACTCCCGCGCCAAGGAACGCCTCTTCCGCGTCCGCATAGGTTTTATGGTCAACTGCAACGGTGAGGCTGGCCAGTGGCAGATAATCAACAAAACTCGCGGAGAACTCAATGAATTCGCCAACATGGTGCTTGACGTCGTAAAGAACATGCCTCAGAATTGGAAACCTGCTGTCGACAAAAAAGGCAACAACGTCGACTGCTGGCAGGTCATCGAGATAACCGTCAGCAACGGCGACCTCTCTAACGCTGATTACAAATAACAGTTTAAACTTAATGCCCTTATCATGCTCCCCATTATCATCCACACCCGCCGTTTCCCGCCCAAGCGTTTCCATGCAATAACGCTGTTCCCTTTCGTGTTCCACAACGGTGAACCTCTCACCGAATCCGAAATCCGCCACGAGACCATCCACATGTGGCAGCAGCTAGCATTCATTTTCGTGGGCTTCTATTTGATTTATCTTGTCGCCTGGCTTGTCAATCTAATCCGCTACCGCGACAGCTTTAAGGCTTATCTCAATATCCCCTTCGAACGCTATGCCTACGCCAACGAGGAAAACACCGCTCTCACCCGCTCACTGATGGCATTCGGCTGGCTGGGAAAACCAAAAAACAAACAATAAAACTCTTCGTCTGATGATTCTATATTTCTCTGGCTGTGGCAACAGCTTCTTCGTGGCCCGGCAACTTTCCTCGCTCATCGACAGCGCTCTTGTGAAAATCAACCCCGCCGACCCCTCTCCAGCCCTCACTCTCTCTGAAGGTGAGCCGCTAGGTATTGTGTGCCCGGTTTATGCATGGGCTGTGCCGCGACTGGTCAGCGACTACGTGTCACGTATCCAGTCCTGCCAACGGCCTGCTTACTGTTTTCTTGCATGTACCTGCGGCGACAACGTCGGCCGCACACCTGAACGCTTCGCCAAGGTCCTGCAACGCAAAGGCTGGCAGCTCGATGCGGCATTCTCTTTCGTCATGCCTGAGACTTACATTAATCTCCCTGGCTTCAACATCGACAGCCCTGAGAAAGAACAGCGTAAGATCTCTGCTGTACGCCAGCGCCTGCCCGAGGTGGCTGCCCGAATCAAGAACCGTGAACATGTCATTGACGTGGTACGCGGCAAGATCCCACGCTTCAACTCTTACGTCACCAACGCTCTTTTCTACGGCCTCCTTATTACCGACCGCAAGTTCCGCGTCAACGGCGACTGCATATCTTGTGGCCTCTGCGAGAAGTCGTGCCCTCTCGGCAATATATCTCTCGTCGACGGCCGCCCGCAGTGGCATGGCAACTGCACCAACTGCTTGTCATGCTACCACCGCTGCCCCATGAATGCTATCAATTTCGGCAAGGCCACCGTGGGCAAAGGCCAATATATTTTCAAAGAGGAAAAATAAGACCGATACACTCATTTATCTAATTTCCGGTTAATAACAGATATGCTTCAAAGCCTCGGACTTTTCGGACTCTTCCTCGGTTGCGCTCTCTCTGCTACCATCATACCTTTCGCCTCCGAAGCTCTTCTCACCGGGGCCTTGTTGCTCGGCTACAACGTGTGGGTCGTCGTCATCGTTGCCACTCTCGGCAACACTCTCGGCGGCATGGTCAGCTTCCTGCTGGGATGGCTATGCAAGTGGGAATGGCTCGAAAAGTACCTCAAAGTCGACCGCGCCAAACTTGAAAAGATACGCCTTAAGGTTACTCGTTACGGCTATCCTGCCGCTCTGTTCGCCTGGCTCCCCGTTGTCGGCGACCTCATCGCCATCGCCATGGGACTCCTCCGCCTCAACCCTTGGCTAACGGCCATCCTCATGTTCACCGGCAAATTCGCCCGCTACATCCTCGTCGCCGGCATCGTCAACCTCTTCTGACTCCGTGCAAAGATATTGACGTTTAGTACACTTTCACTTCGTCAATCATCAACCACGCCTTCTCGCCTTTATAACTGTGCCATTCCGGTAGTCGTTCTGCATGGATGATCCTTATTTCAATCTTTTCCTTTTTTATTCGCCGTGGTTCCCGTACTGCTATTTTATATACCACTCGCTGTTTCCCATGGTGTTTGTCTTTTGGTGTGCAGGCGAGACGGCACGGCTGCCATTTGCCTTTGCCGTCAAACCTTATCTCCACCTTTTCGGGCATCAGCACCCAGTCGTCAGGTGCGTGGCAGAATCCGATGCGGAGTTGTCTCTCTTTAGAGTTGGCCAGTGTGGTTGCATCCAGCGTCGCTGTCAGCATCAACGTGTCCACGCCGTTCCATCCTGTCCACCCCTCGCTGTAGTCGCCTGCCACACCGCGTTTCCTGTCAAACAACACTTCAGGGTACGCCTTGTTGTAACTCTCCGATGGCGGGGTAGAGGAGAAGACCGCCTTTATTGCCTGTACGTTCTGTCTTGAAGCTATCGCACTGTCTATCATCTTGTCGTACTCGAAAAGCCCATACTCGTGCTCAGTCGTGTCGCTTGGTCTGAAGATGAACGAGAATGTGTATGTGCTGTCACCGCTCAAACGGTATTTTTCCCGTACTCCGGGCCCGCAGGTGGCTGTGCCTAATCCTGCCACTCGGCTGTCGATGTTCAGGATGGTGTAGTCTATCCGTCCGCTGTCGGGAACCCAACCGGTCCAGCGGTCGTGCGCTGCTATCGTACTGTCGTCAAACTCACGTTGGCTGAAATTGAACAGCTGTCTGTTGCCGCTTCTTAAATCAAACAGTTGTCCGTCGCCGATTATACTGAGCTCTTTGCCTCCCCACTGACTTGAAAACCTGTTTTCTTTCAAACTTACTTCGTATGCTTCGCGGTTGCCCTCGTCTTGCGGCACAGCGTGCCTTTTCGTCAGCTCACTCCAGTGACGTGAATATAATCCCAGTAGTCCTGCACTTTTGCGGTCGGGGTATCGCTCGTTATCGTAACCTATCCATTCTGTTTCGCTGAAACGTATCGGCACCTTGCCTTGCAGACCAACCTTGGCCAACGTTCTAAATGCTCCTTCGCCTTGAACTCTGCAGTTGACGCGCATAGATCCGTCGCCAGCCACCTCGACAATCTCTCTGACTAATATCGGCTCTTCGCCATCCGCACTCATGGCCATAGCCATCTCAACTCTTGCGGCGGTGTAGTCGAGCTTGGAATCATTCTTTGTACTTTCACATTTCAGCATCTCCACGTCAAGACGTTGCAGACCTTCCCATGCTGACGCTCCGTTGCGGTCGGCCTTGTCGTTCTGCGTCGGCGGTCTCCACAGATTCAGGTGCAGGTCTCTCAGCATCTCCACACCGTGCCATAGATATCGCTCCACACGTCCTTCGTTCAGAATCAGCTCATATTCGTCACTTTTGATTTCCACGCGGTTACCCTTCTGTGTGATTTCTGTTTTGTCTTTCCTGTGGAGATGGCAGAAACAGGGCGAAGTGTGGCTGTCTATGGGCGTCAAATGGAACAGCGGGTATTCGTCGTAAGCCACCACATTGACTGTATCGACAATCCATTCGAATCGCACAAAGATTACGTCCCCGGGAGGATAGATGTCGAAGATGGAATCTTTATCAAGCTCAATCTGTTGCGTATTGCCGTTTTGAACAATTTTATACTTCAGGGTTATTGGAAGGGGAAAGTGGATCGATACAGCTGAACAACGCAATTGGTAGTCACCGATATTGCATTGCTCTGTGGTGATGTTGTGGTGTCTCCAGTCGTCGGTCGGACTCACATGTATTGGCTGGTACACGTGCTTAACCTCTTCCATGCAGGAATATGGACTTCCATAGGCGTTGCAGATGCCGTTGGCACAGAAATCATTGTCGTCCTCAATGCCAGGCAGTGCTCCCAAATCGCCACCCAACGCTATTTGCGGATATCTGTACCACACGTCCACAATACCTCTTCCCAAAGGCATCGGCGGTGTCACGTCAAAGCCTTGGTCTTTCCAGTCCCAAATAAAACCGCCTTGCAGATAGTCGTACTTGCGTATAGTGTCCCAGTAGTCACTCAGTCCGCCCAGACTGTTGCCCATGGCGTGACAGTATTCGACCATTATGTAAGGCCGTTTTTTGAATTCTGAATTTTTAATTTTGAAACCGGCGGCGAGAGAGTCCATGGTCCTACCATACCAAGCGATGTAGTCCACGCTCGGATACATGATGCCCACTATGTCGGTGTTCCAGTCCAGCTCGGCGCGCTCGTAGCTTACGGGACGTGTATTGTCGGTGGCTTTGGTGCGTCGGTAGGCCTCCTCAAAACAGATCCCGTTGCCGCACTCGTTTCCCAACGACCAGACAATCACCGAAGGGTGGTTGCGGTCGCGCTGCACCATGTTGTTGACTCTGTACCATATTGGCTCGGTCCATTCGGCTTTCTTGGCCAGACTGTGCTCGCCGTAGCCCTGCGCATGGCTTTCGTTGTTGGCCTCGTCCCACACATACAGGCCGTACTTGTCGCACAAATCGTACCAGTATTCGTCGTTGGGATAGTGGCTCGTGCGCACAGCGTTGATGTTGTTGGCCTTCATCAGCTGCACCTCCTGTTCCATGCTCTCGCGGCTCACCACATGGCCTGTGTACGCGTCGTGCTCATGGCGGTTCACGCCTTTGATGACAACAGGCTTGCCGTTCACACACAGCAGACCGTCCTTTATCTCCACTATGCGGAAACCGATTTGCTTCTCGATGGTCTGGATTACGTTTCCTTTTTTGTCCAGCAGCCGTAGCCGCAGGGTATACAGGTTAGGCGTTTCTGCCGTCCATGGCTTCACCTCGCTGGCGACAATGTCGAAAAAGGCAGTGGGAACTGACTGTCGCGTGTCGGCTGTCTCTATGATGCCCAGCTCGGGAACGGAGACTTCTATAGTGCCATCGAATGGCGTGGCGTGGTATAGTTTCGCGTTGCTCCATGTGGTGCCGATGGCCACTTTCAGATGCCCGCTGCGGTAGTCTGACGTGTCAAGCAGCGCATCTATGCGGTAATTGTCTATGTGGTATTCGGGCAGGCAGTACAACATCACGTCGCGTGTTATTCCGCTCATCCGCCACATATCCTGGCATTCCATGTAGCTGCCGTCGCTCCATCGGTGCAGAATGACGGTTATCCTGTTCTTACCTTTCTTTACAAAGCTGCTGATGTCCCACTCCGCAGGTGTCTTCGAGTCTTCGCTGTAGCCCACAAATACTCCCTCTACATAAAGCTCCACGGCCGATGCTGCGGCACCTATCCTGAAGTATACGCTGCGCCCGTCCCAAGCCTCGGGAATCTCCACATCGCGTGCATAAACACCTGTGGGGTTATAACTCCTCGGCGCATGCGGCGGGTTGCTCGGAAACTCGTTACGCATGTTTACATAAACGGGAATGCCGTATCCCTGCAATTCAAGGTTGCCGGGCACCACGATGCTGTCCCATCGGCTCAAGTCGTTGTCGGGCGAGAAAACCGCTGTTCTAATACCTCCGCGCTCTAATCCCATAGGCACCTCGTCAGGACTCTCAAAATATTGGAAAGCCCACATCCCGTCAAGGTCCATAACCCACTGTCTGTCCAAAGGCACAATGTCAGCATGCGGCGCAACTTTACCCACCTGCCACGTCGACAAGTCGTCCCAAAATTGCTGCCCGACAGCTGTTTTTCCCATTGCCGCCAGTACCAAGCATAACACTATCAGTTTTCTCATCTTCAAGAATAAAAATCCTTTGCAAAAATACAACTTTTCTCTCATTCCCAAAAATAATCTTATTTTTGCAATAGATTTCTAATTGGAACATTGATGTCCGACGAACAAATAGTTGAAGGATTAGTTGTCAGAACTACAGGTAGTTGGTATAACGTGCTAACCGATGCCGGCGACACTTTCTCCTGTCGTCTGCGTGGCAATTTCCGCATCCGTGGCAACAAGCAGACCAACCCCATTGCAGTCGGCGACCATGTCACCTTCCAGCTTCTCGAGGACGGAACGGGACTCATCACTGCCGTCGCCGACCGACACAACTGCATCATCCGCCGTTCCACCAATCTCTCCAAGCAGACTCACGTCATAGCATCCAACATCGACCTGCTCTGTATCGTCGCAACCCTCGGCTTCCCGCGCACATCCACAGGCTTCATCGACCGTCTACTCGTCACCGCCGAGGCCTACCATATCCCCGCCGTGCTTATCTTCAACAAGTGCGACCTATACAACGACGAGCTTTGGCAGCTCCACAACGAAATAAAGGAAATCTACGTCGGTGCCGGCTATCCTGTGTTCGAGGTCTCTGCCCTCACCGGTATGGGCATTCAGTCTGTCATCGAGCTTATAAATGGCCGTGTCACTCTTTTCTCCGGCCATAGCGGTGTAGGCAAATCCGCACTTCTCAATGCCATCGACCCATCTCTCAACCTTCGTACCGGCGAAGTCAGCGAATGGTCACTCAAAGGCACTCATACCACCACTTTCGCCGAAATTTTTCCGATTAAACTCTCAACTATTAACTCTCAACTCTCAACTTATCTCATTGACACTCCGGGCATCAAGGAGTTCGGCATGGTAGACATCAAGCGTGAGGAATTGTCACATTTCTTCCCCGAAATGCGCGAAGTGCTTCACGAATGCCATTTTGCCAACTGCACCCACGTCCACGAGCCTGGCTGTGCTGTCAAGGCTGCCGTCGATTCCGGTAGCATCCATCCAGAACGCTACCAAAACTACCTCAATATCCTCGAATCCATCGACTCCGACGCCCCCATCCGCCGCTGATTGATTCTGTCTTCTTGAAATAATTCATTTTATATGCAATATTATATTGTTAATGCCTTTACCGACAAGCCTTTCGGTGGAAATACTACCGTAATCTAATAATACCAATACTGTTTAATATCACTCTAAATCGTGTCGTTCTATGGCTTTAATCAAATCATATAAAGGTCTTTCTCCTAAATGGGGCAAGGAATGCTATTTCAGCGAAAATGCTACCATCGTGGGCGATGTGACATTGGGCGACCAATGCTCTGTGTGGTTCAACGCTGTGATTCGCGGTGATGTGGCCCCTATAACCATTGGAGACCGTACCAACGTGCAGGATGGTAGTTGCATACATGTGACTCACGAGACGGGACCTACCCATATCGGCAAGGATGTGACAATCGGCCACAATGTTACCGTACATGCTTGTACCATCAGCGATGGCGCCCTTATTGGTATGGGTGCTACACTACTCGACGACTGTGTGGTTGGGGAGGGCTCTATTGTCGCGGCTGGTGCTTTGGTCCTGCAGGGTACCAAGATTCCTCCTCATGAGATCTGGGGCGGCGTACCTGCCAAGTTTATCAAACCTACACGACCGGGTCAGACTGACAATGCAGCCCACTATGTCGAGTATGCAAAAATATATCTTGAAATGATGAACAGCTAATCCGCAACGCAGATTACATCAATGAATCAAAGTCCCAGTCACCCCTCTCCGTCCTGCAACTTCTAATCCCCCCAGAGATACCATTCCGCCCACAGGCCCACTTTTCCTATCTTTTCCCTCTCTTCTTGTCCGCCTGCCACATTTGCCAGCTGTTCCAAACGTTCTGGAATACGGAGTAGAACGCCATGAAAACCGACGCCAGTGGCGTAAGATAATAGTTGGCCATCCAGATGCCCATGGCTGTGTTTTTCTGCCCAAGCAACTGACCTCCGCTGATTTTGTCGCCGTAGCGGCTTCCGAGCCAACGCCCGAAACCGAACTGCAGGATGCAGAACAATAGCGATGCCACTCCAAGCCATACAATATTGCCCCAATTGCCTTCGCCATGCAGGAAAATGAAATCAATGGTCTGCCCCAGCGTGAACAACAGTGCGAACGACCACAGGTAAAACGACAGTCCTTTGTATTTCCGCAGAAAGTCGCTCCCTTTCGGCCACCAGGATTCCAATGCCCACGCAATGAAAAACGGTATGCCAAGAACTGTGCCTATCCGTTTCAGAATCATCCAGAACGAGTCAATGAACAGCATGTCCTGCTGGTTGCCGATGAACGAGAAGTATATGGGTGCTACCACTGCTACCATTAGGTTGCCGATGATGGTGTACGCCGTCACTGTCTCGCGGTTCGCGCCAAGCATGCAGCTTATCACCGCAACACTCGATGCCACCGGGCATAGCACTCCTATCAGCACGCCTTCGGCTACAACGTTGTCGGCACCAACACTGCGCAGCACGATATACGATCCCAGGCTGACAACAATCTGGAACAGCATCAGCCACACGTCAAGCCATGTCATCCGCAGCTTCCGAATGTCCACTGCCGAGAAGGTCAGCAGCAGAATGGTGAAGATGATGTACGGCACCATGAAACTGAACATTGCGCAGTATTTGTGCAACAGCAGTCCCAGCACAATGGCCGCAGGCAGTATGTAACTTCGGTATTTCTGCATTTTTATCTTGGTGCAAGGCGATGCTTATCTTGTTGTGTCCAAAAGGATTGCAACGATTCCTCAACCTCGCTTGTCGCTGCAAAATTACTCAATCCCCTCAAATCTCAAAAAAAATGTGTACCTTTGCAACCCTAATCTTAATTAGGGGTCTTAATAACCTTAAATGATTCTCAATACTAAACTCTTAAATCAAAAATATACTTATGCTTCGCGAAGAAACTGTTTTTGGACCAATACATAGCCGCCGACTGGGTACATCTCTCGGCATAAACCTGCTGCCCGAAAAAGGCAAATTCTGCAATTTCGACTGCATCTACTGCGAATGCGGATGGAACCGTGACGGCCGTAACGACACCAGGCTGCCATCTGCTGAAAAGGTGCGCCATGACCTGAGCAATAAGCTGCAGGATTTGCTTGCTGACGGCATCAAGGTCGATTCCATCACTTTCTCGGGCGATGGCGAACCGACGCTCAACCCGGAGTTCCCTCAGATTATCGACAACACGTTGGCTCTCCGCGACCGCTATGCACCGACTGCCAAGGTCTCTATCCTCTCCAACGCCACGCGGGTCCACATACCCGAGATTTTCGCTGCACTCCGCAAGGTCGACAACCCCATCATGAAGATCGATGCACCAACAAACGAGCTGATCGCCAAAATCAACAATCCCGCACCAGGCTACGATGTCGCTCGTGTAATCGAGGCATTGAAACAGTTCAAGGGCGATTTTGTCCTTCAGTGGTGCCTTCTGCGTAGTCCCGAATTCGACTCGACAAGTCCTGAGGTCGTTGACGGCATGTTGCAGATTATACGCGATCTCCGTCCACGCGAAGTAATGGCCTACACCATCGACCGCCCCACCCCGGCACAAAACCTGACAAAACTGACACCAGAAGAGATGCGTAAGCTTTTGCAGCCGATTATCGACGAAGGTTTCCAAGTCCAGATAAAAGGATAACATTTAATTAAAATTTTCAATAATATTTAACATTTATGGGATTCAAGCCGAAAGAAAACAGCAGCGCCCAGCTTTTGAGACTTCCAGAGGCTGTTTTCAGCCAGGAGCAGTTTGTCGACGATGTCTTCAACGACGACTACATACTAGTTGTCGGCAGCGAGGTTGTGATGAATACAGACGAGGAGTGCACTGGCGATGTGAAGCGTTACATTCTTAATTCAATCAACAGCAAGCTGGGCACTGATTACAACAGTTTCGACGACCTGTATAGATATGTAGGCCGCGGCATCGACCCTGTCCGCAACATCCTCTATTCAGAAGACTTCACATACAGTGTTGACGACCTCTCGCCCGAATTGCGTCGATTGTTCGAAACCAAGTTGTTCCGCTTTGTGATGACCACTACTTTCGACAGCTATCTTGAGGTGCTGATGGAGTATGTGTGGGGCAAGGGCGGCTACAGTGTGGTGAATATGGGCGACAAGGCCAGTGTCGACAGGCTGCGCAACGAATTGGCCGAGTGTCGCGAGGGCGACCGCTATATGCAACCGACGCTGTTTTACATTTTCGGGAAAGCAGAGAAGGATGAATCCAAGAGTTATGTACGCAACGACGACGACGCTATTCAAATAATCGACAAATGGATTCAGCTGCCTAAGGACGACCCAATGGTGCGCCATATCCGCAACAAGAAAATCCTTGCCCTCGGCTGCAAGTTCGACGACTGGTATTTCCGTTTCTTCTGGTACAATCTCAAGCGCGACATCAGCCGCCTGCGCGAAGGTCAGGTGGCCTTTATGCTCGACGAGAACGACACGACGGATGCTAAACTCGACACCTTCCTGAAACATTCGATGATATACCGCCATAAGGATGTTCGTGCCTTCATGTCACATATTGCAGAACTGCTTACCTCAACTGAACACGATAATCCTTTGCACGATATGGTTGTCAGGAAACGTCGTGAGGGCGGTGTGTTCCTCTCCTATTGCAGCAAGGATTTCATTATGGCCAGCCGACTGTTCTTCATGCTTCAGCGTGAAGGTTTCGATGTGTGGTTCGACAATATGCGTCTAAAAGGTGGCGACGATTACAACGGCGACATCGAGAACGCTATTGGCAAGGCCAAAGTATTTGTGCCGCTGCTCACACCCAGTGTCGCTGCCGACCTCACCGCAGGCGAAACAGATAATTATTACAATAAGGAGTGGCTTATGGCGGCGCAAACTGGCGACAAGGCTTTCGTGCCTGTGGCCGCAAACGGCTACAACCTGCGTGAAGACTACCATACGAAAGGCTTCGAACCGTTCACGTCAACCAGTAATTCCGGCATAGACCTTATGGGTCGTGACGGCTGCAAGAAGTTGATAGAGTCAATCACCAAACATCTGCACAGACTATGACTACACAACGCACCAATCCATGGGCCGGTCTGGCATCGTATCAGGACCCCGCAACAGCCGATATCAAGTTGAAGTTCTGTGGTCGCGACAACGAGAGCTACGATGTTGCACGGCTAATTGACGATAATATCTGCGTCACCCTCTATGGCAAGAGCGGCACTGGCAAGACCTCGCTGCTCAACGCAGGTGTATTTCCGCGTCTACGTCGCCAGCAGTATCTGCCGGTCGCCATACGTCTTGCAATGGATGCCCGCGAGTGTGGCTTCCAACACTGCGTCATAGAACTTGTGTTGAAAGCTGCCGCCGCTGCCGCGGCTACGGTGCAGACGGTTGATGTGGTTCCGATGCCTGCCGACGAGAAGACCGATGACTATCTGTGGCATTTTTTCGCCCGCAGCCGCTTTGTCGGCGCCGATGGACAAGTGCTGTTCCCCGTGATGGTCTTCGACCAGTTCGAGGAGGTGTTCCGTGGCCGCCGTGACGAGGCCGAAGTGCTGCTGCGGCAAATCCATTTCATGATGGACGAGAGCCATACGCTCGCCGACCGTATGGTCGACGGGCAGCCCTACAGCTATGACTTCAATTTCCGCTTTGTGTTGTCGCTTCGTGAGGACGATCTCTACCGCCTTGAAGACTGCATCGACAACTGCTACCTGCCAGAAATGAAGCGTTGCCGCTACCGTTTGCGAAGCCTTTCGGAGAGCGCCGCACGTGATGTGGTGTTGATCCCTGGCGAGGGGCTGTTTTGGTCCGGTGAACAGGAAACTGTTGCAAAGACCATTGTCGACACCGCACGCAACAAAGAGGAGCACACTATAAGCACAAACATATTGTCGCTCATCTGCAGCCGCATCTTTGTCGAATGGCAAAAGAGTGGGGCAGAGTTCATACAGCCATCGTTGGTGGAAGGGTTTGTCAAGGGCAACCCCTTTGAACGATTCTACGACGAGGCTACGCGAGGCTTCTCGAATCGAGAGAAGACCTATATTGAAGAGCATTTTGTCGACAGCGATGGTCGTCGCAACTCTGTTCCCGAAAAAGACTTGCAGCATAACATATCAAACTGGAAACGCCTACTCGAGGGCGACAACCGCATACTACAACGCATATCGTCATCAGCCGACAGCAGCAGCTACCGTGTTGAGTTGTTGCACGACTCGTTTTGCAAGCCACTGCTCGGACAAAAAGAAAAACGTGCAAAACGCAGACGGTTGAAATGGCTGGCGCTATGTTTGGCGTTGCTTGCCGTGTGCTTTGGAATTGCAGTGCTGATAGTTTACTTGAACAATAGGAACAGGCTAAATGAAGCAACTATTTCGCAGCATGAAAGTACCATCGCGGAGCAGAACAAACAACTTGCGGAGCAGAACAAACAGCTTTTGTCAGAAAGTGACTCTTTAAAAAGTGCTTTTTTACTTGTCGACAAAACCAACAGATTGTTGTTGGATCGAGAACGTGAATTGTTGGCTACAAACGAAGGCTTATTGGTTGGACAGTCAAAAATTATTGCAGGACATGCTGTAAGAATTGCAGATGAGGGTGATTCCTATATGGCTCGTTTGCTTGCGTTGGAATCTTTAAAGCGAGCCTATACCTCTGAAGCGGAAAGCGCACTTCGCAATGCTTGCAATCACAACACGGCAATTCTGAAAGGACATACTTCTTCTGTGAACTCCGCTTCTTTTAGCTACGACGGCAAACGCATTGTATCGGCATCGTCGGACGGCACAATCCGTATTTGGGATGCCGCAACCGGTCGCTGTTTAAGAACATTGAAAGGACATTTCAATTATGTGTTTTCCGCCGCTTTCAGTCCTGATGACAAACGTATTGTCTCGGCATCAGATGACAATAACGTCCGCATCTGGGATGCCGCCACCGGTCGCTGCATAGATACCTTGAAAGGACATACTAGATGGGTGATGTCCACCGCCTTCAGTCCCGACGGCAAACGCATAGTCTCGGCATCAAAGGACAAGACCATCCGCATCTGGGATGCCGCCACCGGTCGTTGTATTGATACGTTGAGAGGAAATACCAGAGATGTTAACTATGCTGCTTTCAGTCCCGACGGCACACGCATAGTTTCGGCATCGTCCCACAACATCAACATCTGGGATGCCGCTACAGGTCGCTGTATAGACACGTTGAAAGGGCATACCAATATTGTGAACTCCGCAGTCTATAGTCACGACGGCACACTCATAGTTTCGGCATCGTTTGACGGTACCGTTCGCATCTGGGATGCTGCCACTGGTCGTTGCATAGATACGTTGAAAGGGCATACCTATATTGTAGGATCTGCCGTCTTCAGTCGCGACGACACACGCATAGTTTCAGCATCTGGGGGGAAGGACAATACCATCCGCATCTGGGATGCCGCCACCGGTCGCTGCATTGAAACGCTGAGAGGACATACCGGAAGTTTTAACTCTGCTGCTTTCAGTCCCGACGGCACACGTATAGTTTCGGTATCGGGGGAGAGTGACAATACCATCCGTATTTGGGATGCTGTCACTTTCAGTTACTGCAAGAATACGTTAAAACATTATAATCCGTATTCTGCTGTTTTCAGTCGCGACGGCACACGCATAGTTTCGGCATCGGGGGGGGATAACACCATCCGCATCTGGAATGCAACCACTGGTCGCTGCATAGATACATTGAAAGGGCACGCAAATACTGTTTATTCCGCTACATTCAGTCCCGACGGCAAACGCATAGTTTCGGCATCGGGAGACAGAACCATCCGCATCTGGAATGCAACCACTGGTCGCTGCATACGAACATTGAAAGGACATACACGGGGAGTTATATATGCTTCTTTTAGTCCTGACGGCAAACGCATAGTCTCGGCATCGAGTGATCGTACTGTTCGCATTTGGGATGTCGCTACCGACCGTTGCATAGATACATTGGAAGGACATACCAATGGCGTGAACTTCGCTGCCTATAGTCCCGACAATAAACACATAGTTTCGGCATCGAATGACGGCACTGTCCGCATTTGGGATGTCGCTACCGGCCGTTGCATAGATACATTGGAAGGACATAATAATACCGTACACTCCGCTGCCTATAGTCCCGACAATAAACGCATAGTCTCGGCATCGTGTGACAATACAGTTCGCATCTGGGATGCCGTTACCGGTCGCTGTATACGGACATTAGAAGGGCATACAAATTGGGTGTATTCCGCCTTTTTTAGTTATGACGGCAAACACATAGTTTCGGCATCGTGGGACAAAACCATCCGTATCTGGGATGCCGCCACTGGTTGCTGCATACAGACATTGAAAGGACATACATGGAGAGTAAAATCCGCCGCTTTCAGTCGCGATGGCAAACGCATAGTCTCGACATCGGAAGACGGAACTGTTCGTATTTGGAATTTTCCGCGACTTGCGGATTTGATAAAGCTGACTTGCGATCGCTTCGAGGACAGACCCTTGACACCCGAAGAACGCAGAACCTACTATATAGACAATTGACAATTGATTAACAATAGAGAAATCGACACGCAAAATAAAAAAAATCACATAAATAAAAATATTTTTTGCCTACGTCGCAAAAAGTTCGTACCTTTGCAAAATTGAATTCATTAATTAATAACTAAATATAAACGACATGTCAAAAATGCTTTTGCTGGGCGATGAAGCTATCGCTCAAGCTTTTATAGACGCTGGCGGTAGTGCCATCAACAGCTACCCCGGAACCCCCTCGACTCAGATTACGGAGTATGTGATTAAATCTAAGGAAGCCAAGGAAAAAGGCATCGTCGCCAACTGGTGCGCCAACGAAAAGACGGCTCTCGAAGCCTCCATCGGCGTGGCCTATGCAGGCAAGCGCGCAATGACTTGCATGAAGCACGTGGGTCTTAACGTCTGCGGTGACCCCTTCATGAACGCTGCCATCATCGGTACAAAGGGTGTTATCATCGTTGTCGCCGACGACCCCTCAATGTTCTCCAGCCAGGACGAACAGGACAGCCGCTACTATGGTCATTGGGCAATGATTCCCATGCTTGAACCAAGCAACCAGCAGGAGGCTTATGATATGGTCTTTTTTGGCTATGAACTGAGCGAGAAATTGGGCACCCCCATACTTTACAGAATCCCCACCCGTCTGGCACACAGCCGCGCTGGTGTTGAGCGTAAGCCCGCCCTGCCGCAGAACCCGCTGACGAGCCCATCAGACCCGAAGAGCTTCGTTCTGCTGCCGGTGAACGCAAAGCGTCTCTATCGTGACCTTATCGAAAAACAGCCTGCTTTCACCAAATCTTCTGAGGAGAGTGGCTTCAATCAGTATATCCCCGGCACTGATAAGAGCCGCGGTATCATCACCACGGGTATTGCTTTCAACTATTTGCAGGAGAACTTCCCCGGTGGCAAATGCCCCTATCCTGTTGTGAAGATTACCCAGTATCCGCTGCCGTTCAATATGCTCAACAAACTCTATGACGAAGTTGACGAAATCCTCGTCCTCGAGGATGGCCAGCCTTTCGTAGAGGAGCATATCAAGGGCTTCTTGGGCAAAGGCAAGCCCGTTCACGGCCGTCTTGACGAGACCATCCGTCGCGATGGCGAGCTCAACGCCGAAAAAGTTGCCAAGGCTCTTGGAATGGAAATTCCTAATGGCCCCGCTGTTCCCGATGTAGTTACAAACCGTCCTCCGGCTCTCTGTGTCGGCTGCCCGCATATCGACAGCTACGAGGCTGTTGTCGAGGTTATGAAGAAATACCCCAATGGCCGCGTATTCGGCGACATCGGATGCTATACCCTCGGCTTCAACATGGGTGCTATCAACACCACCGTCTGCATGGGTGCTTCGGTCACTATGGCCAAGGGTGCCTCTGAAATGGGTGTGTTCCCTGCCATCGGTGTTATCGGTGACGGTACCTTCGGTCATAGCGGCATGACTGGCCTCCTCGACTGCGTCAACGAAAAGGCTAACGTCATTATCATGATTCTCGACAACGACATTACGGCTATGACCGGTGGTCAGCCCTCGAGCGCAAACCAGAAGCTCTTCAATATCTGCAAGGGCCTCGGTGTCGACCCCGACCACATCCGTACTATCGTTCCCCTCAAGAAGAACCACGACGAGTTCGTCAAGATTCTTGAAGAGGAAATCGCATACAACGGCGTCAGCGTCATCATCCCGCAGCGCGTCTGCATCGTCGAGAACAAAAAACGTATTGCAGCGAATAAATAATTTGTCAGACCCGTCCGACTAGTCTGACTAGTCCGACCTGTCGGACACAATAACAGAAAACAATGAAAAAAGACATCATACTTTGTGGCGTAGGCGGTGACGGTATCGTCTCCGTAGCCAAGATAATCAGCGACGCAGCCCTCAATCTGGGTATGAACGTCAAGCAAAGTGAAATCCACGGTATGTCGCAGCGCGGCGGTTCGGTCTTCAGCCATCTTCGCGTTAGTAGCGACCCCATCTTCGCCGACGTGATCCCCGAAGGCAAGGCCGACATCATCCTCAGCTCTGAGCCAATGGAAGCTCTCCGCTATCTGCCTTTCCTCGCCCCCGACGGCGTGGTCATCACCAACAGCGACCCCTTCGTCAACATCACCAACTATCCTGATATGGAGAAGGTGAACGCTGAGTTGGCCAAGCTGCCCAAATGCGTAAGCTTCAATGCCAATGCCATCGCCAAGGAACTCAATGCCCGTGGCAATATGGTGCTTCTCGGTGCTGCAGCTCCCTATCTCGAGATTGCTTTCGAGGAACTGGAGAAGGCTATCAAAGCTATCTTCGGCCGCAAGGGCGACGCTGTCGTCGAGACCAACATCAAGGCTATCCGCGCTGGTCGCGATGCTAAGTAAAGATTAGCATTTTCTAATAAAACATCAGGGTCGCGGAGCATTCGCTCCGCGACCCTGTCATTTTTTGTATGCCAATCGCTAATTTGTCCTGATATTACTCCCCTTTTTTCGCAATTATCATTCTCTCTTTCCCTTTGAAATCATTCTGTATTTCTGTTTCAAAGCCTTCCTCTTTGAAGATTTGCGCTGTCTCCTGGCCGAATCTTTCGTTTATCTCCACCACAACCATTCCGCCTGTGGCAAGATTCTGTCTGGCTTCTCGGGCAATCGCTTTGTAGAATCTCAACGGCTCCTCGTCAGGAACAAACAAAGCCATGTCGGGTTCCCAGTCCAGCACGTTTTTCTGCATATTCTTGCGTTCACTTTCTGTTACGTAAGGTGGATTGCTGATAATCAAATCAAAAGGGTGGGGGAGTTCCATCCCACGGCCTGAAAGCACATCCATTCTTCGCCAATCAATCTCCACACCGTTTGCCGTGCCGTTTTCCCTTGCTTTCTCCAATGCCTTCTCTGAAATGTCAATCGCTGTGACTTCCGCTTCAGCCCATTGCTTGGCCAGTGCTATGGCTATGCATCCGCTTCCGGTGCAGATGTCCAGCACTCGCTTAGGCCTTTTCTCTGAAAGTATGCTGATGGTGCGTTGAACGATCTCTTCGGTCTCGGGTCTCGGTATCAGCGTGCTTTCGTCAACGGCGATGCGACAGCCACAGAACTCTGTCCATCCGATAATTTGTTGAATAGGCCTGTATCTTTTCAGCTCCTCCACTGCCCAGTGGAACCGCAGCAGGTCCGACTGGTTCACCGTCTCCTCTTTGGAAGTCAACAACCGTACTTGGTCCCATCCCAGGAAGCCTTCAAACAGTATCCTTGTCATCATCCTCACCTCGCCGTCAGGGTACAGCCCACCAAGTTCACGGCAGATGTATCTTTCAATGTCGCGAACCTTGTTTGAGGGTATCTTCATGTCGGTTGTATTCATGCTGCAGAGATTTTTACTTCCTTCCAAAGTCTGCCGGTATCTCGCCCCAACGTTCAGTGTCCCATTTAAGTATCTGTGTCGTGTAACTGTTGTTGTGCAGCCATGCCTCGGCACGCCGTATCACTTCGTACAGCTTTGCCGTTTCCTCTGTCAATGCCAGTTTTGTGCGGCATTGTTTGGCCTTTACCCAGTTGATAGCGTTCACTGAGTCTGAATAAATAGGCTGACTCAGATTGTTTTTTTTAAGGTAAGCCAGCCCATGGACGATGGCCAAAAACTCGCCTATGTTGTTCGTTCCTACTGACGATTTGTAGTGAAACAACTGTGTGCGACTTGCCACATACACGCCTTGGTATTCCATCACCCCGGGATTGCCGCTACAGGCCGCGTCGACGGCTATGGCGTCAAGCTCCGGTGCTGCGCCTTCAGCATTTTGACGCACCACGGTCATCCCCTCGTCGTCGACAGTCAGAATCGACTCTCCTTTTGTCTGCTTCTCCACAACCGATGCAGCCAGTTCCGGCCCTACACGGAAGGCCTGTTCAGCCAGCGTGAGACTCTCATACGATTTGTATTTAGCACCCGTAACTCCTTTTATCTGCTTTTCGCACTCTGCCCACGAATCGTATATGCCAGGCTGGTTGCCTTGCCACACAACATAGTATTTCTGTTTCTTAGCCATGTCAAATCAGAAAAAAGAGCGGTTGCATATTCACACAACCGCTCTTCTCTTTTTTATCAATTTGAGATTTATGCTCCAAGTTCAAGTCTCTTGAAACCTGTACATTTCAACTCTTTGTCGGTGCGGGCGATGAAGTCCTTAACGCTGACTTTGCTCTCCATGATATACTCCTGGTTCATCAGGGTGTTCTCCTGGAAGAACTTGTTCAAGCGGCCTTTTGCAATTCCTTCAATCTTGCCTTCAGGGAGGGAAGCGGCGGTTTCAGCACCAACCTTCTCCTTGATTTCACGGGCTTGGTTAGCCTGCTCTTCGGTAATCCAACCCTTGGCCATGTTCGAGTTGATGTGATCCTCGCTGTCAACGTGGGCGGGGTTGATACCGGCTTTCTTCAAAGCGGCGTCAACGGCCTTGCCGACAAGTTCCTCTTTGGTCTTCTCGCGGTATACGTTCAGCTCGCCGTCGATGACGCTCTGAGGAACGCTCTGCTCGTCGAGAGCCACGGGACGCATAGCCACAACCTGCATTGCAACGTTGTGTCCAACCTCGTCATAACCAGCCTTGTTCATTCCTACGATGCTGGCCATGCGGTTGCCCGGGTGTATGTAGGCGTAGACGGCCTCAGCCTCGATAGCCTCGAAATGAGCGAGTTCGATTTTCTCGCCGATCTTGGCAATCTGGTCGGTGATGCTGTCGCTAACCTTGCGGCCGTTCAGATCCATATCCATAACCTCATCCTTGGTCATAAGGTGTTTGGCCATAGCGCTGTCGATAATGCTGGTGGTGAAAGCCACAAAGTCAGCATTCGTTGCCACGAAGTCGGTCTCGCAGCTCAGCATGATGATGGCACCGTATTTGCCAGTGCTCTTTGCAAGCACGCAGCCTTCATTGGCGTCGCGGTCGGCACGCTTGGCGGCCATCTTCTGGCCTTTCTGGCGCAGCAGCTCAATGGCTTTCTGCACGTCACCGTCGCATTCAACCAATGCTTTCTTGCAGTCCATCATTCCCACGCCGGTAAGTTGGCGCAGTTCGTTTACCTGTTTTGCAGTGATAGTTGCCATAGTTCAAACTCCTTGTGATTATTGATTGTTGGTGGTGTTGGCTTTTCTTCTCGGACGACGCGGACGACCGTCTTCGCGGGTTTCGCTCTTCGGCTCTTCTGCGGTCTCGGTAGCTTCTTCAACTTTCTCTTCCTCGACGTTGTTCTCTTTGTCAAGCATACGCTCGTTCAGACCTTCCTGTATTGCCTCAATCATATATTTAAGGATAGCGGCAATCGACTTCGAAGCATCATCGTTGGCAGGAATCGGGAAGTCGATAAGGTCGGGGTTGCAATTGGTGTCGACAAGTGCGAATGTCGGGATGTTGAGTCTGCGTGCCTCGGCAACGGCAATGTGCTCCTTGTTGATGTCGATGACAAAGAGTGCGCTCGGCAGTCTGGTCAAGTCGGCAATGCTGCCAAGGTTCTTGTCCAGTTTTGCACGCTCACGCTGCACCTGGAGACGTTCGCGCTTCGAGATGTTGTTGAAATCTTTGTCGTGCATCATCTGGTCAAGCGAGTTCATCTTCTTCACGGCCTTGCGGATGGTGGTGAAGTTGGTGAGCATACCGCCAGGCCAACGCTCGGTCACGAAAGGCATGTCGACGGTCTTAACCATTTCGGCGACAACGTCTTTTGCCTGTTTCTTCGTGGCAACGAAAAGCACTTTCTTGCCTGATTTGGCGATTTGTTTCAGAGCTGCTGCGGCCTCGTCAGCTTTGGCGATGGTCTTCTGCAGGTCGATAACGTGGATTCCGTTGTGCTCCTTGAAGATGTAGGGAGCCATCTTGGGATTCCATTTTCTTTTGAGGTGGCCAAAGTGGCAACCAGCCTCAAGTAATTCTTCGAATTTTAATTCTGTCATTTTTTTATTTGTTTACGTTCCTTTTTACCAACCGCCAGGTAGTCCTTTGGGTCCGGTTTTCCGGCAGTCCTATGCTGCCAGACTGGCAACCGGACGGAGTCCCGGCGATTTGGATACTAAACTGGTTTTCAATCTTGAATTGTGAATGTGGAATCTTGAATTCTTCGAATCCAAAACTCTCAATTCACAGTTATAAATACTAACGTTTGCTGAACTGGAAGCGCTTACGGGCTTTCGGCTGGCCGGGTTTCTTACGCTCAACCATACGCGGGTCACGCATAAGCAGGCTCTTGCTCTTCAGTGCAGGACGATCCTCGGCGTTGTTCTCGCAAAGTGCACGGGCGATGGCCATTCTCAGTGCCTCGGCCTGACCGGTGATTCCACCTCCGTCAAGATTTGCTTTAACATCCCATTTGCCTTCGGCGTCAACAATCTGGAAAGCCTGGTTCACGATGAACTGCAGCGGACCAGTGGGGAAATATTCCTTATAGTCTCTCTTGTTGACGATGATTTTACCGGTTCCCGGGGTCATGTATATACGGGCAACAGCGGTCTTTCTTCTTCCTATAGTGTTGATTACTTGCTCCATTGTTATTATCTTATATCGTTAATATTAATGGCTTTCGGGTTCTGTGCCTGATGCGGATGCTCGTTGCCGGCATACACATAAAGGTTGCGGTACAGGGCGTCGCCAAGTCTGTTCTTCGGAAGCATTCCGCGGATGGCATGCTCAAGCACGCGCTCGGGATGAGTGGCCAATACCTTTGCAGGTGTGGTCTCTCTCTGTCCGCCAGGATAGCCTGTGTAACGCTGGTAGATCTTGTCTGTCATCTTCTTACCCGTGAAGACAATCTTCTCAGCATTGATGATGATAACATTGTCGCCGCAGTCAACATGCGGGGTGAAGCAAGGCTTTGTCTTGCCTCTAAGTATGTTGGCAACTCTCGTGGCCAAGCGACCTACGGTCTGACCCTCTGCGTCTACCAACACCCATTCTTTCTGTACGGTGTTTTTGTTAGCCGATACTGTCTTGTAACTTAATGTACTCATTTTTTTACGATGATGTTCTTAATTTTTTCTTTTTGACCGGAGAAAAATACCCCGATCCGATTCCTTTTTTCTCATTATTTTAATGTCTGCATTAGGCTGACGGATAACCATAATACAATTACATTAATCTGATTTAGAAGACGTTGAACGGGTAATAACCTCTCCTAAATTCAGTCCAATGAGGTTGCAAAATTACAACCTTTTTTTATTCCGACAAAATTTATTTGTTGATTTCTTCTAAAAAAATGTTGAAAACTTTTAGTGCATCAAACCGTCTTACAGACAAGTCCGGTTTTCTTCGTGCCTACTGTGGTGGCTATCACAAATAGCTCGCCACCCTCTTTCAGCCCAAGCTGCCGCTGCAGCTCTGCAGCCCCGACAGGATAGTTTCGTGTCACCACGTGTGCCTTTCCGTCGGGTATCGCTGTCGCAATGCTTTTCTTGTTCAATGCCACTTCGCTAATAACCATGAATTTCCTTCCGAAAAAGTCCATGTTCAGCTCGTCGCTCGTGTACAGGTGGGTGTTTCTCGCCAGCTTCTCCACCTTGTACCATTCGCAGATGCTCTTGTACGGCCCGCCTTTCATCACTGATGGGGATGGCTCGTACAGGTATTGTTTTGTTTTCGTGCAGTATATTGCCTCTGCTTGTGATTCCTTGCTCCTCGTGTATGAAATGCTCTTTTCCTTTCCGTCGGCAATCTCCGCGCAGTGTATGCGGTACCCTTCCTGTTCCTGGCGCAGGTCGCATATAAACAGGATCTCTTTGCATTCGCCGTTCACCTCTATTATGTGTACGTCACTAACATCGCCAAGTTGCGAGGCGCCCAGTTCGATATCTATCATTGGCGAGGCTTTGACTATCAGTGTCTCGCAGCTCGATTTCAGCAATTCTTTGTGTGCTATGATGTTTGGCGTACATGCTTCGAATGCAGAAACCTTCCTGCCTTGTGTGTCGCGCCTTGCAGGATCGATGAATATAATATTGAAAGGCTGCTTCTTTCCTGCCAACCATTCCATGCTGTCACCACAGTGGATGTCGACGTTGGTGATGTCCAGGGCTTTGCAGTTGTGCTCCATGAGGCGGCATAGAGCTGAATCTTGTTCCACGTAATCTACTTGGATGGTTTTGTTGCTGGCAAAAGCCATACTGTCTATTCCCATTCCGCCGGTCAGGTCGGCAATGGTTAGTTGTTTCGAACTGCCGCTGTACAGTTGCATGATGGTGTCGCGCTTGTATATCGCCGTCGCTTCCGACGAGCTTTGCTCTCTGTTCAGACGCGGAGGGAATAGAAAACAATGGCAATGAGCAAGCGTCGGCCATTTGGTCGACGCTTGCATCACCCCTTCCATTTGCTGCGCCACCTGTGTCATATCCACGTCGGGATATTTCTTTTTCTGCAGCAGCAGCTTCACTGGGTCCTCGTCCGCATGTTCACGGACAAATTCTATGAGCTTTTCAGCATCCAATTCTTAATTCGTCGTGCAGTATGATGCAACGATTACAGCTCTAAATCTGGAATTTTAATACACTCCTTCTTCGTGCAGTTTCTTCAGTCTTTCAACCACCATTGGGCGGTCTTCTTTGTAGGTCACGCCAAACCACTGGGCTGTGGTCTTCAGTACGCGCATTGTGGCATACCCGCTGGCAAGGAATGTGTTGACTGCGAATGGGATGTAGTATTCTGATTTCATCTCGGTTCCGCGTTCTTTCAGGAACTCTACGAATAGTTTCTCGCTCTCGGCAAAGTAGTCGGGCGTAAAGCCGAACAGGTTCATCGACACTGTTGCATCAGCCGGCAGCGGGTGCATGCTTCCGTCGTCGTCTTTATACTCTATGCCGTTGGCGGTGCGGCCTATACTGGTGCGTTCGGTCATGCCTACCAAGTAGCCTTCGTTGTTCACGTTGCATACTCCGCGGCTCACCGTTCCGTTTTCTGACAGCGTGTTCTCCAGTTTGTAACCAACCATGCAGTATTTCCCTTTCTGGCCGTCCAGCTCGCGCAGGTAGTCGCCCATCACCTTGAAGGCGTCGCAACCGTAGAAATCGTCGGCGTTGATTACTGCAAACGGCTCTTTGATGACATCCTTGGCCATCAGAATGGCGTGGTTGGTTCCCCATGGTTTCTCGCGTCCTTCTGGCACTTTGAATCCTGCAGGCAGGTTGTCAAGTTCCTGGAAGACATATTCCACGGCTATCTTGTTTCCGAAGTGTTCGGCGTTGATTTTTGCTTTGAACTCGTTCTCGAAGCTGTGGCGGATTACAAACACCACCTTGCCGAAACCGGCCCTGATGGCGTCGGTAATCGAGTAGTCCATTATAATCTCACCGTTAGGACCTACGCCGTCCATCTGTTTCAACCCGCCGTAGCGGCTGCCCATACCGGCAGCTAATACTAATAATGTTGGTTTCATATTTGTATTTTTTGTTTCTATATATTCGTTTTGTTAGATTTGGATGTCCTGTTTGAAAATTGGTTTTATCTCTTTGCCTTGAAGAACTTCTTCATCAGCTCTTCACTCTCTTCTGCAAGCACTCCTTTCACCACCTCTGTCTTGGGGTGGAGCATACCTCGTCCCAGTCGCTCGAAGCCTCTTTTCTCGTCGCTGGCACCATATACGATCCTTCCAATCTGTTCCCATCCTGCAGCTCCAGCACACATTGCGCAGGGCTCTACGGTGACATACAGCGTGCAGTTGTTCAGGTATTTGCTGCCCAGCGTGTTTGCTGCTGCCGTGAAAGCTATCATTTCGGCATGTGCCGTCACGTCGTGCAGTCGCTCTGTGTTGTTGTGTGCCCGCGCTACCACATGCCCGTCGCACACTATCACCGCACCAATCGGTATCTCGTCTTCGTCGTAGGCGGCACGGGCCTCACGCAGAGCCTGCTGCATATAGTATTCGTCCTCGTTGTCGAAAATGCTCATTGCTTACTTCTGTATAAACAGTTTTTCGTCCTTGGTTACATACTTGTAAGTGTGGAATATCAGCGTTATGTCGCCTCCATACTGGTAGCTCTCGATGCTTGGCAGCAGAGCCTTTCCCACGGGTTGGTATTCATGGTAGGCTCTCCAGTCTACATGCTCGTCGTCAAGCACAACCATCCTGTCTGAATGGCTGTCGGTCTCGTCAATCAGAAATAGCAGTCCGCTTCTTTTGTCGAACATGTAGTAGCGTTCATATCGGTCGGGATTAGTCACAAATATGCGGTATACCTCTTGGTCGTTGAATTTCCATATTCCTTTGTATTGAAGATGTGTGTTGTCAGTTTTCCATTTGAACAGCGGCCCGTGGAAGTCGTAGCCCCAAAATTCATTGTAGAACGACGACATATTTGCGTCTTCCCACCTCTTGTTGCCTTTGCTGTACATCATATACACATCCTTGCCGTTGCAGCTCAAACCTGTAACCATTGTGTCGCTGTGCCACACTTCAGTGCGGTAGTTGAAAGGTGGTAGGAACCAGCGTTTCATTATTGTCGTGTCGTGCGGATCGCTGCGTTGGTAGATATAACTCTCTATGTATAGCGTGCTGTCGCTCTTGATGGCATCAAAATTCATCAGCCTTATGTAGTTCTGCACCACCATCTCTGCCGAATCCACTTTGTATTCGTGGTTCTGGCAGCGTCCACCGACATACATCGACAGCATTATTGCTATGACTATTATTTTTCTCATATATTCTATCCTTTTTTTTGTTATAACTTTTGTTATAACGTTAAACCGTTATAACGTAATAACGAAACTCAATCTTCTAAATCCTCTCAATTCTACACTACAGCTCCTTGCATCTCTTCGGAATACTGAAAGGCATGCTTTCTCGTTGGTTTATCGTTATCTTCTCTAGCGAAAGTTTTGTATTGGTGTCGAAACTCCTGTTCTTCAGGGTTATGCCTATCGTCGCCGGTAGGCGTCGTCCCTCTATGTCCTTTGTGTTGCTGTAGGTGCACCGTAGCCGTTGGTTCTGCGCAGGACTGTACATCGATGTCGATATCAGCTTCTTGCTCTTGTAGTTCTTTACGAGTGACAGCTCTCGGTCTTTCGATGTCGCCCCGCTTTTCTGCTTGTATTCCAAATACACTGTGTCGTGGCCTCGTATCGGTTCGGCTTCGCGTTTGCAGTTTGGCGGACAGTTGCCCACCAGCAGTGCCTCCAGTGTGGCGTAGTCGATGTCTATTCCCCAGCGCCGCGATAGCGTGGCGTAATCGCCGTCGTAATATTTGTTTACCACCTTGGCATAGCCTTTAACACGAGTGGGGGTCAGCACTGCACGTCCAAGCTCTATCACCTTGCTGAAACTAACCCATATCATGCTGTCGTGGACTATGCGTATCTGTCCTGTCACTTTTACGCCCTCGACTGTGCAACTGAAGTTCGCCGAGTAGTATTTGTACCTGGCGTTCATAATGGTGTCCAGCCTTTCGGGTGCTGGTTTCTCTTCCACCACGGGCTCCGGTGTCTCGGTTTGCAGCTCCTTGTGCGTGCGGCATCCTACCGTAATCATTATCACGGCAATAGCCATCGTCGCAAAGATTCCTTTTATTTTTAATAGATACATTATGTTTGTATAAAAATCTTCCTGTGAAAAAAAATGTTCGTTGTTTAACTCTCTGCAACTATGTTACTTCCCTTTGATTACTTCCTGATGCTTCATTATCTCTTCGTCTTCCTCTTTCAGCATCTTGACAGCCGCCTCTATTTGCTTCAAGGCTTCCGTGTCGTTGCCCATCAGGTGGAGGATCCAGGCATAGGTGTCGCGGAAGTATGGGTTGTTGGGTTGCGCGTCGATGGTCTGTTTCGACATTGCCAGGGCCTTTTCCAGCTCTTTGTTCTCCATGGCCAGACGATAGGCATAGCTGTTCATCGCCCCCATGTCGTTGGGTTGCAGTTTCAAGTATTTCTCGTAGTATTCCAGGCTTCGGACATCGTCCATGCGATTGTAGCATTCTGCTATCAGGTTGTATGTCTCGGCTTCGAGATATCCGTTGCTGAAGCCCATTTGTTCACATCTCTTGGCTAGGGTGACGGCCTCTTCATATTCCTTGTTGTCGTATGCCAGCACGCCCTGTATGTAGTATGGCATCGGGTGCAACGGAAACAGGCTGGATGCCCGTAGCGCGTCGCGACGCAGCTGTGCGGTGTCGGACTCCGATTGCATCTCGCTTATCAGCAGGGCCTCCCAGACCTCATATTTGCTGCTGTCTACCGTCAATGCCAGCTCGAACTGCTGCGCTGCCTTGGCGTATTTCTTTTGTCTCATCAGCACATCGCCGTAGAATGCCGCGTACGAGGTGCTGTCGTCGCTCTGTTGCATTATTATGTCAAGCAGTGTGAAGGCGTATTTAGAGTGTATGCCGTAGAATTCGTCGTTGCTGTAGAAATTTGTCAGCACCTGAAGTTTGTTTTTCGTGCTCAGCTTGTTTTGTGCAAATCCCAGCTTCAGTTCCTCGTATGCCTTGCGTGGCTGTCCAACGGCTTTGTAGTAGTCTGCTAGCGATATGTGTATGTACTCGTCGTTGGGGTCTGCGGCAAGCACCCTGTCATAGTACATCTTGGCCTTGTCGTACTCCTTCATCTTCATGTACGTCTCCGCCAGTGTGCCGTTCAGTTTCACCTCGTTGGGCATGGCCTCTGCAAGTTTCTCTATCTCTGCCAATTCTTTGTCTGGGCGTCCTTCGTAGGCCCACAGTTTGGCTTTTTGAAGCGACACTTCTTCGCTTACCCCCACCATTTTCTCCACTCTGTTCAGTGTCGATATGGCTCCTTTTATGTTGCCGTCGGTGACGTATGCGTTCGAAAGCTCGTAATAGTAGTTCAGCACACTAGGGTTCTCTTTTACAATCTGTTCCCACACGTCAATGCATTTCTTGTTCTGTCCTGTGTACTGGTATAGTGTGGCCAAGTGGAGTTTGTACCAAACATTGTTCTTTCCGTTTGATATTGCCATCTGGGCGTAGTGTATGGCACTGTCTATCATGCCGGACTCGGTCATAAGTATGCTGCTTTCGTAGTATGCGGCATCGTTTTTTGCATCGCGTTGCAGCACTTTACCGTATAGTGCGCGGGCCTCGTCCTTTCGGCCTGTCTCCTGCTTCATCTTGGCGTCGATCAGCATCGCCTCGGTCAGCAGTTTCTCGTCAGTAGTCGTCATTGGGGGTCGTCCATTGCGTGCCGCTGCTTGACTTGCCGACTTCCCCGTAGCGGTACGGCTCCCGCCGCACGCCGCAACAGTCAGGGCTGCCACCGCGACAAGCATCCACATTGTATAATGCACGACCGGCCGTATATGCCTGTAATCTCTTGTCATCAATGTCTGTTTTTCTGTCAAATCCATACTCTAATTTCTCTCTGTCCCCCTTCTTTTCAACCTCTCCTCAATAAAACTCTTTTCCCTCTAATTTAGTATGTTCAAATCAAAAAAAATCTAAAAAAACAAAAATATTTTGCCAGTACAAGAATTTGTGCTATATTTGCATTCGAATAACCATGTCGCGCATACATTCTTGTGCAACCCTAAGTATGTTGTGTAATAATGTGTTGCGTTTATAATTGAATGAAATTTTTTTATTAATCAAAAATCAATTACAATGAAAAAAACATTAATGGTTCTTGGCTTTGCTCTGTGCGCCTCTTTTGCTTTTGCACAGACGGAAAGCTCTGTGATGTCCAACAAGGTCATCAAGCAAACTGTGCGCGTTAACGATAACGCCATGGATGCTCAGAAAGCAGGTTTCAACGGCTCCATCTTTACCAAGGATGGTGAGATCTTCACCTGCGACTTCGCTGAAAACGCCACCAACTACTCTACTGGTACGGTCGGCGCCAACCAGATGATCGGTGGCGCTGTGGCTACTCAGCACACCCGCACTACTAACTGGTCACAGTGGCGTCGTATTGCCGACACTATCCTGACCACCTCCATCGCAGAGGATTATCCCTGCATGGCTTCGCATTTTTCGAACCTTTTCCAGCGTGTTACTTCCCCGACTAACCACAACGGCTTCATGCTCATGTCCATGCTTGAGGACTATGTGACCTGGGGCGGTGACGGTACTACCGGTAACTACGATGCCTACATCGCTTTCGCTCCCTTCTCGACCGCAAGCGAGAATATGGTTACTCTCCGCTTCTATCAGTGGTATCGCGCTTTCAACAACGACCAGTGCTTCATCGACTACAGCACCGATGGTACTACTTGGAACACCATCGAAATCAACAGCGAAATCGGTTCCAACACCAATAGTGGTACCTACATGACTCCCAAGAGTGTTATGCTCCCCGCTTCTGCTGGTCATCAGGCCAATGTCTATGTCCGTATCCGTTGGACTGAAAACACCGACAATGGTGGTTACTATTGGGTGGTCGACGACGCATCGGTTGTACCCGCTCCCCAGTATTCCTGCCATATCGACGATGCCGCTTATTTCGACGGCTTCTATCAGATTATGCCTAAAGACATGAACCTCCCCGTTGTTTGGCATGTTGACCTCACCAACGAAGGCCAGAACGCTCAGAACAACGTCACTGGTTCTCTCTATACTTGGATGGATGGCGACGCTAACGTCACCACTCTCCTCTCCGAGAACGTCGGAACTCTCGACTGCTGCCTTGGCACTAAGAGCATCATCGTCGACCCGCTCGGCTACTATGATGGTTCTTTCCCCGCAAGTGAGTCTGGCCACGGCTGGGGTTACATCGAGTTCCCCGACTCTGTCCACGCTATGGGTCCCAATGTCCACCTGCCCAACACCCAGGTCGGAGTTGGTCACTTCTATGGTGACTTCACCACCAGCGTTAAAAACCACGCTTATGAAAACGATACCGCTTGGGCTACCTTCGACACCATGCGTTACCTCGTCAACTGGGATGCTAACTACCATAACGGCCGTGCTACCTGGGGCCGCGACAATGGTGCTCTCCGCAAATTCTCATCTTGGACCTATGGTCTTGTCGCCCCCAACGTCTTCAGCAACGCTGACAATGGCGAAACCATGTGGAGTGAGGCTGGCTACGGTGTATTCGTAGGCTATGCAGTTGGTGACCAGGTTCCCGAAGGTTGGAAGATCCTCGGTATGGAAATCGTTCCCTCCACTCGCGAAGGCCGCCGTTCCGCCGGTGCTAAACTGATCCCCTACCTCTTCCAGGATTCTATGCTTGCTCATCCCGACTCGACTGGCTATCGTATGCGTCTTACCCTCGACCATGGTGCCGGTACCTACACCGTTCAGCAGAGCGACATCCTCAGTGGCGATGACTACACCGACCTCACCTATCTCGAGCGTGGTGACTATCCCACCATCTTCATCCCCTTCCCCAACCAGCCCTCTATCCATGCTAAGAAAGTTTACCGTGTTGGTTTCCGTCTGGCTGAGGAGAACACCTTCGCAGTCGCTACCCAGGGTAACTACTACTACAGCCTTGATGACTCTAGCGCTGTTTACTTCTGGAACGAGCCCGGTATGCAGTCCTATGGTCACTGCGCTACCGTCCGCACCAATCCCTACACTGTCCAGACTCTCGACCCCTATGACAATGGTTTCCACACCTTCGTCGTTGACGAATTTCCTATGATTCGTATGGTTGTTGGTCCTGGCTTCTATGTCCAGAAACATACCCTCAGCTTCGAGTGCGGTCCCAACGGTTCATTCCAGGATGGCGACTACAACGACCTCTGCGGTACTTCCGACACCACCATCGCCGATGGTGCAGTTGCTAGCTACTATATCATGCCCGCCGAGGGTTATGACATCGACGTGGTTTACCTCGATGGTGTTGCCCTCACTGCTGGTACCGACTACGAAGTCTATGAAGATGCTGATGGCGCTCAGTATGGTATCATCTCCCTCGAGAACGTTACCGCTGACCACACCCTCCGTTGCACCTTCAAGGTCCATGTCGGATTCGATCCTATCGCCGGTGTTTCTATGAAGCTCCAGCCGAACCCCGCCACCTCCAACGTCAACATCACCCTCAAGGGTGTTACCGGTTCTGTTGACATGGCTCTCATCGACATGAGCGGTCGCGTCATCACCACCTCTACCTTCAACGCTGAGAATGGCACCAACATCAACGTCTCCAACCTCGCTAAGGGCGCTTATTTCGTCCGCATCGTCAACGACAAGTTCAGCAAGGTTGAGAAGCTGATCGTTCGCTAAGCATTTTAGCAACTCTCAATAAAAAAGGCATCCAAACGGATGCCTTTTTTTATTTCCGAGAACTCCGAGTTCTCTGTGCTTTCTGAATTCTCTTAGTTCTCCAAGCTTACAAAATATTTCCCAGCTGCTCTTTTATTTTCTCCAGCTCGTCCTTCATGGCCACAACTCTCTTCTGTATCTCCACATGGTTGGCTTTCGAGCCGGTAGTGTTTATCTCGCGTCCCATCTCCTGGGCAATGAAGCCGAGCTTCTTGCCGCTGCCTTCTTCGTTCTCCATTACCTCGCGGAAATAGTTGATGTGCTTTGCAAGGCGCACCTTCTCCTCGGTGATGTCAAGCTTCTCGAGATAATATATCAACTCCTGCTCAAAACGGTTCTGGTCAACCTCCACGCCGGCCTCGTTCAGGAATGCGCGTATTCTCTCCTTGGCAATCTCTATTCTCTGCGACTCAAATTGCGGTATCTCGCCCAGATATTTTTCGATAAGATCTATGTGTTTTCCAAAGTCGGCCTTCAGTATCTCTCCCTCGTGCTGGCGTGTTGCATCGACCTCGTCGATGGCTTCGCCGATGATCGCCGACAACTGCTGCCATGCCTCGTCGGCAAGCTCGTTGTCGGTGTTGCTGCTCCACACATCGTCGCGTGCTATGATGCTTGTCAGCAGTGACGTCGGGTCTATCTTCTCACCAAGCGATGCTGACAGCTCCTTCAGCTCGTTGAAACGGTTCGTCAGTAATTCTCTGTTCAGCTGCTGGGCGGTGTCGTTGCTCAGCTCCTCGTTGAGCATAAAGTCGATCTTGCCTCTCTCAAGGCGGTTCAACATGGCACGGATGTCCAACTCATGCGATCGGTAGTTGGCCGGCATCTTCACGTTGGCATCCATCTGCTTGCTGTTGAGTGTCTTTATCTCTATGGTAATCTTCTTGCCGTCTAAGCAGCATTGCTTCTTGGCAAAGCCTGTCATTGATTTCATATCTTGGTCTTTTAATTATTTCGTGAGTTATATTAATCATTATTCATGAATCTTGCGAACCCTTGCGTGGCGTAAGTCTTGTATTCCCCATTTTCGGTATAGATGAAGAATACAGCTTGCGTCCCGGTGTCGTCCGGGTGCCGCTTGATGAAGTCGAGCGATTTCTCCAGGCCCATCACCATGAATGCTGTTGCCAGCGCGTCGGCACGCCATGAGGCGGTGTCTATTACCGATACGCTCAGCAGTGTGTGCTCCACGGGGCGACCTGTTTTCGGGTCGATGGTGTGCGAATAGCGTTCACCGTCTTTCTCGTAGTATTTGCGGTAACTGCCGGAGGTAACAACCGACATGCCACTCAACTCAATGCTTGTCTCTATCTCGCGGCTGCTGTATTTGTTTTCCGCTGGCCGCTCAATGCCGACAACCCATTTCTTGCCGTCTGGCTTGGTGCCTTTGGCGTAAATCTCGCCGCCTATGTCTACAAGATAGTTGGTGATACCTTTCGATTCCAGCAGCTGGCATATCTTGTCGGTTGTGTAGCCCTGTGCTATGGCGTTGAAGTCGAACGAGGTCTCGGCAAAAGGTTTGCGAACTATAAGTCGTCCTTGTTTGTCACGCACAATCTGCGGCTGGCGGCCTGTATACTGCAGCAGGCTGTCGATGGTTGCGTCGCTCACCTCTTCACGTTTCTCAAAGCCGAATCCCCATGCGTTTACCAGCTTGCCGACGGTGCAGTCGAAATTGCCTTCGGTGAAGCTGTTCATTTCGGTCGAGAGTCTCAGCAGCTCGGCAAAAGTCTCGTTGACTACGCTGTCCTTGTTTTCGTTCACATGGCGCAGCATGGAGTTCTCAACCCACAGTGACGCTGTCTTGTCAAACTCGTCAAGGAATGCTTTTATCTCGTCTTGCAGGTTGCGTTGCTGCTCGTCATAATATATAATAGAATAATAGGTGCCCTGAGCCTCGCCGGAAATCCTGATCGGCTCGCCGGTGCCTTTCTTCCCCATGCCATTGCACGCAGTAAGCAATCCCACCGCCACCAATAATATAATATGTATGCTTATTCTTCTCATTATTTCATTTCACAGAAACTCTCCTTATGCAAGAAAAGCGTCCGAGTACGGACGCTTTTCTTATATTTAATATGAAGAAGCATTATTTCGAGAGAATGACGGTTCTTGTAGCTACGGTGCCGTTCTCAAGTTCGACGCGCACTACATATGAACCGTTTCCGAGAACGCTCAGGTCGATGCTGGTAGAATTATTGGCATTGATTACCTGCTGACCCATGAGGTTGAAGATGCTGACGTTCTTCACCTGGCCTTCAGCGTTGATGTTGATTACCGAGCTTGTCGGGTTGGGATAGATGCTCAGCATGTCGTTGTCGACATCGCCAATGGCTGCGTTGGCCATCACGGTGACATAGGAAGTATGGCTGCATCCGGTATTGTTGTTAGTGCCGGTCAGCCACACGTCGACATTGCCGGTCACATTGGTCAGTGTGATGCTCTCTGCGGTGCTGTTGTTGTACCACAGGTAGGCAACGTTTTGGTCGCTGTTGGCATAGAGCACTGCATCGCTGCCTGGAGTCACGCGCAGGTCACCGGTAATGGTAATCTCGGGGCTCTTGTTGATGGTGAGACGCAGGATGTAGTTGCTGTCGCATCCGTTGGTAGCCTTGGGGGCCTTTATGGTGTCGACCACTGAGTGGGTGAAGACATGGAGCGAGTCGCCAATCATTACGGAGTAGTTGTCGCAGGCGCTCTCAACATGGTTTTCGTATACGGGCATTTTCACAGTCACGTGGTAGTAGAGGGTGCTGTCGTAGCATTTCTCAACAGTGCGGAAAGAATATCTTCTGAAAACAGTGGTGTCGGCTCTGAACGGTTTGTTGAAACCTGGGACACTGACGCGCTCACAGCCGCTAATGTCAAAGTTGGTGTCAATCTGTGCGGGGGTGATGATGGTCAGGTTAAGGGTCAGAATAGAGTCGCAGTTACCAACAGTCGAGGTGTCGTGATATGTACCTGAGGTTTCATAGGTGTTGCCTTTCCATGTGTAGCTGGCGCATTTAGTCACCGTATAAGAACGGATGGCCGTGGTATCGAGAACCAGGTTGAAACGCACGATGCTGTCGCAGCCTTCAACGCTCTGGAAGGTGTGTACCTTGTTGCCGGGGGTGTTGTATACGCTGTCACCCAGTGAGTATGTGCAGCCTCCTTGTACGGGAGTCGTAAGTGTCTCGTCGGTTGTATGTCCGATGACCAGATCAAGGATGTAAAGGGTGTCGCCTGAAACCTGAGTACGTACGCCAGATGTGGTGTAGGTGTCACCCGTAATGCTCCAAGTGTAGCTGTCGCATGCAACAACGGTGGTGTCGATATGCACACTTGAATTGAATTGAGCTCTCGTTGCAAATGGCATCATCAGCGCTGCCATCATAAGAAAGAATACTCCTTTTTTCATCTTGTAGATAGAATTAATATTGTTATACTACTTTATTATTTATTTCTTATTTAATTATATTTCAAACCAATAGATGATAATTTGCACTACTTGCCGACAAATTATCAACATGCAAAGATAGTATTTTTTTCAATTCTGACCTAATTTTTTTAATTTTTGTTTTTTAATATTAGCTCAGCTATGTTCTCCACATGCTGTGTGTGGGGGAACATGTCGACGGGCTGTATTCGTCCGATGTCGTATTTTGCCTCAAGCATGGCAAGGTCGCGTGCCTGTGTCGCAGGGTTGCAACTGACATAGACTATCCTCTTGGCTTCGATGGCAAGCAACTGGTGAACAACTTTTTCATGCATGCCTGCTCGGGGAGGGTCGGTTATCACCACGTCGGGTCTGCCGTTGGCTTGTACAAAGTCGTCGGTCAGCACCTTGGCCATGTCGCCTGCATAGAATGTGCAGTTGTCAAAGCCGTTCATCGCTGCATTCTCGCGGGCGTCGGCGATGGCCTCTTCAACATATTCGATGCCGACTACTTTCTTACAGTTGGATGCCACGAATTGCGCTATAGTGCCGGTACCGGTGTATAGGTCGTAAACCGTTTCGTCTCCTTTCAACTGCGCCAGGTCGGCCACATGGCTGTATAGGCGGAAGGCCTGCTCGGAGTTGGTCTGGTAGAATGACTTGGGATTGATGCGGAACCGTAGTGGCTCGCCTCCACCGTAGCGTGGCATCTGCTCGGTGATGTAGCCTTGCCCGCTGTAGGTCACGGCCTCAAGGTCGGTGTAGGAATCGTTCATCTTGCTGTTGATGATGTACAGCAATGAGGTGATTTCAGGGAAGTTGCCTTTGATGTGCTCCATCAAGGGAACGAGCCACTCTGGCTTGTCTTCGGCAACGATGACGACAAGCATCCATTCTCCTGTCGTCGTGCAGCGAATAACTATGTTGCGGAGATAGCCTGTGTGGTTGCGTATGTCGTAGAACGGCAGATTGTTACGCAATGCATAGTCGCGAATGGATGTCCTGATGCGGTTAGACGGCTCACGCTGCAGTGCGCAATGCTCGATGGGCAGCACCTTGTCAAAGACTGTCGGTACATGAAATCCCACGGCTCCAGGATCGTTCTCGTCACGCACTTCGCCTTCGTTCAGCCAGCGTTTGCTCGAAAATGTGAATTCAAGCTTGTTGCGGTAGTAGAAAATGTTCTCCGACCCACAGATGGGCTGCATGCCGGCGGTGTTGATATGGCCCAGCCGTTCAAGGTTGTCGCGTACTTGGCGTTCCTTGCATTTCAGCTGCTCGTCGTAACGCATTGTCTGCCACTTGCAGCCGCCGCAAATGCCGAAATGAGGACAGGCCTGCTCGACACGCAGTGGCGACGGGCGTTTCAACGCGATGGCGCGCCCCTCGGCATAGTTCTTTTTCTTCTTGAAAATCTTCAGGTCTATAACATCCCCGGGCACTACAAACGGTACAAATACAACCATGCCGTCGATACGCGCCACGGCCATGCCCTCGGCACCGGCATCGGCTATTTCAACATCCTGAATGATAATTTCTTGTTTAGCTTTCCGCATCTTCATCTTTGATTAAAAAGGCAATTGTTTTTGGGTATATTCCGTCGACCTCTCCATGACTGTACCGCATCTTCTTGTAAAAAAAAAGAAGTATTGCACTTCAATACTTCTTATCTCATTCCGGCAAAAGGTGCTCCATACGGGGAGGACCGCCTTTGCTTAGCGTTCGTCTGATACGGTCAGTTTCTTTCTGCCTTTTCTACGGCGTGCAGACAGAACTTTTCTGCCATTTGCCGTCGACATTCTCTGACGAAAACCATGCTTATTTGCTCTTTTTCTGCGTGATGGTTGAAATGTTCTCTTCATTTTTTCTCGATTTTGGAAGTGCAAAATTACACAAAAAAAACAATATAGAAACCAAAAAATGTTTAAAACTTTTATTTTTTATTGTAATCACTTGAAATATAATGATATAAAAATTAACATTGTTGATTGTCTTCCCATTTGAAAAAAAACTTGTACATTTGCATTTTGAATTTTTGTGCACCAAAATTACAAAATGATGGAAAAATCAGCGTTTAATGTCAAGTTGTCCAACATGACCCGTTACTCAATGCTGGACAAGTCGGAAATTCAGCAGGAAAAGAACCGCTACCCCTACTGCGCTCTGCTGCAGGTCATGGATCTGCTCAGCGACAAGGCTACCGGCACTTCCCAGTGGGAAACCCGTTTCCTGCCCCGTACGTTGCTCTATCTGTTCGACAACAAGAGATTCTTTGAATATCTTTCTCAGGTGGGACTTGCTGAAATCCAGACTCCTGCTGATTTGAAGGCTAAGCAGGAGGTCGAGCAGGCCAAGAGCCTGGAATACTCCGCAAACGAACCCGAGGCTTTCGACATCATGAAAGAGATAAACGCCTATCAGGAGGTGTCGTTCAAGACCGCTCCGAAGAGTGTGATTTTGTCCAAATTTCTTGAATCCGGCAATTACAAACCGGAGGATTTAGGCAACACCAACGACATCCCAATTGAGGTTTTGGGTAAAAACAGTATTCGTGAAAATGATTCGTTAGATACTGAAACTCTTGCTATTGTGCTTGAAAAACAGGGTAAATTCGAAAAGGCTATCGACGTTTATGAAAAATTAATATCCAAATATCCCGAAAAAAGTAGTACTTTTGCAATTCGAATTTCGGAATTAAAACTTAAAATAGAAAATAATAAAAAGTAACAAGAGATGTACACTTTTATCGTAACACTTATTCTGATTGTCAGCGTGCTTTTGGCCATTATCGTGCTTGTGCAGAATTCGAAGGGTGGTGGCCTTGCCGCTAATTTCTCGGCTCCGAACCAAATTATGGGTGTGCGCCGTACCACTGATTTTCTTGAAAAGGCAACTTGGACTCTCGCCGCTGCACTTGTGGTGCTCAGTCTCATAGCCACCATAAGCATCAAATCGCTTAAGAGCAACGAGGGCGCAGGTCAGGCCGGCGGTCTCAATACCGAAATCAACGGTCAGCCTACACAGCAGCAGGCCGCCAATACCACCACTGCTGGAACTCAGGCTCCTGCCGAAGGCGGTGCACAGCAATAATTGATGATTTACAATCTGAAATAATGAGATTTGCCAGACGGCAAATCTCTTTTTTTGTCATAATGAACAAGGTCGAGAGTCTTATTTTCCGTTTTTTCGCCCACCAGCCCACCGAAGGGCAGAGGAGAGCGTGCGCTGGGATTGTCGATTTCCTGTTCGACCCTGACCCTCGGTCGGCGTTCCTTTTGCGCGGCTACGCCGGAACGGGCAAGACCTCGCTGGTGGCGGCACTTATCAAGGCTGCTCCATATCTTAAAATAAAAACCGTCCTGCTCGCTCCCACAGGACGCGCAGCCAAGGTTCTGTCGGGCTACTCGCAGAAGAAGGCTTTCACCATCCACAAGAAAATATACACCACGGTTACCGACTCCTCGGGCAACGTTCACTGCGTAAGAGCCCGGAACAAACACGCATACACATTGTTCATTGTCGACGAGGCTTCAATGATTGGCACCACTCCTAACGATGGATCTTTCGCAGGTCGACACTCTTTGCTCGAGGATTTGATAGATTATGTCAACGACGGTTCTCATTGCCGTCTTATGCTAATTGGCGATTCTGCCCAGCTGCCGCCTGTGGGCTCGGTCGACAGTCCTGCATTGTCGGCCAACTATCTGCAGTCGCTCGCCGATCTGAAAATCCACGAAGCCGAGCTGGTCGATGTCGTAAGGCAGGAGCAGGCTTCGGGCATCCTCGAAAACGCCACTCGCATAAGGCAACGCATATGTAGTATGGAAGATTTCGACGAGGTGGAGATGCCGTTGTTCTGTCTCGACGGTTACGATGACGTGGTCAGGCTTCACGGTGCCGACCTTGAGGAGGTGCTTAATAACGAGTATTCGTCGGGAAGCCTTGAAGATGCTGTTTTTGTGTGCCGCAGCAACAAGCTGGCAAACCTCTATAACCAGGCGATCCGCACTCGTGTGTTGTTCCGTGATGACGAGATAAACACTGGCGACTACCTGATGGTGGTCAAAAACAACTACCATTGGCTTGACGACGAATCGGAGATTGGCTTCATTGCCAACGGCGATATCGTCGAGGTTCTGGGTGCCCGTAATTTTGAGGAATTATACGGATTCCATTTTGTTGACGTCACTTTGCGATTCATCGACTATCCCGATGCACCTACTCTTGACTGTAAAATTATGCTCGAGACGCTCCATTCCGAGTCGCCGTCGTTGACTCGCGACGAGTCGCAGCGGCTTTTCGAGGCTGTCATGATGGACTATGCCGACCTGCCCACACAGGCTGAACGTCTCAACGCTGTCCGCACAAATCCTTACTATAACGCTTTGCAGGTGAAATTCTCTTACGCTTTGACATGCCACAAGACTCAGGGTGGTCAGTGGCCGGTGGTTTTCGTAGAACAGGGATATTTGACCGATGACATGATAAACAAGGAGTTCCTGCGTTGGCTTTACACTGCCTTGACCCGCTCTACCCGCAAAATCTACCTCCTCAATTTCAACAACGAGTTTTTCGAGACAGATAAATAAAAAAAGCATCTCCCAAGAGATGCTTTTTTTCTAATTACTGCTATTCTTAGAATTTCTTGCTGGCTTTGAATTTCAAAACTTTCTTTGCAGGAATCTTGATAGCTTTGCCGGTACGAGGATTTTTGCCTTTGCGGGCAGGTCTCGTCTGGATTGAGAAGGTACCAAAGCCGATCAGAGCGATTTTGTCACCACCCTTCAGGGTCTCTTTGGTGACTTCGGTCAGAGCGTTGAAAGCTTTAGCAGCATCTACTTTTGTCATGCCGGCTTTTTTTGCAATTGCGGAGATTAATTCTGTTTTGTTCATTTTGAAGAAATTGAAGGTTAAACAATTATTTTGACGATGCAAATTTAAGTAGTTTTTTTGGAAATGCAATGTTTTTTTCAAAAAAAATTTGTTAAAAATTTGGTTAAAACATTATAATGCTAATTTCCAGCTACTTACATTATAACCTCTTAAAAGCTCTTCAATCGAAATTCTCTTTTTTCCGTTGATTTGGAGACTTAAAATCTTGATAAATCCGTCTTTTACGCCAATTTTCAACTCCTTTTTTTTGTCGCAAACTATCGTTCCGGTGTTGTTTGTACAGCTGTTTTCGTACTCTGTGACGAATATTTTCATGCCTATTGTCTGCCCTTTTTCGTCAATCATCGTGGTCGTGGCGGCAGGGTAGGGGCAGAGCCCGCGGACGAAATCGAAAATCTCCTTGCCACTGCGTCTCCAATCGATGGCGCAGTCTTGTTTGAAAATCTTTGGCGCAGCCTTAAGACTCATGCCGGTGGGTTGCGGCTGTGGATTGAGAGTATGGTTGAACAAGCCATCGAGGGTTTCCACAACCAGTTTGCTGCCCATGGCTGCAAGGCGATCGTGGAGCGTCTCGGCGTTGTCGTCGTCGTTGATGTCGGTCTCGCTCTGCAGCAACAGCTGTCCTTCGTCGATGTTTTCGTTCAGCAGGAATGTTGTTACACCTGTCTTGCGTTCGCCGTTGATGATGGCCCAGTTGATAGGGGCCGCACCGCGGTAATGTGGCAACAGTGATGCGTGAAGGTTGAATGTGCCCATCGGCGGCATAGCCCATACTGATTGCGGCAGCATGCGGAAGGCTACGACAACGAAGATGTCGGCGCCCACACTACGCAGTGCTTCTTGAAACTCGGGGTCGCGCAACTTCTCGGGTTGAAGCAGCGGCAAGCCATGAGCAAGTGCATATTCCTTGACTGGCGAATAGGTCAGCTTGAGCCCGCGGCCGGTCTGGCGGTCGGGCACGGTGACAACGGCACACACCTCGTAACCCGCCTGCACAATGGCGTCGAGCGATGTCACCGCGAAATCGGGCGTGCCCATGAAAACAACTCGTTTGCTCATGAGTTTGACTCTAATGTTTTCTGTAATTCCATCATCTTCAGAGCCGTGACAGCACCTTCTACGCCTTTGTTGCCATGCTTGCCACCCGAGCGCTCCTTGGCCTGCTGCATGTCGTTGGTGGTGAGAACACTGAAAATAACTGGCTTTTCATGCTTCAATGCTACGTTGGTAAGTCCTTGCGACACGGCTTCACAGATGAAGTCGAAATGGCGTGTCTCGCCTTGTATGACGCATCCTATGCAAATCACCGCATCGAGTTTCTTGTCGTTGCATAGCATGAGGTCGGCTGCTGTGGTGAGCTCAAAGCTGCCGGGGACATGTATTGTTCGTACTTCGGCACCGTACTTCTTGAGTGTGTCGATGGCTCCGTCACCCATGGCTTCGGTGATTTCGCTGTTCCATTCGGCGATGACAACACCCACTGTGCGTCCTTTGCCCGACGGGATTTTGTTTGGGTCGTGATCTGAAAGATTTGTTTTCTTCATTATATATGTATTTATTATTATCGGATACGTATCTGCTTGCCTGGCTTCAGCTTTTTGAGGTTGGGGTTTAGCTCTTTTAGCTTCTCAACAGTGGTGCTGTGTTTCATGGCAATTATTTCAAAGGTGTCGCCATACACGATTTCGACGTATTTTGGCTCTGGTTTCTGTTTGACTCTTGTTTCCTTGATGATGCTTTTGTCGGCCTTGAAAATGGGGTGCTTGTTGCCTTTGGGCGCGCTGATTCCGAAGTAGGTCTTGTCGAGATGCAGGTTGCGGGTGCGTAGACTGTAGTTTTTGAAGTCGAGAATCCATTCCGGATCAAAAGGCTCATACTGGAAACGTACTTCGAAATGAAGGTGTGGACCTGTCGAGCGTCCAGTGCTGCCGCCAAGACCAATGATGTCGCCGGCATCGACAATCTGGCGGGGCTTGACCATTATTTTCGAGAGGTGGCCGTATACGGTTTCAAGCCCGTTGTAATGCCGTACAACCACAACATTGCCGTAGCCTCCCATAGAACGTGCTATGCGTACCACTCCCGAGAAACAGACATGCACGGGGTCGCCGGTGCGGAGCAGAATGTCTACACCTCGGTGGGGACGCTGCCAACGCGTGCGCCATCCGTAAGGCGAGGTGATGATGTTTTTCATCGGGAAGACAAACTTGCCTGTATCAGGCAATATTTTGAAATGCACCTCGTCGGGCAATGAATCCATCGACAGTTGACGCAGGCGCACCAAATTGCCCGACAAATTGTCGTTGTAGAACAATCGCCACATGCGCACTTCGCTGCCGTCGCCATTGTAGAAGCGTGGCTCTTTCTTATCGGTGATGTCGTCCTGGGCAATGGCGACACCGGCCATCATCATGATGACAATAAAAAAGAGATACGGCTGTATGTGACGTTTGGCAAACAATTCGAGGGGTATTAGTTATTCAGTTCTTTACGCATACGACCCACCGGAATACCCATACCTTCACGGTATTTGGTGACGGTGCGGCGCGAGAGGTTGAAACCCTGCTCCTGCAGCTTTTTTGTCAGGGCTTCGTCTGTAAGCGGATGTTGCTTGTCCTCGTTGTCGATAGCGGCCTGCAGAGCCTCTTTTATATGGCCGGTCAGCACAACTTCTCCCTGCTTGTTGGCAACGGCTTTTGAGAACAGCTCTTTGAGCAGAAATGTTCCGAATTCGGTCTGCACATATTTCTCGTTGACAACTCGCGAGATGGTCGACTCGTCGTAGTTCGTCTTTGCAGCAATGTCCTTAAGTCTCATGGGACGAAGGTCGGCAGTGTCGCCGCTGATGAAATAGTTGCGCTGGTATTCCATTATCGCCGCCATGGTGTTTGAAAGGGTTACCTGGCGTTGCTGCAGGGTGTCGATAAGCCACTGGGCTGCGTCACTCTTGCTTTTAATGAACTGTACCGTATCGCGGTCGTTGTTGCTGAGCTTCTTTTGTTGGCTCAGTTGTTGCAGCATCTCGGTATACTCGCTGTTGATGTGTAGTTTGGGACGGTTATGTTCGCTAAGGGTGAATGACAGGTTCTCTCCTTCACGAGCCACAATGAAGTCTGGAATAATGTAGCGGGCGCCCTTGTGTTCGTCCTCGCGTCCCCAACCCGGCTTGGGGTTAAGGTGACGTATGGTGTCGAGAGCTCTGTTAAGGGTCGCCTCGTCAATCTTCATTGACGTCATCAGCGAAGAGTAGTGCTTGTTTGAGAGTTGTGTGAAATATTTGTCGACGATAAGGGTCGCGTTTTTCGTATCCTTGTCGGGGGCCTCAATGCGATGCAGCTGCAGAGACAGGCATTCCTGAAGGTTGCGGGCACCGACGCCGGCAGGGTCGAACGACTGAATGATATGCAGAATCTTTTCTATTTCATCGTCAGAGACATCAATGTTTGAACGGAAAGCAAGGTCGTTTGCTATCAGTTGTATGTCGCGTCCAAGATAGCCTGAACCGTCGATACTGCCAATGATTTCATTGCCGATAGCTTGTTCGCGTTCGGTCAGGTTGCGCAGACGCAGCTGGCGCAGCAGCGACTCGGTGAAAGACATGCCGTCGGCATATTCTATCTGGCGCTCCTCAACGTTGCGGTCCTTCTCAAGTCGTTCGCGGTAGCTGTAATCGTCGTCGAAATAATCGTCCATGTCCAATCCGCGGAAATCCTCTTCGCCCTCGTTCTCGTCGATATCGTCTGTAATCTCGCTTTCGTAGGGCGATTCGTCGTGCTCTTCAACTTCGAGCATGGGATTTTTTTCCATCTCCTCTTTGATCTTCTGTTCCAAGCGGGTGGCAGGCAATTGCAGCAGACGCATCAGCAAAAGCTGCTGCGGAGTCAGCTTCTGCTGCATCTTCATTTTCTGTTTCTGTGATATCATGGCGTGCAGCTTTTATTATGACTTTATATTATCAACGCTAAAACAGCAAAAAAATTACCTCTGCATAGAGATTTTTGCCATCCGTGGATTATAGCACAACGTACAACACTGTTGTATAAAAACAGAAGCCGGAAACTCGATAACGGTTTCCGGCTTGAAGTTTTATTGCTCTCCGCGAGCACGCGGCGCTTACTCTTCCTCGGCGGCGGCTTCCTCGTAGGCCTTGAGGAGGGCCTGCAATGGGATGCATTCAATTATAGTAACGGTGTCATATACAAAGGAATAAATGCGACTCCGTCTTTCTCCATATAGTCGGCTGAATGTATCACATACGGTGTGGCAAGGTATTCGCCATATTTGCTCATGCATTTATTCAGGGATGTCAAAGTGTAGCGTGTAGATGACTTGACTTCAATAGGAGAGATGTTATGACGTGAGGTTACGGAGGGTTTCCTGACGAGGAAATCTATCTCCATTCTATCGTCTTTTTCATGTGATGAGTTGGAATAGAAATACAACTTGTTACCGGTAGCCACCAACATCTGAGCCACAATATTCTCCACCAGCATACCTTTGTTTATCTCCAGCTTATCAAACATTAGTTTTTTATATAATTGCCCCTGCTGGATATCCTTCTCGCTGAAAGCCATTGCAATCAACAAACCGGTATCCGCCATATAGATTTTTCTTTTGGCGTCATCACGGTTAAGGTTCAACCCAATATTTGGTTCCGTGGCCGCATAGCAGACATTGATTACACGCGATTCTTCGAGCCAGAAAAAAGCATTGGCATAGTTTCTTGTCCGGGCTCCTTTTTCGAGTTCGCCAATACGGAACTTCTTTTCGTGACGCTGTAGCTGCGACGGTATGGTGTCGAAAATCTGTGTTACCTTTTGCTCATGGCCGGCTGCATACTTACTGATATCTGCACGATAGATGTTCAGTATATTCCTTTTTATTCTGTCCACCTTGTCGAAGTCCATTTCTTCAACATAAGTTTTTACTGCTTGAGGCATACCACCGACAATCATATATTGGCGGAACAATTCCATGGTTTTTCGGTGCAACGGGCCTATTGGCTTATGGGAGGCAAAACAATCGCGAATATAATCCATCAAGTCCTCTTGTCCAATTGCCCATAGGAATTCTTCGAAATCCATCGGATACATATCAAGTCGTTCTTCCTCGGACGGAATAACAATATTCTTTACATTACGGTTGATGCTGACGAGGGACCCCGTCTCTATATAGTCGTATCGCCCATCGTTGACCAAGTGCTTTATGGCCGCCCTAGCCGGAGGGTACTGCTGTACCTCATCGAACACAATGACCGACTCGCGTGGATAAAGCTTTGTGCTCTTTATGAGAGAGAGCATTCTAAAGAATGTGTCTAGATTGGAGAGCTGTTCTTCGAATAACATCTTCAGTTGTTTGTCTTCTTTGCTGAAGTCGATTAGGATGTAGGATTTGTACTCATTGTGTGCGAACTCCTCCACGATATAGCTCTTACCGACACGACGTGCCCCATCAATCAACACGGCAGTTTGTCCTTTGGAAGTATTCTTCCATTTTGATAACTTACTGTAAATCTTTCTTTTCATATAATAATTACACCAAATTCAACTTTGCAAATATACAAATTTTACACCAAGTGCAAAATAATTCTATGATTTATTTTGCACCAAATATAGATTTGTCTATTGTGAAATCCCTCACTAAATTAAGATTTTCTTGCTGTCGAGTCGTAAGAAAACAAACTTCTTTGAATGGCTATTTGCACTTATTCTTAAATCATGCCTACGTTCATTTTTTGAATTTGAAAATGAACTCATTGTTGTTCCCAAAAAATGCGTATCTTTGCACCTTGAAAAGATATTGAGTGTAATAAACCAAACAACAACAAATAGAGACAGATAGTATAAGGATTAAATATAGTTAGAAGCGATTTCGCTTTTCTTTGTGTCGTTGAAATCTCGACAATTTCCATTGCCACACTTGAAAACGGAACGCTCGCGAGTATCCGTGAGCTTTCGTGTTTGTGGCAAAGGTAGTCGAGAACCTCAACGATAGACAGAAAGACCTCACGGATGTTTTTATGTTATTTATGAAATTACCCCTAACAAGCATAACAACATGAAAAAATTGTTTTTACTCAGCGCGATGGTATGCGTTCTCGGAACGATAGTATATGGACAAGAACGCGTTAATAGAGAGAAGATTCATTTCACACGCCAAAGTGAAGTTTTATTAAATGCCACAGGCTGGGCATATAATGAAACTCTTGGAGAATGGATAGATTACGAAAACGTAATATCGCATAATAAGGATTATCAAACCATAGGGCCAAACCCCTATATGAAAAGTCATCTGCCCAATTTTAATTCAATTCAGGTCAAAACAATCACTTATAATGGTGTGGAATACGTTTGTTTAATAGTAAATGTGTGGAAAGGTTATTATGAATATCCAGAAATCATGGAGGACTGGCAAACGTATACTGCTAATGTTTATTATTTCTTGTCAAAAGCGGAATATAACAAACTATTTAACTTGACGAATAAAATAACTGAAATAAAAGGTTGGTCGGAAACAATAGTTGATTCAAAATCTTATCCAGAAGAGGATCTAGTGATTTCAAAACTCAAATCGCAACAGAATAATTCAAATAATTGGCAATATGAGCCAAAATCTTTTATAAAAGTATACAAAGCGACTGATGGCAACATTCGTTTTTTATTTAAAACAATATCAGACTATTCTATCGAGAAAAATTATTTTGAGACTACAGAGGACAACTGGAGTAAATTGAAAATACCTGACCTTGTTACAAACACGTTGGTGCAAGATTCCCACGCGGAAGAGGAATCCAATGATAATCATGATAAAATATCCAATGATTTTTGGGCGAAAGCTGATTTGTTCAACTTTAAGAGAATGCCTGTCATAACGCTTATAAATTTCTCATTTGGCAGTATGGAGCATGGAACAGGTTTGGGTTTTGGTATTACTATGTTAGGATTTCATTTTGAATGGATCCTTAACGCTTCTGTTTCTGGATTTGGCGAACATTTGCCTGAACTTGGTCAATGGACTGGTAATGACGGATATGGTATGATGTTTGGCTATTATCTTCCTCTATCAAAACATATAGATATAGCTCCTGTTGCCATTTTTGAAAGATATCGTGAAGGTATAACCAACGGAGATAATTGGTGGCCTTCAAGTCAAGGTGTAACAAATGAAGTTCAACTTACATTAGATGAAAAGAAATGGAGTTTTGGAGCATCCATACTATTCCATTTTCCGATAGGTCGACAAGATTGTGGTCTTGGGGTAACTTTCACAAATAATTACATCGGACTGAATCTATTCCTTATGAGAATGGACTGGAATCAGTATAACGATTGGGTGAATTTCTAAACAGTAAAACCGAATATGAATACATGTGACATTATCTTCAATGTTATTGAACTATTATTTAGTGGGGCTTTGGTGTTTGCAACAATAAAGTACACAAAGGCTACTAAAATGATGTATAAAGAAAGCAGGGAAACAAGACTTCAGAAAACAAATCCTTGCATAATTCCTTTTTTGAAATCATCAGCAGACCATCAATCAGTGTTTCTTTATATTCAAAATGTCGGTGAAGGTACAGCAAAGAATGTGAAGGTAACTATAAATAAGGGATATGAGAAATCCATCAAATCATTAAATCTTGACGGATATAAGTTGTTTAGAGAAGGCGTAGCAATATATCCACCGCAATATGAGCTACACTTCCTTATCAACACGTGGGATAATATAGAAAAGACTGACTACATAGATCTCTCAATAGATTATGAGGGACTGGATAATCGTAAATTCAGTCAAGACCATATCAGACTTACTATTTGGGATTCGTATCACTCTTGGAGTGGCGTACCCGAAGAAACACTTGATCAAATACCATACTATCTAAAAACAATAAATAATACGCTAAAGCAGCACAAACACAAAATAGAACAACGAAAACCAAACTACCCATCGTGAGCTCCTTTGTCATGTGTACATGTATTGTGGTCGCACCTGACTTGAACGGATAATCTCAGGGTGAAAAAAGAGTACATTTTTCGCACAAGATATACTCTTTTGAATAATAAGGTATATGTTTTGGGCGGAATTATAGTGGTGCGGCGACCACCGACACACCGTCGAGGGATCACCGAGAGATTTCAATGTGATGGTATTGAGAATTAAGTGTTTGTGGAACCTTGGCGTTAAATGTTGCATTTAATTGTGCTTCAGTGGTTTGTGTCGTTTTTTTTTTAAAAGAGGGCATAAAGAAGGCACGAAGTGGTATGCCGTCGGCTAGGCCGACAACCCACATAGAAGAGAGGGGGTTGGCAGACATAAATGCCTGCCAACGGGACAATTCGCACTGGACGAAAGAGAGAGAAAAACCAGATGGCCTAAAGAAAAGATAGCCGAAAACGATAGGAAAGAGAGATACCTGACAGGCAGAGCAATAGAAAAAGGGTACCCATGAAGTGGATACCCTTTGCTGTTTCCGCTTTGCGGAGCAGAGGACTATTCTTCCTCGGCGGCGGCTTCCTCGTAGGCCTTGAGGAGGGCCTGCTGTGGTATGCCTGCGAGCCAGAGGCCGCGAACACCTTTTTCAGAAGACACTATGGTGAGCAACACCTTTGAATTGAATCTAATGCAGTGAGCTGGCATGCCCATGAGCACCGCTGAATATGAATTTAATCTAGCAAATCTGCCTCGATAGAGGCTTTGAACACTGCAGAATCAAGATAAACTTAGTGAAAAACGTCGGCGGGGACGAATTGACTCGCTTTATCTAATTTAACTTTGGCGTGCTGTCGGCAAAGCCGACGGCACACCACGCGACCTACTGTTCGTAGCTGCTGTGCTGTGGCTGCCGACCGTGGTATGCCTGCCGAGCTTGATGAGGCAAGTGGAGGCTGCTGAGGCCCGCGAGCTTGATGAGCGAAGGTTGGGATAAAAGTAGCGTGGCAACGCCTGCGAACACCTTTGAATAAAACTTTTGAAGTGAGCAACTCGGCAACGCCGTAAGGACAGCAGGCCCTCGTGCGGGGGACGAGGAAGCCGCCGCCGTGGAAGTTTCAATACAAGGAAAGCAAAAGAGAAAAGTTCCAATCCGACAACGCAAATGGAGACGCTTGCGGCTCTAGCTTTTGTCGCCTTCAGTGGAGGGAGGCGTCCACGTCCTTTCGACTATTTGAAACAAATAAAAAAGTCCGCATGGAAATCGGCTATCGAAAACAAATCAATACCTATGAAAAGAAATCGGCTATCTGATAGAAACACATGATATACAGCTGATACCGCATGAACAAGATTCCTCGGTATCCCCGACCTCCCTTACTGCTCAGCTATCCTTTGGTTGGCTCTCTCCAACAATAATTTATCTGATGATAATGCCGTCTATTCGAAATTTGATGTAAAATTACACTTTTTTTTGAATACGACAAAATATTTCTTGCAAAATCATGGAGTTCCGCTGCCCAATTCCCACATTCAAACATTCACGCATTCTCAAAGCGCATCCCCACATTGGCCCCACAGGGTCGCCGACCTCAGTTCTCACACCTACACATTATAATATTGTAATCCGTCGGTAACCTTTTCGCATGTCAACTGGGGACCTTTTCACTAAAACATGGATATAGGTACAACATCTATCCTATAGCCATTCTTTTCTATTGTACGTTGCTCAGCATTAGTAACTATCAAAAGGTTGTCACAATTCAGTTCTCCTGCGCATTCAAGCAAAGCATCCACTTCTCGTTTTTCTGTTTTTGGACTTCCTAAATCATAGCATACTTGCACCAAACGTGTAATATGCCGCCCATTACGTAAAACAAAATCCACTTCCTTGTCATTTCGTGAACGATAATAGAATATTGTTTTGTCTGTGTCGTATCCTCTGCGTATTAACTCAACGAACACTTGATTTTCCAACAACCGCCCAACATTGTCACTCAAAGAAAATGCCTTTGCTTCAACAAATCCGTTGTCCACTACATACACTTTCCGGGGAGCTTTTTTCATTAACTTTAATTTGTTGTTGTAACGAGGCAAATAGTAAAAGAGGTATGGCTCATGGAGATAATCTAGATATTTCTTGGTCGTATTCACACTTGAGAAACCCAATTCATTTGCAAGTTCGTTAGCACTAAGAGGATTGCAGAAGTTTGAAACAAGATACAACGCAAGGTCGTTCAAGTCTGTAATGTTACGTACATTATGACGCTTGGCCACATCTTTCCAGACAATAGAGTCAAATAGCGTATCAAGATAGCTGCGAGTCAACTGGCGGGAAGCCACGACCTCGGGATAACCGCCATTACGCAAATAATCATCTATTAAAACCGATGCGTCGGTCTTATTCTCCTCCCTTAGACCATGTAGTTCAAGTTTGTTCCAATCAAAAAACTCCTCAAGGCTGAATGGTAACATTTCCACTTGAAGATATTTCCCAGTCAGAACTGTAGCCATCTCGCTTGAAAGCATTTTTGCGTTGCTGCCGGTGATGACCATGTTTTTGCCCATTCTGTAGAGTTCGCTTACCCATAAATCCCAATCTGGTAGATTCTGTACCTCATCGAGCAGCAGGTATTCATAACCGGGATAGACATCATCAAGTGTGCGCATAACAAGATTGGCATCCCAGTTATCAAGCAACTGTTGACTGTCGAAATTGAGATAGGCGAAGTTTTTATTTCGTAGCATCAATAGAGCCTGTGTGGATTTGCCCACTCGTCGGGGGCCGGTAATCAACTTGATGAGATGGTTCCGTAACAGAATCTCTGTATCTTGTGAGATTCGACGTGTCAGATATGGACGAGCTGTCAACTCGTCCCGCTCCTTCTTTTGATTTAGAATAACCGTTCTCATTTTTTATATATTTTCGAGTGCAAAAATACAACTTTTTTTTCAATCGGCAAAACTTATTGCATAAAATATTATCTTTTTTATGCAGTAGAACGTGTTTTTTTGCATAAAAATACAGTGAGTCACGTAAGCACGGCAACATGCAGAGAGCTGGAGGATCCGCATTCACGCATTCACACTAACGCATTTACACGTTAACGCATTAGCGCATTTTTTAAAGCATTCACACATTCAAGTTTATTGTTTCTTCGGTGATCCTTCGACGATCCCTCGGCGATGTTGGCTCACTGACCCTTCTTCGTGGCTTCTTTGATCCTTCTTGGTGGGTTCTATGGAAAGAGCGAAAAAAAGGACAGTCGCTGATCCTTCGGCGATAGTTCGACGGAACCTCGTGTATTTTCACTAACGCATTTACACGTTAACGCATTTACACATTATTTATGCCTTCTTCGTGGCTTCTTCAATTTTTCTTCATGGGTTCTTTGTGCAAAATCATTTTCTTTGTAAAAAAACTGGCCTTATAAAATAATATTCGTATCTTTGCAGAAATATAGCAATTGAATAAAAAATATGAAAAGGCTAACAATCAAGAATATAGGTCCGTTAGCAAATGTATTGGTAGATTTTGCCAAATACAATCTTTTTATTGGTCCACAGAGTTCTGGAAAAAGTTGTATCCTAAAAATTGCATCCTATTGCAACTGGGTTGAGAAACGAATTGAACTGAGCCAAACCCCAGATGACTACTTGAATGAAGTTGAGTTTTGGAAACGCCTTGTGGATTATCATCGATTGAATGGCTTCATTAAAAAGGGGTTCCTGATTAAATATGAATCCTCTTACATGACTTTTTCAATTTCCGGGTCCCCTGAAAAGATTCAGTTCAGCTTTAAATGGAAACCCCGCAACCGTTGGCAATACCGTCGTCCTCAAATAGCGTATATTCCCGCCGAACGCAACATTGTGGCAGTCATCCCTAATTGGTTTGACATCTCGTTTAGCAATGACAACAACCTCCAGGGGTATATGTCTGATTGGGAAAATGCTCGCAACACATTCCCTCAATACAGCAGACTTGATATCCTGAACCTTGGACTTTCCTATTATTATGATAAGGAGCAATCCCGGGAACGGATTTATATTAACAACAGTACTGAAATAGCATTTCTGAATGCATCAAGCGGACTTCAATCTGTTGTTCCGTTATGTGGATTAATTAATTATCTGACTTTTCACGAGCTCCACCGTCCTCGCAGGCTCAGTGTGGCACAAGAGCGCGAACTAAACAATCTGCAAGACACGTTATATAAGGAGAAATTTACGCAGTCTAATGGCTCCAATATTGTGGGCAGAGTCGACGATATTACAAAAACCTTTCCGGAACCTCGTGTTAAGTTCTTCTCTTCCCATCGAGAGGAGGCTATGTTTAGTGAGATAGTAGACAGATTCTCACTAACGCAACATGCATCAATCTACCTCGAAGAACCGGAAGAGAATCTTTTCCCCAACACGCAGTATGAACTTGTGAAATGGATGGCCAAACAGATCAACACCACCCAAGATAATAGCCTGTGCATCGCCACGCATAGCCCCTATATTCTTTCCTCATTCAACAACCTAATCCAAGCTTCTGAATGCAAAGACGCCAACTCCGTAGAGTCAACTGTTGGAGAATCTTCAGCAATCTCATTCGAAGACATCAACGTCTATGCTGTGGATAACGGAACGGCCAAGGATATAAAAGACTATGACCTACGCCTCATATCCCAAACCGATTTAGATGCCGCATCCGACACTATAGCCTCCGACTTCTCCAAACTGCTTGAGTCATGAACGAAATCCCTGCACATTGTGTCGAAATGAGGTCCGATTCCCTCATTGTTTTCTCAGAAAATAAATCAAAGATAACGTTTGAGAATCCCGACCATAACACCTATCGTGCCATTCAGGTGGATGGATGTGTTTTTAATGCTGCCGATGGCCATAAATGTGATAAATTATTGGAAAGCGAGCGATATGCTGACCAATATTTCGTCGAGTTGAAAGGTGGCGATTCAAACAAGGCAGTTAAGCAATTGGAAGACACGCTTGAAAGAATTCCATCTCGTCTCGCTGGGGCGAAACGAATGGCCTTTGCTGTATTCTCAAATACCTGTCCCAAGAACGACACTAAACGACAGGCCATTGAAAAGAGCTTTAAAAATAGAGGTATATTCATAAAGTTCTGTCGAACAGGGGAAACATACTGCTTAGAGCGGTGATTATCCGATGTCGTGGGGACTTCGATGGTTTGATAATAGTTGTCGGCTAAGCCGACGGCACACCACAGCGGAACCTTGTGTATTTTCACTAACGCATTTACGCATTCTTAAAGAGCATTCACACGTTCACACATTCTATATCGCATTCACGCATTCTCAAAGCGCATTCCCACTAACGCATTTACACGTTAACGCATTTACGCATTTTTAAAGCATTCACACATTCAAGCTTATTGTTCCTTCGGTGATCCTTCGACGATGGTCCGACGATAGTTGCCAGCCGAGCTGACGGCATACCAGTCAGCTCAGCCGATGGCACACCACGGCGACGGGTCGGCAGTTTCTCTAAATGAAGTTGACCCATTCTTGGTGGGTTCGCACATCAAGTTTACGCCTTCAGGCTGTTTTTGTCGGACAGAAAATGCATTAGGCCCATCGTGACAATACCATTCTCATCGTGTCTGACATTCTGGTGGTCCATCGTGAGCAAAATCTTCTTGAAAGAGTCGTTAATGTGTAGCAGGGACCGCTTCTCCTGAATTATTTTTTCATCTGATAGCATCTGGTATGCCGACTGGACATAGTAGCGTTGCCCCCCTTTGTTAGCCACAAAATCCACTTCCAAAGTCTGTCGAGGCTCTCCCTGTGGCCTGACAATCACGTTGCCCACATCCACGCTGAACCCCCTTGCACGTAGCTCATTATACACTACGTTTTCCATCACGTGTCCGTCATCGCTCTGGCGAAACGAGAGCGTCGCATTTCTTATGCCAATGTCCTGATAATAGTATTTTGCTTGGGCACCAATATATTGCTTGCCCCTAATATCGTATCGGACGCAGCGTTCCAACAGAAACGATTCTTCGAGATACTTGATATATTTGCTGATTGTATTGTCAGACAAAGAGAGCCGTTTCTTGCTTTTGAACGTATTGGCGATGTTGGTGGCGTTTGTCAGAGACCCCACCGACGAGGCAAGAACGCGCATCAGTTCTCTCATCTCAGCAGTATTTTCAACATTGTAGCGTTCCACAATGTCACGAAGGTACACCGTGGTGGCAAGTTGCCTCAGATAAGATTCTCTCTCCTCATCGGTCATCGGTATCAAAGCAGGCAATCCTCCATATATTTTGTAATAAGCCCAGGCTTCGGCCATTCCGCCCTTGAATGCCGACAGGCATTCGGCAAACGACAATGGCCATAGGTGTATTTCGAAGCTTCGTCCTCGGAATTCTGTGGCTATGTCGGTTGACAAAAACTTGGAGTTGCTGCCAGTCACATAAACATCCAGATTCGTAATATGCAGCAGGCTGTTCAATAGTTCAACAAAATCGTCCACCATCTGCACCTCGTCGATGATGACATAGTGCATTGTGTTTGACCGTTGGCAAAACGACTCAACGGCATCCAACAGGGTCTCTGGGTTGCGGTATTTGCGACTTCGTATGTTGTCCATATTGACAAACATAATGTTGTCCTCTCCGGTTCCTGCTTTCTTCAGTTCGTCGACAAAAAGTGTACTCAACAGAAAAGACTTTCCACAACGCCTGATGCCTGTAACAATTTTTACCAATCCATTGCCACGTGCATTCATCAGCTGTTCAATATATTTCGGACGTTCAACGGTCATTGTATTTCGATTTTGTGGTTATACATCCATTTTTTCGAAATGCAAAAGTACAACTATTTTTGAAATTGGAAAAATATTTTTATAAAGACCCCGTCAGCCAGATTGCCGTCACCCCACGGCGGAATCTCGTGTATTTTCACTAACGCATTTACACGTTCTGCCTCGATAGAGGCTTTGTGGTATGCCTGCGAGCTCCGCTGAATAAATCATATGTAGCGAGTCAGCACCGCTGAAATTGATCAAATCAAGCGAAAAACACATTCTTAAAGCGCATTCACACATTCAAGCTTATTATTCCTTCGGTGATCCTTCGGTGATGTTGGCTCGCTGTCCCTTATTTGTGGGTTCTTTCAATACATCATTAAAACTATTTCCGATATTTATAGAATGCATATATTGTTTGCCACTCCCCATAAGCAATCATTATTTTACTCAGGAACATCAATAATTTACCCAAAGGAGTTAATGCAAATTCAGGTTTGTCACCAATAAGATTAAAAATATCAAGCAGAGATAGATACCCAACAAAAACATCACCAAACCCTTTGAAATGCCAATCAATAACAAAATATTGTTGCTTCATTCCACAATAATTGAGAACAAAATATGAAACCAAGGCAATTATTGTAGTAAAGAGAATTCCCCTAAACCAACTTCTATTATAATTGTTAGAGTATTTGTTTAGCCACAAGAGCAATCCTTCTTCCGAAAAAACATTTGTTACAAAGAACCATAATGGCTCCATTATTTTCCATTTCTTATTCCTTTTGTTATATTCACGTTCAATTTTTTTTACCTTTTTTATTTCATTTATTGCGGCG
>JAGCVI010000022.1 GCA_017962445.1 Bacteroidales bacterium
GGAGAGAGTTGATGCCCCGAATATGTCAGTTAACAGATTCGCTTCTTTCCTTGAGAGTTCGGGCATTCCGCTCTTCCGCGGCTCGCTGTTTACGGTTTTTGACGGTAAATTAAAGTTAACTGACGCGGACAAGATGTACATTTCGAAAGAGGATGTGCCGACCTACAGCACCTGCTTTTGGGTGAACGACAAGCGACTGCTCGGCTATACCAACGACCGTGGGCGCTGGCAGTACCGTTATAACGACATGTCGAACCGCTTTGGATATACTATCTCCTATGTGGGCTCGGCAGAACCTCCTGCCGCCATAGAGCCTGGCTCACTAATCCGTCTATCCCTGGCCCATTGGTGGAAACCGGAAGACTCCAACGATGAAGAACGTTGTTACCTGCAGTTGTCAGGGTGTCTGATAGAAGGACATGCTGAAGAAGAACCGCAAACTCAGATGTCACTTACGGAAGCAAATGTTGCCCCTATCACTGTAGGCAACCATGTTACACTACCCGTTGGGGAGGCTTTAAAGGGAATTCCCTGCAAGTTGATGAGGACTAATAAAACCTACTATGGAACAAACATTCCGATGCTATCTTTATCGCTCTCAAAAGCGTTTCAGGGGCAGGAAGAATTGACGTTGACGAAGGACGTTTTTGAGGCCATCTTTGATTTGCTAAAGAGTTGTATCATTAGATTTGATGATGCAACAGGGGAATACCACATCATATTGCCAAAAACAGAGACAGCACCAAGCTTTCAACCTGAAGCGACCAACCACATTGAAGCGCAGAAGGCAATATATCCCAATGCCTATTCTCCTTGGAGTGATGAGGATGACCAACGTCTGGAGCAACTATTCCACAAGGGCAAAAGTATCGATGAACTCATGTATATCTTTCAACGCAATCGTGGTTGCATCACCTCGCGGCTCTGTAAACTTGGATTAACACAATAACTACTATGGCTCTGCTGAAGTTTCACACACAACGAACCAATAATCGTACGCCAGAAGAACGGCGCGAGGCGCTGAGGTTCGGTAAAATCGGTGAGCAGATGGCTGCGAAGTATCTGGCTGACAATGGCTACATCATCCTTGAACGCAACTACCGGCAGGGGCATTTGGAAATTGATATTATCGCATTGGACGGGGACGAGCTGGTGATTGTGGAGGTGAAAAGCCGTGCACTCAACAACATCTTGTCTCCAGAGGCTGCAGTAGACCACAAAAAGCGTCAGGCACTTGTCAGCCTTGCCAACGAATACGTCAAAACTCACAACCGCAAGGAAAATGTGCGATTCGACATTATTACCGTCGTTTCCAAATCTGGTAAAGCAGAGATAAAACACCTCAAGAATGCTTATAACGTGATGAATTTCTGATTATAGGAGAATAAAGATGACTTATAGTAACAATATTATCACTATCGAAGTTAGCAAACACGGTGCCGAACTGGTGAGCCTAAAGAAGAATGGTCGTGAGTACTTATGGACGGGCGATGCGCAATACTGGAACCGTCATGCACCGATACTTTTCCCCGTCGTAGGAAAGCCATACAACAACGAGTTGCATGTTGATGGAAAGACTTATCCTATGAAGCAGCACGGCTTTGCCCGTGACAGCGAATTTGAGGATCTCGGTAATGGTCGTCTGCGCATGCGGGAGAGTGACCTCAGCGCCAGCTATCCGTACCGCTTGGAATTGGAGGTGCAGTACCGTATTGTTGGCTGCAAAGTAGAGGTCATTTGGACGGTAGAGAATCTCGACACTAAAGAGGCATATTTCCAAATTGGTGCCCATCCGGGCTTTCTGTTGCCTGATTATAATCCCGACAATTTAATAAACGGATATGTTCGATTCTACAACAAAAACGACGAACTTATAGCTCCCGCCATCACTCATAATCTTGACAATGGCAATCGCGTTAAGCGCGACTCGAAAACCCTCCTGCTAAAGGAAACACCATTGATGCCAAACACATTCATCCACGACGCCCTCATTCTTGAGCAAAGCCAAGTTGCCAAAGTCGAGTTGTGGAATAGATCATGCGAGCCTGTCCTCAGTGTCTGTTGTCCTCAAGCCGAAGCCTTCGGCATCTGGGCTCCTCACAAGGAGGGTTGCCCCTTTGTCTGTATCGAGCCCTGGTGCGGAATTTGCGATCCCGTCGGTTTCACTGGCGACATCAGCACCCGTCAGTATATCCACAGCCTCGCCCCACGCGAAAAATACACTTTCACCTACACCATTGGGATTTATTAGTAAAGTGGTTGCAAAGCTTTTTTATTCAATCTAAAAAATAGTTTGTAATATTACGTTTATATGATTAGGGGCGGTCAGCAACATTGCTGACCGCCCCTAATTTCTTTATAACTGAATAAGTGGTTCTAATTTGTTTTCCTCTTTTCCTCCACCTCGTATTTCACCCAGGACTTGCTCATGTCGAAAATCTCCTCTATCGGGCGGCTCAGTTTCTCGACCAGCAGATGGGTGTTGTCCTGATGCTCGATTCTTTCAAGCTCTTTGGCGACATTGTTCCAATCGTGCGTCGAGTCGATTAGGGTGACGAAATTGTACAGGTCGAAGTTGTTGATTATCATATTGTCAATACCCTCTGTTTCGATTCTCGAGTGGGCACGTGCCAACTTTATCTCGCCCACCTCTTCAAGTACATGAAGGTATTTCTCATACAGGACGTATTCGTTGAGCAGGAAGGCAATGCTGCGGTCGCTGAGCTGGTTCCAGATGATGGTTGGCAGCGGGTTGGCAACAAAGCGTCCAAGCATGAACGAGCCGGCTTTAAGCCCGTTTAGTCCTTCGGCAATACAAGAGTCGCAGGCCTTCCTGAAAAACTCGACTTTTCGGCTGTTGCTAAGCAAATTGAAAACGCGTGACTGGTCCAAATGGTCGCCCATTTTGCTTTCAAGCACTTGTTTAACATACAAGTCGGCATTATCGCTGAACCAGGTGTTTACAATGTTGTGGGCTATCTCGGATTTGCCCTGCAGGTCGCAGCGTATCAGTCGCGCAAGTTTGTTGACATCGGTTATAAACGCCGCTTTGTCGGAAGTCACTATTTCCTGATAACGCGTGTAGGCCTGTTTCATTTCTTTGAAAAACTCCACCTCTTCAGGCTCCAGGTCAACTTTCTGGCCGTTCAGGTATTTTGTGAATCGTGCAGGCTTAAAGTCGGCGACACCCTTGTAAATGGTCTGGTGCTTGCTCGATATTGTTATCTTGTCCATCTCGTTGATTACCATGCCTTCCGAGTTTACAAGGCTGTTACCAACCTTGCGAATGCCATAGCTGTGCAAATTCATCAACGCCGGGATGCCATATCCGCGACAGGCTGTAACCACATGGATTGCCGCTGGCGTCATACTGAGAATGGCATCAAGTTCGCCGAGGGTGATGGTGTCCTCCGGAACAAAGCGTTCCTGGCACAGACACACAGCCAATCCGTTGCGTTTCAATTCCTGCGCCTTCGATGAAGAGAAACACAGGGTGGCACTGATGGCTGTACGTGGCAGTACACTCAACCCCTTGCCAAAGAAATCAAGTCTCGACATGGAACGGTCGTCGATGGAATTGCTTACTATCTGTCGCAGGTGGTATGGCTTTATCAGTGTCATCACATCGTGTTCGCCAATTATTCCTTTGTCCAACAGGTCAATAGCTGATATCAGGGCTGCACGTCCGGTCATTTCGGACACGTTGAGTTGCAGCACGGCAAAAAGGCTTATCTTGCGCGGACGTGTCTCAACGGCGAATTCAATCGTGACAGGCGCTTTGTGGCGCTGTTCAAGCGATTCAAGCAGCGGGTCGAAATGGAACACGGCTGGGTATTCGCTCTTGATCTCCATACGGCTGTTATACGATATGTCTATTGATGTCACATCGCCAGTCATGATCTCCTCACCGAAAATATTGCGATAGCTTTCCACTTGGCGACCTTTGCCTGTGCGACTGTGGTGGCTGTAGAGTACGCCGGGGTACGACTCCTCGTTGCCGATGGTCCACACCATACGTTGCAGGATGAACGACGGGTAGGCTTGCTTGCCCTGCATGAATGTCAGTATGAGGTCTTGGTTTTCAATGTAAAAGCCGCTGACATAGCGCATAAGGCACAGGGCTTGGTAGTGCGCGTCGTTCAATAGCCGTTCGCCGTCTTCACGTGCCTCAATGATAGCCTTCTCCATCATGGCGATGCGCTCAAGTTGGGCTTCGGACGACAGCTCGATGTCGTTCTTGTCGTAGCGCTTTTCTATTGAAAGCATCTCGCAGATGGTGTGCAAGGTGCTGAGATATACTCTGTTGGCGGTGCCTACACGTCGGCATCCGAGACCTTGGTACGAGTCGTGGGTAACGCCTATGTTGAGCAATGTCGGCATCAATCCGGGTATGTATTGGGGCATCGCGCAGCGGATGGCAAACACCAACGGGCTGTGATAGTTGCCGAGTTGGTAGGTCGTCATCACTTCAAGGTTGTGGATGGCTTGCTCTAATAATTCCTCGAGCCGTTCGGGATGCAGGAACGCCTTGGCGGTGAGAATGCAGAAGTCGGGCACGGGATAGCAGTTGCGCGTCAGGTCGAGCAGCATGCGTCCCTTGTAGCTTATCTGGTCGTCGGTGAATTCGCCGTCAACCAGCGTGGTTATCAGCTCGTCGGAGTTGTACAGGGGGTTGTTTGCGACATACTCCTGGCATTCTTTCCTGAATGCCTCGCGAATGGATTCCAATTCGGAGTTGAGCTCTGGCTTGTGGTTGGGATCCATACGCTCGTCGCACATTGCGTCGCCAAAACGCTCTCGCAGCAACATTTCAAGGAAGTGCTTCTGGTCTTCGCCTCGTTGCCGCATCAGGTAGAACATGTCATACCAACGGGGTGGGTACTCGTGCCTCTGGTCGTCGCCTTCAAGTTTGTATATGACGGTGCCTGGCTTGTTGCCTTTCAGCACGTTGTCTTTGTCCTCTATGTTGCGGTTGAAGATCTCACGCCCCATGTCGGCGTATTTCTTCACCATGAAATAGTTGGGGTAGCTTGCCCTGATTAGGATGTCGGTAATCATATAGTTGATGTAGTTATTTTTGACGTAATATCAAATGGCATGCGCTGTCTATAATGTTGTCTCTGCCGGCTGCCGTCGCGGTGGGAGAGAGGTGCACCACATGGTCGGGTGGTACGCCGTTTTCGTAGTTCATGCCGTCGGGGGCGATGGTGCGGCTCACCCCGAAGCGGTAGTACCATCCGTTGGGCAGCGCGCCGCCGGCGGGGATGGCCAGCCCACCAGCCGTGGTGTCGCCCATCACGGTGACGTTCGAGTAACTCTTCAGGCACAAGGCGAAGCTTGATGCCGCACTGTAGCAGCCTCGGTCGGTGAGCAGCACGAACGGCTTGGAGTAAGGAATGCGGTCACCGTTGGAGGGTGCGTACACCGCTGTTGGCTGAGTGAATTCGTCGTGTGCCTTGCCGGCCTTCATCTGGGTGGTGTAGAGCAGTTGCCCGTCGCTTGGCAGTATCTTCATGATATTCCATTCGTTCTGTATCTCGCCGCCGCCGTTTTGGCGAATGTCGAACACCACGCCTCTAATGTCGGGATACCTGTCCAGGATGGTCGCCAGCTGCGAGCTTGTGGCCGAGTTCATAAAGGAACTGTAGCGTATATATAGCACTCGTCCGCTGTCTATGCTGTTGTATGCCATTCCTCCGGTGGTGTGGTAGTCGGGTCTGAGATAGGTCATCGCCACTGGTGTGATGTCGAAATTGCTATTGCCGTAGCGTTGCAGAAAGATAGCTTCACTTTTGGCCACGTCGTTGTTGCCCCACAGGTTGACATGGCCGTCGTCAAGGCTGTTCAGCAGCTTGCGCAAGACGGCGAAAAGGCTGTCGTCGCTCATGCCGTCGTACACCTGCGGCCGCAGGCTGTCGTACATCGCCTGCCAGTCGACGGTCTTCACGTCGAACAGCGAATAGCGTTCGTCGACCTGCTGCCAGAGGTAGTCGAACGTGGCGGTGGCCGATGCGTCGGCGTCGTCGGGCATCAGCAGCTTCTCGCAACTGCAAGCGAAGAGCAATATAATGATTGTCAGGAGACTAATTCTGATTTTTCTCATAAATAGTGTTGCGTTTCAAGTTGAACATGAAGTTGCATTGCAGCATGTGTGTGGCGTGGTCGTAGCGCCACGCACCGCTGTCGCCGCTGCTGTGGAATTCCCAGCGGTAGGCGAATTCCAGCTTGTTATTGTTCTCTAGCCAGTAGCGGAAGCCTATTTCTGTCGATATCGAGGCCATGAACTTGGCATTCCACTGGTAGTCGCTAAACACTGCGTCAAGCACTGGTTGTGTTGCCGTGTAGTTGTCTATATAGGCGTATCCGGGTCTCAGCACGGCTGCCACAGGCATCAAACCTATTTCGCAGTATATTGACCACCAGCTAAAACCAATTGGTTGCACTCCTTTAAAGTATATCTCAGGCCCCAAAAAATCACTGATTCCGACAGCTGCATTCTCAAAGTTTTGGTTGACGGTTATGTCAAGGAAGTTGGAAAAACCCACGCCGACCCATTCTTGCGAAAGGATATGGGCGAAGATGCGTCTGTAAACCTTAAGCCTGACGCTGTTGCTTATGTCGAAGGTCGAAAAATTGAACTTTGGCTTAAGTGCATCCTCGTAATAGCCGAGTGTGGTCGTCATGTCGAGATGGAACTTCCATCTCAGGCGGTCGTGCCACACGCCAACTACCGTCTGCAGTGCCGGTCCGCCGAAGCTGACTGGTGCAGTGCCCATGTCGCGGAAGCGTCCGTAGCCTGCCGCGCCGCCGAGTCTGAGTGTCCATTCACGTATATCGGTTGGTGACGGGAATGCGCCGCCGCAGGGCAGATAGGCGTATGTTTGGCCGCTGTTTCCCGACGAGTCGGCACCGCTGTTTTGTGCCGAAACGGTATGGCTGCCGGCAAAAAAAGTTACAAACACTGCAAAAACAAGATAAGTTTTTGTAAGTCTTTGTATTATGATAGGGGATGCTTTCAACGTTAAAAAAATATAATACTATTTAAAAAAAATGTCGTATTTTTGCAAATCATTTTGCAAAGATAATATTTTATTTACATCCGACAAAACAAAATAAGTAGGTATATGAATATTTTTACTTCAAAACATTCTATTGCAGTAGTTTGTGCGTTGTTTATCGGTGCCTCGATGTTCCAGTCGTGTGGCAATGACAAGACCACTACACCCAACAATGATGTAGCCCAATTACAGAAACAACTCGACTCGACCATGCAACTTTACAACAAGGTTAAGTCCGAAAATTCTGACTTCGACGGTCAGTTGGCGTCGCGCGACAGCGCAATCACCGCCCAGGCTGCCGAAATCCAGAGCCTCATCAACCAGCTCAATGGCAAGAAAGCCCCTGCACAAACGGCTTCTACAGACAGCAAACAGATTGAAAAACAGCAGAAGGAACTCCGCGACAAGGAGAACACCATAAAGCAGCTGCAAAAGCAAATCGAACAGCAGAAACAGCAGCTCAGTGCTCTCGAGAAGAATGTCAATAATGGCAACACCTCTGCCGACAACAGCTCGCAGTACAAGAGCCAGATCGCTGAACTCAACAAGCAAATCAAGCAGCAGGAAAAACAAATCAAGGATCTCACCGCCGAGGCCAAGAAGCTCAAAAGCGATGCGGGTTCCAAAGAGGCTGACTGCGAGTCTGCGAAGAGCTCCTACGAGAAGAAGGTCACCAGCCTCAACGGCGAGATAGCCGATTACAAGGGCCAGATTGCTGACCTCCACAAACAGATAAAGAGTCTGAAATCGGATGTGGCTGCCCTTAAGAGCGCCACTCCTTCTACCGACACCAAGACTGCTGAGGAACTCAAGGAAACCAGAAGCGAGCTTACCAAGATGACGGCTCAGCTCAACGAGTGCCGCAAGCAGAACATCCAGTTCCAGAACGACGTGAAGGCCATCTCTGCCGACTTCGAGACTGCAAAGGCCAACCTCGCTCAGTGCAAGTCTGACCTCGCCGGCCAGGTCGCACAGGTCAAGAGTCTCGAAGGCTCCAAAGCTGAGGGTGGCAATACCGAGCGTCAGCTCCGCAGCGAACTGGCTGAACTGACCAAGCGCGAGGCTGCCTGCCGTGCCCAGAACGAGGAAATGGCTAAATCGCAGAGCGCCCTCAACCAGAAATGCGAGAGCGACAAGCAGGCTCTCCAGTCGAACATCAATAGCCTTCAGGAAAAAGTGAATACTCTTCAGAAGCGCGTCGACCAGCTGACTTCCGAGAATGCCACATTGGCCCAGAAGGCTTCCAAGTCGAACGCCTCGAGCGAAACCGATGCTCAGACCATTGCTGACCTCAATATGCTTGTGGAATCGCAGCGTAAGCAGATTGCCCAGCTCCAGCTCGACCTTAAACAGCGCGACAAAGAGCTCGCCGATGCCAAGGCTGCTTCGTCAACGACCACAACCCCCACCAAGGGCAATGTCAACAAGAAACTGGCTGAACTGCAGGCAATGTGCGACAGCTATGTTGCCGAGATTGAACGTCTCCGCGCTGAGAACGAACAACTCAAGAGCGAAAACGCCGAGTTGAAGGACAAGGTTGCTGCAAGTGCCGACCTCTTTGCTGAGAACGAACGTCTGCAGCAGAAGGTGCGTCTTGCGTCGGTGCTTGTCACCTCCGACCTCAAGGTCACTCCCGCCAAGAGCATCAAGACTGGCAATGTCGTGAAGCCCACCACCAAGGCTTCGCAGGTGGTTGCTATGCGTATCGACTGCCGTCTGCTCGACAATAACGTCGTCGACCCGGGCTCCATGACCATATACGCCCGTCTGGCAGATGCCAACAACAGGGTTATCTGCAACGGCTCTATCGAAAACTACAGCTTCGACTACAACGGCGTTCAGATGCAATACACCACCAAGCAGGATATTGAGTTCACTGGCTATGGTCGCAATCTCACCATGCTGTGGAGAAAATCCGACAGCGTAGAACTGAACCCCGGTCTTTATTGGGTTACGCTTTATGCCGGCGGCTACGAAATCGGCAAGGTGTCGGTTAAGCTTGATTAACTTGATTGCATCGCACGATGTCAAGACAGAAAAACTACAACACATATCGTCAGATGTTCCCTGTGTTCATCTACGAGAGTTTCCAATACGATGTGCAGCCTGACGGACTGCACATCGCTTTTTGTTTCCGTCTCAACGATGCACTGGCTTTCCGCCCCACTGCGGTTGTGCCTGCCCGCAGCTTCCTTCATCCCGAACGGTTGTCGAAAGCGACTCTTGACACGCTGGTGTTCAATATCGGCATGATTGAACTCATCAGCTATTGGAAGGCTTATTGTCCGCCGACGGTGGTGGTGAAGCCTTTCTCGCTGTCCGACGGGCAGATTGCATTCTGGAAGAAACTTTATTTTAACGGCCTGGGTGAGTTCTTCTACACTAACGGAATCAATGCCACACAGGACGATTTCATGACAATCCGCTGCGATTCCGACACCGCTATGCCTGTCGTGTCGCTTCAGTACGCCTCGCAGGAGGAAGACTATATCGTTCCGATTGGCGGAGGCAAGGACAGCGTCGTGACGCTCGAAATACTGAGCGACGGCGACAGAAAGCCCATGCCGCTGATCATGAATCCGCGTGGTGCGACGACACAATGCATCGAGCGCGCAGGCTATACTCTCGACGACGTCATTGTCATCAACCGCACCATCCATCCTTTGCTGCTCGACCTCAACAAGCAGGGTGCGCTCAACGGTCATACTCCTTTCAGTGCCATGCTTGCCTTCTATTCGTTGCTGGTATCGGCAATGACTGGCAAACGCTGCCGTATAGCTCTTTCAAACGAGAACAGCGCCAACGAGGCCACCGTGCTTGGTCAGGATTCAAATGTCAACCACCAGTACTCTAAAAGCCTTGAGTTCGAGTGCGATTTCCGCAATTATGTGTCGCGGTTCCTTTCTCCGGATTTCAACTACTATAGTTTTTTGCGTCCGCTCAGCGAGTTGCAGATAGCCATGCTCTTCTCGCGTCACGAGAAGTATTTCGATGTCTTCAAGAGCTGCAATGTGGGCAGCAAGACTGACATCTGGTGCGGTCATTGCGCCAAATGCCTGTTCGCATACATTATCTTGTCGCCTTTCATCGAGCCGGAGCGCCTGCAGGCTATCTTCGGCAAGAATATGCTCGACGACATCTCGTTGCGTCACGAGTTCGACCAGCTGACAGGCCACGAGGATACCAAGCCTTTCGAGTGTGTCGGCACCGTCAGCGAGGTCAACAGCGCATTGTCGATGACTATAGCCAAGTGGTATTGCGACAAGCGTCCCGCTCTGCTCGTTGACTACACTCCGCAGGTGCTATCCACACCGCTCGACTCTCTCTTCACCGAACATAACCTGCCTGCCGACGACCTTGCAAAGCTAAGTGATGCTCTTCGCAGCGGCGACTCCATTGAAAAAGTGTTCCGCTATCGTGAGCTGTTCAACCTTTTGGTTGGAAAGGAAATTCTCATTGCGGGCTACGGACGCGAAGGCAAGAGCAGTCACTCTTTGTTGCAGCGTATGTTCCCGAACCGCAAGTTTGACGTGGCTGAAAACAACGAAGCTATTGCTGCTGCGTTGAAGGCCAAACGTTATGATATGGTGCTGAAATCCCCGGGTATACCGATGTTCTTCTTCGATGGGTTGTGCAATCCTGAAATCATCAGCTCGCAGAGCGACATCTTCTTGCAGGTTTACGGCGACCACACCGTTGGCGTAACAGGTACCAAAGGCAAGAGCACCACGACGATGGTCATCTACGAAGCATTGAAATACAATGGTGCAAGTCATGGACAGAATGCCTTGATGGCAGGAAACATGGGTTTGCCGCTTTTCGAGATAATACCACAACTTACGGATTCTACAATCGTTGTTGCTGAATTGTCGTGTCATCAGCTCGAAGGTATTCACCGCGGACCTCATGTCGGCGTCCTGCTCAACCTTTTCCAGGAACACCTTGACCATTATCGCAGCTACGACGACTATCAGATGGCCAAGTTGCAGATAGGTCTGAAACAACGCGAGGGTGATGTCTTCTTCTATTGCTCCGAGAACGACGACCTTGCCGCCAAGGTCAATGCATTGAATGGCAGGATCTGTTCCGAGTCGGTGTCTTATTCGGGTGCCTCAAGTGACAATCTCTTCCCCAATTCTCCTCTCAAGGGTCATCACAACATCTCCAACTGCATGGTGGCATGGATGGTGGCTCAGCGCTTCGGAATGAAGCAGGACGAGTTCGAGAAAGCTCTCAGTAACTGCCGTCCTTTGGAGCACCGTCTCGAATTTGTCGGCACTGTCAATGGCGTCACTTATTATAATGATTCCATTTCCACTATTCCGCAGGCTGCCATCGAGGGCGTGTGTGCTCTTGGCAATGTCGGCACGTTGATACTCGGCGGTTTCGACCGTGGCATCGATTATGCCCCGCTGGTCGACTTCCTGTGTCATCGCAAGGAAGGAATGGCAATCAGCAATCTCGTTTTCTTCGGCTCGGCGGGGAAACGCATGTATGATGCTTATGTGGCAGAAAACAGCGTTGAACGTCGCGAACTCTGCCATTTCGATAGCGACTATAGCATGGAGGCTGCGGTGCGTTTTGCTGCCGAAAACACAGCACAAGGCATGGTCTGTCTTCTTTCGCCGGCGGCATCGAGCTACGACCACTACAAGAATTTCGAATATAGAGGCAAGGACTTCAAGGAATGTGTGAATAGACTGAATGAAAGACATTGAGTATTATATTGATATCCGTAAGCAACTGCATTACCATCCCGACGTGTCGGGCCATGAACAGTTTGCACACGACGTCGTTGTGCATGAACTGCAGCGTCTGAATCCCGACGAGCTGTACGATCATGTCGGTGGCTATGGCGTGATAGCCTATTGGAAATCAAATCTAAATGATGCTGATAAGACTGTGGCATTCCGTGCCGACATTGACGCTCTACCTATCGGCCATCGCTGTGGACACGACGGCCACACAACCATTATGCTGCGGTTTGCCGAGCTTGTGGCATCATGCAAGGAACGTCGCTACAATGTTATGCTTGTCTTCCAGCCTGAAGAGGAGACTGGATTCGGCGCTCAGAAGATTGTCGAAAGCGGGCTGCTGCAACGCCATAATGTAAAAGTTATCTTCGGTTTACACAACCTGCCTGGTGTTCCTTTGGGTACAGTCGTTCTCAATCCCGGCACTTTCGCTGCCGCCTCCACAGGGGTTGTTTATAGCCTGAAAGGCCGCGAAACTCACGCTTCTACGCCTGAAAAGGGGCTTAATCCTGGACTTGCCGTTGCTGAAATAATACAGCGTTTCAGCCATCTGTCTTGTCAATCATCCGAAAACCTGTCCGACTTCCGCCAATCCACTCTTGTATGCTGTAGGATAGGGGAGGAGGCTTTCGGCACTTCGGCAGGTAAGGGCGAGGTGATGTTCACCTTGCGAGCCTTCACAAACGACTCTATGTCTCAGTTGGTTGAACAGGCTCGCTCAATTGTCAATGAGGTCTCTGCCCGTGAGGGTCTTCAACTAAATATTGAGTACATCGAGCCTTTCCGGGCTACCGAAAATACTCCTGCTTTGGTGAAACAGCTCGAAGCGGTATTCTCTCCGCAGGTTTCAACAATCGTCACGCATACCCCGTTCCGCTGGTCGGAGGATTTTGCCGACTATCTGCAAGTCATCCCTGGTGCCTTTTTCGGCATCGGCAGTGGCGAAAGCCATCCGGAACTGCATCATCCTGACTATGTCTTTCCTGACAGGCTCATTGAACCTGCCTCGCATTGCTTTGAATTAATAATGAATAATATAATAATATGAAAAAAGTCTTTATCCTTTTGACAGCCGTGTTGTGCGTTGCCTCGTTGAAGGCGCAGACACAGGACGATAAATACAATTCGCAGATTGTCGACGGCCAGTCGTGTACATCTATTATGGTCGGCAAGAGTGCCTCTACCGACGGTTCTGTTATCACCTCTCACACTTGTGATGGCCGTTACCGCACTTGGATGGCTGTGGAACCGGCTCAGGACCACAAACGCGGCTCGGTACATACCGTCTTGCGTGGCACCATGCACACAGCCCATCGCGACGACACTACCGGTGTCCGTGTCATGGGTACCATTCCGCAAGTGGCTCACACCTACGCTTACCTCAACACAGCCTATCCCTGTCTGAATGAGAAACAGCTCGCCATCGGCGAAACCACTTTCGGCGGCCCCGACACTCTCGTCAACGAGAAGGGTATGTTCACCATCGAGGAGCTGGAGCGTGTCGCCCTCATGCGTTGCGACAATGCCCGCGATGCCGTGCGGCTTATCGGTCAGCTTGTGAAGACCTATGGCTATGGCGACGGCGGTGAGTGCATCACTATTGCCGACAAGAATGAGGTCTGGCAAATGGAAATCCTTGGCGAAGGCCCCGACAAGATTGGCGGCGTATGGGCTGCACAGCGTGTGCCCGACTATCATGTGGCCGTCAGTGCCAACATCCCGCGCATCGGTCGTCTGCAACGTGACAACCCTGATTATTTCATGTGTTCCGACAATATTGAGAAAGTGGCCCGCAAGTACAACCTTTGGGACGGCAAAAGCGAGTTCGTTTTCTGGAAGGCTTTCAACGCCTCCTATGCTAACGGCAAGAATTTCCGCGAACGCGAGTTCTTTATCCTCAACTCCTTGGCTCCGTCGCTTGGACTCTCTATGGATATGGACGAACTTCCTTTCTCTGTCAAGCCTGACCAGAATGTCGATGTTACCGACGTTATGGAACTCCTTCGCTCCACCTACGAAGGCACCGATATGGATATGTGCCGCAATGTGAAGGCTGTAGTTACCCGTGGCGGTGTCGTCGACACCATCATCAGCCCTGTTGCCAACCCCTGGATGGGCGGCAATATGCAGAGCACTCTCAACTACCTCAACCCCGGTACCGTTGAATTCAAGCGTACCGTCAGCGTCGCATGGTGCTCCTATTCGTTTGTTGCTCAGCTTCGCGACTGGCTTCCTGACGCCGTAGGCGGTGTCTGCTGGATTGCTGTCGACAACCCTGGCCAGAGCCCGCGCGTGCCTGTCTTCTGTGGCACCACACGCCTGCCAAAGGCTTACAGCATCTGCGGTCATAAGGCCTACAACGAGGATGCCGTCCTCTGGCAGTTCCGCAAGGCCAACAAGCTGGCTACCGTCGCTTGGCAGCGCACCAAGTCTGGCATGATGAAAGAGGTCCTGAACCAGGAAAAGAAAGCCATCGACGGTCTGAAAGACCTTGAACGCACTGTGAAGGCTTATTCTGATCGCGAGGATGTCAACTACAATCCCAAGGCTCAGATCTCTAGCCTGCTCAACGACTATACTTTCCGCGTCTACGACAACGCCGCCTACGCCTGGAAACAGCTCGAGACTAAGTTCTGGCAGATGTTTGGCATGGGATTCTGATAGGCATCTCCCTTGGCGTTTTTGCCCTGTTTTTTCAGCCCGCAGCCCGGTATTAATGTTTGAAAAAAATGGAAATGATGTCTGAGCGAAAACATTGGATCGACAACCTGCGTTGGGTGACAGTCCTGTCTGTGCTGTTGTACCATGTAATCTATTTCTTCAACAACAAGGATGTGTTTGGCGGCGTCGGCGGTTTCGGCAACGGACCACAGTACCAGGACCTGCTGATGTATATCCTCTATCCATGGTTCATGCCTCTGCTGTTCCTTTTGGCCGGTGTCAGCGCCCGTTATTCGCTTGGCCGCCAAAGTGCAGGGAAATGGTTCAGGTCCCGTACTCGCAAACTCTTGGTGCCTGCCACCATTGGTCTTTTTGTGTTCCACTGGATGACAGGCTATTTCAACACTCATGTGGGCCATACTGATGTCCTGGCCGGTGTCCCGCAGCCTGTCAAGTTTTTTATCTGGTCATTCAGCGGCATAGGCCCCCTGTGGTTTATCCAGGATTTGTGGCTATTCTCACTCATTCTGTTGCTTGTTCGCAAGCTGCAGTGCAAACGATGCACCGCTCACAGCTCTCTTTTCGGTTCCAAATACTCGATTCTTTTCATTGTCTCACTGGGAATCCTCTTCTGGCTCGGTGAGCAAACCCTTATTTTCAATCCCCGTGCTGAGTCCGCCGATGGCCTGTACAACCTTTACAAGCCTCTCTTCTATCTGGTGCCTTTCCTGTTGGGCTACTTTGTCTTCTGGCGTGACGATGTGCAGGAACAGGTCGCAAAAGCCTGGATTCCGTTGATGGCTTGTGCCGTCGTTTCGGGAACAGCCCTCATCCTCACCACCTTCGGTCAGAACAACACCTCTCCGCAGTACCTCGCCAGTCCACTCAACAATGTCTACGGCTGGTTCATGTGTCTCGCCATGATCGGCTGCTTCAAGGTTCGTTTCGACTGCACTGGCCGTTTCGCCGCCTATATGACTCGCTCCAGTTTCGGTATCTATATTGTACATTATCTCGTCATCGCAAGTTTCGGATACATGATGAAATTCTACACCAGCCTCATGCCCGTGGTCATCTATCTTATCCTCATCGATGCCGTGTTCATCCTCTCGCCGTTGCTCTACGAGCTTTTGCGACGCATACCCTTTGTCCGCTGGTGTGTTTTTGGTGAAAAGAAAAACAAAGTCAGTAAATGAATATCAGAATAGAAGAACCCAAGGACTTCCGTGAGGTGGAAAACCTCACGCGCGAAGCATTTTGGAACATATATCGTCCCGGATGTACCGAGCATTATGTGCTCAACCAATATAGAAACAACCCCGATTTCATTCCCGAATTGGATCTTGTTATGGAAGAGGACGACCGTATTATCGGCCATGTGATGTTCTCCAAGGCCATCATTATTCTCGACGACAAGACCCCTTTTCCCTCCTGGACCTTCGGCCCCATAAGCATACACCCGGACTATAAGCGCAATGTCTATGGACTCAAACTCTTGAACTATGCCCTTGGAAAAGCCAAAACGCTGGGTGTCGGCCTGCTCCAGATGGAGGGCAACATCGACTTTTATCGTCATGCAGGTTTTGACCTCGCCAGCAAGCTCCGCATCCACTATCATCAAATGCCGGACGATGAGGCCACCTTCTTCCTCGCGCAGGAACTCATTCCCGGATATTGGGGCGACCGCGAGGGTACCTACACCCCGCCTAATGGTTATTTCGTCGCCGACAACAATCCCGAAGCCTTCGAGGCTTACGAGGCCTCTTTCCCGAAGAAAGAAAAACTACGTCTGCCGGGACAGTTAAATTTCGAAGATTGTTGAAAAACCGTTAAGTTCCAGAAGCATCCCCAGGAAAAGCAAATCATCGCGTTAATGGCTGTGCTTGCTATTGGTTACAATTAAAAAACTGTATTGTAAATGAATAAAATAAAAGAGATACTCGGATACCTGTTGGGCGGAGTCCTTTTCGTGGGACTGATGCCTGCCATCATGTGGCTGGCTTCCGGCATGCCGCCTATAGAGCATATCGGAGCCCTCAGGGCCTCCATCACCGGTGTGCTGATGCTCGGCGGACTTGCGCTGAGCATCTATACCATCGTCTATATGAAGCGTCGCGGAAAGGGCAACCCCATGGATGCCTTCGGCCACGAGTTGGCTCCCCGCACCAGCCACCTCATGACATGCGGCCCTTACCGTCTGAACCGCAACCCCATGCTCACAGGCACACTGGCTTACCTCGCCGGTGTGGTGGTCTGGCTATTCACCTGGCAGGCAGCGGCGGTATGGGTGCTCTTCTTCGTTGTCATGTTCTTCCAGGTAGTCAGCGAGGAGCGTCGCCTGAAGCGCGATTTCGGCGACGAATATGAAGCCTACTGCAGACATACCAGAAGATTTTAGAATGGAAACAAAAAGAATATTGTTGCGCCCCTGGTGCGAAGACGACGCGCCAACGCTTTTCAAATATGCCAGCGACCCCGAGGTGGGGCCGTGTGCCGGCTGGCCGCCTCACAAGTCGCAGGACGAGAGCCGCCAAATCATCCGCACCCTGTTCGGCGGCGAAGGGATGTGGGCCGTGGTATGGAAAGAGACCAACGAGGCCATCGGTTGCGTCGGTTACCTCAATCCCTCGAACTCTAATCTCAATATCACTGACGGACAGTGCGAGGTGGGCTATTGGATTGCCCGACCCTATTGGGATATGGGCATCTGCACCGAGGCTATGCGCTTGGTTGTCGGCCATTGCTTCCGCGTGAAAGGCTTCACATCTCTTTGGGCCAGCTACTTCCCCGAGAACCCCGCTTCAGGTCGCGTATTGGAGAAATGCGGTTTCACCGACACCGGCAGGCAAACCATCTGTCCAAATCTCGCCGTCGGCTCCGACCGCCCCGTAAAAATCATGAAACTGGATAAAGAACAATATTGTTTCTAAAAAATCAAGGGGAGTCAAAAGGACATTTTCACTGTTCCTATGACTCCCCTCGGTATTTCTTGGATTTCTCTCCAGTCACCCTATCAACATATCAACTCTTGTTGCCCGTCTTTTTCTCTACCTTGATGTAGTTGGGCATCGGCACCTGCACACCGCCAACGTTCAGCGACGGCTTGATGCGGAGACCTACCTTTGATGAGGTGCCGTCACTCTTGAAACTGTTAACGAAGTTCTTCAGCGAGTTCAGACCGTCTTTGCTGAACATGCTGTACAGGTCGGTGTTCACTCCAAGTGGCACCGTCGTTGTCTGCTGTTTCGTGATGGTGTAGTTCTTTGCGCTGTTGCCCTGTGCAAACTGGCTGCCATCGATGTCCAGAATCCAGTCCATCGCCGTCAATGCTGCGTTCTGCGTCGTCGGGTTTTTGACGTCTATGTTGACATTCATAGCCATCGGCACCTGCTTGCTCAGCAGCGCCGTCGAGAGCTTCAGCACATCCGTGGCGCCGATGTTGCCGTTCGTGATGTCCTTCACGTTCACTCCCGCAATGTTCAGGTTGCTAACATTCTTCAATGAATACTCGCAATTTGCCAGGTTCGCCAACCCTGACAGCTGGCTTCCAAGACCCTGCAGCATGGTGCATGCCGAAAGCGACAGGCAGGCTGCAGCGATTACAAAGACGTTTATTATCCTTTTCTTCATGATGTTATGATTTTTGTTATTCATTCTTTTGTCTTGCAAAAATAATTCTTTTTATTTTAATTGCAAAGACTTTTGTGAATAATTATGAAAATTAAAAAAAGTATTACTTCGTAGTTGTTGCTCGAAAAATTATTTTGGATGGATAAATACATTTCTCTCAAAACTGTTTAAAAGCAATGCTGTAGACGCTTTTTTTTTGGAGAAATCAAAAAAATGATTATTTTTGTATCGCCGAACGATTTTGTTCGCATTTAGTAATTAATTATAAATCAAGATGCATGCGAGATGCATCTGATATATTGTATATATAAATAATAATGAAAGAAAACAGCGAAATGCAAAGCAATCAGCCTGTCCGCGATGCGGCGAAGGAAGAGAATGCAGCTCCCGTTAAGAATTTCTTGGAGGAGATTATTGAGGATGGTTTGAACGAAGGTAAGTACAAGTCGATTTTGACCCGCTTTCCTCCCGAACCCAATGGCTACCTGCATATCGGCCATGCCAAGTCTATTTGCCTTAATTTCGGTCTAGCCAAGAAATACGGCGGCAAGACCAACCTGCGTTTTGACGACACGAACCCCGTCAAGGAGGATACTGAATATGTAGACTCCATCCAGAACGACATCCGCTGGCTGGGCTTCGAATGGGCTGGTGTGCACTATGCTTCTGACTATTTCGACCAGCTATATGAATGGGCCATCGTGCTGATTAATAAAGGGCTTGCCTATGTCGACGACCAGACTCTCGAGCAGATCCGCGAGAACCGTGGCACTGTGACTCAGCCTGGCAAGAACAGCCCCTACCGCGACCGCTCGGTCGAGGAAAACCTTGACCTTTTCGCTCGCATGAAGGCTGGCGAGTTCCCCGACGGCAGCAAGGTCCTCAGGGCCAAAATCGACATGGCTCATCCTAACATGATGTTCCGCGACCCCATTATGTACCGCATCCTTCACGCTCACCATCACCGCACCGGCGACAAGTGGTGCATCTACCCGATGTACGACTACGCCCACGGCCAGAGCGACTCGATTGAGAACATCACGCACTCCATCTGTACTCTAGAGTTCGACATACACCGTCCTCTCTACGACTGGTTCATCGAGAAACTCGGCATCTGGCCAAGCCATCAGTATGAATTTGCTCGTTTGAATATCGACTATACTGTCATGTCGAAACGCAAACTGCTGCAACTTGTCAAGGAAGGCCACGTCAGCGGTTGGGACGACCCGCGCATGCCCACCATCTGCGGCTTCCGTCGCAGGGGTTACACTCCCGAGTCGATACGCAGCTTCTGCGAACGTATCGGTGTCGCCAAGCGCGACAACGTGATTAGCTATTCTCTGCTCGAATTCTCGTTGCGCGAGCATTTGAACAAGGTGGCACAACGCCGTATGGCTGTGCTCAACCCCGTCAAGGTCGTGATTGACAACTACCCCGAGGGGCAGACCGAGATGCTGCGCGCTGTCAACAACCCCGAGAACGAGGCCGACGGAACACGCGAGGTGCCGTTCGGAAGGGAATTGTGGATCGAACGCGACGACTTCATGGAGAATCCTCCTAAGAAATACTTCCGCCTCTCTCCCGGCACTGAGGTGAGACTCCGCTATGCTTACTTTGTCACCTGCCAGAGCGTCGAGAAGGATGCTGATGGCAACATCGTCTGCATCCACTGCACCTACGACCCCGCTACCCGTGGCGGTGACTCGCCCGATGGACGCAAGGTCAAGGGCACTATCCACTGGGTGTCGGCGGCTCATGCCGTGGATGCCGAGGTGAGAATGTTCGACCGCCTCTTCGCTGTCGAATCGCCCGACGAGGCTCCCGAGGGCGGCACGTTCCTCGACAACCTCAATCCCGACTCCCTGCATGTGCTGCATGGCTGCAAGATTGAACCCTGTATTCTCGACGACATCAAGGAACCCTACTTCGAGAACGGTGTGCCGGCTCCACGCCGCTTCCAGTTCGAGCGTCTCGGCTATTTCTGCACAGACCCCGACGGCAGCGTTGAAAAGCCTGTCTTCAACCGCTCCTGTGCTTTGAAGGATTCCTTCAAGGTCTGAAAGATTTTGTTCGAGAGTGTAACATCTTTTGAAAAACCTTAACCCCTCAAACCATAATATGAAACGCCAGACAAGTTTGTATTTCATCGTTATCGGAGCATTCTTGCTGTTCATCTCTAGCGGCTTCCTCTCAGAGGGGCTCTCGCATACGGGAATGGACAATGCCGTGGTGGCTCAGCGTATGTCGGAAGGCTTCGAGGGCTTCTGGCTGCCGTCGATATCGTCGCCCGGCAACCCTGACCGCTCCAACTATCTGCCGCTAGGCTATTGGATAGAGAGCCAATGGTATAAACTTTTCGGCAGCGACTCCTTTATGGCCGAGAAAGTCTATTCGGTGCTGACTTACATTATCATTGCTTTGCTGATGATTTGGATATGGACCCTGATAGGTCAGTCGAAACGCACCGGATGGCTTCCCATGTTCTGCTGGATAACGATACCTATTGTGTCGTGGTCGGCGACGAACAACCTGCTGGAGAGCACAATGACAATCTTCATCTTGCTGTCGGTTGCGTTCCTTCTCAAGTCGGTGCGGGCATCGTTTGTGGCGCAGTCGCGTCTGGCATTGGGCAAGAAGACGGGGCCGTATAAGCTCAGCAGGACGGCATGGATCGTGATTGCCGCTTTTATGATGGAGCTTGCTTTTATGGTTAAGGGCTTCATGGGTCTGTTCCCTGTTTTCTTCCCGATACTCTACTGGCTTATTGTGCGCAGGGAGAGGGTGCTGTTTCCTGTTTTCTCGACGGGCGTGATACTTGTCGTCTGGATGGTGAGCTTCTTCATCGTCATCCTTTTCTCCCCCGAGACCTACAATCACCTCTTCAACTATCTGCACCACCAGATGATTGGCGGCGTGTTGCATGTACAGACGGTGTCGTCGCACTTCTATATTCTTTATGTGCTTGTGCTTCAGAGTATAATTCCAGTGGCTATTGCTTTGCTGCTCAGCTTGATAAGACTAAAGAACCGTCCCTTCACCAACCATATGTTCTTCTGGCGCAACAAAAAGAAAGTCACTGCTGAACAGGCTATGACGTCGCGGTGGGGCTGGTTTTTCTTTGCCCTCGGCATGTCGGGCATCCTGCCTTTGATGCTGGGCCTTAAACAGCAGGACTTCTACATTGTGCCGTCGCTGCCTCTGTTCGCCATCGCGCTGGGCTGTTTCATATACAACACCATATCCGATTGGCTGGAGAGTGATAACAAGGTGGCTAGCCGTGTGCTCGTAGCATTGGCCGTGGTGATCTTCGGCTCGGGTCTGCTGCTCAACATCAACAGCATCAACAAGGTTAACAGCAATCAAACCCTCCTGAGCGACATGAGACTGATACTGCCCTACATCGAAAAGGGCAGTACAATCTCGGTGAGCAACGAGGTGATGTCGGAACCCGAGGTGGCGGAGTACTTCTACCGTTACAAGAAGATTGGCTTCGAGACTGGTACTCAGCATGAGTTCCTCCTGTCTAAATACGGCAACATCAAACAGCAGGTCGACGACATGCAGTACATGCCCATGGAGATACCGACGAAACAATATAAGTTGTATAAATTGGAGAAGATTGAAGAAGAGAACAACGAAGCGGATAGCGAATTGATAAATGAGATTGAAAATGAAGATGAGAATGAAAATGAAGAATAAGAGTATATTGGCAATTGCACTTGTGATGCTGTTTTGCGCTTGTGGCTCGGACAAGGGCTACAAGGCTGGCGATTTCTATGACGAGGGTGGGGTGGAGGCCGTGGTTGTCACTGCCGATTCGACCGGCGTTGCGACTATGCTGATGTCTGTGGCTGAAGCCAAGGATATCGATGCCGACTCAGCCAAGCTCTGGGCATCGTCGCTGGGCGAAGGTTGGACACTTCCGACAAGTGAAGAAATGAATCTGCTCTACCGCAACCGTTCCTACATCAACGAAACGCTCGAAGGCAAGAAACTGCCTACGCTATTTGGACTCAACACTTACTACTGGACTTCGACACCTTGCTCAGAATCGCATGTCAATGCCCGCGGTCCTGACGGCATCAAATGCTATCTGGCTTCCGGCCATTCGGCCTGTTACCGTGCCCGTGCCGTGAAAAAACTTTAAAAATACAAAAGGAAAACAAACCCCTATCAACATATAAAAAGAAAACCTATCAACAGAAAACAATTCAAACTTACCTGACAGATGAAGATATCTTACAACTGGCTAAAAGATTACGTAAACACATCGTTGAATCCTGATGAACTGGACAACCTTCTGACTTTCTCAGGCCTTGAAATCGAAGGCGTGGAGAAGGTGGAAACCATAAAAGGTGGCTTGGAGCATGTCGTCATTGCCAAGGTGCTGACATGTGAGCCGCATCCCGATTCCGACCATCTGCATCTTACCACCGTCGATGTGGGTAAAGGCGAGCCGCTTCACATCGTCTGTGGAGCCCCCAATGTGGCTGCCGGACAGAAGGTGGTCTGTGCCCAGATTGGAACAAAGATCTGGAGCTCCGACACTGAATATCATGAAATCAAGAAAGGCAAGCTGCGTGGCGCTGTCAGCGAGGGTATGCTCTGCGCCGAGGACGAGCTGCAGCTTGGCAACAGTCACGATGGCATCATGGTGCTTCCCGACGACGCCCCTGTCGGAATGCCGGCACGCGACTATTTCAACGTCAAGGACGACTACACTCTCGAGGTGGCTATCACTGCCAACCGCTCCGACGCAACATCTCACATCGGTGTAGCCCGCGACGTGGTGGCGGTGCTCAACACCCGCAAGACCGCCGAAGGCAATGACGGCGACCGCGTGGCTATAAAATGGCCTGAGGTCGATAACAGCCTGACGGTGAACCAGCACCCCGCTGTTACAGGTGCCCAGCCTATCAAGGTTACCGTCGAGGAGCCTGAATTGTGCCCTCGATACAGCGGTTTGACTATTAGGAATGTGCATGTCCAGGAGTCGCCCGACTGGCTGAAAGACAAGCTCCGTACCATCGGCTTGCGTCCAATCAACAACATAGTCGATATTACCAATTTCATACTTATGGAAGTCGGTCAGCCGCTGCACGCCTTCGATGCCGACATGATTGAGGGCGGACATGTGGTGGTGCGCCGTCTGCCGCAGGACACGCCGTTCGTCACCCTTGACGGTGTGGAGCGCAAACTCGACAACCGCGACCTGATGATATGCAATGAAAAAGAGGGCATGTGCATCGCCGGCGTTTTTGGCGGCGAGAAGTCGGGTGTCACCATGCAGACTCACAATGTCTTCATCGAGAGTGCATACTTCAATCCGGTCAGCATCCGCAAGACGTCGAAACGTCACGGTCTTAAGACTGACGCCTCGTTCCGCTACGAGCGTGGCTGTGACCCGAACATCACGCTTTGGGCTGTACGCCGTGCAGCCAAGCTGATTCAGGAATTGGCTGGTGGCGAGGTCTGCGGCGACATAGTGGACATCTATCCCAAACCAATCGAAAAGGCTCAGGTCGACATCAATTTCAAGCGTGTCGCCGACCTTATCGGCAAAGAGATTCCGCTGCCTGTGATACGCACTGCGCTCACCTCGCTCGACATCGAGATTGCCGCCGAGGACAGCGAAGGCATGAAGCTTCTCATACCCACATGCAAGGTCGACGTGTACCGTGAATGCGATGTCGTCGAGGAAATCATGCGTATCTATGGCTACAACAACATTGAATTCGACGAACGTCTGAACAGCTGCCTCGCATACGGCACCAAGCCCAACCCGCAGAAGCTGAAAAACATCGCTTCTGATTACCTTACCTGCAACGGCTTCAACGAGATAATGAACAACTCGCTGACCAAGAGCGGATACTACGAGGGTAATGCAGACTTCCCGCTGGAACATTGTGTGACGATAATCAATCCTCTGTCGAAAGAGCTCAACGTGATGCGCCAGACCCTGTTGTATGGCGGCTTGGAATGCATCGTCAGCAATATGAACCACAAGATTTTCGACCAGAAAATATATGAGTTTGGCCGTAGCTATGTGAAGAACGCCGTTCCGGAAGGTGACGATGCCGCCTCGCTGTCGGTTACCAAACGCTATAGCGAGACACAGCATCTGACCTTATTTATGACCGGAATGATGCAAGGCGAGAGCTGGCGCGCCAAGACAACTCCTGTCGACTTCTTCGACGCCAAGGCGCTGCTGGTGAATATCCTTAACAGGCTCCGTGTGCCGATGGGCCGTTTGCAGGCCGTGCCGGCAACAGAGCATTTCCTGGCAGAAGGTCTGTCATATCAGTTCAAGGATAACAAAAAGCAGATAGCCGTTGTGGGCCGTATCAGCCGCGAAACGTTGAAGCGCATGGACTGCAAGCAAGAGGTCATATACGCCGACATCGACTGGGATCTGTTGCTTAAATCCATCCCGACAAAGGATGTCACCTTCAGCGAGATTGCCAAGTTCCCCGAGGTGCGTCGCGATTTGGCGCTGGTGCTCGATAACGCTATTACCTTCGCCCAGATCGAGGAGGTGGCACGCAACACCGAGAAGAAGCTCTTGAAGCGCGTTTCGCTGTTCGATGTCTATCAGGGCAAGGGTATAGCCGATGGCTTTAAATCGTATGCTGTCAGTTTCATACTGCAGGATGCCGACCGCACCCTCAACGACAAGCAGATTGAAGCCGTCATGGCCAAGTTGCAGAAAAACTTCGAAACCCAACTCGGAGCAAAAATACGTGTGTAACGAATGCAGACAGAGCGCCTGCGGAAACAAAAGAGACAGTGGGACTGGAAAAATACGACATCAAGATATTGTTGGCATTGACCAAGTGCATAGCCGGACGCAAGGATTTCTTTCGCTGGCTTATGGACAATGGCTACCCGGAGCTGGCGGCGTTCTCGAACGCCATCAGAGGCGATGTCGAAGCCATGAAGTGGCTGTTCCAGCACAACAAGGAGTGGCTTGCCATCCTGTCGAACGCCATTGACGGCGAGGACAAGGCACGCGTCTGGATAGGCAGGGCCACACACAAGTGCAACCTAATGTTTGCTTTGGCATGCCGCGAAGATGTCGATGCCATAAAATGGTTGAGAGACAATAACCTGCAAGTGTTCCTGATGATGGCAAAAGAAGTCGCCACTGTGCTCGACACCCAGGCACTCGAAAACAAAGGCCCGTATGTATTGCATTTTTAAACCGTAAGTAAACTACTAAAACAAATTGACTGTTTCATTTCAAGAACCCCTAAAATTCTAATACTATACAACCCGTTAAACCATAAAACTAAATCAATCTAATGGAAGAGAACGCAACAAATTTTGAAGCCCCAAAAGCCAAACGTCCGCGTATACGTAGAGAAAGTAGCGGCTCGGAAAAGGTATTCAAGGTCCGTCCTGTTGGCGAAGAAGAGAGTACATGGCATTCCGACGGCGAATTCGGTGCTGCCAATGGAAATGTCAGGAGGGTATACAACAAGAAAAAGAAGAATAACAAAAAGAAAAAGGACAAATCAAAGATCCTGAAAGGGATGGAAGAGCTCATACCTAACAAAATCAAACGCCGTAAACGTCGTCAGTCTCCTCCTGAACCGAAGTACGACGGCACCACACGCCTCAACAAATACATATCGAATGCAGGTATCTGTTCGCGACGCGATGCCGACAAGCTTATACAGGCAGGAGCCGTGATGGTCAATGGCCAGGTCGTAACCACGATGGGTTACAAGGTTATGGAAGGCGACGTGGTGTCGTATGGCGGCGAGATACTGCGCAGCGAGCCCAAGCGTTATTTCCTGCTCAACAAGCCCAAAGGCTACATCACCACCCTCGATGACCCGCAGGATCGCGACACCGTGATGCTTTTTGTGCAGGACTGCTGCAAGGAACGCATATATCCTGTCGGCCGTCTTGACCGCAACACCACAGGTCTGCTGCTTTTCACCAACGATGGTGAGATGGCACGACGACTGACACATCCTTCCACTCGCGTCTACAAGATTTACATGGTGGAATGCGACCGCCCTGTTTCGCGTGAGGATATGGCCCAGATGATTGATGGCGTTGAACTCGAGGATGGCTTCTTTGCTGCCGACGACGTCCAGTACCAGATTAACAGTAATGACAAACGACTGGTGGGCGTGTCAATCCATTCGGGACGCAACCGCATCGTGCGTCGTCTATTCGAGTATTTCGGCTATGAGGTCGTCAAGCTTGACCGCACCGTTTTTGCTGGTCTGACCAAGAAAGACCTTCCTCGCGGTCATGTTCGCGAACTCACCCAGCGCGAGATCAACTATCTTATGATGATATAACAATGTAATAATATAAAAAGTTACGGAGGATATTCCTAAGGAATGTCCTCCGTTTTAATTTAAAAAACACAAACCCATTGTCCCCATCCTCAGCCCTGCAAGGGCGCCAGATCTTAGCCGTGGGTTATCACCCACGGTATACGTGATCCCCACCCCATTAGAGCCCCAGCGGGGCGACACATATCAACAAAAAATTAGGGTACAAAAGCCTGAGGCTTGCGCAGAGGTGCCCTGTCCATTCTTCTACCCAATCAATAGTTTAGCTGTTTTATATTGCAATATTTTGAAATAAAAGTTTTCATACCAGTTTTTCTTCGTACCTTTGCACCATCGAAACGCAAAAAAATAAAACCCACGTAATCGCGGGTTTCAAGAAAACTCTTCGGCTTATAGCCTTATTGTGAAAAGCTCGAAAAGTGATGCAAAGATACAAACAAATTTTGAATTGGGGAAAAATTTTTCAATATGGAACAGAAAATATTAGGTATTGACCTGGGAACAAACTCCTTGGGTGTCGCATTAAGAAATGTTGATAATGGTGGTAGTATTACAAATCAATTGGATTATTATTCGTCAATAATATTCAATTCAGGTGTCGGTAAAGACACTAAAGGAGAATACTCGTATGCGGCGGAGCGTACCAAATACCGCTCAACTCGCCGACTCTATCAGTCACGCAAATACCGAATATGGGCCACATTGAAATTGCTCATTGCCCACGGTTGCTGCCCTCTTTCAGAGGACAATCTCGAAAGATGGAGTAAATACGACAAAGAAAAAGGATTGAAACGAGAATACCCTGTTGATGTCCCCGAGTTTGAGCAATGGGTTCGGTTGGATTTCAACGGTGACGGAATAGCCGACTACAGCAGCCCCTACCAACTTCGAGCTGAACTCATGGAACGAAAATTTGATTGGGACAACCAAACCGACCGCTATAAATTTGGCCGTGCAATGTATCATATCGCCCAACGAAGAGGGTTCAAGAGCAGTAAAGGAGAGACTTTGAAAGATGCTGGAGACAATGAAGACTTGTCAACTATCGAAGTTGAGTCGGCAATGAAGAAATCGGAAGAAAAGAAGTCGAAAGGCATTACCGAATTCATGAAAGAGCACAACCTTGCAACTGTTGGATGTGCATTTGCGAAACTTGAGAAAGAAGGCATCAGAGTAAGAAATCACCCCGAATATCAGGCCGTGCAGTCGCAGTACCGCGAAGAGATTGATAAAATCTGCCAATATCAGCACATCGACAAACTATCTCCTGAACTATACCGAGGGCTTATAAGCACAAAGAAGGGCGAAGGTACAATATTCTATCGCCGTCCATTACGTTCTCAGAAGGGCAACATCGGAAAATGCACTCTTGAACCCACAAAACGGCGCTGTCCGGTCAGCCATCCAGATTACGAAGAATATCGTGCATTGACATTCATAAATAACATAAAGTATCGTGTCTCTCCCGATGAGGAATGGAAAAACCTGTCAGATACCGAACGAGAGCAAATATTCGACACTCTGTTTTGCCGAGCAAAAGGAACATTCAAATTCGCTGACATTCGTACTTGGATTGAGAAGAACCATAGCGAACTTCACCTCGACTACAACAATCGCACTATAAACTATCGTGATTATGCAACTGTGGCAGGGTGTCCTATCATTTCACGCTTAAAGAAAATTCTCGGAGATGAGTGGCGCACAAAAGAGATACTCACAGAGCGAGAACGCGCAAACAACAAGTCGGGAGAGATTCACAGAATAAGCTATAATTATGAAGATTTATGGCACCTGTGCTTCTCATGCGATGACTACGAAGATCTTTACGAATTCGTACAGATTCGCCTCGGATTTAACGAAACACAAGCCAAAGAAATGACCAGAATGTGGAGTTCGATGCAAGACGGATATACCACATTGAGTCTGAAAGCGATTAGAAACATTCTGCCTTTCCTGCGCGAAGGATTTATATACAGTGATGCCGTACCTCTGGCCAAGATACCTGACATTATCGGCAAAGAAAAATGGGCGACAAACAGGGATAGTGTTTTATCTGCCATTGAAGCCATCAACAACAATACCACCCATAATAGGCTCGTTTATAATCTCACCAACACAGTTATTTCAAATTATAAAGCGTTATCTTTCGAAGATCAGTTTGCATATAAAAACACAGACTACACGCTTACTGATGCCGATAAGAAGGATATACTCAAATGCTGTATCGAATATTTTGGCGAGAAAAGATGGGAACAAATGCCCGATACGGAACAAAAGACACTACAGGATGAGATTTCAACCCTTTATCAGCAATTCTTTGCCTCATCAAGACGGGAGTATTACAAACTACCCAAAACAAGTGACACATTAAAAAAACATCTCTCCAGATTATTCACAGACATCAACAACGAAGAGTGGGATAATCTCTACCATCATTCACAAATCAGTCTTTTTCCACAGTCACAACCCAAATTAGGGACACCGGATATTGGCTCCATAAAAAATCCAGTTGTACTCAGGGCTCTCCATGTGCTCCGCAAAACCATAAATACTTTGCTGACCGAAGGGATGATAGACGAGGATACTCGTATTGTAGTAGAAACTGCACGGGAGATGAACGACGCAAACTGGCGTCGAGCAATTGAGCGTTACCAGAAAGAGCGCGAGAAAGAAAATGCTGCCATTGCCGAAATAATACGTGAGTTTCGTCCCAACTACACCGATAGCGACATAGAGAAAGGACGGTTGTTATTTGAGCAGAACATTATTACAGAAACAAATCGTGATGCGAAGCAAAAAGCAGAACGGTTTGCTATCGATTTGCAGAAATACAAACTTTGGAAAGAGCAGAACTTTCAATGTCTCTATACGGGGAAACACATAAGCGTCTCAGATCTTTTCGACGATAGTGTTGTCGATATTGAGCATACTGTTCCTCGCAGTTTGTCGTTTGACAATTCATTGAGCAACAAAACAGTATGCTTTGCCCACTTCAACAGGTACACCAAGAACAACCAGATACCGTCAGAGCTTTCTAATTATAATGAAATTCTGCAGCGCATTAAACCTTGGGAAGAAAAACTTGAGCATATCAAGTCTCAAATAGAATTGTGGAAAGGCAAAGCTCGCACATCCCCCACGATTGAACGCAAAAACGAATGTCTGCAACAGAAACACCAATGGGAGCTGGAACGTGACTATTGGCAAGCGAAAGTCAATACATTCACCATACAGAAAGATGAGATGGATCTTGGTTTCCGCAACAGCCAACTGGTTGACACCCGTATCATTACAAAATATGCCTTCCACTATCTCAAATCTGTATTCAACCGCGTAGATGTAGAGAAAGGCAACGTCACCGCCACTTTCCGTAAGATACTTGGTGTGCAAAGTATCGATGAAAAGAAAGACCGAAGCAAACATTCGCACCACGCTGTAGATGCTGCCATTCTTACGCTTGTTCCTACGGCGGCCAAACGTGACAAGATGATAGAACTATATTACAAACTTGAAGATGCACCCAACTCAGAGAAAGAGAATCTTCGAATAGCCCTCCAAAAGGAAGTGTATGATTGTCGTATAGGATCTGTAAGTGGACTACTTGAAACCATTGAAAACAACATACTGGTAAATCATATTACAAAAGACCAAACATTAGCGCCATCACACAAAAGGCGGCATATAAACGGTCATCTTATTGAGGGACAATGGCAAACCGGAGACTCTGTCAGGGGAAGTCTGCATAAAGACACTTTCTATGGAGCCATCAAATCGCCGACAGGAGATTTGTATATGGTAAAACGTAAACCAATAAAAACCATGTCTGAGAAAGATATTAAAACAATAGTCGACGAGCGTTTGAAGGAGATGATACGAACACAATTAAAGCACAAAATGGAGGATGAAGGCTTGTCGGCATCAAAAGCAATGGAAAGCGATTTCTATATGTTAGACATAAAAGGAAACCCCATTACACAGGACCGTAACGGACGCCCCATTGCACCGTTACGCCACGTACGCTGCTACGCAAAAGCAGGACGTGGTTTCCTTAAAATCGATACTGCCCTGCCAATAAAAAAACAAACCTATCCTTCGAAACAAGATTATAAAAATGCCTACTATGCCCAAAACGACGACAACTACCTCTGCTTGTTCTACGAAGGTATGGTAAAAGGTAAAGTGCAACGTTCATTCCGCCTTGTCAACTATTTGGACGTTTCAAAGCTGAATCTTAAAAACGAAAACACGCTGTTTCATGAGCAAGAATTTGCATTTTATGAGGGCAATCATAGTATGCCATTAAGAGCCATCATAAAGAAAGGTACACGAGTACTGTTATTCGCCAACACTCCCGATGAAATACCCGACCTTGACACTGATGCATTGAGTAAACGGCTATATATCGTTTACAAATTCAATGCGATGGGTACTCCTAATATTTATCTCAGACATCATTTAGAAGCACGTGTTGAAACTCAATGTGAATCTTCTGAAAAATCAAGTACATACGATACAAATACACCATTTTCATATCTTTCAATGAAAGCCAACAATTTCAAGGCTCTCATTGAACATTATGACTTTGAAGTCGACCCTCTTGGAAACATAATCTTCAAATAAGACATGATTAAGCGCACCATCTGTTTTTCGCATCCAGCTTACCTCTCGCTGCGCAACGGGCAGTTGGTGGTCAAACTGGAACCCCATGACGACGAGCCGGAGAAGCAGGCGACGATACCCATCGAGGACATCGGCGTCGTGGTGCTCGACCATCGGCAGATAACAATCACCCATGGCGTGATAGCCGCCCTGCTTGACAACAATGCCGCTGTCGTCACCTGCGACAATTCGCACATGCCTGTAGGTCTTATGCTGCCACTTGAAGGACACACCGTGCAGCAAGAGCGTTTTCAAGACCAGCTGGGTTCTTCCCTGCCTTTGCGTAAACAATTGTGGCAACAGACCGTGCAGCAAAAGATCTTGAACCAAGCGGCTTTGCTGCACGAATTACACGGCATTGAGACAGGCAACATGCGTCAATGGGTTAAAGAGGTGCTTTCAGGAGATAGCACCAATCTCGAAGGGCGCGCAGCTGCCTTCTATTGGAGTAGGATGTTCCCCTCCATCCCAAACTTCACACGCGGCCGCGACGGTGTCTACCCCAACGCACTGCTCAACTACGGCTATGCTATACTGCGTGCCGTTATCGCCCGAGCCCTTGTGGGCAGTGGTCTCCTACCCACTCTCGGCATCCATCACCATAACCGATACAATGCCTACTGCCTGGCCGACGACATCATGGAACCCTATCGCCCCTACGTCGACCGTCTGGTGGTAGAGACAATGGCCGTATGCTGCGATGTAGAGGTTACCACAGCCATCAAAAGCCGATTACTGACTGTTCCCACTCTTGAAGTACGCATAGGTGGACAACGAAGTCCTCTGATGGTTGCCGCCAGTCAAACTACAGCTTCGCTGGCACGCTGTTTCGCTGGCGAAAGCCGTCGGGTTGTATACCCGGAGATGTAATATGGACCGATTCAGCGAATACCGCATCATGTGGCTTCTTGTGTTCTTCGACTTGCCTACCGACACCAAAAAAGAACGCAAAGCCGCTTCAGATTTCCGTAAGAAACTTATCGGCGACGGATTCACGATGTTCCAATTCTCGATATACGTACGCCATTGTGCCAGCCGCGAGAATGCCGACGTGCACCTAAATCGCGTGAAAGCCTGCCTGCCGGAATTCGGGCAGGTGGGATGTCTGACGATTACTGATAAACAATTTTCGGAGATAGAGTTGTATGTCTGCAAAAAGGAGGTCGAACCCAATGCGCCAGGACAACAGTTAGAGTTATTTTAGGATTGAAAAAACAATTATCATAAACAAAAAATCCCGCCCAAACAGGCGGGATTTTTTTAGCCTTTGACAGCTAATAGAACATTGAATATCATTGGATTGTTGACATCGTGATGTCAAAGAGCTAATAACAATGTTTTCTTTTCAAGCAATTCACAACACGACGGCCCTGCTGTTGTGCAGTGGTTTTGATGTCAAAGAGCTAATAACAATGTTTTCTTTTCAAGCAATTCACAACAATGTTTCACTTCCTATTTGGTTTGGATTGATGTCAAAGAGCTAATAACAATGTTTTCTTTTCAAGCAATTCACAACAGATACCAAGTTGTTTACAACAACGACGAAGATGTCAAAGAGCTAATAACAATGTTTTCTTTTCAAGCAATTCACAACGAAAAACCGCTGCTGTCGTCCCGACGGCGGATGTCAAAGAGCTAATAACAATGTTTTCTTTTCAAGCAATTCACAACCAGCTTCGTAGTTGGAGAAGTCCTGGCAGTGATGTCAAAGAGCTAATAACAATGTTTTCTTTTCAAGCAATTCACAACTATGGTGATGCTCTTCGTCAAGGTCAGATGATGTCAAAGAGCTAATAACAATGTTTTCTTTTCAAGCAATTCACAACTTCCATGCAGCCGTACTTGTCCATCATGTGATGTCAAAGAGCTAATAACAATGTTTTCTTTTCAAGCAATTCACAACAAACAAAGATAAGACTTTTTTTTGAATTGGGATGTCAAAGAGCTAATAACAATGTTTTCTTTTCAAGCAATTCACAACTCCTTTTCGCACGTATATACACGTGGACGTGATGTCAAAGAGCTAATAACAATGTTTTCTTTTCAAGCAATTCACAACCCATGGCAAAAGAGCCAAACGTTTGCAAGTGATGTCAAAGAGCTAATAACAATGTTTTCTTTTCAAGCAATTCACAACTACAGAGAGAGGGCTATACACCACCCGACTGATGTCAAAGAGCTAATAACAATGTTTTCTTTTCAAGCAATTCACAACACCTCCTCGAGATACCACCCGAGCGACGGCGATGTCAAAGAGCTAATAACAATGTTTTCTTTTCAAGCAATTCACAACATTAACCTTTAAAAATTCAACATTATGAAAGATGTCAAAGAGCTAATAACAATGTTTTCTTTTCAAGCAATTCACAACAATCACGCGCCGCGTTTGAGGCCTCGTTTAGATGTCAAAGAGCTAATAACAATGTTTTCTTTTCAAGCAATTCACAACTTGGCAGGCGATGCTTATTACGCAGTTAGTGATGTCAAAGAGCTAATAACAATGTTTTCTTTTCAAGCAATTCACAACTTCTCAGTAGCAGTCTTAGTAGACATCTTAGATGTCAAAGAGCTAATAACAATGTTTTCTTTTCAAGCAATTCACAACGACAGTCACCGTTGCAGCCGACGAAGTGAAGATGTCAAAGAGCTAATAACAATGTTTTCTTTTCAAGCAATTCACAACAAATTTCAACATTCTAAATTCAAAATTTAGATGTCAAAGAGCTAATAACAATGTTTTCTTTTCAAGCAATTCACAACCGCCGAAGGCTTTATTATCCAGAAAGACAGATGTCAAAGAGCTAATAACAATGTTTTCTTTTCAAGCAATTCACAACCGAGGTAGACATCAGCGTGAGTCCGAGCAGATGTCAAAGAGCTAATAACAATGTTTTCTTTTCAAGCAATTCACAACTTGGCCAAGGCTCTGTACACGGGGGTCTTCGATGTCAAAGAGCTAATAACAATGTTTTCTTTTCAAGCAATTCACAACAAAGTCGGCGAGACCTACACAGAAGAGGGCGATGTCAAAGAGCTAATAACAATGTTTTCTTTTCAAGCAATTCACAACCATAAACGAGTAACATATTATTTTATTGTGGATGTTAAAGAGCTAATATCAATGTTTTCTTTTCATTTAGTTTGTAGCTGCGGTTGCCGCTACGGGCTTCTAAGAAACCGAACTCGGTAAGCTGGCGCAGGTGACGCTTGGCGGTGGTGAAGGCTTCCTTGTCTGCCACAAAGTCCAGAATATCGACCATTTCCTCGGCAAAAGTAGGTTTTATCGACCATTTTCTGCCGCAAATCGGTTTTATCGACCATTTTCTTCGAAGTGGAGTTTACATATTGGTTGATATCGATACGCAAATGCTGGGTGTGGAGGGTGATCGGTTACAGCTATTATACGAGTTCCCTATGATGCTCTCGCGGCGCGTACGCTGCTGCTACTCCACCTCCCGCTGCGCTATCACCAGACAGTCGTGCTCGTAGCCGTACTGCATCTGCATCCACGAATCATATGGTATACCCAGTTCTTTTTCCAACGCCATTGCAAGGGCTACGGTGAAACTGCGCTTCCCCTTGATCAACTCGTTGAGGTGACTTGGAAGAATGCCAATCTTTGCGGCGAGGTCTTTCTGCTTGATTCCGCGTTCTTTCAACTCTTCATTGAGAATTTCGCCCGGATGTACTGCACGGAGCCCTGTGATTCTATCGTTGTCCATAATGCAAGAGAAAAATTTGTGCAAAGATAATAAATAATTCTGAATTATGGGAATTTTTTTTGTGTTGACACAAAAAATATCTTGAGCACGCTGATACCCTGCATATTTGTGTTTTTATGCAAAATAATGGCTCTGGCAGCAATGTCGCCCGTAGGCGAGTTCACCTATCGCGTTGTTTTTTGGCCTTGGTACGAGCCGCTGGCGTCGTAGTAGCGCGTTGTGGTACCTGACGAGTTTGTCGTTGAGGTGGAATAGCCTTGATATGAGCCGCTGGCGTTGTAGTAGCGTGTCGTGGTCACGCCTGAGGAATTGGTGGTTGAGGTTGAATAGCCGTCGTATGAGCCGCTGGAATTGTAGAAGCGGGTGGTTGTGGTGCCGGACGAGTTGGTCGTTGACGACGACTGCCCTTGGTAGGAACCGCTCGAATTGTAGTAGCGTGTGTTGGAATTGCCCGACGAATTGGTGGTGGTATTCGACTGTCCCTGATAGGAACCGCTTGAGTTGTAGTACCTTGTGTTCGAGCCGGACGAGTTGGTCGTCGTTTTCTCCTGGCCTTGGTATGAGCCGCTCCGGTTGTAGTAGTTGCCGGTCTGTGCGGCAGCCATCGATGCAAATGCCAGTGCTGCTATAAATAATATGTTCTTTTTCATTGTGTATATGTTTAGATTGTTGGTTTTATAGCATGTTGGGTTTGGTCGTTCATCACGTCGTGGACAATCTGCGTGACCATCTGTTTCAGCTCTTCGATGAATTGGTGTGCGTCGTACTTGTGCGCCTCTATCTCGCGGAGCTTTTTCTCCCATTGTCCTGTCAGCTCGGCGCTCTTCAGCAGTTCCTCATGTATGAGGTTGATGAGGTTGATGCCTGTCTCGGTGGGTGATAGCGACTTGCGTGCCTTTTGTATGTATCCTCGTTTGAAGAGTGTCTCTATTATGGCGGCACGTGTGGATGGTCGTCCTATGCCGTTCTCTTTCAGCGCATCGCGCAACTCGTCGTTGTCCACGAAACGGCCGGCGGTTTCCATGGCGCGCAGCAGTGTCGCCTCGGTGTAGGGCTTGGGCGGCGTGGTCCATTTCTCTGAAAGGGTGGGAGTGTGAGGTCCCTGTTCGCCTTTGGTGAAAGCTGGCAGCATCTTCAGGTCCTCTTTCTTGTCCTCCTCTTCTTCGCCGGTGCTTTTCTTGTCGCGTCGCCAGCTTCCGTTTTCTTCAACCCATTTGTCAAAACAGACGCGCCAGCCTGGATCGAGTATCTGTTTGCCGGAGGCTTTGAAGGTCAGCTTGTTGCCGCGCTTCTTGCCGTTCTCGGGCTCGCATTCCACTTTTCCAGTGACAGTGGTCGTCGACACTTTGCAGTCGGGGTAGAACACAGCGATGAAATGGCGTGCCACGAGGTCGAAGACGCGTTTCTCGTTGATGGTGAGGTCGCCGCCGGCAGGGTTCACACCTGTGGGTATGATGGCGTGGTGGTCGGTGACTTTGCTGTTGTCGAACACCTTCTTGCTCTTGGGCAGTTTCTTCTCCAGTAGCGGTGCCGTGAGCGATGCGTAGGGCAGCAGTCCTTTGAGTATGCCGGGGCATTTGGGATACATGTCGTCGCTGAGGAAGGTGGTGTCGACACGCGGGTATGTGGTGAATTTTTTCTCGTAAAGGCTTTGGATGTATTTCAAGGTCTCGTCGGCCGAGAAGCTGTATTTCTTGTTGCATTCCACCTGCAGGCTTGTGAGGTCGAAGAGTCGGGGAGGGGCTTCGTTGCCGCTCTTTTTCGCTATGGCGGTCACCTCGAAGTCGCGGCCTTCGATGGCTGCAAGTGCACGCTGGCCTTCCTCTTCCGATGTGATACGCGATTTCAGACCTTCCGCTTTCTTTTCCTCGCTGTTTTCAGGGCTTTCCGCTTCTTCGCTGTCACCGCCTTGCAGCGTGAAGAGTGTGTCGCGGTAGATTGTCGAGAGGACCCAGTACTGCTCGGGCTTGAAGTTCTGTATCTGCATGTGGCGGTTGACGATGAGGGCGAGCGTGGGGGTCTGCACACGGCCTATGCTGAGAATCTGTCCGCGTTCTGTGCGGTATTTAAGGGTGTAGAGGCGCGTGGCGTTCATGCCGAGCAGCCAGTCGCCTATGGCACGGCACAGTCCAGCCTCGTAGAGCGACTGGTATTCGGTCTGAGGTTTCAGGTTGTTGAAACCTTCCTTTATGGCTTCCTCGGTAAGTGACGACACCCAGAGTCTCTGCACAGGGCATTTGGCTCCAGCTTTCTGCATCACCCAGCGTTGTATGAGCTCACCCTCCTGGCCGGCATCTCCGCAGTTGATGATGCCGTCGGCTTTCTGCATAAGTCCTTCAATGATATGGAACTGCTTTTCGTAGGTCTTGTTGTCGATGAGCTTGATGCCAAACCTTGGCGGTATCATCGGCAGTCGGCTGAGCGACCATGATTTCCACATGTCGGTGTAGTCGTGCGGTTCTTTGAGCGTGCAGAGGTGGCCGTAGGTCCAGGTGACTTGATAGCCGTTACCTTCCATATAGCCGTCGTGGCTCGAGTTGGCACCGAGCACTTTGGCTAAATCCTTGGCTACACTTGGTTTCTCAGCTATGCAGACTATCATTTTGGGTTATCTGTTGATATGGTGATAGGTTTGGTCGTCAGGTTTGCGGGGGCTTACCGAAGGCGTTGACAGGTTTACGTTCCATGAAACGAACCATTAAAAAAAATATTGTGTTTCAGAAAATATATGTTGCAGCCCAGCGTTATAATTTATTAAGAATTGATAATAAGCAATGATAAGTGATAATATACAAAAAATAAAATCCACACTGCCTGACGGTGTGCGTCTTATCGCGGTGTCGAAGACTAAGCCTGTCGAGATGCTTCAAGAAGCCTATGATGCAGGCCAGCGACTGTTCGGTGAGAACTATGCCACCGAACTGCGCGACAAGCATGCTGTTATGCCTCAGGATATTGAGTGGCATTTTATCGGGCATCTGCAACCCAAGCAGTTGAAGTACTATATAGGTTTCGTGAGCATGATTCACGGTGTCGACTCTGTCGAGCATCTCGAGGCGGTGGAGCATGCCGCAGCAAAGGTCGGCCGCACCGTCAATGTACTTCTCCAGTTCCACATAGCCCAGGAGGAGACGAAATTCGGCTTCACCCTCGACGAGGTCGCCCAACTCGAGTCGTTGCCGCAGATGGAGCATGTGCGTGTTTGCGGCGTGATGGGTATGGCTTCGCTGACTGCCGACATGCAGCAGGTGCGCTCTGAATTCCGCAACTTGAAGAGGATTTTCGACGAACTGAAAGCCTCGGTGTTTGCCGGTAACCCTGAATTCCGTGAACTGTCGATGGGAATGAGCGGCGATTATCAAATAGCCATCGAGGAAGGCGCAACGCTCGTCCGCATTGGCTCTTCAATCTTCGGGGCACGGGTTTATAATCGATAGTGAACCATGAATTAAATAAACCAAGTCATGCATATCTTCAAGAACAAATCAAAACTGATACTCTCCTATGTGGTTATCACGTTGGGCATCGCGACTTACACTTTCGCATGGTCGTCGCTCATGCTGCCTGCCAAGATTGTCGGCGGCGGCGTCAGCGGTATCTCTTCGGTGCTCAACATAGCCTTGGGCATACCTCTGCCTATCGGTGTCCTGAATTTCATTATCAATGGCTTTCTGTTGGCCATCGGTTTTAAAGTCTTGGGGTCAAAATTCGGCGCCAATACCATTTATGGCATCATCATGTCGTCGGTGTTCTTCATCTTTTGGCAACAGATTCTCCATGTCGAGAATCTCTTTGTCGTTGACGGCGTGTTGGCTTTCGACCCGTTCATGTGTGCCATTATTGGTGGCGCCATGTGCGGCGGCGGCATAGGTCTGACTTTCTCGATGGGCGGCAATAGCGGCGGTACAGACATTATTGCCCTCATCCTTTCGAAGTTCTACAATATTTCGCCTGGCAAGGTGATCATGTATCTTGACATTTTCATCATTGGCAGCTCTTACTTTGTATCCCACCAGATTACCAATGTTGTTTACGGTTACATTGTCATGGTCACAATGACATACGTGCTCGACATGGTGCTCGACGGCAACAAGCAGTCGTACCAGATCTTGGTCTTCTCGGCGAAGAACAAAGAAATCGGTGATGCCATCACTAAGGAAATCGGCCGCGGTGTCACACTGCTCGATGGCGAGGGTGGCTACACTCACCAGCCTCAGCAGGTGCTTGTCGTCATGGCTCACAAAACAGACAAACCCAATGTGATGCAGATTATTCATCGTCATGATGAGAATGCCTTCATCTCCGTTTCGAAGACACAGGGCGTCTATGGCCGTAATTTTGAAAAGCTGAAATTGTGACCGGTTAATTGAACTCTTAAACTTTAAAACTATCAAATCATTAAAATAATGCATCTTGTTTCCCCATCTCTCCTTTCGGCCGACTTCGGCAACCTGCAGCGCGAAATTGAAATGCTCAACGAAAGTGCGTGCGACTGGCTTCATGTCGACGTGATGGACGGCGTTTTCGTGCCAAATATCTCTTTCGGTCAGCCTGTCGTCAAGCATATCAAGAAGCATGCCCGCAAGCCTTTGGATGTGCATCTGATGATTGTAGATCCGGGACGTTATGTCAACGGTTTCCGTGAGGCCGGTGCCGACATCCTGACTGTCCATTACGAAGCTTGCACTCATCTCGACCGTACCATACATGCCATCAAGGATGCCGGCATGAAGGCTGGCGTGGTGTTGAATCCGCATACGCCGGTGGCGCTGCTCGAAGATATTGTGCAGGAGTGCGACTTGGTTCTACTTATGAGTGTCAACCCCGGTTTCGGTGGACAGAAGTTCATCGAGAACACATACGCTAAGGTCCGTCAGTTGCGTGAGTTGTGCGATCGCAAGAATCCGCAGTGTCTCATCGAGATCGACGGCGGAGTCAATGTCACCAATGCGCCTCTGCTTTATGAGGCTGGTGCCGATGTGCTTGTCGCGGGCAATGCTGTCTTCAAATCCCCCGACCCCAAGCAGACAATAATCGATCTGAAGTGATGAACCGTCCCCAGCTGATACTTGCACCAGGCAAGGAGAAATCGCTTATGCGCCGTCATCCGTGGCTGTTCTCGGGTGCGGTGCGCAAAGTGGTAGGCAATCCGCAGGACGGCGACATCGTCAATATATTCGACAGTGAACGTCAATGGCTTGCCGCCGCTCATTACCAGCCGGAATCCATCATTGCCAAGGTGCTTAGTTTCGATACTCCCGATGTTGACCCAGAACAGAATAAGGATTTCTGGAAGCAAAGGCTTGCTTCGGCTGTTGCCTATCGTCAGCGTCTCGGTTTTTTTGATGCCGACAAGCTACGGCACACCAACGTCTTCCGCATGGTGAACGGCGAGGGCGATTTTCTGCCAGGACTGATAGCCGACTACTATAACGGAGTGCTTGTCCTGCAGGCGCACAGCACTGGCATGCACCGCGCTTTTCCATTGTTTGTCGAGCTTTTCGCGGAACTTCTGGACGGTGTCCTTCCGTTGAAGTCGGTCTTCGACAAGTCGTCGGCGACGCTGCCTGATGCCACAGAGGTCTCCGATGCCTATGTGTGGGGCGACAAGCCTGAGGAGTGGGAGATATGCGAATCGGACAACCGATTGCTTATCAATTTCTATGAAGGACAGAAAACGGGTTTTTTTGTCGATCAGCGCGAGAACCGTTCTCTCGTCGGCAACCTGTCGAAAGGTCGTAATGTGCTTAACTGTTTCGGCTATACCGGTGGCTTTTCGCTGGCGGCACTGCGAGGTGGAGCCTCTTATGTCGAGACGGTCGACATATCGAAAAAGGCCATCGAACTGTGCAACCGCAATGTGTCGCTCAATTTCGAGAATGCTCCGCATTCCGGTGTCGTCGCCGATGTGTTGAAATATATGGGTGAGATTGAGAAGTCCAAGTTTGATGTGATAATTCTCGACCCGCCTGCTTTTGCTAAGAACCACCGTTCGCTGCAGCAGGGTTTGAAAGGCTATCGCAGCATCAACCAGAAGGCAATGGAATGTATACGCCCGGGCGGTTTGCTGTTCACCTTCAGCTGCTCGCAGGCTGTGAGCCGCGACGACTTCCAGACCATGGCTTTCACGGCGGCCGCCAACGCTCACAAGCATGTCCGCATTGTGCGTCAGCTGCCCCACGCTCTCGACCATCCCGTGTCAATATACCATCCCGAGGGAGAATACCTCAAAGGTCTCCTGCTTGAAGTGGAGAACTGAGTTTAGTCTTCTTATACTTTAAATATAAATTGTGCGTTACTATATAATCATAACGTAATCTAAATGGAAAAAGGATACCTGAAAATAGACAAGTACGATGAGGCTTGTGTCGATGAATTGGCGCAGCATTATAAGGAAATAATTCGCCTGTTGGGCGAGGATCCAGAGCGTGAGGGTCTTTTGAAAAGTCCCGAACGGATTGCCAAGGCCATGCTGTATTTTACCTTTGGCTATGACCTCGACCCCGAGGAGATTCTGCGTTCTGCCATGTTCCATGAGGACTACAAGCAGATGGTTGTTGTCAAGGATATTGAGCTTTACTCGCTTTGCGAGCACCACATGGTGCCGTTTGTGGGCAAGGCGCATGTTGCATATATTCCCAACGGCACCATTGTGGGTCTGAGCAAGATTCCTCGTGTTGTCGATGCCTATGCCCGTCGTCTGCAGGTTCAGGAGCGTCTTACCAAACAGATCAAGGACTGCATTCAGAACACACTGAATCCCCTGGGCGTTGCTGTCGTCATCGAGGCTCAGCACATGTGCATGTCTATGCGTGGCGTGCAGAAACAGAACTCCGTCACCACCACCAGCGATTTCACAGGGGCATTTATGAAAGACCCCAAGACTCGCGAGGAGTTCATGCATATCATCGGCGTCGACCTGCATTGATATTATCTGCTCCTTTGTGTTGCGAGGAATGTTATAAGCGGATGCAGTACGCTGACGCTGAATGTTCTTTGTTTTTCGTGTCCAGCCACACGTGTTATGCTGAAATAGTAACGGCCGTTGAACAGCTCGGCCTCGAAAAAGCGACGGCTTGCAGTCGGTGAGTTTTTGCGTATTATTCCATATCTTTTCATTTGCATTTCCAACTCGGTGCGCAATGTGCCGTCGAGTGTCGGTATGTTCATTATGGCTTCGCGTATGGCGGTCTTGCTTGCGTGTCGTTCGACCAGACGGGGCAGGGGACTGTCAACAAAAAGTTCAATGCCTACGTCGTCGGCTATGCTAAGCAGCGCGTCGAAACGGTTCTGGGTTTGAACCTTGTCGGAAGGGTAGTTTGCCAATACTGACGTTACAATATCCATGCAGGGCATTAGTCGTTCGTTTATCTGTTGCATGAGGGAGCGCATCTCGTCAGTGTCAAACACATCCTTATTTGTAATGTCGTAGGCCATGATTAGGGCATAAAGGTTTTGGGATGGAGTCATGTATTCTTTTTTTATTGGTCACACAAAACAATTCGTATGGTTACAAAAAAAGGTGGCATTGTTCATGCCACCTTTTATAGAGTGTTACGAGGCATCAGATTGTGAAGCTGCCAAGATAGAGAGAGTTACTAGATTCCGAGCCGTCGGCGCGATGGGTGGCCAGGTAGACCTCCACGGTGTCGCCTGTCCAGCTGCTAGGCAGCGAGAAAGAGGCCTGGCGTGCCGAGCGCGGTGCGGATGCGGTGTCGATTGCGGCCTCGTTTTTGGTGTCGTTGTATACAACAATCATTACGAGGTCAGTGTCTTTTGCATTGCCGATGCCCGAGTTGTCGGTCCACGAGAAGTTCAGGTCGCAGCCCTGTGCTGTCACCGAAGGTGAATAGGGATTGGCGAGGCTGCCCTTCGAAACCATCAGTTTGGAGTAATTGAGGGTGTAGGAAGGCCATGTGCCGGTCACACAGTCGTCGAAGTTGCTCTTTACAGCCGCGTTGATTTCAGTCATGCCGACGGCTTGGTCCTTGAAACCGATAGCAACTGCCTCGTACGATGACGAGAGGAACTTGGTGAGGAGTGTGAATTTTCGACGGTTCTGCAGTTGTACTGTGGTTTTTGCGTCGTTGAAACTTAACGGCAGGGTGCGCATGCAGTTCTTGCCTTTCCATGTGTATCCCACTATGGGACCCACTTTGCCTGAGAATCCGCCAAGGATTCCCTGTCTAAATTTTGCCATTTTAATACCTTTTTAAAAGTTAATAATTCATTTAATTTGTCTTTGTTGGGCGGTGGTGACACCTTTTGTCACTTGTTGCTGGACTTTGGTTGCCATTTTCGTCAAAGCCGTACGCATCTTTTCTGAATCCGGCAAACGAGGTCTTGCATCCTTAGTGGCATCGGAAGTGACCACTCTTCCTTTGAAAGACGATGCAAAAGTAACATCACTTTTACACCTGATAAAAAAATGTATTTTCAGGTTGCAAATGTAGCATTATTATTTACAATTGTTTGATGTATAGTTGTTTGTGTCAAATATGCTACAATGCATGCTACGTGGAGGCTACATTTATGCTACAGTGAGGTGCTGAAGTGGCTGACATGCAGAGAGAACAAGCTCTTTGTGTTTTAGGCAAATTGTAGCAAAAAAATACGAAGTAGCATAATAAGCTACTTTTCAACATGGTGTAAAAAGTGCTTGCACCCATTGCACAATGATAGAAAATGAAAGGCAAAAAGGTGTTTAATAAGTCTCAGGAATGTCGTAAAGGAAGGATTAGAATCATGAAAAGACATCCGTTGCATTCGCCCGTCTATGATTTGACATCATTTTTTGCTATGTCGAAAAAAAAATGTATCTTTGCACCCTGTAATATTAAATAACCTAATTTTTATTGAATTATGAATTCCATTGAACAATTCACCGGATTATACTCCTTATCAAAGACCTTGCGCTTTGAGTTGAAACCTATAGGAAAAACGCAAGAAAACATAGAAAAAAACGGTATTCTTGAAAGAGACAACGAGAGAGCTGTTGCGTACAAAAGTGTAAAGAAATACATCGACGAGTATCACAAGGCATTTATTGAAAGGGTTATGAATTCTTTTCCCCACAATTTAAGCGATGAGGAGCAAGATATTTGGGAAGAAGCGTTGAATAACTATTATACATCATACCATTTACCTGCAACTAATCCTCAAAGAAAGGAAACGTTAACAGAAGCCCAGGATACTTTACGAACTCTTATTTCTAATAGTTTTCTTAGGGATAGACAGTACAAAAGACTATTTGGAAAAGAACTGTTTCAAGAGGATTTGGCGGAATTTGTAAATACTGCCCTTTTTGAAACTTATATCCGTTCTCAAAAAGGTAATAATAACTTGACCGAGGAAGAAGTCCGTCAGATACAAGAGAATACAATCAGGGAGATCTCGCTCTTCAGAAACTTTACCGTCTATTTTTCGGGTTATAACGAGAATAGGAAAAATATGTATGTTGCAGATGACAAGGCAACTTCTATTGCCAACCGCATGATTACAGAGAATCTTCCTAAGTTTGTCGACAACATGGAGGTGTTTGGGAAAATTGCCGCTAGTGAAGTCGCAAATCATTTCGAAACTCTTTACAAGTCAATGGAAGCTTATTTAAATGTCATATCTATTGACGAAATGTTCAAGTTGGATTATTATCCAATATTGCTGACGCAAAAACAAATAGATGTATACAATACAATAATTGGAGGAAAGGTGTTGGAGGATGGGAGTAAAATACAAGGCTTGAATGAATATGTGAATCTTTACAACCAACAGCAAAAAGACAAGGCGAATAGACTCCCTAAACTAAAACCACTTTTTAAGCAGATACTTAGTGAACACAATGCTATTTCGTGGTTGCCCGATACGTTTTCAACTGACAACGAGATGCTGGAAAGCATTGAAAAGTGTTATCAGAACCTTAGGACGCAAGTTTTCGAAGGGGAAATTTCATTAAAGAAACTCTTGGATAATTTGGGAGATTATGATTTGGAACATATCTATATTCCCAATGACCTCCAATTGACCAATATTGTCCAAAAGGTATATGGAGATTGGTCAATGGTCAAGAAGGCAATGGAAGAGGATGTGAAAGCAAAGAATCCCCAAAGGAAAAATGAGACAGGCGAAAAGTATGAGGAGAGGATTGTAAAGATACTGAAATCTGATGAAAGTTTTTCTATAGCACAAATCAATAACTTGCTGAAACCTTATCTTGGAGAAAAATACGTGCCGCTTGAAAAGTATTTTATTACTAAAGGTGCCGAGGATAATAATAATGTGCAAAAACCTAATCTCTTTATTCGTATAGAGAATGCATACATAGAGGCAAAATCTCTGTTGAACACCCAGTATCCAAAAGACAGAACAATGTCGCAGGACAAGCAAAATGTTGAGAGAATTAAGATTTTATTGGATGCAATCAAAGACTTGCAACACTTTGTAAAACCTTTGTTGGGGAAGGGGTCTGAGGGACAAAAAGACAACACCTTCTATGGCGAGTTCATTCCACTTTGGGAAGCACTTGATCAAATTACGCCGTTGTACAATATGGTGCGTAACCGAATGACACAGAAGCCTTATTCTGATGATAAAATTAAACTTTTTTTCGAGAACAATGGCTCATTTCTAAATGGATGGGTCGACAGCAAAACAGAATCGGATAATGCTACTCAGTATGGCGGATATTTGTTCAGAAGGAAAAATAGTATCGGCGAATATGATTACTATCTAGGAATCTCGTCTGCCACAAAACTTTTCAGAAGTTTTAATCATGTGTCGGAATCGGATAAAAGCATTTTTGAAAGATTGGATTATTACCAATTGAAAGGAAAGACTTTTTATGGCGCTTTGTACAAAGGAGACTATGAAAAAGAATCTTCTGCTATCAAGCTGGCAATTGATAAATTCATTACTAATAATGGAAATACCATTATTAGAGAAAAGATAAATACTGAGAAAAGAAAACGACAGCCCAAGGTGTCAACTGCCATTGGTTATTTGAAATTTCTCAGACAGCAGGGAGTTGAATTGTTTGATTCTTTATTAAAAGATGGTTGCTTTGAGGAGAGTAATCAAGCTATGATCACTTCCATTAAAGCTACATTGGCGTCTATGGCGCGCATTCCTAATGCACAGGACTATGCACATAAGGATTATTCATTGTTCTCAGACGCTATGGATGATGTAGAAGAATTGTTGCAAGATGTTATTTTTTCATATTTCCCAATTAGTCAGAAAGAGATGGACAAAGTTCTTGAGAGAGAAGAAAAGCCCATGTATTTGTTCAAGATAACGAATAAGGATCTTTCTTTTGCTGAAACTCACGAAAAGGGGTTGAGGAAATCAAGAGGAACAGATAATTTGCACACCATGTACTTCAAAGCATTGATGAGTGGCACTCAAAATGTTTTCGATATTGGTTCTGGCACCGTTTTCTTTAGAGAACGCAAGATAGTGTATTCTGAAGAGCAATTGGGAAAGGGACACCACCACGAAATGCTGAAGGATAAGTTTGATTATCCTATCATATCAAACAAGAGATATGCATACGATAAGTTCCAATTTCATTTGTCAATAAATATTAACTATAAAGCAGATAAACATAAAGACATCAATCTTTTGGTCAATGAATATCTGAAAGAATCAAAAGTCACGCATATCATTGGTATTGACCGTGGAGAAAGACACCTATTATATTTGTCTGTAATAGATTTGCAGGGTAATATCGTTGAGCAATATTCATTAAACGAGATTGTGAATGAATATAACGACTGTAATTATCGTACTAACTATCATGATTTATTAGATATCAGAGAAAAGCAAAGGGATGAGGCCAGGCGCAGTTGGCTAACCATTGAAAGTATCAAGGAATTAAAGGAGGGCTATATGAGCCAGGTGGTTCATTTAATTGCACAACTAATTGTAAAATACAACGCAATAGTCGTGCTTGAAGACTTGAATACTGGCTTTATTAGAGGGAGGCAAAAGGTTGAGAAACAGGTTTATCAGAAGTTTGAAAAAATGCTGATTGACAAGTTGAATTATCTGGTAGACAAGAAAAAAGATATTTACGACCTGGGTGGTGCGTTGAATGCATTGCAGTTGACAAATAAATTTGAGAGTTTTCAGAAGATAGGTAAACAATGTGGTTTCCTGTTCTATGTCCCTGCTTGGAATACCAGTAAAATGGATCCTACAACAGGATTTGTCAATATGCTTGATACACGTTACGAGAATATGGATAAAGCTAAAGCCTTTTTTGCAAAATTTAGGAGTATTCGACAAAATGTCAGTAAGGGATGGTTCGAATTTGCTATTGATTATAATGATTTTACCTCGAAAGCAGCTGGAACCAAAACACAATGGACACTTTGTACCTATGGCACACGTATTGAAACCAAACGCGATACGAAGCAAAATAACAATTTTGTTAGCGATGAGTTTGACTTGACAGACAAGTTCAAGGTCTTGTTTAATAAATACAACATAGATGTAAACGGCAATCTAATGGAGCAGATTTGCTCACAAAATGACGCTACATTCTTCAAAGAATTACTACACATGCTACATTTGACCTTGCAGATGCGAAATAGTATTACTGGAACAGAAGTGGATTATTTAATTTCACCTGTTATGAATGCTTCTGGTAAGTTCTACGATAGTCGTACTTGTGAAAATAATCTACCTAAGAATGCTGATGCCAACGGGGCCTACAACATTGCTAGAAAAGGATTGTGGATTGTCGAACAGATAAAACATTCGGACAATATATCGAAATTAAAAATAGCAATCAGCAACAAGGAATGGCTACGATATACACAAGGGTTGGTAGACTAATTGTTAATAATGGAATACTACATTTCCATATCTACCCTCAATGATTTCATCTTCTGTCCGTATTCCATATACCTGCATAATGTGTATATGGATACGGACGAAGGGATGTACCAAGCCACACCACAAACCAAAGGGAAAATAGCTCATGAGCCGGTTGATTCCAAGACATCAAGCAATAGGAAAGATGAAATCCTCTCATTGCCAGTACTGTCAGAACAACTGGGGGTGATGGGCAAGATTGATGTCTATCGGAAAAAGGAGAAGAAGCTGATTGAAAGGAAATACCAACTCAAACAAATCTATCAAGGACAGATATATCAGTTGTGGGCACAGTATTTTTGCATGGTAGAAATGGGCTATGAGGTGGAAAAAATTGCTTTCTATGAAATATCAACGAACAAGGCAATCCCGATAAGCCTGCCAACAGTTGAAAACAAGCAGGAACTGATGGGGTTCATACAATCATTTAGGGAATACAATCCTGCCACTCCTTTTGTTGCCAATCCAAATAAATGTCACCATTGTATCTATTGCAACCTTTGTGATAAAACCGAAGAAAACAATGTTTACTAACAAGGATATTGAATACAGGTCAATCTACGTTATCAACTGCATTCGTGACAGGGATTTGCGAGTGAGCAATGGCGAATTGTTGCTTGAAGATATCGAAGGGTCAAAAACATTGACAAAACTACCTTTTCAAAAGATTCTGGCATTGTTTATCATTGGACACATACGAATAACCACACCGCTGATTGACAAGTGCAAGAAGTTCAATGTTGCGCTTATCGTTGTTAACCAAAGCTTCAGGCCGGTGTTTTATTGGGCTAATGCTGCGGAGGCAAATTACCTGCTTCGACAGAGACAGTATCAGTTTTCCAAAGAGGATATTTCTATTGCAAAAATACTTGTTGAGAACAAAATCAACAATCAAATTGTAGCTCTACAGAAGACCCGTAAGACAGATGAATTGACCCAATCGGCAGTCGAGTTTTGCAGGAAATGTCTTCAAAAACTCGCGGTTATTGACCAATACAATGGTTTGATGGGTATTGAGGGATTAGCATCAAAGTACTTTTTTGAAGCTTTCTTCCAAGACATGGACTGGGGTGCAAGAAAGCCGCGCATAAAATGCGATGCAATCAATGCGACACTAGATATCGGATACACCATCCTGTTCAATTATATTGAATGTTTTGTGCGTATGTTTGGCTTCGATCCATACGTTGGTGTTTATCATCGGTTATGGTTCAAACGGAAATCATTGGTTTGTGACTTGATGGAGCCTTTCAGGTGCATCGTCGACCGAACTGTCAGAACAGCGTTTAATAGGAAACAGTTCTCGGAGAAAGATTTCAATGTGATAAAAGGGGAGTATAAACTCAAAGTCCAAAAGAACTCCGATTATTGCAGGGTGTTTTTTGATGCATTAATTCCCTATAAATCTGAAGTATTCATTTTTATTCAATCCTATTATAGGTGTTTTATGAGGCAAAGGGATGTGTATGTTTATCCAAGATTTGGTTTCCAATGATGATAATAAGTTACGATATTGCAGATGATAAACTGAGAAATCGTTTCTCAAAGATGCTTACAAAAAATGGAGCAATTAGGTTGCAGTTTTCAGTGTACGAGGTAAACAACACTTCGCGTGTAATAGACAATATCCTGGTGAAAATCGAAGATGTCTATTCAAAGCATTTTTCTGGAGCCGACAGTGTAGTGATTTTTGAGATTGGGAATGCCAAAATAAAGAAATATGGGAATGCTATTCATCGAGATTGTGATGTTGTCTATTTCTAACAAACCTAGGTTTAAACAATTAATAATATAACTATAATATACTGATAATAATATGATTGTGTTATTGACTAAAACAGGGTGGGGTGATTTAGTCCCTTTTTTTGTTCTTTGAAATGATTCGTAAAAACTTGACATAAAGAAATAAGTTGTATTTTTGCAAAAAATATAGAGGCTATAGGCCAAACATAATTTCTACTATTGTAGATTTTTGCTCTGTCTGGGTACCCACCAGCGGCTATAGGCCAAACATAATTTCTACTATTGTAGATATATCAGTATCAGATTTTTTGGTTGTTATCGGGCTATAGGCCAAACATAATTTCTACTATTGTAGATCACCGTGGTTTGTTGTGTTACCTTTCCGGCTATAGGCCAAACATAATTTCTACTATTGTAGATCAGATGGCTGCTGGAGTCGAACCGTTGGAAGGCTATAGGCCAAACATAATTTCTACTATTGTAGATAAACGAAAGGAGTTAAAAATGAATGAGGGCTATAGGCCAAACATAATTTCTACTATTGTAGATCGCAAGGCACAGGAACAACAGCTTGACGGGCTATAGGCCAAACATAATTTCTACTATTGTAGATCCGGCTACGGCAGTTGGAAAGAAAAACAGGCTATAGGCCAAACATAATTTCTACTATTGTAGATGTCAAGGAATGCCACTATCTGCTGCAGTGGCTATAGGCCAAACATAATTTCTACTATTGTAGATAGTATTGACAGGAAGTCCGCGCTGAACCATGGCTATAGGCCAAACATAATTTCTACTATTGTAGATAATAACTGTTCCTTAAGACTTTTAATAACGGCTATAGGCCAAACATAATTTCTACTATTGTAGATATTGTCGGTTCGTTTACATATAACTGGAGGCTATAGGCCAAACATAATTTCTACTATTGTAGATTGCAGCAACAATCCATCCCTCTTTAACGGCTATAGGCCAAACATAATTTCTACTATTGTAGATTATTATAGTGCATTACAGCATTCAACAAGGCTATAGGCCAAACATAATTTCTACTATTGTAGATTGGGTGCGGCGGCCTCTCGACCCTCCGCGGCTATAGGCCAAACATAATTTCTACTATTGTAGATTGACGCGTAAACACTATAACAGCCGTGCGGCTATAGGCCAAACATAATTTCTACTATTGTAGATTTCATTCTTATGAGCCTACTATAACTCCTGGCTATAGGCCAAACATAATTTCTACTATTGTAGATAGGAACCATTTGAATCGGGTGAGGTTGGGCTATAGGCCAAACATAATTTCTACTATTGTAGATATCAACAACCTTGAAGTGAAAGAGGAAGGCTATAGGCCAAACATAATTTCTGCTATTGTAGATTAAAGAGTGTTTAATATGTTTTTGGCACGGGCATAACCTCACACACAATCCCTCTCCCACAGGAGAGGTGAGTGAAATGCTGAAGGACTCCGTTTGTTGCAAGATTCCGAAAACGAACCGTGATTTCTGGGTGAAGAAGATTCTGCGCAACCGCGAGCGCGACAAGAATAACTACCGTCTGCTGCAAGAAAATGGATGGCATGTGATAGTCATCTGGGAGTGCCAGCTGACACCCAAACGCCTCGAACACACGATGCGCGAGGTGGAACTGCTGCTCGCCGACAACCTTCTCTCACTCTACAAGAAACACATCCCCGTCCCCTACAGCATGGAAGAAGAAGGACAGCTGCCAATGGCCGCTGAGGATTCCCCAGAATGGAGCTGATGATACGGAAAAAACATGTTTTAAATAAATGCATCTTTCTTACTTTTTTTACATTGGAAAAGTGTAAAATACACACCACAATGGATTAAAATACAGTTTTTTATTAAAACATTTTTTTGCGAGCAGCGAGGCTTCATACGCACCTGCAAAAAGGATATCACGCAGTAAAACAAGGAGCATAAGTTGGAGATAGTGGAGATTTACGACCTCATTCCATCCGAACTGAATGCCCAAAACAAGCGTTTCATAATAAAGAAACTAAAAGAGAAGACTCGCTTCAGCAAGTACGAGAACGGTTTCCTATGGCTGAAGAACGCTGGTGTGACCATCTCTACATATAACGTGGAGGAACCGCAGCTGCCGTTGCTGCTGAACAAACAGCGCAACAGGTTCAAGCTGTTCGCCAACGACGCGGGTTTGCTGGCGGCCATGTATGGCAGGAATTTATAGACGCGCCTGCTTGGCAAAGACTCCAACATCAACTTCATAGCCATCAATGAGAACCTTGTGGCGCAGGAATTCTACGCACACGGTTTTGCGGTGGAACATTCGCTCTTCTACTTTAACAGCAAGAAGCAAGGGGAACTCGACTTCTCATCCACCCATATTATTTACAATGTTTCTTATTCGCGGACGTTGATTGTCTCTATTGTATCGAATTGTTCGGCGATTTTGCGGCAGAACACTTTGTCGGTGATTGTCATTGTGCGACTGGCAAAGGTCCTGAGATTGCGCCGGTGGAACAGTTTCTCGTATATTGACCATCGTGCAGAGGTGTGAACGCGTTTGCGAAATTCGCCGGCAAGGAAACAGGCTATGTTGTCGTTGTACCTACTGTTGAGGTGGAAATGGTTGTTAATGATGTTCTTCTGAAACAGCAGATTGAGCAGTGTCTTAGCTGTGCTGTTGTTCAAATCGGACATCATATTGTTACTCTCAACGAGGTTGTCGAAGTAGCTCCAGTCGAGTTCACCGTGCTGCCGTTGCCGTTTGTTGTCCGTTCCGGCTTCAAGGGGCAGGTTTGCAGCTTGCAGTGCAGCCGACACAAGTGTTTTTTCCCTTTCTGTGGCAAACATTTCACTTTGAATGGCCGCAAGAGTCTGCGAATCCCTGTTTGCTGTGGTGGTGAATGAGGAAAAAGGATGTATGGTTTTGAGCAATGACTCTTTTTCTGTCTGTGACTGTTCCAGTTGTCTTTCTAGCAGTGCAGATTTGTTTCTTTCTATTTCAAGCAGTGATTTAGTATCGTTGAGTTGATTCTTTAGTTCGGCGATTTTGCTCTGCATTTCCATTTTTTCGGCTTCGCTTTCGTTCAGTGCTTTTGTGAGAGAGCAGACTATCTCGCTCATGGTGTTGAACGAGGAGCTGCCGCAATGAGGCACATTATTTGATGTACATTCTAACTTTTCCATAGCCACAGGACTTCAAAGGGTTTATTACGATGGAAAAGCTTTGATTCCTTGCTGTTGCAGGTTGACGTAGAAGCCGCCGATGAGACGGTGCTGTTTGAGATTATATATTGGAAAATGTTGTGAATCATTATAATATGCATTTAAAATGTTAAAAAAATGTATTAATTTGGTTCTTGCAAAGATATGTAAAAAAGACTGATTTTCAAATAAAAATAATATAAAAATAATTAATTGGTATATATTATTGTAATTCAGTTGGATGAGTGATTGCGGTGAACGTCTGTTGCCGAATATAAAAAAACTGATTATATTTGTAATCCGTTTGTTAAGACGTTTTTTTTATTAGATAATTGTAAATAAATAATATACCATGAAACAACTTATTGAATGCGTGCCTAATATTTCTGAAGGCCGCGACATGAATATCATCAATCAGGTGACTGCCGAGATTGAAAAGGTTGAAGGTGTGAAACTTCTTGACGTTGATCCTGGTGCAACGACAAACCGTACCGTTATCACATTCGTTGGAGAGCCTGTTCAGGCCTGTGAGGCTGCTTTCCGCGTTGTAAAGAAGGCTGCCGAATTGATAGACATGCGTCAGCATCACGGTGCCCACCCCCGTCAGGGTGCAACGGATGTTTGCCCGCTGATTCCGGTGAGCAACATCACGATGGAAGAGACTGTTGAGTATGCCCACAAGTTGGCTGAGCGTATCGGCAACGAATTGCAGATACCTATTTTCTGCTACGAGAACGCTGCCAAGCTGCCCGAGCGTCGCAACCTCGCTTATTGTCGTACTGGCGAATATGAGTCGCTGTCAACCCGTTTGGGCACAGACCAGTGGAAGCCTGACTACGGTCCCAACGCATGGAACGACCACGTGGCCCAGACCGGCGCCACTCAGGTTGGAGCTCGTGATTTCCTTGTCGCCATCAACTACAACCTCAACACAACTTCTACTCGTCGCGCCAACGCCATCGCTTTCGATGTGCGCGAAAAAGGCCGTCCGATGCGCGAAGGCGGCAAGCCCTCAGGCAAGCCCATCAAGGACGAGAACGGCAAGACCATCATGATTCCCGGTACTTTGAAGGGTACAAAGGCAATAGGCTGGTACATTGAGGACTACGGCATTGCCCAGGTGTCGATGAACATCACATCCATCAAGGTCGCTCCTGTACATCTCTGCTTTGATGAGGTGTGCCGTTGTGCATCCAACAGAGGTCTGCGTGTAACAGGCTGCGAAATAGTGGGTTTGATTCCGAAAAGCGTTCTGATTGATGCTGGAAAATACTATCTGGCTAAACAGAAACGTTCGCTCGGCGTCAGCGAGGACGAGATTATGAAGGTGGCCATCAAATCGATGGGCCTGGACGATCTCAAGCCTTTCAATCCCAAGGAGAAAGTCATTGAATTCCTTATCGAGGACAACAGCCAGAAGAAACTCGTGGATTTGACCTGCACTGGTTTCTGTGAGGAGACGGCTTCGGAAAGCCCTGCTCCTGGCGGTGGCTCTGTGAGCGCATATATGGGCGCTTTGGCCGCTTCGCTTGGCACTATGGTTGCCAACCTGACCGGTGGCAAGGCTGCATACGACGATGAATGGGAAAAATTCAGCGATGTTGCAGTCCATGGTCAGCAGCTCAAAAACGACTTGCTGCACTTGGTCGATGAGGACACCAACGCATTCAACAAAATCATGAATGCCTTTGGCTTGCCAAAGAAGACCGACGAGGAGAAGGCTGCCCGCAGCGAGGCCATTCAGGAGGCAACGAAATTTGCCACCGAGGTGCCGTTCCAAACCATGCAGAAATCTTTCGAGGCTTTCGAGGTTTGCCGTGCCATGGTGGAGTGGGGTAATCCTGCCAGCGTTACCGACGGTGGCGTGGGTGCATTGGCAGCCCGCAGTGCCGTGATGGGTGCGCATCTTAATGTGAAGATTAATGCCAGCAGTCTGAAGGACGAGGCGTTCAAGAGTGAAATCCTTGCCAAGGCTGCCGCCATCGAAGCCGCTGCAATTAAGGAAGAATCAGAGATTTTGGCTATCGTAAACCAGAAAATTGGTCTCTGAGAATTGAATATTTGAACTCCGGCAGGCCGTCGGTACAGAATTTACGGTCTACGGAGAATAAATAAAAACAGGCACGCTGAAAAGCATGCCTGTTTTTTTGTGTAGGGCAGGGGAGAGGCCTCTGCCGGTAGACGCAGTTATTCGTTGACTACGTTTTCTGACACTGAGCCACGGTAGGCGGGGCAGGTCTTATGGGAGCATGACATAGCAATCATGGCAAAAGCCATAATGACCAACAGTGTTGCAATACCTTTTTTCATGTTAAATATTTTTATTTGTTATCGTTTTCAATTTTCCACATAACGTCATTAAATAAAATAACGTATGTACTATTGAAAAAAAAATACAAACTTATGCTGCAAATGCATTTTCCAAAATTTCCATTCTAAGCAACGTTCTCATTCTAGATGGGGCCGTTTTATGTCATTTGCAACGATAAGCGATTATAAGGGATTTCTGTAAAATGACATTTGTAAATCACAATTGTAATTCACAAATATAAACAAATGTAATTTGATGTAATTTGTAAATTTTACAAATGTTTTCGGGAAATATTTGTAAAAAATAGGAACACTACAAATTATAGTTTTATAATTACTTTAAAATACTATAATTATGCATATTACTTATTTTTATTAAAGTAATAATTTAATTCATCTATACTCTTTTACATTATTGGATGTAGCTGGTTGGTATTAATGTTTAAACACTGAATTATAGTTATTTATAAATGATTATTTTAATTATCAGTTATAACATAATAAATATTACAAAAGTAAAATGTAATAATTTTACAAATGTTTCAAATATTATTTGTACTTTTGTAAAATTAAATTTTGTAAGGTTATAAATGTAAAATTATGGTTGACAGGATAAATTTGATTTTACGGGCCAAAAATATCACTGCAAGACAGTTTGCAGATGAAATAGGAATTCAGCCTTCGGGAATGTCTCATATTATTTCGGGAAGAAACCGTCCGAGTCTGGATTTTGTAATGAAGGTCATTAATCGCTATCCGGAGATTGACATTAAGTGGTTGATGTTTGGCGAGGGTGAAATGTATGCGCCGTCGATTGTTCCGAAACCAGCTGTGCCGGCTGCACCCAAGCCGCAGGTAGAGTCAAGTCCGTCGTCCGTCCCGAGCAGTGTCTCCCACAGCGATGCTGTGCCCGATCTTTTTAGTTCTGTTGACGGAACGCTTGATTTTATGACGGAGGAGAAGCAGGAGTCGACATCTGATGAGCCTGTCCCCGCATTGGAGTCTCAGAATACCGAAACTCTATTTTCGTCACCCGTCCAGCCTGAAAACATACAAAAAACGGTATCGGAGCCACAAGTCGACGAGAAACGTCTGAATGATGTCGCCCCGATAGTTGGTCTCGAAAATTCAAATGTCGTGAAGAAGAAGATTCTGAAGGTGGTTATATTATACGAAGACCATTCATTTTCAGAGTTTTCTCCGGAATGAATGGCCTTCGGTGCCTAAGCTCAATCAATGAGCCAATAGTATCTTCTTATTTTATATTGTTTTTCTTTTCAAAGCTCTTTATTAATTCCTCGTTGCTGTAGTCGAGGAGCTTCATGCTTTTCTGGATATCGCTAGCGAGGTAGTGGTCGGGGTATTCGTCAAGGAAATTCTGATAGGCTTTGCGAGCCTCCTCTTTTCTGCCAGCATTGTCAAGGTCAATGGCTTTTTCGTAATAGCAATCGATTAGACTTGCGTAGTTTGGATAGTTGTTAATTACGCGGTCGTAGTATTCGACCATCTTGTCGAATTCACCCATGTTGTTGCTGATTGCGGCGGCACGGTGCAAATAGTAGGCTGAAATGGAATCATCCGGGAATGCATCGGCGTATTGGACGAATTTTTCAACGGCATTGTTGCCTTTTACAGGGTCGGCACTTTCGGCCATAATATCCTGACGCAGGCTTTTGTCGATGTCGCTGACTTCCTGCGATAGCTTTGCTTTGTCTGGCGTAGAGTCTTCTTTCTTGTCGCCAGAGTGGTTGCAGGCTGCTGCCAGAGCCACAGCGAAGATGGTGTATATCAGATGTCTGGTCTTCATAAGTGATGGTTATTTTTTATTCTTTACTCTATATTTAGGTCTAACCCTGCCTGAGATCACATCGTTCAGCTTGCGTTTTATCATTGTGCGGCGCAGCGGGCTGAGGCGGTCGGTAAACACTTTGCCGTGCAGATGGTCGATTTCGTGTTGTGCGACGCGGGCGAACATGCCGTCGATTTCTTCGGTGTGTTCGTTGAAATCCTCGTCGAACCAATGCAGCACGATACTTTCTGGGCGCAGGACATCCTCGTGGATTTCGGGGATGCTCAGACAGCCCTCGTTGAAGTATTTCTTCTCTCCCTTTTCTTCGAGTATCTCAGGGTTAATCAGCACATGGCGTTCCTCCTCAGGACCATAGGAGTCGGTTTTCTCGTTATAAGGGCGGAATCCGATGACGACTAACTGTATCGACTTGTCGATCTGCGGAGCTGCAAGTCCAACGCCGTCAGCATTGTACATGGTCTCGAACATGTCGGCAATAAGTTGCTTGAGGTCGGGGTAGTCTTTGGTGATGGGGGCTGCTTCCTTGCGGAGCATTGGGTCGCCGTATGTAACAATTGGAAGATTCATGGAGATAGGGTTTATGGGTTATATGAAAGATATTATTGTTTTGTATTATCGTTTAGTTGCATGAAGTTCTGTAGGATAAGTACTGCGCTAACGGTGTCGACAAGAGCTTTGTCTCGGCGGCGCTTCATGCCAAGTCCACCGTCAATCATGGCCTGGAACGCCATCTTTGATGTGAAGCGTTCATCCATGCGGCTGACAGGTATTTGCGGGAAACGTGCAGCAAGGGCTTTGAGAAACGGCTCGATAAGGCGTGCCGACTCCGACGGAGTATTGTCCATATGTTTGGGCTCACCGACGACGAAGCGTTCCACTTCTTCGCGACGGCAGTATTCGTCGAGGTATGGCATTAGCTTGTTGGTGTCGACAGTGGCCAATGCGGTGGCAATTATCTGCTCCGGGTCGGTGACGGCAAGTCCCGTACGCTTTATGCCATAGTCTATTGCCATGATTCTGCCCATTTTTTTTGCTGTTTTTGAAAGTGCAAAATTACAAAATAAATCACAATAATTGTTCTTTTTGTTTGAAAAAATGAAATTTTTGAGCCAATACATTGCTTTTGATTATAAAGTAGTTAAGACAATCATCGTTGCCTGTTACGAATTTTTTTTGTCCATATTGTGAAAAGTTTGTACTTTTGCACCCGATTTTGACAACAAAATCGCGGTCCCTTAGCTCAGTCGGTTAGAGCAGCTGACTCATAATCAGCGGGTCCTTGGTTCGAGCCCAAGAGGGACCACAAAAAAAAGGAGGATTCTTCGGATTCTTCCTTTTTTTTATAAAAATGTATTATCTATTGACGGAATTGATTGTAGTCCAATATAATGACAATTGAGGAGGACGTATTTGATGATGTATTATAAAGCGGCTGATTTATATTATATAGGAGTCTATTGTTTTGCTCCTCTTTTGTTTACTTTTTGCCCAATACCTATTCAGCGATAATTTTATCCGAACCTAGTCCGAGTTATAAGCCACCAGCTACCATTGCTCATAGATGCGTTTTTTGACCAAACCGATGGGTCTTATTGAGAAGTGTATCGGGTTGTTCTACACCCTTAAACCAACACGGATCCGCAAGTGAAAAATGCTCTACAAAAAAAGGAAGCCCCTAAAATGAGACTTCCTTCTTTGTGTTTTAATATCCGATTCTTATTCCATCATGATTTCCATGATTTCTTTCGCCAAATCAGTTTCTTCTTCAAATCCGTTTTTATCATGGTTTTTTCCATCCAGAGATCTACTACCATCTATTACAAGTATGAAATAGGTATTAATCATTTCATTGGTTTTTTCGATATATTCGGAATTTCTTTGCCATAATCCGGGTTGTATTTCATAGTCCTGGGTTGTTGCACTTTTTTTAGGATAATAAGCATGGCCGTCTTTTAATTGGAAATCCTCTATGACAAATAATGCATTGATATTGTCACCACTTATTGCTTTGATTGTTGCTGTGGCGCCATTGCTTAGTGCTACGTCTGTCAAAGAATAGGAAGATAATGACTTCTTTAACGTAGCCGTAAGTGTAACTTCTTCTCCTTCGTTATTTTTGAAATTCATGCGAATCTTTTTCCCTGCATAGCTTTTAGCTACCCTGAACGTATACGATGTTTGTTTAAGTTTTTCTTTTGTCTTTTCAATAATACTATCGAAATTATTTGCACTAATTAATTCTGGTGCTTCGCCATTGGAGGAATAACGAAAACACTCCATGCTATTTCTTAATATTTTATCGTATTGCTCGTCAGTCATATTATTCATCCGTTTTGCCTCTTCAATGTCGTCACCTTCATACATCAAAGTGTAAACTTCAAATTCATTTTTGTGCCAAAGACCCATGGCATGTTTAAGTTTCCTTTGAATTCTTTTTTGGTATTTTTCTGGGGATATGCTGAACATTATTCGTCCATCTTTTTTTGCTACCTGTGGCGATGAATTATCCAATCCGTCCGTCAGTAAAAAAATATAGTATCTTGTTTTGGGATCGTTTCTTGCTATTTTTTTACGAATATATTTGACTCTTTGTGCGGCAAGTTCCATTGCATAATATGCAGAGGTATTGTTTCCTCTAGGCACTTTGTCAATAGAATATTTCATCTTGGTTACATCGTTTTCGTTCAGTAAATTGTATGGTGCTGATTGGGGCTTAAAATTCATAAACATACCACGTGAAGTTGTGGTGTAGCTTGTTTCTACCTCATCGCTAAAACCAATAACATCACCACGGAAAAATTGTTTATGTTCTGTACAAGACGAAAATAGCATGATAGATATTGTCGCAAACAAAAGTGTTGTCCTTTTGGTTAGGGTTCTTTTAATTAAAAATATTGTTTGTTTTTTCATTGTTGATGTTGCCTGTTTTATCATTGGCACGTCGTTTTGAGTAAAAAAATATGGTGCCTAAGAAATATACACATAAAAAAAGCGTGGCACTTTCGCTTTCATTGGAATCTTTGAGGTCTTGGACTACCTGATACTTCCCAATTACAACGTTTAAAGCCCACGCCAACCGGCGAGAGCGACGTTACTTTACATTTGGAAGTATCATTTGAAAGTGTCCAAGTTTCAAAGATTCCCATGTTTAGCTACTTCGCTATTTTCTATTCTATGATGTGCGTATCAATCTGTTATCAATGTTTCATTGGCGATATTTTCAGTTAATAATCTATTTCCTTTTTCACTGCAAAATTACAACAAAAAAATTGATTGTCAAAATTTATTTTCAAATTCTTCAATAACTCAACAAAACAGGGGTGATTTCTTTGAAAAACCAACCCTTATTCTCTCTTTCCGACTTAATCACCATCAAAATGCTATCTGTCGGGGTTGGGATGGGTTGAATCTGTAATCCATTTTCAGTAAATAATTTGGATACTGTCATTCTTTAATTTTAAGTTTTGAGTGTTTTTGCCGTGTCTTTCAAAGCCAATCGGTAGGCGCACAGGACATGCCTCGCCTCCAAGACAACTTAACAGAATTACGCAAACGGTATATAAAAATATTTTGTCGAATTGAATTAATTGCCTATCTTTGCATTTGCTTATAATAAATGTAATACATTAATAAAAAACTAAATATCATGAATATAGATTGGCAAAACCTTCCGTTTGGTTACGTAAAAACGGATTACAATGTACGTTGCTGGTATCGCGACGGCAAATGGGGTGAGATTGAGGTCTCCTCGGAAGAGACTATCAACATCCACATGGCTGCCTCAAGTCTGCACTACGGACAGGAGTCGTTCGAAGGCTTGAAGGCTTACCGTTGCAAGGACGGCAAGATACGCATGTTCCGTCCCGACGAGAACGCCGCCCGCATGCAGAACACCAGCCGTGGCATTATGATGCCTGAGATGCCCACCGACCGCTTTATCGAGATGTGCAAGAAGGTTGTTAAGATGAACGAGCGTTTCATCCCGCCTTACGGCACCGGCGCAAGCCTGTACCTGCGTCCTTTGATGATTGGTACTGGTATCACCGTGGGTGTGAAGCCCGCCAACGAGTATCTATTCCTCATCTTCGTAACCCCCGTCGGACCTTACTTCAAGGGCGGTTTCCAGGCCAACCCCTATGTTATCACTCGCAAGTATGACCGTTCGGCTCCTCTCGGAACCGGTATCTACAAGGTGGGTGGCAACTATGCTGCTTCGCTGAGAGCTCACGTCGAGGCTTGCCATGGTGGCCAGTACGCCTGCGAGTTCTATCTTGACGCCAAGGAGAAAAAATATGTCGACGAGGCTGGCGCTGCCAACTTCTTCGCCATCAAGGACGGTGTGTACATCACTCCGAAGTCGACTTCAATTCTTCCCTCAATCACCAACAAGAGCCTTATGCAGTTGGCTGAGGATATGGGCATCAAGGTTGAGCGTCGTCCCATCGCCGTCGAGGAGCTGGCAGAGTGCCAGGAGGCAGGTGCCTGCGGTACTGCCGCCGTCATCAGCCCTATCGAGCGCATCGACGACCCCGAAGCTGGCAAGAGCTACGAGTTCGGCAAGAAACCCGGTCCTATCAGCACCAAGCTTTACGAGCATCTGCGTGCCATCCAGCTGGGCGAGGCCGAGGACAAGCACAACTGGAACGTTATTGTCGACTGATTTTCTTGAAGAAAATATAAAACAAAAAGCCGCTCGTCTGAGCGGCTTTTTCTATTTTACAAGGTGTACATTCAATTCACACCGGAAATCATAACAGCTTTTCAACTCTTCAATAGATATTGAGTCCTTGTTGAAAGATAGATACAATATAGATTTGTTTTTGGCATCAGACGATAAGTAGTAGCCTTCCACACCGCCAACTCCGCCACAGCCCACACATGTTTCAGAATCTTCGTCTACAAATAAATAGCCGTTGGCATACAATAGTATATAATTTCCGTTTGGACCAATGACCTTATACCATGAATCACCGTCCAATTTATATATTTCGCCGTCTTGTTCGTAATACTCGCCTTCATCATACCACTCCCATTTGCATTTGTCAATCAGTTCCTGCCATTGTTTTGCGGAGGGCAAGTTTTTTTTGTAGGATTCGACAGCCTCTTTGAAGGTATAAGTATTCTCTTCTGAACAGCATTTCCAGATGGTGCCGCTGGGTAGTCCAAGATCGACGTAGCCTTTGGTCCCAAGCTTTTGTTTTGTGGATTCAGTGGGTTGTGACTGAACGTACAATACCGTAAAACACAGTATGCAGCAAAGGATTATTCTTTTCATTGTATAATTTATTTTGGTTGTTATGTATAAAAATGCCCTCAGCTGGATTGCAGATGAGGGCATGATTCTTTTGTAATGATGCGCAATTAGGCACCGATTTTTGCCTTATAGGCAGCAGCGTCAAGCAGATTGTTGACATCGGCGGCATTGGCGGGTTTGAACTTGATGATCCAGCCTTCGCCGTAGGGATCGTTGTTGATTGAAGAAGCGTCCTCGAGGGCGGTGTTGAACTCAATAACCTCGCCGGTGCAGGGCATCAGCAGGTCGGCAACGGTCTTGACGGCCTCGATTGAACCGAAAGCTTCGCCTGCATTGATGGTGTCGCCTTCGCAGTCAACATCGACAAAAACGATGTCGCCTAATTCGTGCTGTGCATAGTCGGTAATACCAACGACAGCGATGTCACCTTCCATTCTTACCCATTCGTCATCCTGGGTGTACTTGAGATTTTCGGGAATGTTCATTGTTTTCTATTTTATTGTAAATAATTAATTATTAAGTTTGTTCTCTGATTGTCAGCGTAATATTTTTGTTTGCGTAATATTGGCCACATTTTTTGAGATTTCAAAAATACACTTTTTCATCTGTTTGGCAAAATTTTTTTTCGGGTGTTAATATTTTTTTATATCTTTGCGTCATAATAGAGGGTCGGAATCAAGACCTTTTATCTCTCCAAAAATTTTAAAAACAACAGGTTATGCTAATGGTCCTGTTTTCAGGCTAAAGCAAAAACCCATCTCTTTAAGAACAATCTTATATTTTAAAACTACTTAATGTATAGTAAATCTGAACTGTCTACCAAGGCTCAAATAGAGCTGATAGATATTGCTAAGGAGCTTGGTGTGTCGCGTGCATCAAGGCTCGATTCCCAGGAACTTATATATAGAATCCTTGACCTCCAGGCCCAGAATCCGAGCAAAGAGGATGTCCGTATGGAGGAACAGAACCGTTTGAAACAACGTCGCACAAGACTGAAACCAGTGCCTGTGGCCGAGTCGAACGTTAAGAACCTGCAGATGCGCAAGCAGCAAGAACAGTCGCGTGTTCAACAGCAAAACGAGAAAAACAACAATATGGAAGATATACATCAGGAACCGACATTCAACATGAATATAAAAGATGTAGAGATACCGGTTGTGCCTGAAGTGCCCGAGGTTTTGAAACCACAGACCTATTTCAGCCGCACACCGAGAGAAGTGACCGAAACCGAAAACAAGGTCCAGACACCCGAAATTCAGGCTACCGAGACTGTCGCTAATGCAAAGCCCGACGATGTCCAGAACACAACGAAACGCCGTCGCGGTCGTCCTCCACGCAAAAACAAGGAGGCAAGTCCTGCACCTGCTGCCGAAACGGTGAAGGACGAGACTGTAGAGCCACAAGCCCCGCGCCAGCAGAACGAACAGAACGCTGCAGAAGCAAAAAACAACGATCAGCAAAAGAACATGAAACGCCGTGGCCGCAAGCCTAAAAACCAGTCTATGGATGGCCAGGCGGAGCAGATGAGTCCAATGCCCGAAGTGGAGAAGGATGAAACTCCCGAACCGAAAGAGACTCCCAAACCTATGGCATTACAGGGTAATGCCCCCGTCCAGCAACCTGCAGTAGAGGAGAAGAAGCAGGCTTTCGTTCCGGTGCCAGGCGTGAACTACTACAAGAAGCCTAACGGCATGGTAAACCAGAGCCAGAATCAGAATCAGAACCCGAATCGCAGACACGAGTTTCCATACGAAATCAACGGATTTGTGGAAGCTGAGGGTGTGCTTGAGTTGTCGCCAGACGGCTTCGGTTTTCTCCGTTCGTCAGACTATAACTATCTTGCTTCGCCCGACGATATCTTTGTGTCGCAGCAGCAGATCCGCACCTATGGTCTGAAGGCAGGCGACACGGTGCGTTGCACCATCCGTCCGCCGCGCGACGTGGAAAAATATTTTCCAATGGTCAAGATTCAGCGCATAAACGGTCTGGCTCCCGAAGAGATTCGCGACCGTGTGCCTTTTGAAGCCTTGACGCCACTGTTCCCGCAGGAGAAATTCAAACTTACAGGCCATCCGCAGGAGTCGCTATCAACACGCATTATCGACCTTTTCACTCCTATCGGAAAAGGTCAGCGCGGCCTTATCGTGGCACAACCCAAGACAGGTAAGACCACCCTGTTGAAAGAGATTGCCAATGCCATAGCATACAACCATCCTGAGGTATATCTGATGGTGCTGCTCATCGACGAGCGTCCCGAGGAGGTCACCGACATGCAGCGCAGTGTCAATGCCGAGGTTATCGCTTCAACATTCGATGAACCTGCTGAACGCCATGTACGCATAGCCAACATCGTACTTGAAAAGGCAAAGCGCATGACCGAGTGCCATCACGATGTGGTTATTGTTCTCGACTCGATAACACGTCTGGCTAGAGCCTACAACACTGTTCAGCCGGCATCTGGCAAGGTGCTGTCGGGTGGTGTAGAGGCCAACGCACTGCAGAAACCCAAGCGTTTCTTCGGTGCGGCACGTAATATTGAAAACGGTGGCTCGTTGACCATTATCGCCACCGCTCTGACTGAGACCGGTTCGAAGATGGACGATGTGATTTTCGAGGAATTCAAGGGAACAGGCAACATGGAGCTGCAGCTTGACAGAAAGCTGTCGAACAAGCGTATCTATCCTGCAATCGACCTTGTCTCCTCTTCGACACGTCGCGACGACCTGCTTGTGTCGCAGAACATCCTTTCGCGAATGCAAGTGCTCCGCAACCAGCTCACCGACCTCAACCCGCTTGAGGCTATGGAAATGCTCAGACGGTTCATGCAGAACACCAAGACCAACGAAGAGTTTATCTTTACGATGGATAAGTAATAACAGTAACAATTCACTAAGGTCCTTAAAGTCAATATGTCATTAAGGACCTTTTTTGTAACTAATTAGTATTATATTATGAAACGTGGATTTGGAAGTGACAACCATTCGGGCATCAGTCCCGAGGTGCTTGAGGCTATAGCGGCAGCCAATGTCGATCATGCGCTTGCTTATGGCGACGACGAATACTGCGAGCGTGCATCACGGCTTTTCAAGCAAACTTTCGGCGAGCAGGCGAGTGTCTATTTTGTTTTCAACGGCACAGGAGCCAATGTTCTCAATATTGATGCCATGTGCAGATCGCACCATGCTGTTGTGTGTTCCGACACAGCACATATACATGTAGATGAATGCGGTGCGCCGCAACGTATTGTGGGGTGCAAGCTTTTGACTGTTCCCACGCCAGACGGTAAACTGACACCGGAGTTGGTCAAGACACAACTTCATGGTTTTGGATTCGAGCATCATTCGCAGCCGCGTGCCATTTCCATTGCGCAGGCCACAGAGCTTGGTACATTATACACTTTGGCGGAAATCAAGGCTCTTGCGGATCTGGCACACAGCTATGGCATGTACCTTCATATGGACGGAGCGCGTCTTGCCAATGCTGCTGTGGCGCTGGGTTGCACTTTTAAGGAGATGACCACCGACCAGGGCGTTGACTGCCTTTCGTTCGGAGGTACAAAGAACGGTCTGTTGATGGGTGAATCAGCTGTGGTTCTGAATCCTGCTCTCGATGTGGAATTGAAATACCGTCGCAAGCAAATGTCGCAGTTGTGTTCCAAAATGCGTTTTATGGCTGTACAGTTTGAGGCTTATCTGAACGGAGAGCAGGGAACGGAAAATGGAAAATGCGGAGTGGGAGAGGTGAGACCTTTGTGGTGGCGCAACGCTGAGCATTCCAATCGCATTGCACAGATGCTTTACAAGGAGATTCAGTCTGTTCCTGAAGCCAAGGTTATGTATCCTGTGCAGGTGAACAGTGTTTTCGTGCAATTGCCGCGAGATGTGTGGACTTCGTTGCAGAAAGAGTATTTCTTCTACGACTGGGACGAATCAGCCAACATCGTTCGCTGGATGTGTTCATTCGACACTACGGAAGAGGATATCACCAACTTTATCGGAGCACTGAAACGACTGTTGTAGTAGAAAAAAAACAATATGAAAAACGGCAATGTTCATTTTATGAGCATTGCCGTTTTTTTTCATTTAACTAATATATATTACTTGATATTATTCATGTCTTGTTGTGTTCTTCTATTGATTTGTTGAATTTTCTGTTCTTCTATTAAATCTTTGATTTTTTTTTGCGGTAAATATACTATCAGGAACATGACAATCCAAATTGTACATAGGATGGCATTCCAGAACAAAAAATACATAGGACTTATATAAACAAAATGTATAATATACATTAAGAAAATCCAAATATTGCTGCAAATGATTCCAATAAGTGGAATCCATATACCGCGCCAATTACCGTGAATTATAGGAATACTTCCCAAAATAAGGGTCAATGCGAATGTAAAGTGAATGAGCCCCGACTCTGCCCAATGATACAACAAATCAAAAGGCCAGAAGAATAATCCATTCCCTTGATAACCCCAGCTTAATACATAACAATATTCTTCTAATTCGTATAAATAAAATAGAATAAAAACTATTGAACAAATAATAAAAATGCGTCCAACGGTTCTATAGTAAGAAGGTAGTTTCTTTATCTTTTTAGATATAGCATTATCGTCTGTGGAAGAATCAGCTAGTCCGTTAGTCAAAACGAAATTCTTATTAAAAACAAATATCGCAAAAGCAATCCAAATAAGACAGTCGTAATAAAAAAAGTGTAAAGATTCAAAACCGAAATAAGAAGATAAGAAAGTAATAATGACTCCAGCAAGAGGAATCCATATACCTTTCTTATTGCCATGTATAATAGGAATACTACCAATCAATAGGGAAAAAGACAACGTAAATACCGGGACTATATAGCCACTGACAAAACCGTATAAGCCGATAATGAAACAAAAAATAAGCGAGAGGGCGAGAACAGCTAATGAGAAATACATCATTGCTCGGCCTACTTTTTTATAGTGTGAAGAACGCTCTGTTTTGTTTTCCTCAGATTTTTTAGCATTTGAGGTTAAGGCAGTTGGCTTAGTAGTATTGTTGCTTATGATTGTTTTCGCTTCATCGCTTTCATCTACAACAGTCTTGATATTGTTGATAGGGATTGTTTTTTCGTCATTTATTGTTTCAGCAGGCTCAGTTGTGCCGCCAACATTTCTGAGGTCGTCAAGGAATTCCTTGATTGACTGGTGTCTGTCGTGAGGCATAATCTGCATGGCTTTGTTGATGGTGCGATTTGCCTCGTTTGGAATCGATGGGTTTACCTGCTTGGCTTCGGGCATAGGGTCGGTGATGCGGGCGGCGGCGTCAGTGGGAACCTTGCCTGTCAATATGAAATACATTGTGGCACCGATGGCGTAAATGTCGGTGTAAGCTCCTTTGCGACTGTTGGTTGAGTATTGCTCGGTTGGAGCGTATCCATGAGTAAGAATAGATGTTTGAGCCTGCGTCTTGTCGTCGATGAATTCGCGTGCCGAACCGAAATCGATAAGTATGGCGTGATGTTGCGGAGTGATGATGATATTGTCGGGTTTGATATCGCGATGCAGGATATGGTTTTGGTGTATGTAGTCGACCGCCTCGGCCACTTGTGCAATATAGTTGACAGCGGTTTCGTAAGAAAGCGGGCCGTTGTTGGCAACAATGTTCTGTAGAGTACGTCCCTCTACGAAATTCATGACCATATAGGATGTCCCGTTTTCGTCAAAAATATCAATAATGTCCACTATTCCCGGGTGGTTGAGCTGAGATAGGGTTTGAGCCTCTCGGACAAAGGACTGACGATATTTCTGGTACAGTTCTGCATCGCTGCTACGTGGAAACACTGTTTTTGTGTCTGGTTGCCGGGTACAGCGTCCTGCCAGGAAATACTCCTTTATGCATAGTTTTCGGTTCAGGATGCTGTGGGCGGCAATGTAGGTTATTCCGAATCCACCTTCACCTATTTTGGACTGGATGACGTATTTGCCATTGCTTAGCGTTGTGCCGGGTCGCAGGTCGTTAAAATCAACAGGGGGAGTATTGTTTTTCATTTTATGTTGTTTTTGTTTCTTGTTTGGGTTAAGATTCAGGTGCTTTTTGTTTCAGGACTATTCTGAACACCGACCCTTGGTTGGGAATTGAGTATTTAAGGAATATGTTGCCCTTGTGGTATTCTTTTATGATACGTTTGGCAAGCGAAAGGCCGAGACCCCATCCGCGCTGTTTGGTGGTGAAACCTGATTCGAAAATGTATTTCTGTTTTGAGGCTGGTATACCTTTGCCGGTGTCGCATAGGTCGATGCAGATGTTGTTGCCTTCGATGGTCAGAATGGTTGTAAATGTACCCACGCCTTCCATGGCGTCGATGGCGTTCTTGCAGATATTTTCTATGACCCACTCGAAGAGGTAACGGTTGATTGGGGCCATCACAGGCTTGTCCGGCAGGTTTGTGACAAACGTCACTTTGCGAGGACTACGTTTCTCCATATAGCTGATTGTGTGCTGGATGACTTCGCAAACATTCTCTTCTTTCAGCTCGGGTACGCTGCCTATCTTTGAAAAACGACGTGCTATGGTCTCGAGGCGGTCGAGGTCCTTGCGTATTTCAGTGGTGTAGGGCTCCTCGAAAGTCTTGCCTTCAAGGTAGTCGGCCCATGCAATAAGCGAAGAAATGGGTGTTCCAAGCTGGTGGGCTGTTTCTTTGGCCATGCCTACCCATACACGGTTTTCCTCGTTGCTGCGGGCTGTTCGGAACAGATTGTAGGAAACAAGAATCAGCACTAAAGCAATGAAAAGATATATCAGCGGCAGGAAGCGTAACAACCTCAATAGAGGTGTGTTTTCGTAATAGACGTAGGCAGTCTTGTTGTTGGCCTTTTGTAGAATTATCGGCTCGTTCTCGCTGCCCATTGCCTCGAGTTTTTTTGCCAGCTTGTCAGGATCACTGAACTCATTCGGGTTGATGTTACCATAGTCCAACACTGTGTTCTTCAGGCTGTCGACAACAATGACAGGTACGAAAATACTGTTGTTGGTTATCTCGGAAAGGAACGACTCGGTCAGATTGTCGAGGGCCTCGTGCATATCGCTGTATATCTTCGACTCCTTGTAGAGAAGGGTAAGCGGTATGTCGCTGATTTGATAGTGGAAGGGTGGGTTTTTGCTGAATTCGGTCAAGAGTTCGGGCGTGATTTTTGTGCCAATCAGTTTTCCGTCCTCCTCGGGAGTATTTCTTATGTTGCCGCAAGAGGTGATGATTGAGTCTTGGTCCATTATTATCAATGGAGTGTAGCTACTGTCGACAATGTATGAGACATAAGCCAGTTGGAATTCAGCGTCGGTGCTAATGTCTTGTTTGTTGAACGACTCCAGAACATCGATGTACAGTTTGATTTTAAGACGCTCGTCGATGTCCACCTCGTTGAAGAATTTTTCTGTTGACGACATCAGCTGGGCTTTTTGGCTGACGGCATTTGCCCATAGGCGCACTTTGGTCTGCTCAGAATCGCGAATCTGCTGTGCAAAATTGTAAATGAGCCACAATGCCACAAGTCCTATCAACACTGTGATTGACAGGATAATCCATTTTCCTTTGCGTGGTTTGTGGTATTTCTTTTGTCTGTCGGACATTAGTTTAGTATGGTATTATTATATAGATAAATTATTTTACCCCTATCGAATTGTATATCAGAGTCTGTATGTCGGTGCGGATGTTCATCGATGAGAGTTTGTTGGGCGAGGCGCTTGGGTGTACCCTGTTCGACAAGAAGATGTATATCAGTTTGTATTGAGGGTCGACCCATACCATTATGCCGGTGAAGCCAGTGTGGCCAAAGCTGCTTTGTGAAGCCAGCGGCGAAACATGGTCGCTTTTATCCTTGATAAGCGGTTTGTCGAAGCCGAGAGCACGGCGGTTGCCCTTGTCTGCATAGTGCCTTTTGTTGAAAGTCTTGAAGGTCTGCGCCTTGATGTAGCGGTGGCCGCCGTATATTCCTTCATCGAGCATCATCTGATAGATTTTGAACAAGTCATTGGCTGTAGAGAAAAGGCCTGCGTGTCCGGCGATTCCGCCCACGGCTGCTGAGTTGGGGTCGTGAACGTAACCGCGTAGAAGCTGTTTGCGGAACACCTTCTCGTTCTCTGTCGGTGCGATGCGTTGTATGTCGATGCCGTTCTGAATTGGTTGGAAAGTAGTGTTCGCCATGCCTAGAGGAGTATAGAAGTGCTTACGCATGAATATGTCGATACGCTGTCCGCTGACATGTTCCACGAGATCGGCCAGAAGTATGAATCCTAGGTCGCTGTATACATATTTCTTATCCTTGTTCAGTTTGCTGTCGGTAATCTGCTCGAGGAGCTTGTCCCGATATTTGTCACTGATATAGGTGTTGTCTCCTATGGCGGTGTAGCCGTCGGGAGGCATAGTGCCGAAGTATAGGTCATCGCTTTCCTCAGACTGTTTCCAGTAGGAGTCGAAAGCTTTTAGTCCCGCGCAGTGGCTCAGTGCTTCGCGAATGGTTATTTTTTTCTTGTTTGATTTTTTTAGGTATGGCAGATAACGCGACAGTGGGTCGTCGAGTTTTATTTTTCCGTCATCCACCAGTTTCATGACGGCAAGATTTGTAGCCGTCACCTTAGTGAGCGAGGCAAGGTCGTAGACAGTGTTGGTGTCCATTGGGGCCGACTGGCTGGAGTAGGTCTGCCGTCCGTAGCAGCGGTTGTAAACCACCTTGCCGTCCTTGGCCACAAGAATCTGACATCCAGGGTAGGCGTGTTCTTTTATACCGTTTTCTGCAATGCTGTCGATGGCCTTGAAACACTCAACCTTCATGCCGGCATTCTTCAGTTCTGCGTAGGGATCGACAGGTTTTGGTCGAGGTTTGGGTTTTAGCGATGTTCCCTCCTTGTAACCGCCGGTACTGACAGGCAGCACACCCTCGAATTCCGTCTCGCCGCACACGGCTCCATTGGCGGCCTCGATGGCTTCTGGAATATTCTGATAAGCAAGCACTACAGCAGAAGGGTAGGGGGCTGATGTCTCCTTCTCGGCGGGTTTGGGAAACTTCTCCATTATATAAGGTGAACCATACACGATCACCACAGACTTGGTATCATGAAGAGCGCAGATCTGACGCACTACCGACATGCTCTCGTCGCTAATGCCGTAGTTGTTGGCAGCTCCGACATTGCCGAAAACAGATATTATCACGTTGCCGGCTTTTTGTATGCGGTTTGCCAGGGTGCTATCGAGTGTGGTGATGGCGTTGTCGCAGTTTCCGACAGACACCTCAACCACGTCAAGCTCTTTCCCCATAGGGAGTACTCCGCCGGCATCGTATATCAGTGTGACTGCCTTTTGTGCTATTTTCTTTGTCAGCTGTTGACAATGCTTGTTGTCCATGGCCGTCGGTACACGCAGTTTCTCGAGCTCCATATTGTGAAGGCCGCACAGGTATTTCTCTCTCAGTATGCGACGGCAGCGGTCGTCAATCATCTTTGCAAATGCCGCGTTGTTCTTGGCCTCTTTCACGATGGCTTTGATTGTGGCCTCGACGTCGATGGGCAGTAGTATCACATCGCCGCCGGCCTTGATGGCGCGGATTGCACCTTCGCCGTCTTTGTAATGCTTTGCCACAGCCTTCATGTCGATGCCGTCGGTGAAGACAAGTCCATCGAATTCCATCTGTCCACGCAGCAATGGCTGGACTATGCGTTCCGACAGTGATGATGGCATGTTTTTGCGGTTGTCGAGGGCGTTAACCTGCAGGTGGGCTACCATCATGCCGCGTATTCCGCCCCCAACCAGATGGCGGAATGGGAATAGGTCGATGCTGTCAATATAGTCTTTTGAATGTTTTATAACAGGAAGGTCGAGGTGGCTGTCTACGTCAGTGTCGCCGTGTCCGGGGAAATGCTTGCCTACAGCTATCACACCCTTTCGCTGCATGGCACGGGCATACATCAACGACTTGGTTGCCACTCGATTCTTGTTTTCGCCAAACGAGCGGCAGCCTATTACAGGATTTGCAGGATTGTTGTTGATGTCGCACACCGGTGCGAAGTTGACGTTGATACCCATCTTTCGGCACTGGTTTCCTATTTCCTCGCCGAATTGTGCTATAAGTGTGTCGTTCTTCCTTGACAGGGCACCCATCATCATCTGGCGAGGGAAGGAATAGCAGTCTGTCAACCTCATGCCGAGACCCCATTCAGCGTCGATGGTCACCATCAGCGGAATGTCCGACATCTTTTGGTATTCCTTGGTTTGTTCTATCTGGTTTGCTGCGCTGCCCTTGAAGAAGCAAATGCCTCCCACTCCGAAATCACGGAAGTTCTTCTCGAATTCGCGTTTCTGCTTTTTGTTCATTTTTTGCGGCACGCGGACAAACATCATCTGGCCAACCTTGTCCTCTATCGACATGTGCTTCATTTTGTTGTCAGCCCAGCGATAGGCCGCTGCATAACCGGCGGTATCTTTTGACGCTTTTGTCTCTTTAACCATGGTGGTGCTTTTTGTCGATGCGGACTTTTTCTTGTTTTGTGCCTGTGCACCGACAGTCAGTCCGGCAAACAGCAGGACCATGAGTGCTATTTTCAAAGACTTATCAATCATGTAGTATACAACGGCTTTTCCTTGCATTTAGTATAATGGGCACAAAAAAAACGCCGCTATAAGCGACGTTTTTTTTCTCTCAATGTGGATGAAATTACTTCACATTGTCCTTAACTTCGTTCAGGAAGCTCTTGGCAGGCTTGAAAGCCGGGATGTTGTGAGCAGGAACAATCACAGAGGTGTTCTTGCTGATGTTGCGACCGGTCTTTTCAGCACGACGCTTGATAATGAAGCTACCGAAACCTCTCAGGTAAACGTTCTCGCCGCCAATCATTGCATCCTTAACGGTCGTCATGAATTCTTCAACAACGGCTGAAACAGCCAATTTCTCAATGCCAGTCTTCTCTGAAATGGAAGATACGATTTCTGCTTTAGTCATTTTTTTCCTATTTTTTTAAGTTTGATTTCAAATTTTTGGAGTTGCAAAAGTACATAAAAAAAATTGTAATTGAGCAAATTTTAATGAAAAAAATTTTTTTTAGGCTGTTTTATGTTTGATGTTATCGTTGTATTATATTGAAAATCAGTTATATTATACTATTTGTCGCAATTGTTTGTTTTTCAATATCTTTATTTATAATATGGTGTAAAATAACATTTTTAATGGTCGAAATCATTTTTTTTCAAAATTTAATTGTAATTTTGCAATTCAAACAATTAGCAAAAAATGAGTATTACAGTCACGAAAACAAACAAGCTGGTGCGCACCGTCATCATCGACGTTGTTTTGCTTGCAGCCATCTGCATTATTCCAGCAATGTCGCATATTCTTTCATTCCCGATCTACAAGCTGAATCCCATGTTGTTGTTCCTTCTGCTTGGTACAGCTCTTGTCAGCGACCGTCGCAATGCCTATCTTTTGGCCGTGGCTCTTCCGTTGGTATCTATGGCTGTCTCTGGCATGCCGACACCGGCAAAGGCAGCATGTATGGTTCCCGAGCTGGTTGCTGTTGTAGCCCTCTACCAGCTGTTATCGCGTCGTATGCCTGTTGCTGTCGCCATGTTCGTTTCCATTATTGCTGGCAAGCTTGTTTTCTATGCTCTTATGGCCGTCGTTGTCGCCCCCGAGCATCTCATAGGTACTGCCATATGGCTTCAACTTGCCGTCGCACTCATATATGCCGCCTTTTTTGCAACGACAGTTCGACTGAAAAATAGATAGAATCCATTATATATGGATTACAAGTCAGATTCTGTTTCTTTGCGATGGTGACGGATGGAACACTAATAAGAATAATATGAATACTAATCATATAAAAAGAGTTTTGATTGTCGGTGGCTCAAGTGGAATTGGATATGCCATTGCCAACATTCTGTCGCAGCGAGAAGAATGTGAAAAAATATACATAGTCGACAAAAATCCATTGCCAATGGATTTCAGATGTGACAAGTGTGAGTTCTTTCAAGAAAACTTGGCTCTGTCGGATTTCTCTCTCTTTGATGGCTTTAAGGATATAAATGCACTGGTTATAACCGCAGGATTCGGGCAATTGGCCCTTTTCGAGGATGTCTCACAACAGTATATCAGCGATTCTTTCCTGGTGAATTCAGTGGCACCGGTCAGGATTGTACACAAGTTCTATGACAAACTGAAAAGCGATGCCGATTTCTATTGCGGCATTATGGTGTCAATTGCCGGGTTCTTGTCGTCGCCTTTTTTCGCAGTTTATGGCGCCACGAAAGCGGCGTTGAAGATTTTTATAGAGAGTGTCAATGTGGAACTTGAAAAGGGTGGGAGTCAAAATAGGATTCTGAATGTGTCGCCCGGTTCCATTCCAGGAACAAGCTTCAACAATGGTAAAAACGACTTGTCGCTATCCTTGCCACTCGCTGGTGAGATAATCGCACACATGGAAAGAAAAGACGATCTTTTCATCCCTCAATATGATGAGATTTTTCATCAGGTGCTTGAACGCTATCATGATGACTTCCGCTCGGAAGGACGACATAGTTATGACTACAAATTGAAAAGTGGGCGTGTCAAAAACAACTGAAAATCATGAAAAAAGTAATTACATACGGAACATTCGACCTGTTTCATTATGGTCACAGACGGCTTTTGGAACGTGCAAAAAAGCTGGGTGACTATCTTATTGTAGGTGTCACTGCCGAGGATTTCGACAAGGCACGTGGCAAGATCAATGTCCAGCAGACCTTGATGGAGCGAATTGAGGCTCTGAAGGCTACAGGGCTCGCCGATGAGATTATTATAGAGGAATATGAAGGACAGAAGATAGACGACATATTGCGCTATGGTGTAGACATTTTTGCCATAGGCTCCGATTGGGTCGGAAAATTCGACTATCTGAAACAATATTGCGAGGTGGTATATCTTGAGCGTACAGAAGGTGTGTCGAGCTCAGAACTTCGTGCAGAGAATAGTGAGATGAGGCTCGGTATTGTGGGTGACGAGCTGCCGTTTCTCTCCAAGTTTGAAAGAGAAAGCCGCTATGTCAATGGCCTTTCTATATCCGGTTTCTGCTATTTGCGCAAACATGATTCTTTTCCAGAGAACCTCTCTCTTCTGCCGGTGGTGACCGACGACTTCAAAAAGGTTGTAGAGGTCTCGGATGCAGTGTTCCTCAACTCCACTCCGCAACAGCACTATCAGCAGATCAAGTATGCCCTGCTCCATGGTTGCCATGTGTTGTGCGAACCGCCTATTTCGATGCGCTGCGAGGAGTGGGACGAGTTGGTCAAGCTGGCCGCCGACAAGGGACTTGTCCTTATGGATGCCCTGCGTACCGCATACGCCATGGCCTATCGCCGTCTGCTTCTTTTGGCCAAAAGCGGCGTTATTGGCAGGATTTTCAGCGTCGACTCATCAATAACCGTACAGCGCGACACAGAACTCAAGGGTGACGAGCTGCTTAATGTCAGAAACAGTATCAGTACCTGGGGTGCAAACTCATTGTTGCCTGTATTCCAGTTGCTTGGGACGGATTATGTCTCGAAGAGGATTATTACACATATTGATAATGAAGAACTGAAATACGATACCTTCACGAAGATTGACTTTGTTTACAAAGATGCCGTAGCATCGATAAAGGTCGGTAAAGGAGTGAAGACGGAAGGCGATTTGGTTATCTCGGGCACCACAGGTTACATATATGTCCCCGCACCATGGTGGAAAACCGAGTACTTCGAGGTTCGTCGTGAAGACCCGGCAAACAACAAGCGCTATTTCTACCAGCTTGACGGCGAGGGTATCCGTTATGAACTTGTATCATTTGTAAGGTCTGTCCAGACGGGACGTTCCTATCCGTATATTAACAATGCAGTATCGAAAGCGATGGTTGGCATAATCGAGGATTTCTATTCTGAAAAAGACCTTGTGCGCATATAACTATACCAACAACTGACAAGATATGAATGATCTGAAATATAAACTACTTCTAACCCTTGCTCACAAGGATGCCATCCGTACCCGTGTGCCTTTCCTTTTCAAGCACATGATGGTTGCATCGCAGCGACGCACGCTTCAGGTGGCCAAAAGTCTGAAAGACAAGCCCACCATCGAGGTTGCATTTCTGCTTACTATTCCTGGCATGTGGAAGCTCGACTACCTTTTCCGCCTCATGCAGCAGAATCCCAAGTATCATCCATACGTAGTTATCTATCCATATTCACAGTACAAAGGCTTTAGCCACGATGAAGTGTGGAAAACTATAAAACGCACAGAGGATTTCATCAAAGAACGTGGATTCGAATATATAATACCTTACGATTCTGAAAGAAAGAAATGGCTCGACATAAAAAAAACAAACAAGCCCGATATTGTCTTCTTCACAACACCCTATCGTGATGTCTTGCCGCAATATTATATCTACAACTTCAAAGACTGTCTGACCTGCTACGTTCCATACGCGTTCAATGCTATCAATTTCTATGACACACTCTATCATATACCTTCTGTGAACCTGTTCGGCTTCTATTTTGCCGAGACCAAGATTCATCAACAGTACGTTCGTCAATATGGCCGCAATGGCGGCACACGGGCATATGCTCCTGGCTATCCTGGCACAGAAGTATATCTCCATAGCGACTATGTCTCGCACGATGTATGGAAACCGCAGCCTGTCACCAAAAAACGAATCATCTGGGCCCCGCATCACACTATCGGCGACTCGTTCAATACCTCCACGTTCCTTGAGAATTGCCAGTTGATGCTCCAGCTTGCCGAGAAATACAAGGACACCGTCCAGTTTGCCTTTAAACCTCATCAACTCTTGAGATTTAAGCTGATAGACCTCTGGGGCGAGGAGCGCACCACACAATACTACAACCAGTGGGCATCGATGGACAATACCCAGCTTGAAGAGGCTGGCTATATTGATCTTTTCATACATTCTGACGCACTCATCCACGATTGCGGCTCCTTCACAACCGAATACCTCTTCCTCAACAAGCCGGTAATGTATCTGCAAAAAGAAGACAACATTGATGATAAGTTCAACACCTATGGTATAAAAGCATATCAGCAGCATTATCATGGCCGCAATGCATCAGACATAGAAAGATTCGTTGAAAATGTTGTCATAAAAGGCGAAGATACTATGAAAGACCAGCGCCGACAGTTCTTCAATGAATATCTTGCACCCGTCGATGGCATGTTACCGTCGCAGTATATTATGAATGTATTGGAATCTGCTATCAATGGAGAATTGTGATTGGTCAATTGTTCTATATGTTTTTTTTAACCCTCAACACCCTTTTAACCCTAAAGCTTTTAAACTCTTAACTCCTTAAACGATTACGCAATGAAACAATACGATTATATAATTGTCGGAGCGGGACTCTACGGCTCCGTATTTGCCCACGAAGCTGCTGCACGCGGCAAACGCTGCCTTGTTCTCGAACGTCGCGATCATATCGGCGGCAACTGCTACACTAAGCGAATCAATGACATCAACGTCCACTGGTATGGTGCACACATATTCCACACCTCCGACGAAAAAGTGTGGCAATACATTAACCGTTTCTGCAACTTCAACCACTACGTCAACAGTCCTATTGCCAACTACAAAGGTGAGCTGTACAACATGCCTTTCAACATGAATACCTTCACCAAGTTATGGCCCGATGTCATAACCCCGGAACAGGCCAAGGCCCGCATTGCTGAGCAGCAGGCACAGTTTGCCGACATTGCGGAACCCAAAAACCTCTACGAACAAGGCATGAAACTTGCTGGTAGCGACATCTTCCTCAAACTCGTCAAAGGCTATTCCGAGAAACAGTGGGGCCTCCCTGCCGACCAGATTCCAGCCTTCGTACTCCGTCGTCTGCCGTTCCGTTTCACATTCGACAACAACTACTTTAACGATCCTCACCAAGGTATTCCAATCGGTGGCTACACTCCCATATTTGAGAAATTGCTTGAAGGTGTGGAAGTACGTCTGAATACAGATTTCCTTGCTGACAAACAGAAATACCTTGACATGGCAGAGCGTGTGCTCTACACCGGTCCCATCGACGCATACTTCGACTTCCGTCTTGGGCATCTTGACTTCCGTTCTCTCCGTTTCGACCACCAACTCAAGGAAGGTGTCCAGAACTACCAAGGCAACGCAGTGTTCAACTACACCGATGCCGAGACGCCCTATACCAGGGTAATAGAGCACAAACACTTCGAATTTGGCACACAGCCTGACACTGTCGTCACCTTTGAATATTCTCAGGATTGGAAACCTGGCGTCGAACCGTACTATCCTATCAACAACGAACGCAACGACGCTCTCGCCGCAAAATACAGAGAGCTTGCCGCCAGCCAGCCCGATGTTTTCTTTGGGGGACGCCTTGGCGAATACAAGTATTATGATATGGATAAAATCATAGCCCAGGTTCTAAACCACCCATGGCTTAATGATTAGTAGTCTCTGATTGGATTTGTGAATTGAAAAGCTGGCATAGAGTAGGGGCCATCCTTTTCCTGTCAGTTCTCGGTTTACTGTTTACCGTTCTCATTTTCCTGCTTAAGTAGCTTCTGCAGAAACTCAATTCCTGCCTGATAGCCGTATAGGTAGAATTCGTCAATCTTGTCAAAATCCAGCTTCTTTAACCCGTGAACATTGATTCCTACCTTGTGCGTGCATAGGTGAAGATGGTCGTAAGTGCACAAGTTGGAGTTTAGTGCAAAAGCTTTTGCTGCCACATCCTTAGGATTGTCAAGGGTCTTTTTCTTCTTGTCTCCGACAAAAAAGACACCGATCCTTACATTGCAGCCTGCCTCTACCAGTGGCTCCACAGGCAGATTGTTCAGGATGTAGCCGTCGACGTAGTATACGCTGTCAATAAGCATGGGTGCGAACACCCTTGGTATCGAAGCTGACGCAGTAACCCATTCGCACAGCCTCCCACCGGTTGAGACATACACAGGCCGTGCATTTGTCACATCCGTCACACAGCAATAGAAAGGTATCTTCAGTGAGTCAAAGCTGTCGTGTGGCACATACTTCAGCATCATCGCCCTCATGCGGCTCATGTCCGCCAGTCCACCGTCGCGCTTCATGTTTAGCCTGAATATGCGTCTCTTCTTCAGCATCCTCTCTTGCTTAATGATCTCTATTATCTCCATCGGGCTGTAGCCAGCCGCGTAGAACATGCCCACAATGGCGCCCATCGACGTGCCGCTGATGCAGTCAATCTTTATCCCGGCATCGTCCATAGCCTGCAGAAAACCAAGATGCGCATATCCCTTCGCCGACCCTCCGCACAGTGAAACACCTATACGCACACTGTCGTTCTGCAGCTGCCCGATTCTTGGCCATCCGTCGAAAGTCTTGTTGAGAGCATCGCGTTGCGCCAGGCTCGTCATGCACAACGACACCAATACTATTAATGCAACTTTTCTTTTCATGTTATTTATAACTTTTTATCTATAAAAATATTGTACGGGAACATATATTAATATTTTTCGTATTTTTGTATCTTCATTTCCGAGGGTGTGCTGACGCTTATAAGTTGAAAAACATGCGTTTGGAAATGAAACTGACACTTGCTGTGTTTAAATAAACCGTTGAATGATGGAAAAAACTTCTCATCGCAATCCTATAGACAAACTGATAGTCATCGGCGACCGTGTGCTTATCCAGCAAGGCACTGCCGCGATGAAAACCAAGAGCGGACTTTATCTCCCCGCCGGCTATCAGGAAAAAGAGGAAATCCAGTCGGGCTACATCCTCAAATGCGGCCCCGGATATGCACTCCCCAATCTTGAAAACGACGAGTCGTGGAACCCTAAGGACCGCGAACCGAAATACCTGCCCCTTCAGGTCCAGCCTGGAGACCTCGCCCTTTTTATGCAGAAAAGTGCCGTCGAAATCAAATACAACGGCGAAAAATATTTTATCGTTCCCCAAAACGCCATCTTGCTTGTCGAGCGGGATGAATTTTAACCCAATAATTTAGATTATGACTTCAAACGAAATAAGAACCAGCTTCCTCCAGTATTTTGAAAGCAAACAACATCACATCGTCCCTTCGGCTCCGATGGTGGTGAAGAACGACCCGACACTGATGTTCACCAATGCCGGTATGAACCAGTTCAAGGACATCTTCCTTGGCAATACTCCCGCCGCATATCCGCGTGTGTGTGACTCGCAGAAATGCTTGCGTGTCAGTGGAAAACACAACGACCTCGAAGAGGTGGGCCACGACACCTACCACCACACTATGTTCGAGATGCTTGGCAACTGGTCGTTCGGTGACTATTTCAAACGTGAGGCAATAGCCTATGGATGGGAGTTCCTTACCGAAGTGATGAAGATAGACAAGAGCTGCCTGTATGTCACCGTTTTCGGCGGCGACGAGAAGGAAGGTCTCGATATGGACACCGAGGCATACGAATTCTGGAAGCAGCATGTCAGCGAGGACCGCATTCTCAAAGGCTCGAAGAAGGACAACTTCTGGGAGATGGGTGACCAAGGTCCCTGCGGTCCATGCAGCGAAATACATATCGACCTTCGCGATGATGAGGAGAAGGCCAAGATTCCCGGAGCCCAGCTTGTCAACAAGGACAACCCGCTTGTAATCGAGATTTGGAACCTCGTCTTCATGCAGTACAACCGCCTTGCCAATGGCACTCTCGAACCGCTGAAAGCTAAGCATATCGACACTGGTATGGGCTTCGAACGCCTTTGCATGGTTATGCAGAATAAGAAGTCGAACTACGACACCGACGTTTTCCAGCCGCTCATCCAAGAGATAGCCCGTAAGGCAGGCATGGAGTACGGCAAGAATGAAGAGGCGGACATCGCCATGCGTGTCTGTGCCGACCATCTGCGTGCAGTCAGCTTCTCCATCGCCGATGGCCAGCTGCCGTCGAACGCAAAGGCTGGCTATGTTATCCGCCGCATCTTGCGCCGCGCAGTCCGCTACGGCTACACATTCCTTGGCTTCAAGGAACCGTTCATACACACTCTTGTCCCTACGCTTGTCAATCAAATGGGTGTCCAGTTCCCAGAACTGAATAAGCAGCAGGAACTCATCCGTAGAATAATTCTCGAAGAAGAACAGTCATTCTTGAAAACCCTCTCGAACGGCATTCAGAAGTTCGAGAACTATATTGCCAAGGCTCTTGAGTGCGAGACCTCCTGCGAGGCTTGCGAACAAAAGGTCAAGGTCGACAATGTCATTGACGGTGCATTTGCTTTCGAGCTTTTCGACACCTACGGTTTCCCTATCGACCTCACCCAGCTTATGGCTTCCGAGAAGGGTTGGAATGTCGACATGGAAGGCTTCAACAAAGGCCTTGCCGAGCAGAAAGACCGCTCGCGTGCTGCAGCAAAGACCGAGAGCGACGATTGGGTAGAGCTGCGTCCCGGTGTTGAGGAACAGTTTGTGGGCTACGACGAACTGGTCTGTGACGTCAACATCGTCCGTTACCGCCATGTCAGAGCCAAGGACCGCGAATTCTACCAACTTGTATTCGACCGCACTCCTTTCTATGGTGAAGGCGGCGGACAGGTTGGCGACACCGGAACAATAGGCTGTGGCGACGAGGTTGTCCCCGTTGTCGACACCAAGAAGGAGAACAATCTTATAGTTCACATTGTCAACAAGCTGCCTTCAGATCTGAATGCCACTTTCAAAGCCGAGGTTGACAAATGCCGTCGTTTTGCCATTCAGTGCAACCATTCGGCTACGCACTTGCTTCACAAGGCGTTGCGCAATGTCCTTGGCACCCATGTCGAGCAGAAGGGTTCGAGCGTGGACGACAAACGTCTCCGTTTCGACTTCTCACATTTTACCAAACTCACACTTGAGGAAATCCGCGAGGTTGAGAAGCTTGTCAATATAGACATCCGTCATGCTATCCAGCTCGAGGAGCATCGTGCAATGCCCATTGCTGAGGCTCAGAAGCTAGGTGCAATGGCTCTCTTTGGCGAGAAGTACGGCGAATTTGTGCGTGTCGTCAAGTTCGGCGAGAGCGTTGAGTTCTGCGGCGGTACCCATATTGCCAACACAGGCCATATCGGCAGTTTCCGCATCGTCAGCGAAGGCGCCATTGCTGCAGGTATGCGACGCATCGAGGCTGTCACCGGCGCAGGTGCCGAAATGTATGTCAACGATATGCAGGACCAACTTGAACAGGCTAAGGGCTTGCTGAAGAATCCGAAAGACCTTTCCGCCGCTATACAGAGACTTATTGACGACAATGCCGCTTTGCGTGGTGAGATTGCCGCTTTCCAGAAGGAGAAGGTTGCGTCGGTGGTGCGCTCTATTGCCGATGAACTGAAATCCAATATGCTGCTTGCAAAACGGATGGACTGCGATATTATGCAGCTGAAGGATGCCGTTATGCAGCTCCGTACCGACAATCCCGACATGGCGTTGGTGCTTGGAAGCACCGTAGGTGGCAAGCCGTCACTGCTTATTTGCTTGGGACAGAATAGGGTGGATGCTGGCAAGAATGCTGGCAATATTATTAGAGAAGCAGGCAAGGAAATCCAAGGTGGCGGCGGCGGACAGCCGGCCTATGCC
>JAGCVI010000023.1 GCA_017962445.1 Bacteroidales bacterium
CGACCGCGAGAAGTGCATCGGCTGCGGCAAGTGCGCCAAGGGATGCCCCGTCGAGGCTATCAGCCGTACCGACTACACCGCTCCCGGCCACAAGCTGGCTTCGATGGTTATCGACAGCACCAAGTGCATCAAGTGCGGTGCTTGTATCAACAACTGCAAATTCGGTGCAATCTCCATTCAATAAATAATGTCTGACCTGTCCGACTAGTCTGACCAGTCTGACCAGTCCGACAAAAAAATAAAGAACAAGAAATGATTAATCTCACAATAGATAACAAAGCGATTCAAGTTCCCGAAGGCACCACTATCCTCAAGGCTGCCCGTATGAACGGTATCGATATCCCTACCCTCTGCCATTTCGAGCTGGACGGGATGAATTTTGAAAACAAACCCGGCGGATGCCGTGTCTGCGTGGTTGAAGTGAAAGGCCGCCGCAACCTCGCTCCCGCCTGCGCCACCGACGTTATGGAGGGCATGGAAGTGCTGACCCACAGCGCACGCGTCATCAATGCTCGCAAGACCGTTGTTGAGCTGATCCTCAGCGACCACCCGAACGACTGTCTCCAGTGCGAGAAGAACGGCGACTGCGAACTCCAGAGCCTCACCAAACGCCTTGGCATTAAGGAAATCCCCTTCAAAGGCGAACAGTCTCATTATCGCAAGGACAGCACCCTCAGCGTTTACCGCGACATGGACAAATGCGTCATGTGCCGCCGCTGCGAGACTATGTGCAACAAGTTTATGACCACCGGTGCCCTTAGTGGTGTCAACCGCGGCTTCCAGGCCGTTGTCGCTCCCGCTTTTGAGCAGAACCTCGGCGACAGCAGCTGCGTTAACTGCGGCCAGTGCGTCCAGGTTTGCCCCGTCGGAGCTCTTACCCTTGTCGACGATATCGCCAAAGTCATGAACGCTATAGCTGACCCGACCAAGAAAGTCGTTGTCCAGACAGCTCCCGCCGTCCGCGTCGCCCTCGGTGAAGAGTTCGGCATGAAACCCGGTGAAATTGTCACTGGCAAGATGGCCGCTGCTCTCCGTCGCCTTGGCTTCGACCAGGTTTACGACACTGACTGGAGCGCCGACCTTACCATTATGGAAGAAGGCACCGAGCTCCTCGGCCGCCTCAAGAAAGCCCTCGCTGGCGAGCCCGTCAAGCTGCCTATGTTCACCAGCTGCTGCCCCGCATGGGTTGCCTTCTACGAGAAGAACTTCCCCGATCTGCTTGAGTACCCCTCGACAGCCAAGTCGCCTCAGGGTATGTTTGGCGCTGTCGCCAAGAACTACCTGGCTCCCAAACTGGGTGTCAAGCGCGAAGACCTCGTCGTTGTCTCCATCATGCCTTGCCTCGCCAAGAAGAGCGAGCGCGCACGTGAGGAACTCGCCGTCAATGGTGACGCCGATGTCAACTACACACTCAGCACCCGCGAGCTGGCTCACATGATTCGCCAGTGCAACCTCGACCTCAATGACATGCCCGAAGAGGACTTCGACAGCCCGCTCGGTCAGTCTACTGGTGCTGCTGTCATTTTCGGTGCTACCGGTGGTGTTATGGAGGCTGCTCTCCGTACCGCCTACGAGGTCCACACCGGCAAGACTCTGCCCAAGATCGACTTCATGGAGACCCGTGGTTTCGACGGTGTCAAGGAAGCTACCATCGATTTCGACGGCTTCCCGCTGAAGATCGCCATCGTTTACAGTCTCGGCAATGCTCGCAAGATGATGGAGCAGGTTCGTCAGGGCAACCCCAACGGCTATCACTTCATCGAGGTCATGGCATGCCCCGGCGGCTGCATCGGCGGTGCTGGTCAGCCCTACCACCATGGCAACAGCGAAATCATCCGCAAACGCATGGAAGCCATCTACCGCGAGGACGCTGGCAAGCCCATCCGCAAGAGCCACGAGAACCCCGAGGTTATGGCTATCTACAAAGAGTACTACGGCGAACCCTGCGGCCACCTCAGCCACGAGCAGCTGCACACCCACTATTTCGACCGTTCTGACAAACTCGAAGCAACAAAATAAATTGAATAATAGGACCTATAAGACTTATAAGGCCTATAGGTCCTATCTAAAAATAAAGAATTATGGCAAATATCAAATTATCTGAAGATAAAATCAATGTTATCAAGGAGATTGCTAAATCCTTCGGTAACAAGCCCGGTGAGGTTATCAACGTTCTTCACCAGGTGCAGGGCAAGTTCGGCTATCTCCCCGCAGAGGTGCAGGAAGTCGTAGCCCACGAGCTCAATATCCCCGTGTCGCGCGTATACGGCATCGTCTCTTTCTACAGCTTCTTCACCATGGAGCCCAAGGGCGAGCATCCTATTGATGTCTGCCTCGGTACGGCTTGCTATGTGCGTGGTGCTGAGAAGGTTCTCGACGCTTTTGCTCGCGAGCTGAATGTCCAGATTGGCAAATGCACTGCTGACGGCAAGTTCTCGCTGAACACGTTGCGTTGCGTCGGTGCTTGCGGTCTTGCTCCTGTTGCCATGATTGGCGACAAGGTCTACGGCCGTCTGACCCCCGACCAGATCCCCGGCATCATCGCCGAGTACAAATAATCCTGTAGGGATAACAATTGTAATGGGGTCTGCGATTTTTATCGTGGACCCCATTCTTTTTTGTAATGAAGACAAAGCAAATGCACTTGTTTTGCTGTTCCGTTTTTTTGTCGTATTTTTGCAAAATGAAACGTCTATCACTTACCACCCAAATTGGCATTGCACTGCTGTTGGCAGTGCTGGCAGGCGTGCTGCTGCATAATCAGGCCGACTTTGTAAACAGCTATATCAAACCTGTCGGTACCATCTTTCTGAATTTGTTGAAATTCATTGTTGTGCCGTTGGTCCTGTTTTCCATAATGGCAGGCATACTGTCGATGAACGACATCAAGAAGGTTGGCAGTCTAGGTCTTCGCACGTTGCTTTATTTTATGGTAACAACACTCTTTGCGGTTACGCTGGGTCTGGTTGTGCCAACCCTGCTGAAAGGTGTTCTTCCTATAATAAATATCAGTCAGGATGCCGCAACTGCGTCCGTCGAGGTGCCGCGTCTGTCTGTGATAGACCAGATTGTAGAGATGTTTCCAAGCAATCTTGTTGAGCCATTGGTCTCGATGAAGATGATGCCAGTCATTATTATTGCATTGTTTTTCGGTATTGCGATGGTCCATGTCGGCGAGAAGGGCGAAATGGCACGCAAGGTGACTCTCAGTCTCAATGAGGTGGTGGGCAAGGTTTTGCAGTACATTATGGCGTTGGCGCCTATAGGAGTTTTCTGTATGCTGACACCAGTGGTTGTGGACAATGGGCCGTCGGTGCTTGGCTCCTACGCGGCGCTTTTAGGTTTGGCATATCTCTGCTTTGCTATCCATGCAGGTATTGTGTATAGCTCGGCGGTGGCGCTGTTGGGGAAAATGTCTCCGTTGAAGTTCTACAAGAATATGCAGCCTGCCATGCTGTTTGCTTTCTCCAGCGATTCGTCGGTGGCCACGCTGCCCTACACGATGCAATGCACCGAAAAGATGGGAGTAGGCAAGGAAATTGGTCGCTTTGTGCTTTCTTTAGGAGCGACAATCAATATGGACGGCGTTGCCATCTATCTGGGTGTAGCCTCTGTTTTTATGGCTAACTGCTGCGGTATTGACCTCACACTTAGCCAGTATATGGCCATAGCTTTTGCCTCAACTGTGGCTTCCATCGGCACACCAGGCATCCCTGGCGGAAGCTTGGCACTGATGGCTATGGTTTTCGCATCGGCTGGAATTCCCGTTGAATGTGTGGCCGTTGCAGCGGGCATCGACCGCATTATTGATATGGGTCGCACCGTGATGTCTGTCACTGGCGACGCCTCCTGTGCCATCACCATGCAAAGGATTGTCGGTACAAAGCTTACGGTCGAAAAATAATAATATTCAAAAGTTACATATCGTCATTTCTTTCATTCCAAGAATAACATTTTTTTTTGTTATTCTGTTCAACTTTGACTTCGTCTTAATTACAGCACCTCAAAAAAGAAAGCTCATTTTCTCTTCACTCGGTTTAAGAAATTTTCGTAACTTTGCAAAATTAAACCTTATAGGGAAATGGAATCTATTGATACATCAAATATGTGCTCGCACCTGCAAAAGAAGCTGTTCGACGAGGAGGACGAATACCATCGCATTTGGCAGACCTTACAGGACGACCCGGAACTGACCGCTGTGGTGCGCTCACGCCAGCTGCATATCTACCGAAATGGGAAAAAAGTCTTAGTTCTGGCCGGCAAGTCGGCACCTAAGATTATCCGCGAGGACCGCATCTGCGAGATGCTTGCAAAAGAATAATACAATGGAAATAACTACCCTGCTTGACATTCATTCCCGCGAGGAACTTTACAGGTGGTACCAAGAAAACCACGACAAGGCCTCCGACTTCTGGCTGCGCATCAATCGCGCGGAAGCTGACTGTCCAGGTGTGGTACGCTATGTTGATGCCGTCGAGGTGGCACTCTGTTTCGGGTGGATCGACAGCACCATGAAGCGCATCGATGACGGGAAGCCCATCCAGCACTTCACGCCGCGCCGTAAGGGTAGCAACTGGTGCGAGCAGAACCTCGTGCGCTGCCGTCGCCTTGTGGAAACGGGAGAGATGACGCCTGCGGGGCTTGCTGTCATCCCCGACATCGACCCGTCGCATTTCGTCTATGAGGATTGGGTTATCGACGCCATCAAGGCCGATAGGCAGGCTTGGAAGCATTACCGGTCTTTCCCTGAGAACTACCGCCGTATCAAGGTGGATCGCATACAGCATTACTATCATACCAAACGCGAAGACTATGCCTTCAAGACCTTGCGAAAATTTATCGACGACTGCCACAATGGCAAGATGCAATCTGGCTGGAGCGATTTCGGAAGGCTAGGATAGGCTCTAAATACCGACACAATGGAAGAACAAACGATAATGGAACAAGTAGAAACAATTGAACTCACCCGCACTTCGCAGAGCTGGGACGGGGCGGAGCTGCCCGACTACCCGCTGGGACGGCCTGAGCTGGTGGCTATGAAGTATGTGTTTCCCGCCGGCAAGAAGCTCGGCTGGCATCACCATGACGTGATGAACTGCGGTGTGTTGGTGCAGGGCGAGCTGACCATCGTCGCCCAGGACGGTACGGAAAAGGTCGTCCATGAGGGCGAGGCCGTCGTCGAGATGGTCGGCACCATCCACCACGGCGAGAACCGCGGCACCAAGCCCGCCGTCCTATATATGTTCTACCTCTCGCAGAAAGACCAGCCCCTGTCAGTACAACACCCCAAAATAAAGTAACGATATGACTAATCACTTCAATATCCGTCCTGCAAGGCCTGAAGAGGCAGGCCTCGTGCTGGGTTTTATCAAGAGGCTGGCCGAATATGAGAAATGTGCCGACGAGGTGGTGGCCGACGAAGCCACCGTCTACCACTCTCTGTTTGTAGAGCACTCCGCCGAAGTGGTCTTCGCCGAAGAGGACGGCACGGTGGTAGGCTTCGCCCTCTTCTTCCACAACTTCTCCACCTTCGTGGGACGCAGAGGACTTTACCTTGAGGATCTCTTCATCCTGCCCGAAAAACGAGGTCGGGGTTATGGAAAAGCGCTATTGAAATACCTGGCGAACCTCGCCGTGGAGCGCCATTGCGGCCGCATGGAGTGGATATGCCTCGATTGGAACAAGCCTGCTCTGCAAGTTTATCGAAGCATCGGCGCCATTCCGATGGATGAATGGATTGTGCAGCGGTTGGACGAAGAGGCTTTGAAACAATTTGCAAACAATTAGAAAATGGTGCATGCAGCATTTTTATGAACGAGTGAATCAATGAAACAAATCATCATAACTGCCACACTTGCTTTTTGCGCATTCCTGCTGTCGTCATGCTCGATTGTTAGGGGTTTGAGGACTGACGGCAAGTACGGCCCCAATATCTTCAGTTTCGAAAAACGCGAGGTCGACACCATAGCTAATGGCGACGAGGTATTCCGCTTTCCTGTCGGCAAGCGTGCTGACTGGATCGATACCACCCATTTCGCCAATACACCGCACCCATGCGAATACATGACCTTCCTGGAGGCGTTCACCAAGGAGAGCACTACGCAAGGACTGCTCGTTATCCATAACGACAGCATAGTCTATGAGCGCTACTGGGGTGACTTCTCGGCCGACCGCATGGCCACCATCTTCTCCGTCTCCAAGTCCATCACATCGCTCATGTGTGGCATCGCCGTCGACGACGGCTACATCCGCAGCATCGACGATCCCGTCACCGACTACCTGCCTGAACTGAAGAAGAAAGACTCGCGGTGGCAACGACTCACAATACGACACCTGCTCGACATGCGCAGCGGGCTGGATTTCGACGACACCTATGACCTCAACTGGAAGGAGCTGCGCTACCTCAACGCGATGGCTAAACTGAATTACGGACACAATATCCAGAAGCAGATTCAGGGCTTGAAGTTCCGTTGCGAGCCTGGCACCCAGTTCCGTTATGAGAGCATGACGGCGGCCATACTCGGCGTCGTCATCGAACGTGCCTCGGGCAAACGCTTCGCAGACTACCTCAGCGAACGCGTCTGGAAACCCCTTGGTATGGAGCACCCGGCGGTGATCAACATCGACAGCCGCAAACACGACAACGCGCATGCTTTTGGCGGCATATCGACCACCATCCACGACCTTGCCAAGATTGGCCGGCTCTATCTTAATGAAGGCATGTGGGATGGCAAACGCATAGTGAGCGAGGAATGGATACGCCAGACAGCCGACTGTGACACCAGTTATTACGGCTATCACTTCAACTGGTACAACATCAACTACGAAGGTTATATCCGACCGGAGTATTCGGGCTATTACGCGCTGGGTATCTGTGAGCAGGTGCTTTATGTCAACCCATATAAGAACCTCGTTATAGTACGCATCGGGCGACACAACAATGGCAACACACGTATTCCTGTTCTTTTCGAGCAAATGAGCGGCGCCTGGCAGAAGGAAGAATAGGTATTACGAATGAAAGATCTATACATAGCTTTCGCGCCGTTGCAAGGGTATACCGATGCGGTGTACCGGCGAGCACACTGGGAGTGTGCCGGCGGTGTGAACGAGTACTATACACCGTTTGTGAGAATTGAAAAAGGTGAGTTGCGACGCAAAGATTTGCGGGATACTGACTCCGCGGCCAACGAAGGTGTGCCTACGGTGCCGCAAGTGATAGCCCGCGACGGCGACGAGTTTGCCCGACTCTGCGATGCATTGCAAGAACAGGGGTGGGGGAGGATAGACCTCAATATGGGCTGCCCGTTCCCTATGCAAGTTAGAGCCGGTCGCGGAAGCGGATTGCTGCAACGCATTGATTGCGTTGAGGAAATCCTAAACGAGATGCGGCGTCGCCCTGAGGTTGTCTTCTCCGTAAAGATGCGCCTTGGACAGGAAAGCGAAGAGGAGGGTCTAAGAGTGATGCCAATAATCAATGAAATGCCTCTGGTGCATGTCACCCTGCACCCGCGACTCGGTCGGCAGCAATATAAAGGAATTGCCGACAAGGGGGCTTTTTTGCGTTTCGCGGATGTGTGCCGGCACCCTATGGTGTATAACGGAGATGTTGTGGAATGTGAAAGGTTACAGGTGGAGTGTGAAAGATTAAAGGGTGTGATGATTGGACGTGGGTTGTTGGCTCGTCCATGGATGATCACAGACAAAGACCCTCACGAAGTCATCATGAACATGCATTCAATCGTATACCATCACGCCATGGAGCATCTTTGTGGCGACTGCCAGATTCTCTCGCGGCTTCATGCGTTCTGGGAATACATCGATATCCCGCACAAGCAGAAAAAGGCCATAATGAAAGCCACTACGCTCCAGCGCTACCGCGAGGCGGTAGCGTCTTACAACTCCACCGCAGGCCAGCCATAATCCTGATAGTAGCGGAAGGGGAGGTTGTGTCGCTTCACATACTCGCCGAGCTGCTCCTTACGGACGGCTTCGCGCACCTGCTTGTTTGAGTGCATTGTCTCGTAGATATCGTAATAATCAACGAAGATACGTTTGGCACTTGCTTGATTGCCGGCGCCATCGACCGTCTGCTCGAATGAAAGCACCCTGTATGCACCGTCCTCCTTTTCGAGTGTCATCAAGCCCGAATGGTTGCCGCCGGAGACACATTTCAGTGTGTCGCCAGATTGGTTGTACCAAAACACCCAGAAGTCGCCATATACAGAGAGTGAGTCTTCATGTACCATCATAAGTGTAGGAATGCAAAGCTCGCCCTTCTGGTAATGTTCACCTATTTCTCTCACTAAGTAGTCGCTGATGGCCTTTCGTACAGCCTGCTCCTCGCGGTTGATTGCGATATGGCGGATACAGTCGGCCTTGTGCTCGTCGAAATCGGACATCAGCCACCGTCCGTCCACTTTTTCCATATAGAGCCGATGCTCTTCTGTGTCGCTCTCAGGGTCGAAGCTCCCGTCCTCCCACCGTTGCCGCACGCTGATGGTGGCGACAGCGTGGGTCTTGTCTGTCAATTTAACATCGACGACAGTATAATCTGCAATGGTGCCTCCGTTGCCGGTAACGAAATAGTAGAGCCACTCGTGGTCCATTGCCTCGTGGTTGGGCAGGTGGTTGAACATTGTGTCAAGCACGGCGTAAAAGTCCTCCGTCATGTAACCGCGAGACTGCTCCTGCAGTTCGTGGTCGGGGATGTACTTGCACAGTTCCGTGGCACGTTCTATCAGTTGCTTTTTGCTGTCGACGCAGGCTGTCAACAGTAGCGCTGTGGCCAGTATCAAAAGTGTTCTTTTCATATTGGATTATGTTGCTTTTCTAATAGTAAAAGGTATTTTTTCTTCTCCAGACCGTAGGCATAGCCGGTCATTGAGCCGTCGCTGCCGATAACGCGGTGGCAGGGGACGATAATGGATATGGGGTTCTTTCCTACTGCCTGACCGACCGCTTGGGCGGAGCGGCAACCGATTCGACGGGCCAGCTTGCCATAAGATATTGTTTGCCCGTAAGGAATTTCCAACAAAGCCTGCCAGACACGAATTTGGAACTCGGTGCCGAGCAACAAAAGCCTTGGGGTGAAGTCTAGTTGGTGGCCGCTGAAGTAGAAGTCGAGCCAATGGCTGGTTTCGTCAAAGATTGAGAGCTCTGCAGAAGTGGCCTCACGTGTGCCAAAATGCAGGCTTGTAAGTGATATGCCATCAGAAGTCAGCCTTATCGTTCCGATTGGGGAGTCATAATAAGCGTAATAGTTCACAACAGTCCTCCGCATTTCAGTTCTTGTCGGGTTCTACATGCAGTGTAATGTGCGTCCTTTCTCCAAATTTCTCTTTTAAGGCTTGCTCTATTTCGCATGTGCGGACGTGGGCTGTGGCAAGTGACAGGTTGCCGTCCATGCGTATGTGCAGCTCGATGGCATAGCGGCTTCCAATGCGACGTGTACGCAGGTGGTGAGGGTCGCGCACGTCGGGGTAGGAGGTGACGATGTCCAGTATCTCCTTTTCCACCTCGTCGGGAAGCGAGGCTTCCAGAAGTTCGTCAATGCCCTGCTTGAGCAGTTTCCAGGCAATACGAAGGATGAAAATGGAGACTATTAGTCCTGCCAGCGGGTCGAGCACTGTCCAGCGGTCACCGAGCAGTATTGCGCCGCCGATGCCGGCCAGTGTGCCGAGCGAAGAGAGGGCATCGCTGCGGTGATGCCACGCGTTGGCCTCTACGGCTGGCGAGTTGAGAATACGTCCACGTCGCACGGTGTATTGATATACAAGTTCTTTCAGTACCACCGACACTATTGCGGCCCACAGCGCTAGCATTCCGGGCTCAGGAAGTGTCGTGCCGTTTTTCCATTCCCAGAGGGAAACTCCGCTTTTCCAGCCAATACCAACAGCAACAACGGCAAGTGCCATGCCTATTATGGTTGTCGCAAGTGTCTCGTATTTCCCATGCCCATAGTCGTGGCCACAGTCCTCTGGCTTTCCGCTGATGTGTACAAACATCAGCACAACGGCATCGGTCAGCAGGTCGGACAGCGAATGTACGGCATCGGCGGTCATAGCGGCACTATGCCCAACGATGCCGGCGACAAACTTGAACACAGTCAGCAAAACATTTGCAGCACTGCCAACCAGCGTCACTTTATATATCTCTCTTTCGCGATTCATTTTTATTATTTGCTTTCTTCGATTTATGTAACGCAGAGCAATGCCGTATATTGTTTTGAATTGTGTCAACATTAGCAGTCAACAATGTCGCTCTCTTTGCAACTTGCAACTTGTTGAAAATATATGTTTTTTCGCTTGGCGGCATAATTTACATTTTGTTTTCACGTTATGGCCTTGTTATGGAATCTCTGTCAAGCATCGCCCATCTGCAGATGTTGGACGAGCTGCTGAAAATGGATTTTGACTATGAGGTGGCGGAATATAACCGTACATTCAACGAAGACAACATCGGCAGCCACGTCAACGAGCCGGATTGCAAGTATCCTATTAGTATTTGTGGTTCGGGATATAACGCATTGAATCAGCTGATTCTTACCATTTCGTATGACACCGATGGTGACGAGATTGAAAACCTGTTTGAACCAGGCTCGCCTGTTGAATTCTTCTATCGCAAAGACCAGTCATTTGATTTTAGGTCCGACACTTTCTCGGATAGCGGTGTTAAGAGATTGTCGTACACTTGTTTTGTGGATGCGTGCAAGGATAATGTCCTGCAAATCCAGTTGCCTAACAAATCGGCTTTGAGTTCAATCATGGACATCTCGGGGTCCACTCTCATTGGACTGCGCGTCTCTGTCAACGACACTTCTTTCCGTGTTATGCATGAATCTTTACAGACTGCCATGCATTCTGATAACGAACGCTTTGTTCGCCTGAGGGAGACTCTGTTGGGCAATCTGCATCCCCGGTTTCGCCAGCAGCCGCCGGTCTTTCTCCCTTGGCTTAACGCTGTGCAGAACAAGGCTGTGAATCGCGCTGTCGCTGCACAGGATGTTTCCGTTGTACATGGCCCTCCTGGTACGGGCAAGACAACGACAATGGTCGAGGCAATCATTGAAACTCTGCATCGTGAAATCCAGGTCCTTGTCTGTGCTCCGAGCAATGCGGCGGTCGACTGGATTTGCGAACAGCTGTCTAAACGCAGCGTCAACGTGTTGCGTATCGGAAATCCAGTGAAAATCAGTGACGAGATGCTTGCTTGCAGCTACGAACGCCGCTACGCCGACCACCCTGATTATCCGGAACTATGGCAGATTCGTCAGAATATCAGACATATCGAGGAAAACAAATCCTCCGCTAAGCAAGACTATCTTCGTCATCTGCGCAAGCGTCAGATTGAGTTGGAAATCAAGATAAACGCCGATATCTTCCGACGGGCTCAGGTGGTAAGTTGCACTCTCATAGGTAGTGCTTACCATATCCTTGAACATCATCATTTCAGCACTCTTTTCATCGACGAGGCAGCTCAGGCTCTTGAACCTGCATGCTGGTCGGCGATTCTAAAGGCTGACCGTGTCATTCTCAGTGGCGACCATTGCCAGTTGCCGCCTACAGTCAAGTGTGTCGAGGCAGCCCGCAAAGGGTTGTCCAACACACTGATGGAGCATCTTGTGAAAACAAAACCGGAATGCGTCACGCTCCTTACGACGCAGTATCGCATGCATCGCGACATAATGGAATTTTCATCGCGCTGGTTCTATCGTGGTGCACTCAGGGCATCCCCCGAGGTGGCTGACCGCATGGTTCATCTCATGGATACTCCATTGACATGGATTGACACAGCTTCTTGCGCTTTCGAGGAACGACAGAACAAATCAATGAGCCGCATAAATGCCGATGAAGCCAAACTGGTTGTCCACACTTTGCGCGACTATGTCAATATGATCGGGCTGGAACGACTTGTAAATGACAAAATTGATTTCGGCATCATCTCTCCTTACAGAGCTCAGGTGCGAATGATACGGCGTCTGCTCAAGATGCAGCGATTCTACCGTCGTATGCGTGGCCAAATCAGTGTGAACAGCGTCGACGGTTTTCAGGGTCAGGAACGCGACGTGATTATTATCAGCATGGTACGCGACAACGAGAAAGGCGACATCGGTTTCCTCAGCGATCTAAGGCGTATGAATGTGGCCATTACCCGTGCAAGAATGAAACTGATATTGATTGGTAATAGCGAGACTTTAAAAAAGCATAGATTCTACAATGCCCTTTTTGAGCATTTCTCCATTCGAGGCCAAGTAATCGAAGCTGTCACGGAAGAGGAATGATAACAGCAATAGTTATTGCCTCTGGACTTCTCTCTAACACTCTTATGATTTCCTTTGATTTCTTATGGGTTTCACGCAAAACTATTCTTTCATCCTGTCGTCTTTCCCCCAGACTGAATTCATGGCGGCAATGCATTCCTGTCGTGTGATGTCGTCGTTGCGCTCCAAGTGACGTTGGTAGAATATACAACGCGACATTCCGATGCGGTTCAACACCACGTCAGCGGCAAATGACTCGCAGGTCGGCGCTCCGCATAATCCGCAGTCAATTTGTGGCAGACGGGCCTTAAACTTGTTGATGCGCTCCATCTTCTCAAAGGCTTTTCCCCGGTCTTTGTCGAGTACAAACATCGAACGTGGTTGTGGCGCTTCAACACGGCTGTTTTCCAAAAGGTATTCTTTCATTTTGTCCATCTCGCGTTCGCGCGGTACCTCTCCGTTGCGTTCTCGCTCGGCGGCTTTGCGTGCGCGTGAATACATGCGGGCTCCGCACAGGAAGCGGTTCTCGTAACTGAGTAACGCTCCGGCACAGCTCTGGTCACAGGCCCTCAACTCCAGGAATTCAACATCTTCCACCTCGTCGTTCTCCAGTTTGTCGAGAAAGTCCATCACATTCTGTATGCCGTCGATAGAATATGATTTCTTTGCCAGACAGATACGACGTTCTCCGTTGGTCAACGTACTGAGGATGGCATCCGAGGACAGATTGATTGTGCGGCTTTGCCGCGGAATGTAGTTCTTGCCTTGTTCCTTGATTTTGCGATAGGTGCGGTTGAAAAGCGAGTCCATATTTATGACTCCGTCAATGATTGAGCGCTTCTCGCCGATGGGTGCCTTGACAGCTGCAATCTTCGCTGCACAGGGGGTGACATAGAAAAGTCCTATCTCCTCGCGAGGAATACCTCGGTTTTGCAGTTCCTGAAGGCAATATATGGCAGAAATGTCCAGAGGAGCCTTGATAGGAGTGATGTTTTCAACTAACGATGGATATTTGATTTGAATAAGTCGTACAATGGCGGGGCAGAAGCTTGAAATCAATGGTCTGATGTCAGGATTTTCACGTGCGTATTGCTCTTTGGCTTCGGCGTAGATGTTGGCTGCCGATTCGACCTCGAAAACATGGCGGAACCCTAGGTCTTCCAATGCTGAATATATTCGTGACACGCGTATATCCTCAGGAAATTGACCGAGAAATACTGCTGGAATCAAGGCAACCGAGTGAGGGAACTCATGCACCATCTCAAAGTCGTCCTGGTTGATGTAGATGGCTTCCACAGGGCAGACTTCGTGGCATTTGCCGCAGTCTATGCAGCGGTGCTCTTGAATATAGGCCGAACCTTCACTGATACGTATCGCTTCGGTAGGGCAGGTCTTCATGCATCGCATGCAGCCTATACATTTCTTGTCATCTATTTTTAGTGCGTGTACGAACATCTTGTGTTATGATAATTGTTGGTTGAAAAAAGAAACCTCTTGTGTGGTAGTGGGTAAGAGTTATGAGTGAAATCAAAGTTAGAAATTCACTTCCATTTCCACCGTGGTGCCTACGCCAACTTCGGACGTGACGTTGAGTTTGTCGACATTTTTCTGCATGTTTGGCAGGCCCATTCCAGCTCCGAATCCCATGTCGCGAACCTCGGGGCGTGCTGTAGAGTAGCCTTCCTGCATGGCAAGTGCTATGTCTGGTATTCCTGGTCCTTTGTCGGCAACAACCATTTTGATTTTGTCGGAGTCGATATCTACCAACACCTTGCCGCCGTACGCATGGGCTATGGCATTCACTTCTGCTTCGTAGAGCGCCACGACCACGCGTTTAATAATTGGTGGCGCCACATTGAGCTGCTTCAATGTCTTCTTTACTGAACTGGAGGCTTTTCCTGCATTTACGAAATCGCCTTCGATTACGGTATACTCTTGGTGCATAATCTTTCGCGGTTTGGGTTGCTAACTTAATATAAAGGCTTGATTCCTGCATCGTACAGCAGTCCACAGGCTTTGAACATCGAAAATGGACAGCTCAATATCACCATGTCGTTGTCTTCGGCAAGCTCTAACATGTCATCGGTGACTTTCTTGTTGCGGACCACCACTATTATGTCAAGTGTCGCCATGTCGCAAGTACGGATGGTCTGCACGTTGCACAATCCTGTGATTAACATGGGTGTGTCTTTCAAAGTGAGTACATCGCTCATCAGGTCGGATGCGAAAGCTGTTTCAACTTCTTCATCCAATCGTTCTTCGCCAATGCACACAGTTGCATTCAGCAATTTTGATATTTCGCGTATTGTCATACTTGTCTTGTTTTTAGTATGTTTTTTGTTTTCTTAATTGAAATGCAAATTTACGAAAAAAAATAATAATGAGAGCTGATATGAAACTTTTAAGCCTTTGATAATTTTTGTGCAATTTGTAACAAATTGTGTATTAGTCGTGTCGTTCGTGCAATAAAACAATGTTTTTTTTCGTTTCATATACAGAATATTTGGATTCTTTATGAAAATACCTTTGCTCAAATCCGGCGACAGCGTGGCAATTGTAGCCACGGCACGCAAGGTGTCTCCGTCTGAGATTGCTCCGTCGGTCGAATTGCTTGAATCATGGGGGCTGCATGTGGTGTCGCCTGACGGTTTGTTTGCGTCTGATTGTCAGTTCGCAGGCTCTGATTCTCATCGTGCTGCCGTTTTGCAGCGGGTGCTCGACGACGAATCTGTCAAGGCTGTCTTTTGTGCCCGTGGAGGATATGGCACCGTGCGCATCATCGACAAAATCGATTTCAGCCACTTCAGCAAGTATCCAAAATGGATTGTAGGATATAGTGATGTCACTGTGCTCCATAGTCATGTTGCCCGTCATTGCGAAATCCCAACACTCCACGCCACAATGCCTATCGACATAACATCTGATTCTCGTTCGTCGAAGGCTGTAGAGTCGCTGCATGATTTCCTTTTCAAAGGCTCGTTGAATTATAATTTCAGCACTGATAACAATAGGCTTGGTGTTGCTAATCGAGTTGGTTCCTGTAAAGGTAGTATTGTTGGTGGAAATCTTTCAATATTGTATAGTCTTCTTTCTTCTCCGTCGGATGTGTTCACGGATGGGAAAATACTTATGATAGAGGACCTTGACGAGTATCTGTATCATATCGATCGTATGATTGTCGCTTTGCGGCGTGCTGGGAAGCTGGAACATATCAAAGGCCTGATAGTCGGTTCTTTCTCTGACATGCACGATAATAACATTCCCTTCGGCCGCTCTGCAGAGGCTATTATCCGTGATGCTGTTTCGGAATATGACTTTCCGGTCGCATTTGGATGCCCATTTGGACATTTAGGCTCTGAAAATATCACTCTGCCTTTCGGTCTTGATGTTAGAATGGAAGTCGGTGAAAACAAAGTCTCTATCTCTTATTTGGAGACTCTTTGATTTGCTTTTTCTCCACTATTTAAAAAAAAATTGTATTTTTGCATTTCTGTTTTGATGCAATTATTCTATGTTGCTGATACATATTCCACGACTGACAAACAGGGTAGGGTATACTCTCAATGTTCTGTTCCGATATCTCCTCAAGGTTGACTTCGAGATAACCACAGATACTGAAATCTTTGAGAATCATGATGGTCCCAAGCTCTGTTACGGGCGCCGCAAAATTGGCGACTGTATTTTTGTTTCGTCCGTCGACTTGCTCTTCCAGACCACTATTGAAGAACAAAACGTTCGTTTCACTCGTTTCAATGACATGGCGGCGTTGATTCCTACATACAATTCTGATGCAGACATTCCGTTCGACATATTTGCCGCCTCGTTCTACTGCCTCTCTCGGTATGAAGAATATCTGCCGCATCTTACGGACTCTCATGGTCGTTTCCCGGCATCTGAAAGCATAGCCTTCAAGAATGGTTTTCTCTCTTCTGCCGTAGTTGATCGCTGGGCTCTTCTGCTGGTTGACACTATTCGTTCTCGCTATCGGGACTTTATCTTCCCGATGCGCACTTTCGACTATGAGGACACTTTCGATATTGACAGTGCCTATTGCTATAAACATAAAGGATTGATTCGCAGTGTTGGAGGTTTCGGACGTGATTTGTTCTCGTCTACACAGCGCGGCGAAATAAAACATCGTCTCAAAGTGCTTCTCCGCAGGGAACCAGACCCCTTTGATGTTTTTGACTATATCCTTGATGTTCACTATAAATATCCGGCCATAAGGTTGAAATTCTTTCCGTTGATGGGAGACTACAATGTTAACGACAAGTCAATATCCTATCAGAACCGTGAGTTTCGTCAGCTTTTACAACATCTTGGTGACTACGCAAAAATAGGAATACACTCCTCGTATGCATCTCATGACGACCATTCCAAAATAGCCGTCGAACGTGATAGGCTCTCGTCTTTACTTCACCGTGAAATAACACGCAACCGCAATCATTTTCTGAGACTTACAATTCCTGCCTCGTATAATGCCTTGATTTATTATGGCATATTGCATGACTACACTATGGGCTATGCCGATGAGCCTGGCTTTAGAGCCGGCACCGGCAATCCATACCCGTTCTTTGACATTGAAAGCGACTGCGAGACATCTCTGATAATCCATCCTTTCGTAGTGATGGATTCAACCTTGTTCTTCTATAAGCATCTTTCTGTTAAAGATGCAGAATCTGTTTATCTTCAATTGATTGACGAATCTAAGGCCGTTGGCGGTGTTTTCTCTGCGCTATGGCACAATCAGACTCTTAGCGAAAAGTTCGGATGGCAGGGATGGCGCACCTTATACGAAAAAGTGCTCCAATATGCCAATCCAACCAAAAACGAATAACATTTAACCCCTTAACCTGATTACATGAACTATAAATCTAAACTGCATGATATCAAAGCCTTCGTCTTCGACTTCGACGGAGTTATGACAGACGGGAGTGTGTGGATGTATGCCGACAAGGAAACCGTCCGTTGCGGTAATATCAAGGATGGTTTTGCCATCCAATATGCTGTAAAGAAGGGTTATGTCATTGCTGTTATATCGGGCGCTACTTCATTGAGTATCAACAATCGCATGGAATCACTCGGTGTTACCCAGATTTATACTGGCGCTTCAAACAAAATTGAAACGTATCGTAAGTTCTTGGAAGCTAATTCTCTGAAGGAAAGTGAGGTGCTGTGTATGGGTGACGATATTCCAGACTATGAGATTCTTGGCCATTGTGGAGTTTCCACCTGTCCAGCTGACGCAGCAGTCGAAATCAAGGAGATTGTCGACTATATTTCTCTATATGAAGGCGGAAGGGGTTGTGTCCGAGATGTTATCGAACAAGTGCTTAGATTGCAGAACAGGTGGTTCCATCCCGATGCCGTTAACTGGTAGCCTATGAGATTATTTTTATATAAGATACTGTTTTTATGTGCTTTGCTGTGCAGCTTTGTTGCTCCTGTTGCGGCTCAAATCAAGGTTTCAGCAGACACACTCAAGACGTATACTATGCGGGGCACTTACTACAGCGATAGGTTTGTAGGCCGTAAAACAAGTAGTGGTGAGGTTTTTACACAGGACAAATATACTGCTGCACATAACACTTTTCGTTTTGGAACGCTTCTTCTTGTTACAAACACAAACAACAACAAACAGGTTATTGTCCGTGTCAATGACCGTTGCCCTAAAAGCAATATTGTCGACATGACACGTAAGGCGGCACGCCAAATTAATATCGGATCTCTGCATGTCCAGGTTCAGGTGCTTCCAGAGAGTTTTTATCCTTATTGGGAGGCTCAGGATCAGCTGATTGAGGTGATGTCGAATGGTGAGTTTTTGACATATGCGGCTTCCAATCCGCCTCCGAAGGCTTCGGCATCTTCAAAACTGGCAGCCAATAATTCCGCAAATGATTCAAAAAAGACAGCTAAAACCTCTGACGACAAGAAGAATAACCAGTCGCACGCCTCTGATGTTGTCGTCCGTCAGCTGTACGACATAGAGCTGTGCAGGTGCGCCAGCCGTAATACGGCCAAAAAACTTGTTGAGCAACTGCCAATATACTATCAAAACAGTATTGAGTATGAATCTCTTGTGGGTAATAATGAAGTGATCGTTTTTTTGCGTGTTTCAATGAAAAAGGAGAAGGCTGAAGAAGTTCTTGACGAAGTCACCGGTATGTTCCCCGATGCCAAAATTGTTAAGAGCAATTTGTAGGTTCGCCAGACTCTTTTTCCCCCGTTTTCCCATTTCCTCTACAACCTCATTTTACGGTTTTCCGCAAACTGCAAAAATATGCTGTTTTTGCTGTTTTTTTCTCGTTTTTGGTCATCTTCGGATTATTTTATAAGTTTTAACTGAAAATCAGTAACTTGATATATTTTATTATATTTTTTTTAAAAAAAAAGTGTTGGAATAGATATTTCTTGTTATCTTTGCAAGTCAAAAAGTACTTTGTCTTGACATGTTCAAGCAAAGGCTATTTTGATACAATGTATTGTAAATAAAATTGTTATATTATATTAACTACTAAATCGACATGAAAATCGAAATCAAAAAAAACATATCAATTTTGCTTTTGATATTGGGATTTTCATGTGTTGGTCATGCTCAACAGGAGATTCAATTCACTCAGTACATGTTTAACCGTTTGGCAGTAAACCCAGGCTACGCAGGTAGCTCGGGTTCCATGTGCGGTTCTCTCATGTATCGTGGTCAGTGGCTAGGACTTCGGCTGGATGCACCAACACCTGGCGCTGAAGCTGGCTCATTACCGACTAACTATCTCTTCTCTTTCGACTCGCCTGTCAAGATTCTTCACGGCGGTCTTGGACTCACTCTCTTCGCCGACAAAATTGGCTACAACTCTACTGTAAGCGGCTCTGTTGACTATGCTTTCCGTATCTATTGGGGTCCGGGAAACCTGTCGGCAGGTATTGAGGGCAATTTCTACAGCATCTCTCGCGCTGGAGGCCTGCTCGGCCCCGACGACCTCCCTGGTGATCCTACCCAGATTCCAGGTTCATCTACCGACCCCTCAATTAACAACGAGGAGAAAAGTGATTTCTTGATCGATGCCTCTCTCGGTGTCTACTATCAAGTGCCTGGCTCATACTACTTGGGTATAGCCCTTAAGAATTTCCTCGGCGCGCATAGCGACGAACTCAATTTCTCTACCAGCCGTATTCTGAATCTCCTCGGCGGTTATGAGTTCGTTATTCCGTCCAACCCTTCGTTCAGACTGAAACCGTCTATGCTTATCCGTACAGCTGATTTCTCCATCTTCCAGATCGATGCCTCCTGCCTGCTCGAATATCAGAACCTTTTCTGGGGCGGTGTGAGTTACCGATTCCAAGATGCTGTCTCTCTGCTGGCGGGCCTCAACTACAACAAGATGAAAATCGGTATCGCTTACGATTTGACAACAAGCAAACTCGGTGTGTTTAAGTCCGGATTCAGTTTCGGTTCTCTCGAGGCTTATCTGCGCTACTGCTTCCGCATCGTGATTCCTCCGAAGCTTCCGTCAAGCTACCAGAACACCCGTTACCTTCTCTAATTTTTTGTCAAAACGAAACCTTTGTGCCTAATTTACGTAAAAGACTGAAAAAATAGTAATATCTGCATATCGCATAATATAAATAAGGAAATTAAAATCATTAGTTATATGAAAAAGCTGTTTTTCTTACTCGCAGGAGTAGTTTTACTGTGGAGCTGCGGCTCTTCCGAAAAAGGTGAGCTCGTCGGCGTTCAGGACCGCCCCATCTTCGAGGACATCGACCTTAAGGGTATGGTCTTTATCAACCAGGGCAACTTCAGCATGGGCGCTGGTACTCAGAATGCCACTTACGGCACTCCTCCTCAGCCCCGCACCATGCAGGTGGGTTCCTACTTCATGGATGAGACTGAAATTACAAACAACGAGTATCGTCAGTTTGTCAATTGGGTTATCGACTCTATCGCCCGCCGTATGCTTGGCGAGGCTGGTATCGATGGCTACCTGATTGAGGAAGACGAATATGGTGAACCTCTCGAACCGGCTATCCTCAACAAGAAAGAGAAAATCCGTTGGGATGAGCAGGAAACCCGCGAGGCTCTCGAAGACCTTTACCTGCCGGAGAAAGACCGCTTCTATCGCCGTCGCACCATCGATCCTGCCAAGCTCAACTATGAGTACTACTGGATCGACTATGCTGAGGCTGCAAAGAAGGAAAGCAACACCTCTGTCAAGGATGAGTACAAGGGCACTATGTTTGCTCCGCGTCCCAAAGGACTCAACAACCGCTCTTCTCTTATCAAACGTGAGGTCGTCAATATCTATCCCGACACTCTTTGCTGGGTCCACGACTATACCTATAGCATGAACGAGGATTTCACTCGCCAGTACTTCACCTCTCCGGCTTACGACAACTATCCTGTTGTTGGTATCAGCTGGGTTCAGGCCAAGGCTTTCTGCGTCTGGCGTTCCAACTACCTCAACCGTTATCTCGAATCCATCGACTACACCCAGATGAACGACTTCCGTCTGCCCACCGAGGCTGAATGGGAATTCGCAGCCCGTGGTGGTATCGCTGGAGAGTCCTATCCTTGGGGCGGTCCTTATGTCCGCAACCCGAACGGATGCTTCCTTGCTAACTATGAGCCTCTCAAGGGCGCCTACGACGATGATGGTGGCGTGAAGACTCTTATGGTTGGCCACTATGCTCCCAACGACTACGGTCTGTATGATATGGCCGGCAACGTCTCTGAGTGGTGTCTCGACGCTTACAATCCTTCAACTTATATTGTTGCCAACGCTCTGTCGCCGTACTACAACTATAATGCAGGTGACGATGCTTCCCCAGCCATGAAGATGAAGGTTATCCGTGGTGGTTCCTGGAAAGACCAGAAATACTTTATCCAGGTCCAGACTCGCACCTACGAGTATCAGGATACCGCCAAGTCGTATATCGGCTTCCGCTGCGTACAGCCTTATCTCGGCCGCGTCAAGGGTGACAACCTCAAATCTGCTTCCAACGTGGCAAAATAATGCAAACTGTTTTGCAATATAAATATCGAATAACATTAAAAAATAAGTAAACACATAAAAACTTAAAAGTTATGAGTAAATTAGACAACTTTGTTCGGAGTAAGGGTTACAAAAACTTCATGAGCAAACTGTATGGATGGGGCGCATCGGCCGTTATTATCGGAGCTCTGTTCAAAATCAACCACTGGCCCGGCGCTGTTCCTATGCTGATTGTCGGTATGGGTACCGAGTCACTCATTTTCTTCCTCTCAGCCTTTGAACCCCTTCACATCGAGTGGGATTGGAGTTTGGTATATCCGGAACTTGCTGGTATGAAAGGTGATGATACATCTGAAATACTTGGCAAACCCACTTCGGTTACAGAAGAACTCGACAAGATGCTCGCCGATGCCAAGATTGGCCCGGATTTGGTTGAACGACTAGGTCATGGAATGGAAAATCTTGCCAATTCTGCCAACTCGTTGAACAATATGACCACCGCTGTGGCCGCTACCGACAAATTTGTCACCAATATGGATGTTGCCGCTGAGGCTGTCAACGACCTCTCGGCTGCTTATAAACGCACTACTGAATCTATCAACCACGACTTTGAGCTCTCTTCAACTTACTCCGAGAGCCTCAAGGGTGCTACCACTGCTGTCTCCAACCTTTCTGCTATCTATCAGGAAACGGCTCAGACTCTCCGCGCTGGCGACACCTCGTATGTCGACGAACTCAAAAAGATGGCCTCCAGCCTATCTTCTATCAACGCCATGTACGAAATACAGATGCAGAATTCTTCCTCGCAGCTTGAGGCAACCAAGGAGGTCCAGGAAAGAATGCAGACCATGGTCGCAAACTTCGCAGAATCTGCAGAAGGCGTGTTGAAGTACAAAGAACAGGTCGACGCCCTCACCAGAAAGGTCGCCGAACTCAACAATGTCTACGGCAACATGCTTGCCGCCATGCAGACTCGCGTCTAATGTTCACGCGACACTGTATTTCAGTGTAATTAGGTAGTTCAACTTATGGTAGAATTAAAAACACGATAGAATATGGGTGCTACAAATTGCCCGGAGACCCCGAGGCAAAAGATGATTGCAATGATGTACCTTGTCTACACCGCTCTGCTGGCACTTAACGTTTCGGTTGAGATCTTGAACGGTTTCGTGACGGTCGGCGACGCCATGGACAAGTCAAATACAAATATAGAAAAACAGTTGGTTGATGTTTATGACCAGTTTGATCAGGCCAAGAAAAACGACCCTGAAAAGGTTGATGCTCTTTGGAACGTGGCTCAGCAGGTCAGGACTTACTCCGACCAACTTAAAAACTTTCTTGACAGCTCTCGCTATGAATTCCTTTGCCAACTGCAGACTGAAGCAGTGATTGATGACCATAACGGCAACAAGGAAAAAATAATCCTCGATAATGTCGAAAATGCCAAGAAAGCTCTCGATATGGGAGGCCTTGAGATTATCGGCAAAAAAGACAACACTGATGTCGGTACTCACTTCTTCTATGGCTCAAGCGACAACCCCAACGGTCGTGCCATAGAAATCAAGAACAAGATTATCGAATACAAGGAGAACATCACAAAACTCTTTGCTGACAACAACATACCTGACAGCGTCAACTTCGGTATGAATGTTGAAAGTGAGTTCTACAGCTCTCATGCAGGACGTATGGTCTCGTGGGAGGAATATAACTTCGACGGTGCCATCGCCATTGCCAACATGGTGTGCCTCTCCCGTATGAAATCGGAACTTATGAATGCCGAATACGATGCCGTTACCAAGCTTATGAATATGATTGGTAAGGAAGACTTCAAGTTCGACCAGGTCGCAGCTATCTGCCGTCCCAAGTCGAGCTATGTTGTCCAGGGTGGCAAGTATGAGATGAAGGTTAACGTTGGTGCTTACGACTCTAAGCGTGTGTTCCGTGCAGAAATCAACGGCCAGAGCTTCGAGAGCGGTCCTGACGGCTCCATTACCTATACTGTCGGTGCTGGTGGTGTCGGCGAGAGAAAAGTCAAAGGTACCATCTACATGGTCAAGGACGGTAAGGAGGAAGAATATCCGTTCGAAGAGAGCTACTATGTCGCTCCGCCTCCAGTTGCCGTTGCAGAGTTGACCAAGATGAATGTTGTTTATTCTGGTATCGACAACCCGATTTCCATTGCAGTTCCGGGTGTCGACAACAAGGATGTGAGTGCTAGCATTTCCAGCGGCGGAGCCACTCTTGTTTCGCAAGGAGGCGGCAACTATATCATCAAGCCCTCTAAGCTCGGCAAACTCACCATCAGTGTCAGTGCCAAGATTGATGGCGTTACAAAGAATATCGGTACCAAGGAAATTCGTGTGAAACGTATTCCTAAACCGTCGCTGCGTATGGGTAACTTCAAGACTGGTGACCAGGTCTCCAAGGCTGAAGTCACTGCCAATCCCGTGCTCCGTGCAGCTATGGAGGATTTCGATTTCCAGATTCCTGCTCCGAAAATCAATTCGTTCGTGTTCAATGTGCAGGGCTCCGGTGCTCTTGATATCAACGGTACAGGCAACCGTCTGACTGCTGATATGCTTAACCGCATCAACAATGCCCGTCGTGGTCAGAAGATTTACATCACGGATGTCACTGTCAAGACTCCTGACGGCCAGACCCACACATTGGACTGCACCCTTCGTCTGAAATAACTTATAAATAAAACATACAATGAAGAAATTATTGTTTTGCTTAGGACTCTTCCTCTTCATGGCTGGCGGTTTCACCGCAAACGCACAGAGCATCATCGATGCTGAAGAGGATCATAATTTCAACGATTTCTACAAGCGTGACCAGGCAAAAGGCCGCGACGCTATGCCATATGCATTCCTTCGTGAAGCTGATGTCGTTTGGGAACATGCTATTTGGAGAAAAATCGATTTCCGTGAGAAATTCAACCAGTTCTTCTATTTCCCGACCGATCCTTCTAAGAACACTCAGAACCGTGTAAGTTTGACTACGGCAATTCTGGATGCTCTCAAGAATGGTGACATCGAGGCTTACAAGGAGGACGACCTGAAAACTCCCACGACATTCCAGGAAATTATGGCTCCTATCTGCCGTGAAAGTGTCATGCATATCAGTGAATATGATGAGTATGGCGATGAAATGGAAGGTCGCGATACCGTCATCAAGACTGAGTTCCAGAATGAAGAGGTCTATTCTGCAAGAATCAAGGAGTACTGGTATATAGACAAACAGGATACCCGTCAGAAAGTTCGTATCACCGCTCTTGCACTTGTGTACAACGACTGCAAGTTCCGCGATGGTGAACGTACTTGTCAGGATGTTGACCTGTTCTGGATTCCGATGGACGACATGCGTGTCCGCAACGCTTTGGTCAAGGTTTTGGCCTATGACGAGCGCAATTCACACGCTGAGCGCACCTACGATGATATCTTCATTCAGCGTTATTTCGACAGTTTCTGCTATCGTCAGAGCAATGTCATGAATCGTCCCATCTCTGCCTACCTCACTGGTACCGATGCCATCCTTGAGTCGCAGGCTATTGAGAGCGAGATCTTCAACATTGAGTCTGATATGTGGGAATACTAATGAATTTGACTGTTTAAAGTTGAAATCCTTGTGTTTCGACTGGCGACAATTTAAATCATAGAACTATTGAGAGTTAAGAATTGTTGCGATTCTTAACTCTCTTTTTTAGTGATGATTCGACAGCTGCTGAGATATTATGCCATTCTTGCCATCGTGCTAGCCTTTAGTCCGCTTTCGGCACAGACGGTCGAAGGCGACGGTGCAAGGCATTTCTATGAGCGTCATACCGCTGTCGAACGTGAAGCGTTGGATATGCCGTTTGTACGAGAAAGTGACGTGGTGTGGGAAAACACGGTATGGCGTACAATCGATATCCGTGAGAAATTCAACCGCTTCTTCTATTTCCCTATCGAACACCGTGGCGTGGAAGGCCGTCGCAATTTTGCCTATGTCATCTGGGACGCTGTGGTTAACGACGAACTGCCTATCTATGCTGACGACGAGTTGAAGATTCCCCTCGACAACCGCATGTTTGTCGAATCGTTCACCAAGCCGGATACTATCATTCTTGAGATTGTCGACGACGATGAGAATTACGAGTATAAGACTGTGATAGTCCCAAAAGAATTCAATTCTGAGGAGATGTTGCAGGTGCGCATGAAGGAGGCTTGGTATATAGACAAGCAGGTCACAGAACAGAATGTTCGTGTACTTGCATTGTGCCTTACCAAAGAGATGTACAAAGACCATGACGGTGACCTTGATTACATTGGCACTGCCGAGATGTTCTGGGTTCCGATGCTGTCGCCTCTGTGGCGTCGCCTGCTGGCACGCAACGAGGCTACATGGGAACAGAACATCGCTCACCAGCCGTCGTGGGAGTATGTCTTCATCAATCGAATGTTCAATAGTTATATTACAAGGATCTCCAACCGTTTCAACCGTTCAATCCTCGATTATCTTACAGGAACCGAGGCTATCTGGGAATCGGAACGTCTCGAGTCTGAATTGCTTGACATCAGTCAAGACATGTGGGAATACTAAATCGGGACAAGTTAATTAATCTTCTAATTCTTTTGAGGCGGCGGTGTAGCGACGCCATTTGTCGAGAACGGCAGACATGTCGTCGGGTATTGGTGACTCGAAATGCAGATGCTTTCCAGTTGAGGGATGCTCGAAACCGAGTATCTGTGCGTGAAGCGCCTGTCGTTGCAACAACTCGAAACAGTTCGTCACGAATTGTTTGTATTTTGAGAATGTTGTGCCTTTCAATATCTGGTCGCCGCCATACATGGCATCGTTGAACAATGGATGGCCTATGTGTTTCATGTGCGCGCGTATCTGATGAGTCCGCCCTGTCTCAAGGACGCATTCCACCAAGGTGATATATCCGAATCTTTCAATGACGCTCCAGTGCGTCACAGCGTGTTTGCCAACTTCTGGGTCGTCGTATACAGCCATTACACGACGGTCTTTCTGAGAACGTGCCAGATTGCCATCGATAGTGCCTTGGTCCTCGTCGAAGTCGCCCCACACCAAAGCGTTGTATTTGCGTTCGATGGTGTGCTCGAAGAACTGCTTTGCAAGCACAATCTGCGATTCCTCGTTCTTGGCAATAAGCAGAAGTCCCGATGTGTCTTTGTCAATGCGATGGACGAGGTAAGGCGTGACAGGCTCACCGTTTTTGCCTTTCTTGCCTTGAAAATAGAATACTAGGCCATTGAGCAGCGTGCCGGTGAAGTTGCCATAGCCGGGGTGCACAACAAGTCCTGCCTGTTTGTCGACAACCAATACGTCGTCATCCTCATAGACAATCTTGAAAGGAATATCTTCGGGTATCAGTTCTAGCTCGTGCGGCGGTGTGGGCAGGAGAACGCTGATAACGTCAAGAGGCTTGATTTTGTAGTTCGATTTTGCGGCTTTCTCGTTGACAAGTATGCATCCGGCCTTGGCAGCAGCCTGAATCTTGGTACGCGACACTCCCTCAATCCGCATTTGCAGATATTTGTCCATTCGCATCATCTCCTGGCCTTTGTCGACAGTGATGCGATGGTGCTCGTAAAGTTCAGGTTCTTCTGCGTTCAAGGGTTGATTGTTCGGTACTATGACTTCTTCCATTGTTTCAGCGCGAAATGATTATCTTTGTTGTGGTTTGCCTGCCGTTGTTGCTGTCGTTGATGCGCAGCAGATACAGTCCGCAGGGCAGTTCGGCAGTTGAAAGGGAGTGCGTATAGGGGCAGCGTCTGACTATTCTTCCCTGCATGTCATAAAGTGTCATCCATAGGGCCTCGCTGTCATCGGTTATATTGATAAACAGAATGTCGTTTGCCGGATTTGGATAAACGGACAATGTAAGGGGCTGAATTTCGTCGAAAGATGTCAGTGCCGCGCTTCCGAAAACGGGGCGCATCATGACCGATCCACGCAGGATGCTTTGCATCCATTCGTTGCCGGCACGGTAGTAGATACGTTCGCGTGAGTCGTTGCTGCGGTCAAAACCGAGGTTGATGAAGTCGGTAGAAAGCTGCTCGAAACCAATGAATACGCTGTCTTCTACAACTAGAGGCTGGCTGAGTGCATAGCGATGGAATTTGTTAAATCCTTCAAATTCAGGATTGAGTTTTGCTTCGTCTTTGTAAAGAAGCGTTCCGGGTTTCCCGTTATGGCAATTCCAAACGCACAGTTGGAACCGTATGTCTTCGTTCTCCCCGCCACGTGTTCGGTTGAAAAACATGTCAAAGGCCGTCAGCGTGTCCTCAGTATTCATGTCAAACCGTACGGCCAGCCAAACGCGGTTGCCTGTTGCAGTCAGTCCGTAGCCATTCTCAGGAACACCATCGTCATAGGCGTAATAGTTGGAAAAGACCTGTCTGAACACTACGGTATCATTGCATGTGTGGTTGTCGCCGCCAACACCTTCGCGAAGCACATGCACCACTCTGTATTCGGTCGGCGATGTCATGGCTGGATAGCTGAAGTTCACTGGCGGAGCACTATGGACGGTCATGTCCTGGTAGTGGCCGGTGGGGAAGAAGGGTGCAATGTTTTCGTAGCCTCCGCTGTAGCTACCAATTTCCTGGTCGGAAGCGTTGTATACCGTGTATGAATAGTTCGATGCCAATGTCTGGTTGTAGCGGTTCACCATCTTCATCTCCAGTGCCGATGCCATATCGCTTGGCTGGAACTGCAGTGCGGGCATAGCCTGGTAATTGGCAAGCATGGATGGCGCTTTTTCTACAAAGGCCACATCACGAAATATTGAGTCTGCTACGGTTCTATTGTAGTTCAGATAGATATAGTCGATATTCCAATGGTCGCAGTTGCCTGCAATGCCATTTTTTGGGTTTACATCAAGACTGGCATAGTTGCGGAACCGGAACTGGAAGCGGTCGGTGAAAAACCGTATGTCGTCGATTTTCACACTGACATACTTCCAAGGCCAGTGTGAGGCTAACCCTGAAGTGTCGGCATCAAAACCGCTTGTGGCCCAAGCGACAACCCAACAGCTGTCGATAGACGAATAGAGTTCAAGAAACAGCGAGTCCTGCTCCGATGGGCTGTCACCGACACGTTCCCACATGTTGCCATACCATCCGCCTGGCAGGTAATAGAAACTGAGAATAACCGAGTCGGAAGGCTGGATTTTACGTCTTGAAACGCCTGTCAACGAATCGAGCCTCACTATCTGCGATGCCAGCGTGTCGGCGGTGAAGACATTGGTAGAGGCGTGAGGGTAGAGGTCTCCGTTGGCATTAAGGGCATCAAGAGTAACCATGCCGACGGTCGGCGGTTCAGGTGCATAGTCCTTGTTGACGAATGCATCATAGGTCAGCCATCGTTTTGCGTCGGGTAATCCATCGTAGTTTGAAAAGTCGTCGAAAAAAGGCAGTTCGAGACGCAGTGTGTCGTTGCTTTTCGGCAGGGCATGACGCTGTCCTGATGATAGAGGCAACAACACTTCCTGCCCAAATGCAGGCAGTGAGAAAAACAGCAGAATTATTATAAAGTTGCGGGATTTCAAGGTCTGAGGGTTAGAATTCGTTCATGTTGATGAGTCTATACGGGTCGTCGCTGTATTCCGATTCAAACTCAAGCATTTGCTCAGCGGCTTTTATAGAGTCTTGGATGCGCTTTTGCTCCATGCGGTCTTGCTCGGCCTTGTCAACAAGGGAGATGTCGATATACCACAGTTCCACCCTGCTTCCGAGTTCCGCGCCAGGACGGCCGATAAACTCGGGCGACTGGCGATATACGATGGCGCGGCTCATGTTCTTGATATTGTCGTAGTGTTCGGCACCGATGTTGAGCGACGCACTGAGTATTTTCTTTCTGGCGTTGGCGGGTGACTGACCTATGACGTAAGGCACCTGAGCCTTGCGAGTGCCGTCGCCGCGACCCACTACAAGGTCTATCATCGATTCGCCTTCCAGTTGGCGGCCAGGCTGAATCTTGCGGCCTTTGTACCGCTGTTCGATAACCACAGGGTGTGGGTCGTCGATGAATGTGAGCTTGCCGCCGTGCAGTCCGGCGTTTTCAAGCTGTGTCATTGCGTTGCGCACTGAGAGAGAGTGCAGGTCGGGAACAATGGTGTTTTTTGGATGATAGGCTGTTGTGGTTAGGTATATCTTGCGACCAATCTTAATCATTGCACCTGAATCGGGGTCTTGTTTCAGAATAAGACCACCCTTTTGGTCGGCCTTGTAAATAGAATCTATCACCACGTATTGAACACCCAGTTCGTTGTTCACATCAAGCTCATCGACATATTTGCCGACCACGTAGGGCACCTCGTATTCCTTGCCGACACGTCCGTATTTTTTCAGGCATGCAAAAACTATTATTGTAATCAACACCGATGCCAGGATTGCAATTAAGAGGTGCAAAACCCAGGGGTATTTTTTGAAAAAACTGAATTTGCTCATTATTGATGATTGGTTGAAAAGGATTTATTATTAACGGCGTTCGTCGGCGTTTATTATATTCTATAGTTATTTGTCTGTCACTTCGCCAATCAGTGTGGCTGATGTGCAACGGGTGACCCTCACATTGGTATACTGGCCAGGCTGAAGTCCGCCACGGTCGAAGACTATGACTTTATTCTGGCTGTTACGGCCAAACAGTTGGGCGTCAGAACGGTGTGAAACGCCTTCAATCAACACCTCGTATTCCTTCCCAATCTCTTTCTGGTTGTTTTCAAGAGCTATGTCGCCTTGTAGGGCTATTATCTCCTCCAGTCGCCGTGTCTTTACGTCGTCTGGCACGTCGTCATTCAAGTGTTTCTCTGCGTAAGTGTTTGGACGCATAGAGAACTTGAACATGTAGGCGTAGTCGTACCGCACTTTGCGGAACATTTCGAGTGTAGCCTGATGGTCTTCCTCTGTTTCAGTGCAGAAGCCTGCAATCACGTCGGTCGTTATGCTGCATGTGGGCAGATAGTGGCGTATGGCGGCTATGCGGTCAAGATACCACTCGGGAGTGTAGCGGCGGTTCATGAGTTTAAGCATGCGTTCGCTGCCTGACTGTACAGGCAGGTGTATGCATTTGCAAATGTTGTCGTATTTTGCCATCACCTTCAGGAGGTCGTCGCTGAGGTCTTTGGGATGCGATGTTGCAAAGCGCACACGCAGCAGGGGGCTGACTTCCGCCACCAGGGCCATCAATTGAGGGAACCCGACGGTGCCATCGCCTGATACCCATTTATAGCTGTTGACATTCTGACCCAGAAGTGTTACCTCGCGATAACCTTTGGCAAACAGTTCTTTGGCTTCATTGACGATTGTCTGTGGGTCGCGGCTGCGTTCACGTCCTCGTGTGTATGGCACCACGCAATAGGCGCAGTAGTTCTGGCATCCGCGCATGATGCTTATATAAGCCGTGATGCCGTTGGTGTCGTAGCGCACAGGTTCGATGTCGGCGTAGGTCTCGCTGTCGCTGAGCAGCGTTTCTGCCAGTTTCTCGCCGTCGTGGATATGTGCCAGCATTTCGGGTAGTTTGCGATAGGCGTCGGGTCCGACAATAAACGACACATTGTCCTCTTCCTCCATCAGCTGTTGTTTCAGACGTTCCGCCATGCAACCCAGTATGCCGATTTTCACCCACTGACGTTGGCGCTGCAGAGCTTTCAGTTCGCGCAGACGCTTGCGTATGCGTTGCTCCGCATTGTCGCGGATGGCGCAGGTATTTATGAGGATATAGTCGGCCTGGTCAATCTCTTTGGTGATGAGATAGTGCTCCTTGGAGAGGATGGCACCGACAATTTCGCTGTCGGCGAAATTCATCTGACAGCCGTATGTTTCGATATAGACGCTCTTTTCCAATATGTTGCGGTGTTGATGCAAAAAATTAAATAAAGTGCAAATTTACAAAAAAATGCGGAAAAACGAATGCTGTTTTAAGACTTCGATATAACGTTACCTTTCTTTTAGGAAAAGGCGCGGTTAGTAGAGAATTGTTACGGTGCCTTTGTCGTAATGCCAGTATTGGGGATCGACTTCGCTGCGGTATTTCACTAACCAGACGTATGATCCCTCAGGACATGGCATTCCGTTGTAGCGGCCGTCCCATGCCTCCCCGTTGGTTTTGCTTTGGAACAGGAGTATGCCCTGCCGATTGTAGATGTAGAGCTCGTATTCAATAATTCCGTCATAGAATACCGAGAATGTGTTGTTTGTCGACTCGTTGGGGGTGAAGGCGTTGGGCAGATAAAGTGTCTGCTGTTTGATGGGGATGGTCTTTTCGGTGGTGTCGCTGCAAAGGTCACTGAAAGCTATCAGTGTCACCACAACAGAGTCGTAGCCTGACGGTGGAGTGTAGGTTATGCTATGGCTGTTTCCTGCATCGTCGCCGTCGATATACCATTGCAGGCTTTTGGCACCGGTGCTTTGCGACAGAGCCACCAGTGTGGGCGTTTCGTAGGTGATGGATTCCGGCGAAACGGTCATCAGGGCATGCGGCTGGACAATGGGTTGCAGTGTTGTCATGGCTGTGTTGGGACAAGTGGGGTATTCGTGGTAGTCAGCCATGAGAGTGAATGTGATGGGGAAAGAACTGTTGACCGTCAGATTGCTGGAGTGGACCGACCCCCAACTGTTGTTCCATGACTGCGCGTCGCATGTCCAATACAGGTAGTCCACGTCTGTTTCGACATGGATATGGTGGGTTTGTGTCTGGCAGTCGTCATCTTTCACTATGTTGATGTAAGGCAACGGCAGTTTTGTTAAATTGAGAGAGACGATGCTGTCACAGGTGTTGGTAGCAGTCAGGGTGTCGGTGTACAGTCCGCCTTCGGTGAGGGTGAGGGCACCGAACTGATAGGATGTTCCGGTACAGAAACTGTCAACAATGTCGGTATAGGAGGCTGGGAGCAATTCAAAATGGAGTGTAACGACGCTGTCGCATCCGTGAACGCTCTGTATAGTGAAAACAGGCGAGTCGGTCGAGGAGGTGTAGGTATTTCCGTCTATCCATTGAAGCGGTACACAGCTGGTTACATTGTCGGTTGCCGAAGTCGAATTGTAGATTGTGAGGCTAAGGGTTATGGTACTGTCGCACCCATTCGCATTTTGTATTGTGAATGTTGGGCTTTGTGTACTTTCGGTGTAAGTGGTGCCGTGCCATGTAAAGCTGTCGCAGGCTGTGGCCGTGGTGTCGCCAGTAGTGCTGAGGTTGATGGTCAAATGCAGTGTGTCGGCGTTATCTGTGTAAATTCCTGTTGTGGTGTAGGTGCTTCCTCTCCAAGTGTAGCTGTCGCAGGCAGTGACAGACGTAGACGAGCACTGGTTGACGGTCAGATGCAGAGTGGTGACACTGTCGCACCCTGCCGCGTTCAGACAAGTATACGTCGGTGTGTTGGTACTCTCTGTGTATGTCGTTCCATGCCAAACAAAGCTGTTGCATACTACTGTGTCTTCAATGCCTGTATTGGAATAGTTGACGGTCAAATGCAGCGTAACAACGCTGTCGCAACCGACTGAATTTTGAATTGAGAAAGTTGAATTTTGAGTACTTCCAGTGTAAGTTATTCCGTGCCACGTAAAGCTGTCGCAAGCCGTGACCGTGGTGTCGCCTGTAGTGCTGTGGTTGATGGTCAAATGCAGGGTGTCGGCGTTATCTGTGTAAATGCCTGTGGCAGTGTAAGTGTTTCCATGCCAAGTGTAGCTGTCGCAGGCCGTGTCAATCGTTGATGAACATTGATTGACGGTCAGGTGCAGCGTCACGGTGCTGTCGCAACCGACTGAATTTTGAATTGTGAAAGTTGAATTTTGAGTGCTTTCGGTGTATGTCGTTCCATGCCAAATAAAGCTGTTGCATACCGTTGTGTCTTCAATGCCTGTGCTGGAGAAATTAATCGTCAAATGCAATGTAACAACACTGTCGCAGCCGGCCGCATTGGTAAAGGTATGTGTCGCTGTATTCGTGCTATTCGAGTAATTCGTGTTCCACCAGGTAAGGCTGTCGCAAGCCGTAGCCGTTGTGTCGCCAGTACTACTGAGGTTGATGGTCAAATGCAGGGTGTCGGTACCATCTATGTAATTGCCTGTTGCGTTGTAGGTGTTTCCACGCCAAGTGAAGCTGTCGCAAGCAGTGACAGATGTTGACGAGCACTGGTTGACGATCAAATGAAGTGTGGTGACACTGTCGCATCCTGCCGCGTTGAGGCAAGTGAACGTCGGTGTGTTGGTACTCGCAGTATATGTCGTTCCATGCCATACAAAGCTGTTGCACACAGTGGTGTCTTCAATGCCCGTGTTAGAGTAATTGACAGTCAAATGCAGCGTCACAACACTGTCGCAACCCGCCGCATTGGTAAAGGTATGTGTCGCTGTATTCGTGCTATTCGTGTAATTCGTGTTCCACCAAGTGAAGCTGTCGCAAGCTGTTGCGGTAGTGTCGCCAGTGGTGCTGTTTTTGACCGTCAGATGCAGCGTTGCTATGCTGTCGATACCTGCGGGTCGGGGTATTGTTACATCGTAGACACCTCCTGACGTGAACGTGCTACCGTTCCATGTATATGGCAGTTGATTGTCGCAGATATCAATATAGGTGTGAGAATTCGACTGTATGTTTACATGTATAGAGTCATAACCAATGCAGCTTGTCAATGCCGAGAAACTAATGTCGTCAATACCGAAATCGTTACCTGCCGATGTTGTGTTGAGGTTCAATATCGAGATGGTGGCCGTGGTGTTGTCTCCGCTATTCCACAACTCATAGAATTGCTCCCAAGTGTATAGTGAAGCAGGGCAATGGAATATGTTGCCAAGTTGTGTGCCGTTGATACTGAATTGCAGATAGGCCACGTTGTCGGGGTTACCCAGCGATACGTTGCAGACCCATGCTGAGAAATCATAGTCGGTGTGGGGTATCACAGGTACTGTCTGAGACCATACAGTGATACCGTTGGAGGTTGTTCCGTTTACAATCATGTAGTTTCCGTTTCCAGTGGTGTGGTCAGGCCAATTGGGGAATCCGGCATGGTAATTGTGAGCGTTGGGACCGACATAGTATTTCCCCTCAGGAACCAGATTGCTAGTATAGGTGTATCCACTTGTGAAATAGACATTCCCGGCTTCGAAATCACCGTTTAATGCTATACTGGTGTCTTGGTTGAAGCCCGAAATATAGTATGTGGTGGATGCTGTCGGAGATATGACGAGACTGTCGGAAATGGAGATGATATTGTTGTCAGAATCGTACCATGTGACATTGTCTATATTGTTAACATGCAGGGTTACGCTATCTCCAATAAGTATAGTGGTGTCGGGGGTATGGTTTATTGTTGCCGTAGGATTCACGGTCAAATGCAACGTCACTACACTGTCGCAGCCAACCGAATTTTGAATTGTGAATGTTGAATTTTGAGTACTTCCGGTGTAAGTTGTTCCGTGCCAAATGAAGCTGTCGCAGGCTGTAACCGTGGTATCACCAGTAGTGCTGTTGTTGATAGTCAGATTGAGGGTGTCGGTGCCGTCTGTGTAAATGCCTGTTGTTGTGTAGGTGTTTCCGTGCCATATGTAGCTGTCACAGACAGTGACAGTCGTTGACGAACATTGGTTGACGGTAAGATGCAGTGTCACGGTGCTGTCGCAACCGACTGAATTTTGAATTGTGAAAGTTGGATTTTGAGTGCTTGAGGTATATTCAGTTCCATGCCAAATAAAGCTATTGCATACCGTGGTATCTTCAATGCCAGTGCTAGAATAATTGACGGTCAGATGCAGTGTCACCACACTGTCGCACCCAGTGGCGTTGGTAAAGGTATGTGTGGCTGTATTTGTGTTATTCGTGTAATTCGTGCCCCACCAAGTGAAGCTGTCGCAAGCGGTTACAGTGGTGTCGCCAGTGTTGGAATGATTAACGGTCAAATGAAGAGTCACCACACTGTCGCAACCAGCAACATTGGTAAATGTATGCGTTGCCGAATTCGTACTGTTCGTGTAATTCGTGTTCCACCACGTGAAACTATTGCAAGCAGTAACGTTGGTATCGCCTGCGTTCGAATGATTAATCGTCAATTGCAGCGTTACCACACTATCGCAGCCAACCGAATTTTGAATTGTGAATGTTGAATTTTGAGTACTTCCAGTGTAAGTTGTTCCGTGCCACGTAAAGTTGTCGCAAGCCGTTACCGTTGTGTCACCTGTGTTGCTATGATTGATAGTCAAATGTAGAGTATCGATCCCATCCGTATAAATGCCTGTTGCGGTGTAGGTGTGTCCTCTCCAAGTGTAGCTGTCGCAAGTTGTTACGGACGTTGAAGAACATTGGTTGACGGTAAGGTGCAACGTAGTGACACTGTCGCAGCCTGCCGCGTTGAGGCAGGTGAAAGTTGGTGTGTTGGTGCTCGCCGTGTATGTCGTTCCATGCCACACATAGCTGTTGCAAACAGTGGTGTCTTCAATTCCCGTGTTGGAATGATTGATCGTCAAATGCAGCGTTACCACGTAGTCACACCCTGCCAAGTTGGTAAAGGTCTGCGTTGCTGTATTTGTCGAACTCGTGTAAGTTGAGCCCCACCAATTAAAGCTGTCGCAAGCTGTAACCGTGGTGTCGCCAGTAGTGGAATTATTAACGGTTAGATGTAGCGTCACCACGCTGTCACATCCTACGACATTGGTGAATGTGTGCGTAGCACTATTCGTGCTATTCGTGTAATTCGTGTTCCACCAAGTAAAGCTGTCGCAAGCTGTAACTGTGGTATCGCCTGTGGTGGAATGATTAATCGTCAAGTGCAGTGTCACCACACTGTCGCAACCGGCGGCGTTGGTAAATGTTTGCGAAGCACTATTCGTGCTATTCGTATAATTCGTGTTCCACCAAGTAAAGCTGTTGCAGGCGGTAGTCGTGGTATCGCCGGTGCTGGAATTCTTAATTGTTAAATGCAGTGTCACCGTGCTGTCGCATCCAGCGGCATTTGTAAATGTGTGTGTAGCTGTGTTCGTTGAACTGGTGTATGTTGTGCCCCACCAAGTAAAGCTGTCGCAAGCTGTAGTCGTGGTATCGCCGGTGTTGCTGTGGTTGACGGTCAGGTTTAGTGTGTCGGTGCCGTCAATATATATTCCCGTTGCGGTGTAGGTGTGTCCTCTCCATGTGTAGCTGTCACAAATGGTGATGGGCGTTGTAGAACAATGGTTGACGGTCAGATGAAGCGTGGTTACGCTGTCGCATCCTGCCGCGTTAAGACAAGTAAACGTCGGCGTATTGGTACTTGTGGTATATTCTGTCCCATGCCATACGATACTATTGCACACCGTAGTATCCTCAATGCCCGTAGTGGAATAATTCACAGTCAAATGTAGTGTCACCACACTGTCGCATCCGGCAGCATTGGTAAAGCTATGCGTAGCACTATTCGTGCTATTCGTGTAATTAGTGTTCCACCAAGTAAAGCTGTTGCAAGCGGTAGCGTTGGTATCACCAGTATTCGAATGATTAATCGTCAAGTGCAGCGTCACCACACTGTCGCACCCCGCTGCATTGGTAAAGGTGTGCGTGGCAGAATTTGTCGAACTCGTGTAACTATTACCCCACCAATTAAAGCTATTGCAAGCAGTAGCGTTGGTATCACCAGTATTCGAATGATTAATCGTCAAATGCAGAGTCACCACACTATCGCAGCCTGCGGCGTTGGTAAATGTATGTGTCGCCGTGTTCGTCGAACTGGTGTATGTCGTACCCCACCAAGTAAAGCTGTTGCAAGCGATAGTGGTGGTATCACCCGTAGTGACATGATTGATCGTTAGGTGCAATGTAACAACACTATCGCAGCCAGCGGCGTTGGTAAATGTGTGCGTAGCACTATTCGTGCTATTCGTGAAATTAGTGTTCCACCAAGTAAAGCTGTTGCAAGCGGTAGCGTTGGTATCACCAGTATTCGAATGATTAATCGTCAAGTGCAGCGTCACCACACTGTCGCATCCTGCTGCATTTGTGAAAGTATGAGTTGCCGTATTCGTAGAACTTGTGTGGCTAGTACCCCACCAAGTGAAGCTATTGCAAGCAGTAGCCGTAGTATCGCCAGAGTTAGAATGATTAATGGTTAAGTGCAGCGTCACTACACTATCACATCCAGCGGCGTTTGTAAAGCTATGTGTGGCCGTGTTCGTCGAACTGGTGTATGTCGTACCCCACCAAGTAAAGCTGTTGCAAGCGGTAACTGAGGTATCGCCAGTGTTCGAATGATTAATCGTCAAATGCAGCGTCACCACACTATCGCACAGGGCGGCATTGGTAAAGGTGTGCGTGGCAGAATTTGTCGAACTCGTGTAACTATTACCCCACCAATTAAAGCTATTGCAAGCAGTAGCTGAGGTATCGCCAGTGTTCGAATGATTTATTGTCAAGTGTAGAATCACTGTGCTGTCGCACCCAGCGGCGTTAGTAAAGGTGTGAGTAGCACTGTTCGTGCTACTTGTGTAACTATTACCCCACCAAGTGAAGATATTGCAAGCAGTAGCGTTGGTATCACCAGTATTCGAATGATTAATCGTCAAATGCAGAGTCACCACACTATCACAGCCAGCAACGTTAGTAAACGTATGAGTAGCTGAATTCGTGCTATTAGTATAATTCGTGTTCCACCAAGTAAAGCTGTTGCAAGCGGTAGCGTTTGTATCACCAGTATTCGAATGATTAATCGTCAAATGCAGTGTCACCACACTATCACAACCGGCAGCATTTGTAAACGTATGAGTAGCTGAATTCGTGCTATTCGTGTAATTCGTGTTCCACCAAGTAAAGCTATTACATGTCGTAACTGTGGTGTCTCCCGTAGTGCTGTTCTTAATTGTCAAGTGCAGTGTCACCACGCTGTCACATCCAGCGGCGTTGGTAAAGGTATGCGTCGCCGTATTTGTCGAACTGGTGTACGTCGTGCCCCACCAAGTGAAGCTGTCGCATGCTGTTGCCGTTGTGTCGCCAGTAGTACTGAGATTTATGGTTAGATGCAGCGTCACTAGGCTGTCGCAACCGGCAGTGGTGGCGTAAAGATGAGTGGGTGTATTCGTGCTATTCGTGTAATTCGTGTTCCACCAAGTAAAGCTATTGCAAGCCTCAGCGACAGTGTCGTTGGGGATAATAGGTTCGGTGTTATGGACAGGACGGACAGAAATACCTAAATATCTGTAGTTGTGATGGGAAGGATCAAAAGATGTATTGTTGAATTTTAACATATGGGCATGACTGTTGTTGTCATTGTACCTGTCTGCCGCCCAGTAATAGCCCCCCAAAAGTCCGATATTGGTTAATGCTGTGCCATTTCTCATTCTTGCAGCAGGTAGGAACACCGCTCCGGCAGAGTCCATCTTGTCCCAGTCTGTTGTACTGTATGTATTGCCATCCCATCCGGTGTTGTCTGTGGCATTTATTCCCAAGGGAACTGCGACATTGGCAGGATGGGTGTATTCGTCAGGGAAAAGGATGACTCCCTTAGTACCGTTTACGCTGGCTTTGGCATAGCGTGCGTTGGGTGTGCCAAGGTTCGTGTTGGTAGTGCGGGTATTGAATAGATATTCCCATTCTGTGTGAATCAGGGTTCGCCACAGGTGGTTCCTGTTCCCGCCGTTTTGTATGGCGTTATGCCACCCCCAGTCGGCTTCGGCATAGCTGCCTGTGAGGTCGTTGGATGCATCACCTCCGGGTTGGTATCGGTTTGAGTTGGCAAAGCTGCTGTATGGCTGGTATTCCGTGGCCCCGCTGTTCCACCCACTTGTGCCCCAGCCAAACAGGTCTATCCATCCATCGTAGGTGCTTGAAATATGGGTGTTATCGTCGCCTATGTAGTCATACTGGTGCTCTGCGAAACGCCACAGGCCGGTGCTGGCTTGGTACTGAAGGTTGCCTTTGCTGAATTGGACTGTCTGTGTCGAACTCACCGAGAAATGCGACTCGGTCGCACCTGGAAGAATGGCAGGCAGACCGCTACGGTGATTCACAGTGAGATGGAGTGTGGCGGTGCTGTCGCATCCTACAAGAGGCGAGAGGAATATGGTGTCGATATAGTTTCCACTTTCCATATAATAGTTTCCCCGCCATGTGATGCTATCGCATACCGCCGCCGTGGTGTCGCCAGCGTATGAGTGGTATATCGTCAACTGTAGCGTGATGATGCTGTCATACCCTTCCGCATTCGGTAGGGTGTGGTTGTATGTGCCGCTGTTAGTATAGGTGGTGCCGTTCTCAGGCCAGGTGTAGCTGTTGCAGGCCGTATGTGTTACGGTGTCGAAGCTGTTGTGAGAAAAGAGATAGATGTCATCAATCCAAGCCCAATTGGGATTTGATTGTTTTGGAAAAAGCATTGTTACCCGTCCGTGCGGGCCAGTATAGTTGTTGAAATGTACAATTCTCTGTATCCATATGTTATTGGTAGAAACAGCTGAATCTACGGGGATAAAGGTGCTGATGTCGGTAGGGTCGGGGGTGATGCCGACAATGCATTTGCCTGTATAGTCTAGGCGTCTCATATAATAACGCAGCTCAAGACTGTTGACGGGATGTCGGATTGAGTCGGTGAGGGGCAGGAATGCATATTCGGGACTGGAAGAGGAGTTTGAAATACGATCCACATGGCTTTGCATACATTGCATACTGGAACGACCTGGGCCCAATATTACATAAGGGTACATACTCCAAGCGTACCCCTCATTATTGTAATCCCAGCAGTTGGGCAGATTGTTCGGCCAGTATCCATTGGCGGTGTTTAAAGTTCCCAACGCATCCTCGAATCCTTCCGAATAGGGTAGTTGCAAGTATCCGCAGAGGGTCTGCGCAGACCGGCTTCGCACCGCAGTGGTGTCGCCAGGGCCACAGATGCCACGCACACGCACCGAGTAGTCCGTGCCGTTCGTCAGGCCAGTGAAGGTATACGTGGGGGTGTTGACCACAACGGGTGTCCCCTGCACGTTGCGGCTGTCAAGCCGCACTTCCCACTGTGTTGCACCGCCATTGTCGACCCACGTGGCGGTGAGCGACGAGGTCCCGATATCGCTGACGGCTATGCTCTCCGGCCTGGGACAGGTGGAGTTGGGAAGCATGAAACTGTAGTAACGGTTGGTACCGTGCCATGTGTTATAGACTGTATTGTTATGGGTGTTGCTGTAGACGGGCGTATGTGTGTCAGGGGATAGCAGAACGATGTCGGTGGGTGATGTGGCCAGTCCTGTTTGGAGGTAACTGATACTATATGAAGGGGTTGTTGAACCATAGACTATCGTGACCTCGCCGGTGGTCTCGTGCAGCTGTACTTGCCATATTATCTGAGCACTGACCGAATATTGATATGGAGCCATACAATATTCGCATACCAGTACTCGATTTGGTGTAGTACCCGTCACGGCGTAGCGAATATATCCGTCAGTGCCTGTACCGAGGCCATACTTATTTACTTCACCACTGATTTTGGGGTTGTTGCGGGTGTAGAACTCGGGATCGAACATACCGGCTTTTTCATAACTTAGCGTAGCCTCGGATCCCAATCGGAAGATTCCGTTGCTGTTGACCGAGAACTGAGTATAGGTGCTGTCCCCGAAAGGGAAGGAGAAGCCGATGTTATTTACTGTGGACGCAAGATTGTAGGTAATTCCACTAGGAACTATGCTCGTCCAGTCGGAGGTCGTTATCCACTTTGAAGCGTCGACACCCGTGCTGAACTCATAGTCTTGCAGTGTCTGTGCACGCATCGGTGTTGACAGCATCGTTGCCACCACTAGTATAGTAAAGGCTAGTAGTATGCGCAGCTGTCGGAACACTCGGCGGAGAAAAACAAGATATATTTGCATGGGTGACAGATTGGTGGAAAACCGATGCAAAGATACAACTTTTTTTTAATATATAAAAAAAACGCCCCGTTTCGGGGCGTTTTCAGTTGTCCTACCAGGATTCGAACCTAGACAAGCAGAACCAAAATCTGATGTGCTACCATTACACCATAGGACAGCATTTCCTTTCCGGAAAATCGTCTGCAAAAGTACTACTTTTTTTCTGAGTAGACAAATTTTTTTGTTGGTGACAAACGACGTGATTCGCAATTGTCTGGTTTGGTTTTGGATAGATGCTGCAGTGTGATATGTGCTTCAGAATGCTGTAATGGTAAAAACAAAGGCTGGATTTCCGGGAAAGTCGGAAATCCAGCCTTATCTCTAAGCCTTGTTTCTTAGTTCTTGAAAGGCAGTTTTATCGACGGCAGTTCTATCGAGCGGAACGATGAGAAGAGGCCGGTTTTGGTCTCATCCTGTTTGCCGAAGATGTCAATAATCACATCCTTGTATTTGTTCTGAAGCAGGTTGCGGCGTAACTTGAGGGTGGGAGAGAGGAGTCCGTTGACGGTGGTCCACTCTTCGCTTACAAGGCGGATTTTCTTTATCTGCTCGTGCGGAGCGAACTCTTTGTTGTACTTGTCAATTTCTTCCTGCATCTTTTTGTTTACCTCTGGAAGGTTGATCAGCTGTATGTTGTCGCGGTAATGCAGGTGGTGTTTCAATGCCCAGTAGTGGAGTGTGTTGAAATTGGGTGAGATGATGGCGGCGGCAAGCTTCTCGTTCTCACCGACGACCATCACTTGATCTATGTATTCCGACTCTCTCAATTTGTTCTCGATAACCTGAGGAGCAACATATTTTCCTGCCGACAGCTTGAAGATGTCTTTCTTGCGGTCGGTGATTTTCAAGTAGCGGTTGGCTATGAGTTTTCCGATGTCGCCGGTGTGGAACCAGCCCTCCTCGTCAATCACCTCCTTGGTGTACTCGGGGTCTTTGTAGTAGCCCATCATAACGTGCGGGCCACGCGTCAGTATTTCGCCGTCCTCGGCGAACTTCATTTCGGTACCGCTGAGAATCGGTCCCACGGTGCCGTAGCGGACCAGTCCGTCGACGGGGTTGTTCACGGCAATGACCGGTGAAGTCTCGGAGATGCCGTAGCCTTCATAGATGCACATGCCGGCGGCACTGAACAGACGTACCAGACGTTCGGGGATGCTGCTGCCTCCGCTGATGATAATCATGTGCTTGCCGCCGAACTTTTCGCGCCAATGGCGATAGACCATCTTGTCGTAGAACCACTGGGTCATCTGATACCAGATGGACACCTTCTTGATAATGCCGTTGTCGTACCGCATGCCGTGTTTGAACGCCTGGAAATAGACTTTCTTTTTCAGGAATGGGAAATCCTTGCCTGCGGCATAGAGCTTGTCGTAGAACATCTCCAGCACACGCGGCACGGCGCAGAAACCTCCGCAGCCGATGTCATGCATGTCGCGCTGCAGTGTGCCCATGCTTTCGGCATAGTATATGCTGCAGCCAAGGTACTGGAAATGGTAGTTCACCGAACGCTCGAAGACATGGTTGAGGGGCAGGAACGACAGCACATGGTAGTCGGAAGTCATAGGGTTGACTTTGGCATGTGCCAAGAAATTGCTGCAGATGTTGCGGTGGCTAAGCATCACACCCTTCGGATCGCCGGTGGTGCCGCTGGTGTAGACCAATGTCAGCCAGTCGTCGGGCTTGATGCTCTCTTTGCGTTGCTCCAGCTCTGCCAAGTGCTTCTCGCGGCTGGCAATGCCGAGCTTCAGTATCTCGAGTGTGCGGTGTTCGCCTTCGATGTTGGCCAGTGTGTATATCTGTGGCTGCTGTTCAAGTTGTTGCAGGGCGGGGCGGATGCGGTTGAGCAGCACCTTGCTGCTTACCAGAAGCAGGTTGGCACCGCTGTGCTTGAAGATATGCAGGTAGTTGTCGGTCGACAGGGTAGGGTAGACGGGTACGTGGATGGCTCCCGTCAGGGCCAATGCCATATCGATGAAGTTCCATTCAGGGCAGTTATTCGAGATGGTGATGACGCGGTCACCGGGCTGGACACCCATCTCCATAAGGCCATAGGCCATGAAATGGGCGTATTTGTAATAATCGTGCGAACTGTATTTTACCCATTCGCCATTGACCTTGCCGGCAAGCAAGTCATCCTTCGGATGGTTGACTACAAGGTGGTCCAGCAGGTCGAACAGACGTGTAATTTGTACTTCCATAATATGCTTACTCTATACAATATGACTTTGAATTACAATTATCTAAAAATAATGATTCTTCGTTGGGAAACATTTCCCAATATGCAAAGATAAGAAATTATTTTTAATTTGTAAATTTTAACAAAAAAAGCGGTTTCGGCAGGGGAAGCCAATTTATGTATTAATAAAATTGGAAGTAATAAAAGGAAGTTAATCTTCGATGGAAGTAATGTGCTACGCACAGGACAATACTGATCATTTGTCCTTTTTTACTTCCATTTTTACTTCCATTTTAACTTTCATTTTTACTCCCACTTTTACTCCCATTTTACTTCCACTTTAACTCCGTTTCTCATTCCCACTTATTGCCTTTCAGTTTTGAGTTCTTTGCGAGCGTTGAATTTGAATGTGTTGCGAACGTTCTTCGCACCTGCGCGGTTCAGGAAGCTTTCTGTGGTGTATCCCTCATGGGTAAAACGGAAACATAGACGCTTGCCGATGAGTTGCTTTTGAACAAAGCATGTGGCTGTGCCGTTGAAAACGAGAGGAAGTCCTATGGACATCATGGCGGGGAACTCGCGTGTCTGGTCGCCCATATCGAAACATTCCACGATGGTGTCGAGTGTGGCCAGTGCCTCGGTGGCCGTGGCTCCCAGATAGATACATGTCTCGGTTACTCCGTCAAAGACGAATATCGATCCGGGAATATGGTCGACATCGCCCAAGCCAAGCCAATAGCCGAAGGAGCCGTCTTTAAGGGTGTATGAAAAGACAGTATAGCTCTCACCGTTGTTTTCAGCTTCGACAATGTCATCGCGGATTTCGACGGGACGGTTTTGCGCTGTTGCTCCAAGGACAGCCAGCACAAATGCAATAAATAAGAAGTTGCGTTTCATCATTGTATTGATTATTTTAGATTGCAAAGATACGACAAAAAAATGGATTGACAATTTTTATTTCATTTGAGTTCCGGTCAGTGTGTCGAGTTTTTCGATTGCGGCATGTATGGAGTCTACGTTGTCGCATACTAGCGACAGGCGTTCGACGGTTTCGCGTAGGTGGACGCTGCGTGGGTGATCCTGGGCGTAGCGTATCAGTTGCATGAAATTCGTCGACTGGTAGAATGGATTGTCTTGGTTGGCGACGAAATAGCACACCATTTTGCCTTGTTTAAGAACAAGTTTCTCGATTCCGAACTCCTTGGCCATGCGTCGCAGGGTGATGGTCTTTACAAGTTCCTGTGTTGACTTGGGTATGGGACCAAAACGGTCTATGAGCCGCTCCCGATAGCGGTCCAGCTCAGCCTCTGTACTGAGGTCGTTGAGTTCTTTATAGAGCAGCAGTCGTTCGCCGACATTACTGACATATCCGTCGGGAATCAGCACCTCGAGGTCGGTCTCGATGACACATTCCTTTACATACTCTTTGTTCTGCTCTACCTCTTGCTTGAACAACTCCTTGAAGTCGCTCTCTTTCAGCTCCTCGATGGCTTCATTGAGTATTTTGTGGTACATGTCGTAGCCTATCTCGCTGATGAATCCGCTTTGCTCGGCACCCAGGATATTGCCGGCACCGCGTATGTCGAGGTCTCGCATGGCTATGTTGAAGCCGCTGCCGACACTGGCGAACTCCTCTATGGCACGAAGCCGTTTCTGTGCCTCGTCGGTGAGCACGCTGTACGAGGGTATGAGCATGTAGCAGAACGCCTTTCGGTTGCTGCGACCCACACGACCGCGCATCTGGTGGAGGTCGCTCAGTCCGAATTGTTGTGCGTTGTTTATAATCATGGTGTTGGCATTGGGAATGTCCAGACCGTTTTCAACAATAGCGGTTGAGACGAGCACGTCAACGTCACCCTCGATGAACCTCATCATTGTATCCTCAACCGCTTCGCCCTCCATTTGTCCATGGGCTATGGCTACGCGGGCATCAGGGACAAGCCTGCTCACCAGTCCAGCCATCTCAGGCAGGTTTTCCACGCGGTTGCTGATGAAGAACACCTGTCCGTCGCGCGATAGCTCAAAACTGATGGCGTCGCGTATCACTTCTTCGTCGAAAGGCACCAGCTCTGTCTGTATAGGCTGGCGGTTGGGAGGCGGAGTCTGTATGACACTCAGGTCTCGTGCTCCCATAAGCGAGAACTGCAGTGTTCGCGGAATCGGTGTCGCGGTGAGGGTCAGCACATCAACGTTGGTGCGCATCTGTTTCAATTTCTCTTTTACACTTACACCGAATTTCTGCTCCTCATCAATAATCAGTAATCCAAGGTCTTTGAACTTCAGCTTGCTGTTGGTAATGGCGTGTGTGCCTATGAGTATGTCGATTTTTCCGCTTTCAAGGTCTTTTGCAATCTGAGTTTTCTCTTTTGTACTTCTGAAACGGTTCAGGTAGTCGATGTTGACTGGCAGTCCTTTGAGTCGTTCCGTGAAGGTGTTGTAATGCTGGAAGGCAAGGATGGTTGAAGGCACCAGCACAGCCACCTGCTTCGAATCGCAGACAGCCTTGAAGGCAGCACGGATGGCCACCTCGGTCTTGCCAAAACCTACATCACCGCACACGAGACGGTCCATCGGTGAACGAGATTCCATGTCGCTCTTCACGTCTATGGTGGCCTTTAGCTGGTCAGGGGTATCTTCGTACATGAAACTTGCTTCCAGTTCGTTCTGCAGATAGCTGTCGGCACTGAAGGCAAATCCTTGTGATGCTTTGCGTTTGGCATATAGCTGAATCAGGTCCTTGGCAATGTCTTTTACCTGCTTCTTGGTTTTCTGCTTCAGCACCTGCCATGTGTTGCTGCCGAGGCGGTTCAAAGTCGGTGTTACACCCTCTTTGCCTACGTAGCGGCTTATTTTATGCAGTCCATGGATGCTGATGTATAGTGTGTCGTTGTTTTTGTAGACCAAGCGGATAACTTCCTGTTGCTTGCCGTTGGTCTCGATTTTTTCAAGACCAGAGAAACGCCCCACGCCATAGTCTATATGTGTTACATAGTCGCCGGGTTTGAGCTCAAACAGCTCTTTGAGAGTCAATGCCTCGCGATTCTGGCTGAGGTCGCGGACGATGTATTTGTGGTAACGTTCAAAGATTTCGTGGTCGGTGTAACAAAGCAGTTTCTCGTCGTGGTCGATGAATCCCTTGTGCAGCTGATAGTTGAGAATAGTGAACTGGAAGTCAGTGCCCGTCTCGGCGAAAATCTTGTCAAGGCGGTTATGCTGCTGTTCGCTGCTGACGCTGATGCAGAGTTTGTAGCCGCGGTCGTTGTAGTTGCCGAGCGACTGCCTCAGCATGTCGAACTGCTTGTTGAAAGCCGGTTGCAACTCGCTGTTTGCTTCTATCGTTGTCGACTTTGAGAAGAATACGGAATTGCCTGATTCAATTACCTTGCATTCAATCAACGCCTTCAGAAACTCATTGGCCGATGAGTATGATTCCTCGGGCTTGCTCTTCTGCATGCGCACCAATCCCTGCTCCTTGTCGTCGGATATCTTTTTGTATTCGCTGCATGCTGTGGCATAGCATTTCTCGATGGTCTCGCTGACATACATCACTCCTTGAGCCCACACGATGTCGCTGCTGCTGAAATATTGCAGCAAATTAACCTTCTCATCGATAGTCACCACGTTGTCGTGACGTGTCTCGAGATTTGGAATAATTGTTATGTTGTCGTATTGTCGGACAGATAGTTGTGTTATAGGGTCGAAACTGCGCAGCGAGTCGATGGTGTCGTCGAAAAACTCTATGCGGAATGGCTGTTCGTTGGCGTAGGAGAACACATCGATGATGCCGCCGCGCACTGCATATTGGCCGGGTTGCACGACGAAATCGACACGGTCGAAGTCGTAATCCTGCATCACGTCAATGACAAAGTCCATGTCAAGCTGTGCCCCTTTGAAAATCTGCAAGGTGTTTTTCGTCAGTGTCTTGGACGAAATGACTTTCTCGGCCAAGGCTTCAGGGTAGCTGACCAGCACGAGTCGTCGGCCTGCGTTGAGTTGACGTACCACCTCGCTGCGCATCAGCACATTCGCGTTGTCGGTCTCTTCGGTTTGGTAGGGCCGTCTATATGTTGTCGGGAATAGCAGTACACGTTTCTTGTCTATGTCTGTACCTGTCTCGCCGAGCAGTGTTTCAAGGTCGTTCAGTAGGTAGAAGGCATCCTCTTTTGTGCCTACAATAAACATCATGTTGTTCTGCAGGAACGCCTCGGAGAGTGTGGCACCGACAACGGATGTGAGGCTTCCTGTGAGTCCTTTGATATGTATGCGCGGTTGGCTTTGGGTCAGCAAGCCGCATAAATCTGTGACAAGTTTTGAATTTTTATATTGTTCTGTTAACAACATTTATTACATATCGTTTTATTGTTCAATGCGATAACATGTTGTTATCGTCTGTCAATGCAACATCGAATATACGAAAAAAAATGAAATCGCGTTATGTGAATTGTGAATGTTGATGTGTGAATTGTGACCTTTGAGCCGAGACTTTTTTGACATATCAACGAAAACAGTCCCATAAACTTTTAAAAATTCAAACTTTTACGATGGATAAAATAAACATTCTTTGGGCCGACGATGAAATAGATCTTTTAAAACCCCATATCCTTTTCCTTGAGGACAAAGGATACAGTGTGACTCCTGTGACTTCAGGCTCCGAGGCTCTTGATGAGCTTGCTGAGAATGATGTGGATATAGTCTTTCTTGATGAGAACATGCCGGGACTCAGTGGTCTCGACACCCTTACCGAAATCAAAAGCCGTTACCCCCGAATTCCGGTGATAATGATTACCAAGAGCGAAGAGGAACATATTATGGACGAGGCTCTTGGTGGCAAGATTTCGGACTACCTCATCAAGCCTGTCAACCCCAACCAGATTCTTCTGTCGGTCAAGAAACACACCGAGGCTCGCCGTCTTGTAAGCGAGAAGTCGACGTTCAGTTACCAACAGCAGTTCCGTGACATCAGCATGCGTTTGTCTGACAACCTCGATGCCAACGAATGGATTGAACTGTACAAGAAGTTGGTTTATTGGGATTTGGAACTTGCGTCGACCGACGACGACAATATCCATGATATATTTAAGTCGCAGAAAAGCGAGGCCAACCAGCTGTTCTGCAAGTTCTATGAGCGCAACTATATCGACTGGGTTAACGGTGTTAAGGAGAAACCTCTTATATCTCCCACTGTGGTAAGGGAACATATGTTTCCTTTGCTTGAAGAGGACCGCCCGACGTTTATGATTGTCATCGACAATTTCCGTTACGACCAATGGAAATTTATCCAGCCGCTTATCGAACAATATCTTCGTGTTGAGCACGACGACATCTTCTACAGCATCATACCTACCACCACGCAGTTTGCACGCAACAGTATGTTCTCAGGTCTGATGCCCGCTGAGATTGAGCACAAGTACCCGCAATATTGGGTCAACGAGGATGAGGAAGGATTCAAGAACCAGTTCGAGTCTGAGTTGATGGGCGAGAATCTTAAGCGTCACGGCTTCAATATCAAGCACACTTACAACAAGGTTCTTAATGCCCAACATGGCAAGAAACTGGTCGACAGCTTGCCGAACCTGATGCACAACAAACTGAACATCATTATCTACAATTTTATCGACATGCTGTCGCATGCGCGCACCGACAGCAATATTGTGCGCGAGCTTGCCGAAGACGAACAGGCCTACCGTTCTGTGACTTTGTCGTGGATGGAGCATTCCCCGCTGCTTGATGTTATTAAATTCCTCTCCGAACGTGATGTCAATATCATTATTACCACCGACCATGGCTCGGTACGTATTGACAATCCGGTGCGTGTAAAAGGTGACCGCGATATTTCAGTCAATTTACGCTACAAGCAAGGGCGTCTGCTTGACTACAACCCGAAACAGGTGTTTGAGGTTAAAGAGCCTCGCAAGATATTCCTTCCCAAGCGATATGTCACCTCTCCCTATATCTTCGCCCACAACAACGATTTCTTCGCCTACCCCAACAACTACAATCAATACGTCCAGTACTACATGAACACCTTCCAGCACGGTGGCATCTCGATGGAGGAAATACTCATCCCGTTCATTAGACTGAGAAACAAGTAAGGTATTAGTTTCGTTGCTATTTTATTGTCAGCACCACGTATTCCGACTGGGTGCCGATACGGTATTTTGCACCCCAGATGCCAAGTCCTGAACTGATATAATACTGTGTTTTGCCTTTGCTTAGGCTTCCCCATGAGCATTCATACATTGCATCTGTAATCCACGACAATGGCCATATCTGTCCACGATGTGTGTGTCCGCTAAACTGGAAGTCAATACCAGCCTTTGCGGCCTCTTCAAGATTGTATGGCTGGTGGTCGAGGAGGATGGTGTACGGCATGAATTGCAAATCCGTTTTACCGGAATCTGGAATTGAAAACTGCGAGAGGGGCTTGCGGTGTGGATTCATACGGTCGTCGCGTCCGATAATAGTCAGTCCTTTGATATTCACCATGCTGTCGACCAGAAGGTTTATCCCCGCGTCTTTGTAGAATTGTTGCGCTTTTTGCTTGTCGGAGAAGTACTCGTGGTTTCCGAGGCAGGCATATACAGGTGCTTCAAGCCGTCGAAACTCGGCAGCCATCTCCTCTTCAAATACAGGGTGCATGCTGAAGTCGACGATGTCGCCAGCAATAAGTACAATATCAGGATGTTCAGAATTGATTAAATCAATCCATTTCGCGAGGTCGACACGGCGGTTGTGGTAACCGATGTGGAGGTCGGAGACCATTACGACCTGTAGCGGCTGGCTAAGCCGTCCATGGCTGTCTGCTGTCAGTTCAACTCGTTGTTTATGATGGTAGTGTATGCTGCCATATATGGCAATACAGGCCATAAGGACAGTCAGCACAATGCTGACGGTGAGATTGTCGTGCAGGAGTTCTCGTGGCACCAGACGGACTAGCCTTCCTAGGTCAAGCAGAATAAATGCTATCAGCAGGTAGAAGAGTATTATTATCGATTTGTTGCCAAGATTATAGAAAAATGAGGCCCAGCCTAATGACATCTTGTCAAGCGTGCCTGTAAAACCCAGAAACTCTGTAGAAAAGCATGCCGCTACTATCGTGACAAGCAACCATTTCCCATATGCAGGTAGTGGCAGCAATGCCCATATATGCCACAAAACATATATCAGCAGCAATGCCAGCATCATTATGGGTATGATAAATTTCATTGTCTACACTTGCTTCATGCTCAGTGATATGCGATGGCGTCGAAGATCTACTTCAATGACTTTTACCTGTACATGCTGATGCAGATGGATCACTTCGTTGGGGTCGTTGACGCGACGGTTTGCCATCTGTGAAATATGAACCAGACCGTCTTGGTGCACTCCTACGTCGACAAAAGCACCGAAAGCAGTGATATTGGTGACGATTCCTGGCAGAACCATGCCTTCTTGAAGGTCTTCAATTTTGGTGACATTCTTGTCAAACTCAAAAATCTCGAATTTGGCTCGCGGGTCGAGCCCTGGTTTGTCGAGCTCGCGCATGATGTCTTGAAGTGTCGGCAGTCCGCAGTCGTCGCTCACAAACTTCGAGATGTCTATCTTGGAACGGAGTTCCTTGTCTTTCATCAACTCCTCTACTGTGGCACCCACATTTGCTGCCATGCGTTCAACGAGTGCATAGCGTTCGGGATGAACTGCGCTGCGGTCTAATGGGTTGTCACTCTCGCGGACGCGCAGGAAACCTGCACATTGTTCGAAGGCTTTGTCCCCAAGTCTCTCTACCTGCAGTAGTTCGTGCCGGTTGTGAAAAGCTCCCTTGCGGTTGCGGTAGTCAACGATTTTGGCGGCCAGCGACGGTCCGATGCCGCTGACATAACTGAGCAGCTCCTTGCTGGCGGTATTCAACTCTACGCCTACACTATTGACGCAGCTGATTACAACGTCCTCGAGGCTGTCGTGAAGCATGCTTTGGTCCACATCATGCTGGTATTGGCCGACACCGATGCTTTTCGGGTCTATTTTCACCAATTCGCTGAGCGGATCCATTAGACGGCGACCGATGCTGACGGCACCACGAACCGTCACATCGTATTCTGGGAATTCGGCGCGTGCCACATCGCTGGCGCTGTACACTGACGCTCCGCTCTCGCTGACCATAACAGCGATGACTTTGTTTTTGAAACGGCAGCGTTTGACGACCTCTTCGGTTTCGCGTCCTGCGGTGCCGTTGCCAATGGCTATGGCCTCGATATGGAATGCCTCGACCAGTGCCTCTAGTTTGGAAACGGCGGCACGCTCCTCGCGAACCGATGTGAAAGGGTAGATTGTCTCGTTGTGGATGAGTTGACCTTGGGCATCAAGGCACACCACCTTGCATCCGGTGCGGAAGCCCGGATCAATGGCAAGAGTACGCTTCTGCCCTAACGGTGAGGCCAGCAGCAGTTGGCGCAGATTTTCGGCGAAGACTTTGATGGCTTCTTTGTCAGCACGTTCCTTCAGAATATTATAGAATTCGGTCTCGATGCTTGGAGCAATAAGCCGTTTGTAGCTGTCTTTGACGGCCTCGGCCACCTGCTCGGACGACTCATAGTTGCCGCGCACAAACTGACGTTCGAGGGCTTCCAGCACCTGCTCGTCATCTTCGGGTGCTATCTTGACGCGTAGCATTCCTTCGCTTTCACCGCGGAACATGGCCAATATGCGGTGCGACGGAGCTCGCATGGCGTTCTCTTTCCAGTCGAACCACGATTGGAACTTGCCAGCCTCTTCCTCTTTGTTCTTTACAACCTTAGAGATGAGCATTGCATTGCGTCTGAACAGGTTGCGTACCTTGTTACGTGCAGCGATGTCTTCGCTTACACGTTCAGCTATGATGTCGCGTGCGCCACCGAGAGCTTCCTCGACACTGTTTACGCCTTTCTCCTCGTTGACATAGGGCATGGCAAGTTGTTCCACATTGCATTGGTATTGTTTCTGCAATGCGTCGGCGAGCGGTTGCAGGCCTTTCTCTATGGCCATCGACGCCCTCGTCTTGCGCTTCGGGCGATAGGGGAGGTAGAGGTCTTCGAGTTCGGTCATGCTCTCGGCGTTATCGATAAGTGCTTTGAGTTCTGGTGTCAGTTTGCCTTGCTCTTCAATGCTTTGCAGTATTGCATCGCGTCGTTTGTCCAGCTCCTTGAGTTTCAATAGCATGTCGCGAATGGCGGCAATCTGGACCTCGTTAAGGTTACCTGTCGCCTCTTTGCGATAGCGGGCAATGAAAGGAACTGTGGCACCCTGTTCGAGCAGTTCTATTGTTTTCTCGACCTGGCGGATGCCGACATTTATTTGTGCGGAGATGTGTTTTGCGTAGTCCACTTGAGTTGTGCTATTATTGAAAATGATTATAAGATGGTTTGATGTCTTTGTTTTAGAAGACTGAGTGTCAGTAGGTAGATACTCTAGTGCTCATAAAAAAGAACATACAAAGATAGGGTTTTATTTTGAAAGACAATACCAATTGTCCCTTAACTCTTTTTGACTCCCCATAACTCCTAAAATCACTTTTTTTTATCATTGAATAATATTATTGTGATCGTTGCGTTATAAAAAAATAAATTAAGAAATATACGATGAAGAAGATTCTGTTTTTCATAGCTTTTGCGGCCACTTTTACTACCATGTCGGCCCAGGAGGTAAGTGCACGTGCCAAAGCCATGCGCATGATGACATTCGCCAAACCGGAGTACATGGTCAAGGATGTGAAGGTGTTTATCGACACTATGACTGTCTATTCGTTGGCTGACTATGTCATCTATCCTATCGGAAAGTGGGAAAACGTGGAGCAGTACATCACCAATACAAAGTTGCACTGGTACCGAGAGGTTGGATATAAACGTTATTTTGATTCAATGTCTGTGTCGGTCAATATTCTTCGCCGCCTCGACGACAGCTATATCGATATGTACCGCAGTATCACCACAGGCCGTGTCGAGATGATTGCAGGCAAGATAACCGACCCCGAGGTTGTACTTGACAACGGTGTGCATGTGGGTATGAGCAAAGAGGATGTTTTCCGAGTCTTGTTCAAGCGTTTCCCGAAATCGTATGTTGCCGACATCAGCGTACTCAAGGTGATAAGCGGTGCAGGTGAAGTTGGCCAGATATACACCTTCAAGGGCAACAAATTGCGCCATATAGGAATCATTTCCAAGTATAAATATTATTAGTAGAGAACAGTGAACCGTGAATTGAAGCACGTAGGTCTTTTTTTCGGTTCGTTCAACCCCATACATGTGGGGCATTTGATTATTGCCAACTCCATGCTCGAATTGACTGACATGGACGAGGTTTGGTTTGTTGTTTCGCCACATAATCCCTTAAAGGAACGTCGCACACTTCTTGCCGACCACCACCGCCTTCAGATGGTGCGTGTGGCCATCGACGACAACTACCGCATGAGGGCATCCGATGTGGAACTCCACTTGCCTGTTCCGTCATATACTTCCGTGACATTGGCCCATCTATCGGACAAGCATCCCGACAAACGTTTCTCTCTTATTATGGGTGGTGATAATCTGGAGAACTTCCGCCGTTGGCGTAACTGGGAATTTATCATTGGGAACTATCAGATATATGTCTATCCGCGTCCCGGCAGCCAGCTTGACGATTTGGCGCAACACGAGAATGTGCATCTTGTCGATGTCCCGATGATAGACATCTCATCAAGCTACATACGTCAGCAAATAGCCGATGGACATCCACCGCGCTACCTGCTCACCGAGCCGGTGTTCCAGTATCTTACAGAAATGCACTTCTACGAGAAGAAATAAAAAAAGCAGACCTGCTGGTCTGCTTTTTTATTACATGTTTTTAAAAGTCTTATTTTTTCTTGGTTGTTTTCTTTGCAGCCGCAGTTTTTGTTACGGTGACTTTAGCTTTGGCTGTTTTGGTGACTTTTTTTGCAGGGGTAGCTTTGGCTTTTGCCACAGGCGTAGCCTTTGCTTTTGCAACGGGAGTGGCTTTTGCTTTAGCTACAGGAGCTTTTTTTGCTTTTGCCACAGGAGTAGCCTTTGCTTTAGCTACAGGAGCCTTTTTTGCTTTTGCCACGGGAGTGGCTTTTGCTTTAGCTACAGGAGCTTTTTTAGCTTTTGCCACGGGAGTGGCTTTTGCTTTAGCTACAGGAGCTTTTTTTGCTTTTGCCACAGGAGTGGCTTTTGCTTTAGCTACAGGAGCTTTTTTGGCTTTTGCCACGGGAGTGGCTTTTGCTTTAGCTACAGGAGCTTTTTTGGCTTTTGCCACAGGCGTAGCCTTTGCTTTAGCCACAGGAGCTTTTTTAGCTTTTGCTACAGGAGTAGCTTTTGCTTTAGCTACTGGAGTGGCTTTTGCTTTTGTCACGGGCGTAGCCTTTGTTTTTGCTACCGGAGCTTTTTTAGCTTTTGCCACAGGCGTAGCTTTTGCTTTGGTTACCGGAGCAGCTTTTGCTTTTGTCGCAGGTGTAACCTTGGCTTTTGTTGTCGTTGTAGCTTTGGCTTTTGTTGCCGGAGCTGTTTTCGCTTTTGTTGCAGGGGCAACTTTTGCTTTCTTTGCAGGAACTGCTTTTGTAATCTTGGCCATTGTTATTTTTATTTTTTTTGGTGCGACGGCCTTTGCCGTTTTTATAGCATTGGTTGTCGCAGTGGTTTCTTTTACTGTTGCTTTGGCTTTCGGTTCGGTAGCTTTGGCAGTGCGAGTCGACGATTTACGAGCTTCCTTCACGGCTGCACCCACGGCCTGGATCGAAGTGATGTCAGGATTCGTGGAGTGTCTTTTACGTGCTTTGGGAGTCTCCTCGGGAGGATTCTCTTCGCGCAGCATACCTTCACCGGCATCAGCTTCGTTCAGCAGAGCCTCAATGTCGAGTAGTTCGTCGTCGTTGGGCTCGATATCCTCGTCGTCTATATCGTCGTCATCTTCGCCTTCGTCGCTGGCATCGTCGCCATATTCGTTTTCAATCTCTTCGTTAGCCATTTCAAATTCTTTCTTGTCTTCCGGCAGCCCCTCGAAGATTTCTTCGTATGCTCCATGTTTCAGTTTGCCCACAGAACGGTTGCCCTCTTCTTTGTCGATGGCCTCCGACAAGGGAGCGAATTCGCTTTCTTCCTGCTCATCGTCAGAACCGTAAATGTCTTTGTCGAGGTCTTCCTCCACAAGACCGGTGTCAATCTTAACGTCGAACTTAATCATGTATGACGTGTCGTCAGTTTCGAGCGGGACGACAAAAATAGGTTCGCCGTTGGGCTTGATGGTTTTCTGCAAGTACTCTTTATAACCGTCAGGATAGGTTTCTTTGAATAGTTCCCGAATTTCTTCGGTTAAGTTCTTGTAGCTGATAATCAGTTTTTTCTTGCGATTTCTGTGGTCTATCATTGCGGAATAATTTTGTGCAAGTATAGCAAGTTTCTGTAAATGTTCAAAATTTTTTTAATTCAAACGCTTTTTTTTGTCTTTTGTTCCACTTTCAAAAAGATTCGGTGTCAGTCCTTTTGCTTTAAGCCACGACAATTGATTCGTCGTCTTCAACACGCAGGTTGTCCATTATAAACTCGCGGCGTTCCATTGTGTTCTCGCCCATATAGAAACTGAGTACGCCCTTGATGTCGAAGTCCTTGTGCAGCAGCACGGGATCGAGCCTCATGTCTTTACCTATGAAGTTTTTGAACTCATCGGGAGATATCTCTCCAAGACCTTTGAATCGTGTTATTTCTGCGTTAGGGGTATTGTTGATGGCCTCAATACGCTCGTCGTCGGTGTAGCAGTAGCTTGTCTTTTGCTTGTTGCGCACACGGAACAGCGGTGTCTGTAGGATGTACACATGTCCTGTGCGGATAAGCTCGGGATAGAAGCGCAGGAAGAAGGTTAGCAGTAGCAGTCGTATGTGCATACCGTCAACATCAGCATCGGTGGCGATGACAACATTGTTGTAGCGCAGGTTCTCGATGCCGTTGTCGATGTCAAGAGCGTTGTGGAGCAGGTTGAGCTCGTCGTTTTTATATACGTCTATTTTACTGATACTATATGTATTCTTGGGTTTTCCTCTAAGGCTGAAGACGGCTTGGGTGGCGACATCGCGGCTTTTGGTGATGCTTCCGCTTGCCGAGTCACCCTCGGTGATGAAGATGGTTGTTTCGAGCCGTCGGGCATGGTTAGTGTTATAGTGTATGTGGCAGTCGCGCAACTTGCGATTGTTGAGGCTTGCCTTTTTGCTGCTTTCGCGAGCCTCTTTCTTTATGCCGGCAATCTCTTTGCGCTCTTTCTCGTTCTGGTTTATCTTCTGCAGCATGGCTTCGGCGGTGGCCGCGTTCATGTGCAGGTAGTTGTCGAGGTGACGTTTCAGGATGTCGAGGACATATGTTTTCAGCACTGGGCTGTCATTTGTGCCGTCAGCTTTGTTGGGTTCCAGGTGTGTTGAGCCGAGTTTTGTCTTTGTCTGTGCCTCGAACACTGGCTCCTGAATCCTGACGCACAAGGCGCACACAAGACCCTGACGGAACACTGCTGGCTCGTAGTCTTTCTTGAAGAAGTCGCGAGCCACGCGGGCAAACCCTTCGCGGAATGCGCTTTGATGGGTGCCGCCCTCGGTAGTGTGTTGTCCGTTGACGAACGAGTAGTAATAGTCGCTGCTTTGTCCGTTGACGTGGGTGAAGGCACACTCAAAGTCGCCGTCCTTGATATGTACAACTGGATAAAGACCTTCTCCATCCATGTTGTGTTCCAGTAGGTCGAGCAGTCCATTTTTAGAGGCGTAGCGTTTGTCGTTGTAGTAGAGCGTTAGCCCCTTGTTCAGGTAGGCGTAGTTCCAGATGCGTTCCTCCACGTATTCGTTGACGAAGTGGAAGTTGCCGAACAGTTTGTTGTCGGGTATGAATTCGACAAGCGTTCCATTGTCCTCGCCACATTTCACCACACCGCTGTCTTTGTGTAGCTTTCCTTCGGTGAATTCGGCGTAGCGGCATTTGCCGTCGCGCACGGACATGACCTTGAAATAGGAGCTCAGGGCGTTCACTGCCTTTGTACCGACACCGTTTAGGCCCACTGATTTCTGGAATACCTTGCTGTCGTACTTGGCTCCGGTGTTGAGTTTGCTGACGGCGTCGACGATGCTACCCAGAGGAATGCCGCGTCCGAAGTCGCGGATACTGACTCTTCGTTCGGCGAAATCAATCTTCACATTGATACGCTTGCCGTAGCCGGAGGTGAACTCGTCGATGGCGTTGTCGATAACCTCTTTGATGAGGACATAGATGCCGTCGTCGTGGCTCGAGCCGTCGCCCAGCTTTCCGATGTACATGCCAGGGCGCAGGCGGATATGTTCCATATCCTCGAGGTGGATAATGCTACTCTCGTCGTATTCGTTATTGATGGGGTTTATGATGTTGTCTTCCATGCTTCAAAGATGTGTAAATCAAAGAAAAGGCTGCGAGTGTGCAACACTTTCAAAGTGCAAAAGTACTAAAATATATATTTGTGTGATGCTCATTGGAACTCTTTTTTTCCCACATCGATTGTTGAAAAAATCAAGTTGCTGTAAATTTTTTGTAAAAAATGGTACAGATATAGACGAACGAAAATCTTTTGACGTTAATATAAATTGTTATGAAGTATAAGATTGTCTTTTTGTTTTTGCTGTTTTCGGCTTTGATGTGCATAGGGCAGCCCAGTGGCGGATATATCGTACCAAGCTTTACTGAGCAGTTTGGCCAAGGTATACGCAAGGTAGTAATGATTCAGGAGAATTCTAAGACAGTGTATCGCGTTGCCCGTGACGGGAGTGTGAAATTCCCATACGAATACGATAAAAAGGAAAGGGTGAAAACGTACTACGACAAAGAGAGGCAAGAACAAGTGAGTAAATATTTCAAAACCATATATGTATCTGGCAAGCGTCGCAAAGTGAAATATGAAACACGTGTCTTTTCCGACACAGTCGAAGGGGTGGGTTGCACGTCGTATGGATGTGTCTACCAAGATGGTCTCTTGTATCGGCTTAGTGTGACGAAACGTGATTTTAGATCATTTGTTGATTCTGTTTTCGAAAACGACCAAAAAATATATCCGGCTTATAGGGTTGGCGACACACTTCCGTCGGATTTGTCCAAGTTGAGCAGTGTCACATGGTATGCCGACAGCACGTTCGGCAGAATTGTGAAATACGAGTTTCTCAGGAATGGTGTGAGAAATTACGTTTCAACCTACACTCCCGTGGGTGACACACTGCTCTGTGTTCAGGTCTATGACACAAACAAGTATAATCCCAAGCCCTTTTTTGATATCTTCAAGCAATACCCGCAAGGGGAAGAGGAGTATTATTACGCACCCGACAGCACGTTGTTGGAGATGAGCCGAATGACGCGAAACAAGCGGGGCATGCCGGATACTATATATTGGTGGCGCAAGAATGGCGAGCCTTCAGGCTGTATACAGCCAAAAGACAGGAAAAAGACCGAATGGGAAAGGCTTGAAACTCACCAGTACGAATACAACTCGCGCGGCGGAATAATTGAAGATCGCATCTATTTCGGCGACACGCTCAATAGGACTATACGCTACAAACTGAAATACCGCAGGACAACCACGCCGAGAAAACCATTTGAGGAAGATTTGTATATTCATACTGCAGAAGGCGATTTCGTTCATTGCTATGATGGCTATTATACCGAGTATTACATGCTGCCAAAGAGAGCACGTGATTTTTTGAAATCAAAGTGTGTCGGTGAGGATGTGGTAATGGTGGTTTGCACAGAAAAGGAAGAGCAGTATCGTTACGGTAATGATAAAACCGTTTCGCGCAGGCATTGGTGGGTTATGCTCGCGGACAGTACGCAACTCTTTTTCGACAAAAAGGGCCGTTGGCAGGTTATTGAACGTTACGGCTCTGAGGGCCTCACAGAAACATGGACAAGTATGATTCCGGAGAAGGCTATGAAACAAATTGGGGAAGCGTGTAAAAATTCGGGAAGCCATTTAAAGGAGACAGGTGCCAAAAGAGGAAGACTACATATTCTGAGAATCTCTGCATCACTTAATCATTATGGAGTTTATTGTTGGGAAGAAACCCCTGGCATTCGTGTTGCGGGTCTGCCTCCGTATGCTATCTTCAACAAGAAATGGAAATGGTTGGGAATGCACTTCCGAATATAAAATTAAGAGGCCAGTCATTTGACCAGCCTCTTAAACCTTTGCCTTGTGCGGATGGGGGGACTCGAACCCCCACTCCGTGAGGAACTAGATCCTAAGTCTAGCGCGGCTACCAATTACGCCACATCCGCATTGTGTTTTTCGCTTATTTACTTAGTGTTAGGATTTGATTTGTGCGCGGAAAACTTTTGCAAAGGTAGAATTATTTTAACAAATGACAAAATATTTTTTTGAAAAGTGCCGTTATTCAAACTATTAACCTTAAAAAAAGTAAAGTAATGAAATCAATGAGAAAAATTCTTGCCTTCTTTATGATGGCTGCAACAATTTCAATGGTGTCTTGTAAGTCGGATGATGAAGAGAAACCGGAACCACCAGCAAGAGACCTTACCGGTACTGCTTGGGAATGTGAAATGAATGGAACTTACACACAACAGGGAATCACGATGAATATTGGATTCCTTTCAATGATTGATTTTATAGATAATCAGAACGGTGAGCTGTTCTATAACATTGACGTGACGGTTCCGCAATACCCATCGGCCAATCAAAGCTTCGATATGACAGAAGTGTTCACTTATACGATGACTGGCAATGCATTGACATTGGTGGCCACAGGATCAGATCCTGAGACGGGCGAGCCGTATACCACGGAATATAAGGCTACTTATAATGCAGATGACAACACTATTGTGTTCGATTACGACGATGATCAGATGGCTGAGATTTTAGGCTCAGACATTGTCATTTACCATGAGATTCCAGTTAATTCAAATAAGTAATAGTTCTAAAAACGTATTATCCGTCCTATGCTGTTTATGAAAAAGCCGATTATAACGGCAATGTTAATATGCGCATGGCTTTTGCCGCTAAAGGCTTTTGCCGGTCCTGTGTCGCCAGAGAAGGCTGCAACAGTGGCACGTAACTTCTGGTCTTCTGTTGTCGTTTCCAAGTCGAGCGACGATTTGAGCCGATGCACTGAAAACTGGCAGTATGATGGCATGTTCCTGTTTGTCCATCCGCAGGGCGGCTGGGTTCTTGTCGCTGCCGACGATGCAGCCAAACCTATCCTTGGATACTCTGAATATGGAGTTATGGATCCTGAGAATATTCCAGCCTCTTTGCACCAATGGCTTCAGGGCTATCAACAGCAAATGGAATGTTTGAGGTCGAACAACGCACAGCCCTCGTCGGCATATTCGGCTGACGCAAGGGAATGGTACTGCCTTGAGAACGGCATCGCGTCGAAAGACAATGGCTCTAAAAGTGTCGAGCCACTGCTTGGTACGCGCTGGAACCAGACCGAACCTTACAACATGTATTGTCCTGCAGGTACCGTGACGGGGTGTGCCGCCACTGCGCAGGCACAGATGATGAAGTTCTGGAACTTCCCTGCTTTCGGCAATGGGAACTATTGTTATGACGCTGGCGCTTATGGAATGCTGTCGGCCGACTTCGCTCACACCATTTACGACTGGCAACACATGCCTGAGGTGATTACGTTCTATTCCGACTCTGTCTCCAAGGATGCTGTCGCCACGCTGATGTATCATTGTGGTGTGAGCCTTAATATGGCTTATGGCACTGCGGCTCAGGGTGGCAGTTCGGCCCTCGGGCTTGCAGGAGTAGCAGGATTGCATAGTATCGACAATTCGCTGAAGGATTATTTCTTCTACAGCCGTGAGATGTATGTCATCAGAAAGGATGAAGGCTTCACTAATGAGAGATGGCGCGATGCCTTGATTGCCGAACTCGACTTGGGGCATCCCATCCTTTACGGCGGCAATGCTGAACAGGGCGGACATGGATTCGTATGCGACGGCTATGACAACCGTCAGTACATGCATTTCAACTTCGGTTGGTCGGGCGTTGGCGACGGATATTATCCTGTCGACTCCATCAGCCCCGGTGTCGGTGGCGTTGGCGGCAATGTCACATACACGTTCAATCTCAACAATACCGCGCTTATCGGAGCAGTGCCTACATACGATTTACGTGTCAGTGACACTGTTTTCAGCTTTTTACGTGAGGGTGGCGCCGATTCACTGCTCTTATGCCTTAACGATACTGTAGAATCGCAGTGGCATGTGTCGAGCAATGCCTCGTGGCTCACTGTCGAAGATGCCGACATTACCCATGTGGGCTGGATAAAGTTCAACGTCGATGAAAACAACGACGGCGTTGAAAGAGTGGCCCAGCTTACATTTGTACAGGGTGATGTGAGCAAAACCGTCAACGTGGTACAGTTAGGCTTTGACGAGAGCGAGATGTGTTCTCTTACCGTGGTTATGGAATGCACGCATGGCAGCGGATGGCAAAACGATGCTGGACTTTCATTCGAGTCGCTCAACGGCTATGTCTATGGCTCGGCTAGTCTTGAAAGCGGTACTTCCGGAACCAAGACAGTACAAGTCGCTCCGCATGATGTGTATGTTGTCTGGCACCCGGGCGGCGGTACCGACCGCTTCATCAAATATTGGGTGAAGAACCAGTACGACGAGGATTTTATTTCCGTGTCAAACGCATACTATTACGGTGAAAACGTTTTGATTTCATGGCCATGTGCACACGTGGGCATTGACGACGGCGCGGAATACGACGCGTCGAACTGCGAAGTTTTCCCCAATCCTACAACAGGATTGCTGAGCGTCAATTCCCCAGGCCTGCAGAGGATTGAGGTGGTCGACCTCGGTGGACGTAAAGTGGTAGAGTCCAATAACAATAGTGTTAACTTGTCGAATCTGCCTAATGGTCATTATCTCGTGCGGATTGTAACATCCTATGGCACATCGGTGCGACGTGTGGTGAAAAAGTGACACAATAAAAACATTCTTTTTAAGTTATTCGATGTACAGATGCCCCAAAGCCTCTGTACATCGTTTTTTTATGAAGAGATTTGTCGTACTTCTGATTATGCTTATGGTGGCTGCCGTTCCGTCGGCGAGGGCTACTTATCTGCTTATACCTATGGATGAAACGCAGCGTAACCACCTCAAGGCGTATGGAATCGCCTATTATGCGTTGGAGCGTGACGTTGAGGTGACATGGCTGCTAAACTACCGTGGCGGATCTTTCATGATGAAATATGCCGATGCCATCGAGCGTGAAGCGCGCCTGCGCGGTGTCAGCATTGAGGCTATACCCGACGGCCAGTCGACGGCCATTCTCAGCGATATTGCAGATGCCTCGGTCAATATGGATGCAGTTCGGCTTCAGAAGGCACCCAAGATTGCTGTCTATTCACCAAAAAGCAAACTACCGTGGGATGATGCTGTGACGTTGGTGATGACCTATGCAGAGATACCTTATGATGTGGTCTATGATGAGGAGGTGATAGCAGGAGTGTTGCCACAGTACGACTGGCTTCATCTTCACCATGAGGATTTCACAGGTCAGTACGGCAAGTTCTGGGGCAACTACCGCAATGCCCAGTGGTACATTGAGGATGTCCGCGACCAAGAGGCACGGGCGCACAAACTCGGCTATTCGAAAGTGTCGCAGCTGAAACTGGCAGTATGCCACAAAATCCGCGATTTTGTTATGGGTGGAGGTTTCTTGTTCGCCATGTGTTCAGCTCCCGACAGCTACGATGTGGCACTGGCAGCTGAGAATGTCGACATCTGTGACGTTATGTTCGACGGCGACCCCATGCAGCCCAATGCCCAACAGATGCTTGACTATTCAAAATGCTTTGCTTTCAAGGATTTCCGGATTAGCACCAACCCGTCTGAATACGAAATATCGACTATCGATATCGACGACCGTACCCGTACCCGTCAGGTAAACGAAAAGAATGATTTCTTCACGCTATTTGAGTTCAGCGCCAAATGGGACTGGGTGCCGACAATGTTGACACAGAACCATACGCGCATAATCCACGGCTTCATGGGTCAAACCACGGCGTTCCGCCGTGAGACAATCAAGAGCAGCGCACTGATTATGGCCGAAAACAAGGAGTTGAACGAGGTGCGCTACTTGCACGGCGAGTACGGCAAAGGCACTTGGACTTTCCTTGGCGGACACGACCCTGAAGACTATCGTCATTTTGTGGGCGACCCGCCAACCGACCTGTCTCTTTATCCAAATTCACCTGGCTATAGGTTGATTCTTAATAATATATTATTCCCGGCAGCCAAAAAGGAAAAACACAAGACTTGACAAGGTTAACCTTAACGATAACTCTCATGAGAAAAAATATCATCATAGCCGTTTTGCTATCCGTTTTTTGTTCTTCGTTCTCTGTCTCCCATGCGCAGAACTGGACGACTTTTGACATGAAAAATTCGGAGCTCGGCAACTCGGTGCTCGCCATGGCTTATGACTCAAAGAACAACAAATGGTTCGGTACCGACTTGGGTATGGCACGGCTCTCTGGCAAGACCTGGACGGACTTCTCGATGTTTAACGAAAAGCTCAAGGGGCAATATGTCAATTGTCTCACCGTCGACGCCAACGGCGTGCTGTGGATTGGCACCGACGACTATGGCGTGATTGAATTCAACGGTTCGCGCTGGACTGAGCACAAGGAAGAAATGAAGCGGCTTCAGATGAAGTTCATCTCGAAAATAGCCATCGACCGCAACAATGTGAAATGGATTGGCGTGACACTGGGCGGACTGGTGCGTTACGACGGTCAGGACTGGAAAAAATACACATCAACAGATTCGGAGTTAAACAGCGATTTCATACTCTGCGTCGCCATCGACAAACGCAACAGGAAATGGATAGGCACCAACGACGGCATATCGGTTTTTGACGACAAGGGTTGGACATCCTACACCACTTCCAACTCGGGACTGACGCACAACATAGTGCCGGCAATATTGATTGACAAGGACGATACGAAATGGATTGCCACCCTTGGTGGTTTGATTCGTCACAGCGGTAACAGCTGGACGGTCTATACAACACCGTCCCTTCCGTGTGACCAAGTCAACGACCTGGCTTTTGACCCCTCTGGGGCTATCTGGATTGCCACAGACAAGGGTGTGGCTCTGTTCGATGGCGACAGCAACTGGCATCAGTATACTCACAAGAATTCGCAACTTCCCAACGACAAGATACGCCGTGTGATGGTCGACGGACAAGGTGTCAAGTGGTTTGGCACGGATTTGAGAGGCTTGGTGCGTTTCAGCGCGCAGCCAGTGATGGGACATGTGCTTGACGACAAGGGCCGTCCTGTGAGCGGAATAACAGTCAGCGACGGCACCAACGAGGCAGTGACAGACAATAATGGCAAGTACTATCTTGAGGTGGCCACCAACGCTACGGTCACACTCGCTCCCAAGGCGGAGGGACGCTCGGTTGAACCGGCAAACAGAAAGCTGACCACCGTCAAAGGGGCTTGCTTCGGACAGGATTTCGTCGTTTCGTCGGGCATGATTGCCGAGGGCTCTTCCACGGAGCGTGTCATGGTCAACCCGTTCCTTGACCAGGGCTATATCACCATAACTATGGAAAGTGCTGTCGCCGAGGTGGAGTTCGTAAATTCAAAGGGCGAGTCGGTGCGCACAATTCCGCAGTACAAAAACGAGGCTCGCATAACTATCAGCAAGATGCCGAAATCTAACTACACTCTTTATATCCGTACGGCAAAAGGGGAGAAAAAACTGTTGTTCAATTTGAAATAACAAGATAAATCCGGTTCAAACTTTTTTCAAGCATAATATTTTGTTAGGTATGAAGAGAATATTAACAGTGTCCTGCTTTCTGTTGCTGTTTATGACCTTCTCGACAGTCAGTGCCCAAATGTCATATCCTGCACATTGGAAATTCAACGTTAAGACAATATCGGACAAAGAGGTCGAACTTCAGTTTCAGCTTACTCTCGATGAAGGATGGAAAATATTCTCCCAAAAGTCTGATATCAATGGTCCTTTTCCGGCGGAGTTCACCTTTACACCTAATGCCAACTATCAGCGTGTTGGCGATGTTGTGGAACCTAAAGCGCATGAGGAGGATGACGAAATATTTGGGTGTAAAGTTCTCTCGTTCAGCGGCAAGGTGACTTTCCGTCAGAAAATCAAGCGCAACACTGACAAGGCCTTCGAGGTGAAGGGCTCGATTTATTGTCAGCTTGGCAGCGACGACTCGTTTATCGCACCCGACGATATACCGTTCAGCTTCAGTGTTCCTGCAGTGAAGAAAGACGATGGAGCTTCAACCGAAAACATCAAAATCAATACATTCCTTGACCAAGGTTATATCACCATTACGATGGAAAGTGATGTTGCCGAAGTAGAGTTCTTTGATTCGGACGGCGATTCGGTACGCAGGATACCGAAGTATAATAATGGTGTTCGCATAATCGTCAGCAAGATGCCGAAAGACCGTTACACCGTTAGCGTCCGCACAAAAAAAGGGAAGAAGAAATTTATGCTTAACATGAAATAATAAGATGAATCAGGTTGGGAATAACCGATTTTTCATATTTTTGCAAAGAATCTGTTTTGCTTTTTCAAGCGTAATATATTGTTAACCATGAAGAAATTTTATACAGCGTGTTTTTTCCTGCTGTCAGTTTTAGCTTTTTCGACAGTCACTGCCCAGATAAATCCCGCACATTGGAAATTCAATGTTAAGACCATATCTGACTCTGAGGTTGAACTCCAGTTCCAGCTCACCCTTGACAAGGGCTGGCACATATATTCCCAGAAGTCGGATGCCAAGGGTCCCATCCCGTCGGAATACACCTTCGACAAGAGTTCCAACTATTCACGTGTCGGTGGTGTCACCGAGCCCAAGCCGCACGAGGAATACGACGACATTTTCAAGTGCACGGTTCGCTCGTTCAGCGGTAAGGTCACTTTCCGTCAGAAAATCAAGCGCAACACTGACAAGGCCTTTGAGGTGAAGGGCTCAATGTACTACCAGCTTTGCAACGACGGTTCGTGCATTGCCCCCGACGATGTCCCGTTCACTTTCAAGGTGCCCGCTGTTAAGGGTGCCGCCGAAGGTGGTAAAGTGTCGCAGTCAGAATCGGATTCCGATACCATAACGGATGTCAATGGCGAGATCAAGAATTTGAAATCGCAGGTCAGGAATATCAACGGCCAATTGACACAGCTTAACAATAGGATTGACAATTTTTCTACACAAGACGATCAGCCTGTAGTTGCTGATGTGCTTGAATCTCCTTCTGCAGATGAGATCCAAACGGTTAAGACCGAGGTAATGACTGCTGACACTGCCTCTGCCACGGTTTCGGAAGATACCGGAAATGAAGAGAACGAAGAGAAGAAGAGCAAATCAATCTTGGGATTGTTCTTCGGTGCTTTGCTTGCCGGTATTGTCACTATGTTCACACCGTGTGTCTTCCCGATGATTCCCATGACGGTCAACTTCTTCATGCACAGTAGCGAGAACAAAAGTAAAAACCGTCGTCAGGCTTGGACATTCGGACTGTCGATAGTCTTTATTTTCGCCGTTATCGGTGCGTTGCTGTCGCTGGTCTTCGGTCCCGATTCGCTCAATTTCATCGGCACGCATGGCATACCGAACCTTATCTTCTTTGTAATATTCTTTGTCTTCTCGCTGTCGTTCTTCGGCTTGTTCGAGATAAAGATGCCTGAGAAGTGGGTCAACGCTTCAGATGCACAGGCCGACAAAGGCGGCATTATGGCTCCGTTCTTCATTGCCCTGACCACTGTGCTGGTCTCCTTCTCGTGTACGGGTCCCATCATCAGTGCCGCGCTGGTCGAGTTTGCAACATCTACGACCAACCGTTGGATTGGTCTGGTCTCCATGCTCGGTTTCGGCATCGGCTTCGCTTTGCCGTTCACCCTGCTGGCTTTTTTCCCGTCGGTGCTTAAGAATATGAAGTCGGGCGGATGGCTCAACTCGGTCAAGATTGTATTCGCTTTCCTCGAGTTGGCTTTCGGTTTGAAGTTCCTCTCCATGGCCGACCTCTTCTGGGGCTGGCGACTGCTCGACCGTGAGGTCTACCTGGCTCTGTGGATCGTCATCTTCTCGCTCATGGGTATCTACTTGATGGGCAAGATAAAGTTCAAAGGTGACGAGGATGTGCACCATATTGGAGTTATACGTCTGTTCCTCATCATTGCCTCCTTCAGTTTTGTTGTCTATATGATCCCGGGCATGTTTGGTGCCCCGCTCAAAGGCATATCTGGATTCCTTCCTCCAATGAACACTCAGGACTTCAACTTGGCAAGTCTCGTAAGCGAAGGTGGTAACGGTGGCTCGACGGTGGAGTTTCCCGCTACGGTCAAATACAAAGACGAACTGCACAAATATAGTGTGCCGGGTTACAAGGAATTTTATGACCTCGACGAAGCAAAGGCTTTTGCAAAGCAGCAGAACAAACCCATCTTCATTGACTTCACAGGCATTAACTGCAACAACTGCCGTGAGATGGAGAATGCTGTTTGGGGAGATGATAAAGTCAAGAAGCTTATGAACGAGAAATTCGTTATCTGTGCCCTCTATTGCGATGCGAATAATATTGAGCTTGCCAAGGAGGACTGTGTCGTCGACGACAAAGGACGTGAATTGACCACACTCGGCAGGAAGAACCTCTACTTCCAGCGCAGCCGCTATAAAATGAATGCACAGCCGTATTATGTGATTATCAGTCCCAATGATGATTCCAACAAGCCGCTGACCAAGTCGAATTTCACCTACAAGAAGGATGTGGCCAAGTTCATTGATTTCCTCAATGAGGGTCTCGCAAACTACGGCAAAAAGTAGTTTGTGCAACTCTGAATCGTCATAATACAGGTTTCTGGACTTGAATTAGTTGAAATATTATAATCGCCTTATCGTTCTGAATAATTGGTTATTGCTGCGATAAGGTGATTTTTTTTGTTTGAAAATTTTGTCGGTTTGCGAAATGTTAGTACTTTTGCAAATTGAAATAACACAGTGCGGGGTGGAGCAGTGGTAGCTCGTTGGGCTCATAACCCAAAGGTCGTAGGTTCAATTCCTACCCCCGCTACCAAGACCAAAAGTGAGCAGGACGTCAGTCCTGCTTTTTTTATGCAAATACCATTGCGAAAGTTTTCTTTCAGGCTGTGGTATATGCATAAAAAGCAAGAGCCGTGAGGCGGTGCTCATTTTTGGTTTTGGTATAAGCCCCTTTAGGGATCGCGAGCGAAGCGAGTCAATTCTACCCCGCTACCAAGACGGACTTGTCAACTGACAAGTCCGTCTTTCTATTTATTGTTCAAGAGCCTGAATCTGCTTTTTATATACATTTTTTCAAAATCGCTTAGTCCGTTTTGTCTGATAGCCTCTTGTTCAGATATTTTTTCGTATCTAGAACCATTAGAGGAATATAGACATCCGTCATCTGCAAGCCTCCAGACGGAGACTCTCCCATCTGAATAGGTTAGCGTAATGTTTTTACCATCAATTTTATAATGACCTTCATCGTTGGACATACCGCATTCATAAAATTCATCATCCATTTTAAAGGTGATACCATCGTAATTCTTACCGTGATATCCCCAAGTTCCATGCAGTTTGTTTTTTGTTTGATTTGGCAGAGCTATTAATAGTATGAGAGCTCCAATTATAAACAATCCGATAATATATGCAATCCAGGCGTATGAATGTTTCGATTTGCTTGCTTTGGTCGATTGATGAGTATGGTTTTCCTTTAGGTAGATTTCTTTTAGTTGTTTGTATTGTTCTTCGGAGATGTCTCCAACAATATTGTATTGTTTTCTGATTGCATTCTTAAGGTCTTCTTCTTCTCGGTTATGCTCATTTATGATTTCCTCTGCTGTTTTTGTGGGTTTTATCAATAAAGTCTGACAAAATGGGCAATGGTCGAACTTATCGCTAACCTCTTTTCCACATAAGTGATTAGGGCATATCACTGTTCCGTTATTCCCTTTATTGACTATTTCTTGATTGATTATGCTGTCTTCCATGGTAATAACCTTTTACATCATCTCTACCACTACGGCGTGTTTGGTTTTCTTTTTGACGCGGTAGACGATACCGTCAACTTCAATTTTTGACGGCGGGGTCTCGCCGTCGTCAAGGAGATATATTATATAGTGGTGAACGCCATCTTTGCTTTGGGTATAGCGGACGCGACCATCGACATATGGCGCCAGTGGTCGAGTGCCGTATATGGCATAGCCGTTGTTCTTAAGCCAATCACCAATCTCTTCCATGCGCTGCAGACATGGCTCCGGAATCTCACCATCTGCGTTAGGACCCACATTGAGCAGGAAGTTACCGCCTTTGGCAACGACATCTACAAGAGTATGTATAAGTTCATTGGTCGATTTGTAATCGTCGCTGTCGACATACGACCAGCTGTTGCCCATCGACATGCAGGTTTCCCATGGGTAGTCGAGCAGTGGCTTGTCGGGGACTGTCTGTTCGGGGGTGCGGTAGTTTTCGTATTTGCCGCCCACGCTGCGGTCGACAATGATAAGGTCGGGGTTCTTGTCGCGAGCCATCTTGGCGATGCGAGGCATGTTGACATCCTGTACCTGTCCTGAGCAGCCAAGCCATTCGCGTGTCTCGTCGTTGACGCTCCAAGCCGGACGTACCCAGCCGCCGTCGAGCCATAGGATGTCGATGTCGCCATAGTTGTGCGTCAACTCGCGTATCTGGTTGTAGGTGAAGTCGCAGTATCGGTTCCAGCGTGAACTGTTAAGGCTGATGTCGTAGTTGACGTTTCGGTCGGGTGTGGCCCATTCGGGAGCCCAGTAGTCGGGGCAGTGCCAGTCGGGTTTGGAGAAGTAGAGTCCAATCCAAAGCCCGTGTTCGCGGAAGGCGTCGACAAGAGCCTTTGTTATGTCGCTGTTCTTGTTGCGGAAGAAAGGACAACTGCTATGTACGGTGGAGTAGGGGGTCTCTTCTGTCGCGAACATGCAGAAGCCGTCGTGATGCTTAGTAGTGAACACCATGTATTTCATGCCGGCATTGTCGGCTGCCTTGGCCCACCGCGAAGGATTAAATTTCTTGGGATTGAATGTCTTGTTGAGCTCTTGGTAGTTGCGTTTGTATTCCTCGTAGGGTTGGCCATTGCGGTCTATCCAAGGTTCGCTGCATATGCTCCACGACTCGACGACACCCCATTGCGAGTAAATGCCCCAGTGGGCCATAAATCCAAACTTCAGGTCTTGCCATTCGGCTATGCGGTTGAGGATTATCGGATCGGTCTCCACCTGCTGTTCGTCAGCGTAGTTGCGGGGCATAGTGCCTTTAGTCTGTGCCATGACGGTTTCGCAGGCGATGCATGCAGCAAGAAGTAACAGGATTTTCTTCATGATGTTCTTTTTGTTAATAGAAAGCGGGTTGCCGCAGACGCGGCAACCCGCTTGAAAAATTCGTGTTGAGGTGACGATTATTCGAAGGAAGCGATGGCTTTCTTGATAATGTCGATGGCTTCGCGCAGCTGTTCCTCTGTGATGACCAGCGGAGGAGCAAAGCGGATGATGTGCTGATGGGTGGGTTTTGCCAACACGCCCATGTCGCGCATCTTCAGGCAGACATCCCAAGCCTCCTTGCCGTTGCGGGGCTTGATGATGATGGCGTTGAGCAGACCCTTGCCGCGTACCTTCTCAATCATAGGGCTCTTGAAGTTGCTCATCTCTTCGCGGAAAATCTTGCCGAGGCGGTCGGCGTTTTCCATGAGGTGCTCGTCCTTGATGACCTGCAGGGCAGCGATGCTGACCTTGGCAGCGATGGGGTTGCCACCGAATGTGGAGCCGTGTTCACCGGGCTTGATGTTGAGCATGATGTCGTCATCAGCCAAGACGCAGCTGACGGGAACCACGCCGCCACCCAGGGCCTTGCCGAGGATGAGGATGTCGGGACGTACGCCTTCGTGGTCGCAGGCCAGCATCTTGCCGGTGCGGGCGATACCGCACTGCACCTCGTCGGCCATGAACAGCACGTTGTGCTTGTGGCAGATGTCGTAGCATTTCTTGAGGTAACCCTCATCGGGAACGTAGACACCGGCCTCGCCCTGGATAGGCTCTACGAGGAAACCGGCAATCTTGTCGCCGTGCTCGCTCAGCACTTTCTCGAGTGCATCGGGGTCGTTGTAAGGTATGCGGAGGAAACCGGGAGTCATGGGGCCGTAGTTAGCGTAACTCTCGGGATCGTTGCTCATGGTGATGATGGTGATGGTGCGGCCGTGGAAGTTGCCTTCGCAGCAAACAATCATGACTTCGTCGTTCTTGATGCCTTTCTTGACGACACCCCAGCGGCGAGCCAGCTTCAGGGCGGTCTCGTCAGCTTCGGCACCGCTGTTCATAGGCAGCACTTTCTCGTAGCCGAAATATTCGGTGACATATTTTTCCCATTCACCGAGGCAGTTGTTGTAGAATGCGCGGCTGCTGAGGGTCAGTTCGTGAGCCTGGTCGCAGAGGGCCTTGACAATCTTCGGGTGGCAGTGGCCCTGGTTTACAGCTGAATAAGCTGACAGGAAATCGAAATATTTTTTGCCTTCGCAGTCCCACACAAAAGCGCCTTCGCCTTTGGCAAGCACTACAGGTAGCGGATGGTAATTATGGGCGCCATATTTGGCTTCCATTTCCATGAATTGCTCTGATTTAGTCATTGTTACGTTGTATTTTATTATGAATAATTGATTTCTTTATCAAGGTGCAAATGTACGCATTTTTTTTTAATAAACTCAAAAAAACTCTTTTCTTGCGTTTGTAATCGCTATTCATGTACAAGACGCACTGAGAAGCCGTTGCACCGGTAGTTGATGTTATTGCGCGCGCCACCTGAATTGAAGAAGTGGTTCCACGCGAAATTCGAATCTTTGTATGTGGACGACCAATAGTTGCCGCTGGACCCAACGTTGCTGACGCTTCCATTACAAAAGCGCATGCCTGCGGCGGGCAGGTCAATGGATTGGCCATTAGGACCGGTTACTTTGTAGCCGCTGCCAGTCCACGACCATTGGCATTCGGATTTCAACTCCTTCCATTGGTCTTTGGAAGGGAGGCGGTCGCCAAACTGCGATACGGCTTCATCATAAGTAAAGAAGTCATACTCGGCATCGGCTGCACTTTTCTCGTTTGTTGTCTTCCATTTTGTGCCGCTCGACAGACCCAAATCGACATAGGTTTGTGCCTGCATCGTCAGTGCCATAAGGCATAATATTGCTAAAAAGAATATTTTTTTCATTTTGTTTGATTTTAAGTAAATAATATTGTTTCCACTCGGTTAAATATTTTTCCAATGACACCGTCTGCTCGCAGAGCAAAACAACAAAAAAGAAAAGCGAATAAGCTTGACTATGTCTTAATGTCTATGTTATCTGTTTGTTTTATACAATAATTATCATCATGTTTTCTCGGTGCAAAAATACACAAAATAATCCAATTGGCAAAATTTTTGACCCCAAAATGCGTTATGAGAGTGTGATCAAAGAGAATATCATACTTGAAGTAAGGGACCTCTCCGTCGCTTTCAGTGGGCGCACGGTGGTGGACAAAGTGAGCTACACTCTTGAGCGCGGCACGACGCTTGGCATTGTCGGCGAGAGCGGCAGTGGTAAAAGCGTTAGCACTATGGCACTGATGGGCTTGCTGCCGGGAAATGCCACAGTCAGTGGAAGTGCGGTGTTGAAAACGGAGAACGTTGAGTTGTTGTCGCTTGATGATATGGGATTCTGCAATATTCGAGGGAAGCGTATTTCGATGATCTTTCAGGAGCCTATGACGAGCCTCAACCCTGTGCACAAGTGCGGCGACCAGGTGGTCGAGATGCTGCGCCTGCACGAGAAGGTGTCGCGCAGCGAGGCTCGCGAGCGTGTTGTCAACTTGTTCAAAGAGGTCTTGCTGCCACGTCCCGAGAAGATTTTTGACAGCTATCCGCACGAAATCAGCGGTGGACAGAAACAACGCGTGATGATAGCCATGGCTTTGGTGTGCAATCCGGATCTGCTTATCGCCGACGAGCCGACCACAGCACTCGACGTTACTGTGCAGAAAACCATACTTGATTTGCTCCGCGACTTGCAGCGCAAACGAAACATGGCGGTAATCTTTATCACCCACGACCTTGGTGTAATAGCCCAGATTGCCGACAACATAGCCGTCATGTACAAAGGCAAGATTGTCGAACAAGGCTCAGCCGATGCCATACTGCACAACCCACAGCATCCATACACCAAAGGCCTTCTGGCCTGCCGTCCTCCCCTCGACTCGCGTCCAAGACGCCTGCCAACCGTTGCTGACTACCTTTCGAATTCAGAATCAGGAATTCCAGATTGTAAAGAAAGAAACAATCGTGATTCAAGTTCCAAAGTTCAGAATTCAAAACTATTGGAAGTCCGGAATCTGGATGTTACATACACTCTTAAGAGAAATTTTTTTGGCAAGCCGTTGCGGCAGCTTAAGGCTGTCGACGGTATAAGTTTTGATGTCTACCGCGGTGAGACGCTTGGATTGGTAGGTGAGTCGGGCTGCGGCAAGACGACCCTCGGGCGCGCCTTGTTGCGTCTGGTTGAGTCGTCGTCGGGCAATGTGACCTATGACGGTCGCAGGCTCGATACATTGTCTGCCAGTGAGATGCGTCGCCTGAGGCCCAAAATGCAGATAATCTTCCAAGACCCGTATTCTTCCTTGAATCCACGCCTTACGGTGGGACAGGCCATTATTGAGCCCCTCAACAGTTACCATATTTTGTCCAATGCCAACGAACGAAAGGAAAAGGTGCTTCAGCTGATGGAGCGTGTGGGACTTCAGTCAGATTGGTTCGACCGTTATCCCCACGAGTTTTCGGGAGGTCAGCGCCAACGTATTTGCATTGCCAGAGCATTGATTCTCAACCCTGAGTTGGTGATATGTGACGAATCGGTGTCTGCACTCGACGTGTCGGTTCAGGCACAGGTGTTGAATCTCCTAAACGAACTTAAGGAGCAGTTCAACTATACATATATATTTATCTCGCACGACCTCTCGGTTGTGCATTTCCTTTCTGACCGTATTCTGGTAATGCGTCAGGGAAAAATGGTGGAATTAGGCGACACGGACAATCTGTTTAGCAGTCCTAAGGATTCCTATACAAAGACGTTGCTTGATGCAATACCACGCATAGATTAGCGTCGTTTGCTCATCATCTCTTTGGCCTCAATGGTCATTGTGGTGTGAGGAACGATACGCAGGCGTTCTTTCGGTATCAGTTTTCCGGTGACCTTGCAGATTCCGTAGGTCTTGTTCTCGATGCGGATAAGTGCTGCTTCAAGGTCTTTGATGAATTTCTGCTGGCGGGCAGCAAGCTTTGAATTCTCCTCTTTCGAAAGCACCGAGTTGCCCTCTTCAAGGGTCTTGAACGTCGGTGATGTGTCGGTTACGTCGTTGCCTTCGTTGGCCACGGCAGCGTTAAGAAGTTCCAGATTTTTTTTGGCTTCTTCTATCTTATTGAGGATTATCTCCTTGAATTCTTGCAGTTCTTCCGAAGAATAGTATTCTTTCTCTTGTTTTTTGTCCTTGTCGCTCATAATGATTCCTTTTTATTTTCTGAGTGCAAAATTAATAATTTTTTTTCCAAAATGCAGAAAAAAACTTTCAACATTACTGGTTGGTGTTTTGCAAATAGAGGTCTATCAATCCGTTAGGAGCTTCGATATACATTATTTTTTCCTTGCGGTCGACCTTTTTTATCACAGGGTCAATGATAGGAATCAGTATTTCTACGCCGTTTTTCATTATTTGGAACAACGGTTGGGCGGGATTTTCCATCACCGACTCGATGGTGCCGATGTCGCCCTTTTCGGCGTCGACCACATGCCAGCCAATCACCTCGTGGAAGTAGAACTTGTTGCCGGTCAGTTTCGGCAGCATCTCCAGCGGAAGGAAAAGCCTGCAACCTACAAGCGAGTGGGCCTCGTCGGCTGTCAGTTCCTCGAAGGTCACGACGGCTTTGTTGCCGTTGATGTTGAGTTCTTTTATAAAGTAAGGCACCAGGCCGCTTTTGGTCTCTACAAACACTGCATCGAGACCTTCATAGTCGGTGGGGCAGTCGACATCGAGGAAAAACACCACTTGGCCTTTGAATCCGAAAGGCTTGGTGATTTTACCCAGTTGGAAGCATTCGTCTTGTGTCATCGTTTGTTATTCTATTAAAAAACTCAGCCCTTTTTATCTTTCGACATCTTTGGATAAGGTTGAATCATGTAATTGCTTGGCATGTTTTGCAGAATCTTGTAATTTTTGTTGTGCATCACGGAGTTCACGCTGTGCTTCTGAAAGTGGGGCTTTATAGTCTGAACCATTTTTATATGGTGTGGGTGCACAAGAAGTGAAATTAACCCCCGCAAACAAAAGAATACCAAAAATCAATGCGACATCCGTTTTTCTTTTCATATACAATCCTTTTTTATTGATATACAAAACACCAATTGTCAACCAAATTAATTGTCAACACACCGTCTGTCTGTTTTGTAACCATCTATGTTATTCAGGTGTTGACCTTTAGGACTTTTTGGGTTTCAAATCCCATCCTTATTAAAAAAGGACACGCATTGCTGCATGTCCTTTTTAAATTATTGTTGCAACGAATTAAGCTTCGGCGTTTTCCTCAGCGGCGGGAGCTTCGCCCTCAGCGGGAGCCTCGGCAGCTTCGGCTTCAGCCTTGGCAGCAGCCTCGGCCTCAGCGGCAGCCTGACGCTTGGCAGCGATGGCGGCAGCCTTGGTCTCGTTGACCTTCTTCTCGGCCTCTAAGCGAGCCTTGTTTTCGTTACGGTTTTCGTTCTCGAGATTGCTCTTGATGCTGGCAATCTTAGCATCCTTGGCTTGTTTCCACTCGTTGAACTTGACATCGGCCTGTTCCTGGCTGATGGCGCCCTTCTCGACACCGATTTGCAGGTGGCGTTTCAGCAAAGCGCCCTTGTAGGAAAGGATGCGGCTGCAGGTTGTGCTCGGCTGAGCACCGTTCTTCAGCCATTCGACAGCTCTGTCGATGTTGAGCTCAATCTGAGCGGGATTCGTCATCGGATTGTAGGTGCCTAATTTCTCAATAAACTTACCATCTCGAGGTGCACGACCATCCGCTACGACGATGTGATAAAAAGGTTGATTCTTTTTACCATGACGTTGTAATCTGATTCTTGCAGGCATAATTAATTGTTTTTTAAATTGTTGTTAAAAAATATTGTTTTCGTTTGAAAGTGCAAAAGTACATCTTTTTTTTATACTGGCAAATTTTTTCTTGTTTTGTTCTTGATGAGTATGCGTTTTTTCGTACCTTTGTATCCCGTTTCTGAAATCAATGAAGGTACTCAATATAGAAGATATCAGTGCATTAAAGGCAAAAACGATAGTGACTGTCGGCATGTTTGACGGATTGCATCTTGGCCATCGTCATCTTATTGCAAGACTGATGAAGCTGTCTGGGAGTGGTGGTTTGGACCCTGTGGTGGTTACTTTCGACCGTCATCCTCGTCTTGTGATGGACCCCTCGGCGCAGATGACACTCCTCTCTACTGGCGAGGAACGTCTGCGTCAGCTTGACGAATGCGGTGTTCCCACAGTGGCTCTGGTCCATTTCACGCCCGACACCGCCAGTCTCAGTGCCTGCATGTTTACAAGGCAGTTTCTCTGTGGACGGCTCAATATGCACACCCTTTTGCTTGGTTACGACAATCGTTTTGGCAGTCGCATCGACAATGATTTTGACCGTCTGCCGAACCTTGCGTCCGAATTGGGATTTGACATATGCCGTGACGAGGCGGTTGTGCTCAACGGCGTTGAGGTCAGTTCCACGAAAATCAGACACGCATTGTTGCAGGGTGATTTGACTACGGCCAATGCTATGCTTGGAGTACCGTACAGCCTTGAAGGAACCGTGATGCATGGCCGTCATGTCGGTTCGGGCATTGGCTTCCCCACGGCCAATATCAAGCCCGATGACCCGCTGAAACTTCTGCCTATGCCGGGTGTCTACGCTGTGCGAGCCTATGTCGACGGCTGCTCCTATATGGCCATGGCCAATCTCGGGTCGCAACCGACATTCAACCAACAGCAGCAAGTTCTTGAAGTTCATGTGATTGATTTTGAGGGTGATTTGTACGGTCGTTCGGTGAGGGTGGAGTTTATAAAGCGTATACGCGATATCAAGACTTTCGATTCCACGGAGTCGCTCGTTTCGCAGCTTGCTCATGACAAAGAAATGATTAGCAATGCTATAAAACCATAACCAATGAAAAAGATAATAAATATACTTGTCGCTATTATCGTCCTTGCCTCGCTGGCCATCCCGACAACATCTCTCCATGCACAGCGCGACAAAGTGTACAAGTCGTTGAGTGAGGTTCGCAACCCTGACTCGGTGTATATTTTGCGACTCCGCTATAAAAGAATGAAAACAATTCCCGCCAAGGTGTTCACTTTCAAAAACCTGAGGGTGCTCGACCTTAGCAGGAACTTTATCGACAGCATACCACCCGAGATAGCTTCGTTGACTAACCTCGAGGAACTTAATGTTCGTCGCAACCGTATTCGTGTTGTGCCGCCAGAGGTCGGTAAACTGGTGCAATTGCGCATTCTCGACATGAGTCGAAACCCGATACTTGAACTTCCAGACGAGATGTCGGCACTGACAAGACTTGAGGAACTGACGTTGTGGTGTACCGGTATTGTGTCGTTTCCACCATCGTTTGTGACACTGAACGAGACCTTGAGGGTGATAGACTTGCGTGTGTGCCCGTTGACCTATGACGACCAGCAGGCCATTGAAGAGCTACTGCCTAATCCCCGCAAGAGGTGGGACTATGTCTGTAACTGTCAATAATTAATAATCGAATTTGAAAAAAGAAGAACTACATATAGCCCTTTACCAGCAGAATATCGTATGGGAACAGCCTGACGAGAATTTCAGTAAGGTCGAGGCTGCCTTTGGCAAAGCTTTGAGTTCAGACAATATGCCTGTGGACATCCTTGTCATGCCCGAAACATTCACTACGGGATTTGGCGACCATATGGCTCGACAGGCAGAGCCTCCCAAGGGACGGACGTTCGATTTCGCGTTGAGTATGGCGCGACGCTACGATGCCCTCTTTGTGGCCACATGGACTGTGTTGGAGGACGGTGTGGTATACAACCGTCTATATTTGGTGCGTCCTGACGGAAGCTTTGACTATTACGACAAGGCCCATACTTTCCGTATGAGCAGCGAGGCATCGCAAATAGGTCGCGGCACACGACGCGTCACCGCTGAGTGGCGGGGTTGGCGCATTAAGCCTGCTGTTTGTTACGATTTGCGTTTTCCGTTGTGGCTGCGCAATTCTTCTGATTGGGATTACGACATGTTGCTGTTTTGTGCCAATTGGCCGGGTTCACGTTATGAGGCGTGGCGCACGTTGCTCAAGGCACGAGCTATAGAAAATCTTTCGTATGTTGTTGGTTGCAACCGCGTTGGGCGCGACGGCACCGGGATAGACTATGCGGGCTGCTCGGCTATTGTTGATTACAAAGGCATCCCTATGGTTCAGGCTGACCCGTCGACCGACAGTGGCAATCCTCTGGAAATCGTGCTGCGTGCCACACTTAGTGCTGAACGCCTCGCCACTTTCCGTGAACACTGGCCCTTCAATCTTGATTTCGACAGTTGTGAATTAAAAAACGTCTGAAGGTTGAAGAAAAACTTTTAGTGTAATGGAAAAAAGAATAGCATTCGATAAAATACGTGAACTTGTTGCCGCGGAGACGACCAACCAACTGGCGCGGCGGATGGTCGACGATATGACTTTCTCGTCGAACTTCGACAGGATTGTACGTGAACTTGACCAGACTGAGGAATTCCGTCAGATATTGCTGATGGAGAACAGCTTCCCGTCGCAAGACTTCATCGACTTGAGCGAGGAACTGACGCGGCTGAAGGTTGGCAACACAGTGATTGATATAGAGGCGTTGGCCGATTTCAAGGCATCGCTTCAGACCATCACCGGCTGCTTACGTTTCTTGCTTAATGACGACAATGTAAAATATCCTGCTCTACGTTGTTTGGCGGAACGTGTGGAACTTGACGCCAATCTGTTGCGTAAACTCAATAAGATTGTGGATGACAAAGGGGAAATCTTCGACGACGCATCGCCGGCACTGCTTGAGATACGCTGTCAGATGAATCGTAAACGTGCAGAGGTAGATTCACAGATCGGTCGTTCGCTTTCGAAGGCCAAACGTGAGGGGTGGGCTCCTGAAAATGCAGAGGTGACTATCCGTAACGGCCGCATGGTGATTCCAATGCTCGACACTCACCGCCGTAAGATGAAAGGTATAATCCAAGACGAGTCGGCCACACGTCAGACCGCATTCCTGGAACCTGCCGAAGTGGTGGAACTGAACAACGACCTGCGTGAGCTAGAATTTGCCGAACGACATGAAATACAGAAGATTCTTGCGCAGCTTACGGACTATATGCGTCCACAGCTTGACCAGCTTGTCAATGCCTATTGGTTCCTGGCCCGAGTCGATTTTATCCGTGCAAAGGCCCGTTTTGCCTTGAGTATTCATGCAGTGAAGCCAATTATGAACAATAAACCGATGGTTAACTGGCTCGAGGCGCGTCATCCGTTGCTGTATCTTAACTTCGCACCGCAGAAAAAGGAGGTTGTACCATTCAACATTACCCTTGATGGCGAGAGGCATATCTTGGTTATTTCGGGTCCCAATGCTGGCGGCAAGTCAGTTTGCCTGAAGGCTGTAGGGCTGATACAGTACATGTTGCAGTGCGGCTTGCTGGTACCGTGCCGCGAAACATCAGAGTTCGGTGTGTTCAATCAGGTTTTCATCGATATAGGCGACCAGCAATCGATTGAGAATGATTTGAGTACCTATTCGTCTCATCTTCAGAATATGAAGAATCTGCTTGCTGTGGCCGATGAGCATACGTTGTTCCTTCTCGATGAGTTGGGCGGTGGCACCGAGCCGCGGTCGGGATGTGCCATTGCTGAGGCGTTACTCGAGGAGCTCTGCCGCAGGCATTCGTTTGGTGTGGTGACAACCCATTTCGCTGATCTAAAACTGCTTGCCGATCGGTACGACGGTATTATAAACGGTGCAATGCTTTTCGATACCGAGCTGATGATACCGCTTTACCGCCTTTCTGTGGGCCATCCCGGCAGTTCGTTTGCTTTTGAGATTGCAACAAAGATTGGCTTCCCGCTCGACATACTCGAGGCTGCAGAGGCTAAGGTGGGAACCGAGATGTTGAACTTTGAGCACCAGCTGCAGCAGATTGAACTCGACAAGCAAGAGATTGCCCGTCAGCGGACTGAACTGGAGGTGTCCGACAATTTCCTCAACGAGGTCATTTCCAAGTACCAGACTCTTACCGACAAACTGGAAGAAAAGAAGTATGGCATACTCAGCGAGGCTCGCCAGCAAGCACGTCAAATCATAGCTGATGCCAATAGAACTGTGGAACGCACAATTGCCGATATCAAGGAGAGCAATGCCGAACGCGAGCGCACACGCCAGGCTCGCGAGCAGATGCGTCTCGACGCTGAACAACTGCAACAGCAGCAAGAACAGCACGACCGTAAACGTGAGCAAAGGCGTCGCAGTAACAAGGTTGATGCCGGTTTGCAGCATTCCGACACGGAAAAAGATCGTGAGCGCTCCGAAAACGACAACGTCTCAGGACCTTTGCAGGTCGGTGACATAGTCCGTATCGATGGCAACGACACCTTCGGACAGCTTGTAGAACTGAAAGGCCGTAAGGCTGTCGTTGAAAGCAACAGCATCAGAATGACCATTCCTACCGACCGTTTGGTGAAGACTTTAAAAAAGGCTATTCCTGTGGATAAGACCCAACGTCTGAACAACCGTTTCCAGTCAATTTATGACGACATAAACGAAAAACGCAAGTCGTTCAGTACCACACTAGACCTGCGCGGCCACCGTGCGGATGAAGCTATCAGCGAGCTGCAGAGCTTTCTTGACGATGCGCAGTTGTTGAGCGAGAAGGAATTGAGAATACTACACGGCAAAGGCTACGGTATCTTAAAGACCATTATCAGGCAACATCTACAGTCTGTAAGCGAAGTGGCTGGATTTTCATCGGCACCGCTCAATTCTGGCGGAGACGGCGTGACAATAGTCCGCTTGAAATGACTTTGTTTTTCATAAAAAAACTAAAATGTACTTCTGTTTCAAAAAAAAAGCTTACTTTTGCAATTACTAAAAAATGAATTGTAATTAATAGTATAAAACCTTAAAACAATGAAAAAGTTCTTATTACCGATTATTGCATCGTTTGTTTTACTGTCGGGATGTAGCGAAAAAGCGCATATCATAACCGATTATTACAAAGTTCACAACAACCAATGGCAACCCTCGGTAACCCTTAATGGTGACGGTACCTACACCACCGATTATTATTATTCGGAGTGGGAGGACATCAACATTACCGGTGAAGTTATCGACAACGGTGTTGTGTTGGTTTACTATATCGATGCCGACGGTCGCGACAACCTGCTCCCCTATACACTCTACATGCAGGATCCTCAGTCGGGTGCTCTCTACCAGGAGCGTATAGAATACGATATTGAAGTGGGTAAGATAACTTTCAAGGTGAAAACGAGCGATTTCGGTCCGACGAGCATCAACAACGGCACAATGACTTTCAAAGTCAGTGTAATCAGCAATTATTGATTCCGCTTAGACCAGTGAGCTTTAAGGAGCCTCAAATTGGCTCCTTTTTTATTTTTTACGGACAAATAATAATTTATTAATAATAGCGTTATATTAAATCAAAGTAATTAATAATCGAACAAATCATTTTTGATCATGAAGAAATTCTTTTCATTCGCAGCAATTGCATTGCTTACAATCGGTTCTCTCTTTGCCCAGAACTCATTCAGAGGCACCATCATTTATAGTGTGACTTCCACTGGCGAGAAGGAATTCAATGTTCCTGCAGAGATGTCCACAGCTGAAATCAAGGTTTATGACCAGAAAGTCTACACTGAAAGCAAACTGTTCACAAACCAGCTTACAGACAATCTCTTGGTTGATGGACGGAAATCGTATATGTGCATGGATCTCAGTATGGTCATGATGTATCTCTCCAGCATGGATGTCGAACTGGATTATAAAGGCTCCAGCAAGATTCTTGTGAAGAATGAACTTACCCAGAGTCAGATCGACAGCCTGACCATCCCTGTTAACGAGGGATATTACATCGACTATTCAAGCAACGAGACCAAGACCGTGGCAGGCTACAACACCAAGAAGGCTATATTTCATATTTTTGACGATGAGGGTGTAGATAAACCGATGATTTTCTGGTATAATGACGAAATGGGACCAGAGATCAATCCTATTTTTAACGGCCTTCGCGGTGTGGCATTGGAGTACACCATCGATCTCGGTGATGACGTTAAGCTGACTCTCACCGCCACCGAAATCAAGAAAGGTAAGGTGAAGGAGTCTGACATGTTACTTCCCAGTGGCTATCAGGAGCTCACAGAGGAGGAATTCTCAGCTCTCTTCAAACAAATCAATGATGAGTTGGAATATCTTCAGGATTAGTTTTGAATAGTGAAATGTGAAGGGTGAGTTATGCCAAAACCTAAATCGCAGAAATCGAAGAAAAAGGTCAAGCCTACAAAAGAAGGTGGGCTTGGCGCTTTTTTTAAATCGCCCCAGTTCGGTGTTGTTCGCGGCGCATTCTACCTGCTGATTGCTGTTGTCGCTTTCGTCGCCGTTGTCAGTTACCTTGTTGCATTTATCTTTTCTGGCAAGGAACCTGCGGCAGCCACGAATTGGTGTGGCACTTTGGGCGGATGGATGGCCTCGCTGCTTGCCAGCGGCTCGTTCGGAATTGCTTCTTTGGGACTCTGTTTTCTGCTGTTTATATATGGCTTGAGGCTCATTGCCACCAACAAGCAGTCAAAGTCAGAAAAAGCACCAAAACCCACACTATGGCGTGATGACAAACGGTTCCATAAATGCCTGTGGTCGGTATTGTTCTGGGTGTTTTGGGTTGCCATCACCATCGGTTGGCTGTCTGGATCACAGACTACTGACCAATCGACTGTCGGTTCGGCCCTCGCAGGTGTCGTCGGTTCAGAACTGTCGCGTATACTCTTCAGACTGCTGCATATAGGTCTTCCAATCCTCCAACTTTTCCTCGCAATTCTCTTCCTTGTGATGGTGCACCACGTGCATATTCGTTTACCCGAGAGGAAGGAACGTCCCGAGGGCAATGACAAGAAAAAGGAGAATACAGTCCGACTTGACGACGAGAAGAAAGAACGCAAGGGATTGTTTGCTGGACTTTTCCAGCGTGCAAACCATGATGACAGCGAGGGTGAGGAGTTTGAGGATGAGTCGCATATCGACACGCTTCGCAGTTCCGATAAAAAAGAGGAAAAACAAATTGACACAGGTCTTGAAGAACTTGAGAAACTGTCGCAGATGCAACAGCCGCATGACGTCAACACCCATGACGATGGCGAGATTGTAAAGTTCACTCTTGACGATGAATTTGAGCGTGTGAATAGAGCTGCCGGTCGTCCTGGTGAGAAGGCAGACGATGAACAGATTGGCGACGGCCCTGTGTTCAAGGTCAATAGTGTTCCGGAAGAGGAGTCTGGTGACATTGAATCGCCGGCGGAAGAGGAACTCGAGCCTGACGACTATCGTGTGCATTACGGTGTGAATGACCCTTACGACCCGAAACTCGACTTGAAGGATTTCCGTATGCCGGACACCGACATACTGGAGGACTGGGAACGCAAGAATGTCAAGGTTACCAGTGAGGAGCTGCTGTCGAACAAGGACCGCATCGTCGACACCCTTCGCGACTATGGCGTAGAAATTGTTGAAATCACTGCCACACCGGGTCCCACGGTGACGCTCTATGAAATCAAGCCAGCTCCGGGTACACGTATTGCCCGTATCAAGAGCCTTGAGAACGACATCGCTCTTTCGCTTGCCGCTCTTGGCATACGTATTATTGCTCCTATTCCAGGCAAGGGCACTATTGGCATAGAGGTGCCGAACGCCAATCCTCAGATTGTGTCGATGAAGACCATGCTTACCAGCGACGCTTTCAAAAATTCCAAGGCCGAGTTGCCGATAGCGTTTGGAAAGACAATATCAAACGATGTTTTTGTCACCGACTTGGCAAAGATGCCACACCTGCTTATGGCTGGTGCTACAGGTACAGGTAAATCGGTGGGTCTCAATGCTGTAATTGCGTCACTGCTTTACAAGAAGCATCCTGCCGAGTTGAAGTTTGTCATGGTCGACCCAAAGAAGGTTGAGCTTTCTCTCTATAATGCCATCGAGCGTCATTATCTGGCTAAGTTGCCGGATTCAGACGAGGCTATCATCACCGATGTCAAGAAAGTTGTGCGCACACTCAACTCGTTGTGCATAGAGATGGATCAGCGTTATGACCTGCTTAAATCGGCAAAGGTTCGCAACATTCAGGAATATAACCCCAAATTCATATCTAGACAGCTTAATCCTGAGCACGGACATCGTTTCCTGCCATACATAGTGCTTGTTATTGACGAGTTTGCCGATCTTATTATGACTGCCGGCAAGGAGGTGGAACTTCCCATCTGCCGTCTGGCACAGCTGGCGCGTGCTGTGGGTATCCATCTGATTATTGCTACTCAGCGTCCCACCACAAATATCATCACTGGTGCGATAAAGGCCAACTTCCCGGCACGTATCGCTTTCCGTGTGATTTCTGTTATCGACTCGCGTACCATTCTCGACACAGGCGGCGCCAATCAGCTGATAGGCCGAGGTGATATGCTTATTGCTTTGGCAGGCAAGGATCTTGTGCGTTGCCAGTGTGCACTTATTGAAACCGAGGAGATTGAGCGTCTGGCTCGCTTCATAGGCGACCAGCGTGGATATGCCGAAGGTGAGGGATTTGAGCTTCCAGAGTATCTTGACGAAAACGACGAGCCAAACAAGGAGTTCGACGCGAAATCGAAGGACGAATTCTTCAACGATGCTGCACGTCTTGTGGTCGCTTCGCAGTTTGGCAGTACCTCGTTGTTGCAGCGTAAATTGTCGTTGGGTTACAACCGTGCAGGACGCATCATAGATCAGCTCGAGGCCGCAGGTATCGTCGGTCCTTACAATGGCTCCAAGGCTCGCGACGTGCTCATAAAGGACGAGGTGACGCTCGAAGAGATGCTTCGGAATATGTAATCGCTGTTTTTCGATGCTGCTTTCAGATTACATTGAATCACACACAACATCTGCCAGCAATGCCGCTGCAGCCGTTGAACGCTGGGCTCATCTACACACTGCTCAGCCACAGATGCTGTGCGGCCAATATGAAGGCAGGCTTTTGACGACGCTGTGTCGTGCCACAGGAGGACGGTGCGCTGTTGAGATTGGCGCATATGTTGGCTATTCCACAATCTTTATAGCTCAAGGACTTGGCGATAACGGATGTCTGCACACCTTTGAAGTCAACGACGAGAACGAGCAGGCCATTGACAGCCATCTACGACAGGCCGGTGTGAGGGAGCGAGTGTCGTTGCATATAGGCGATGCTTTGTCGTTGATTCCGTCGGTTTTCAGGAATGAGGAGCGTGCCGTTGACTTTGCATTTATCGATGCTGATAAGAGGCATATGCGAGACTTCTACGAACTGATGATGCCACTTATGAGGGTCGGGGGTATTATTGTGGTCGACAATGTCCTTTGGAGCGGAAAAGTACTCGATTTGGACAAAAACCGTGACATAGACACTGCTGTAATACATGCCTTCAATGAGTTTGTGCAAAATGACCCGCGGGTTGAAAACATTATGCTGGATGTGCGTGACGGACTTCTCATTTGCAGTGTGTTGTGATTTTTTTTTCATCCATTAAAAAAAAAATGGTATTTTTGCATTTTCATTCAGATAATAATATTATGCATCATATTATGAAAAAGGTGGCTATATTTTTGGGTGTTTGTGCGACAGTCCTCGCTGTCCAGTCCTGTACTAAGGAACGCACCTGCCGCTGCTCGGTGCTTGGCGAGCAGACTATTCGCGTCATCAAGATTGACAAAGGTACCTGTGATCAATTACGTTATGTCCTTTTTGACAGAGATCCGGTGCTTTATCCGGATATCACCGATTCAGTGTTGTGCACTGATTTTGATTTTGAATCGTATGAGAACTAAAGGATTATTGCGATGAAGACAAGAAAGATTATCCCTATATTGGTATGTGTGGCTCTTGTGGTGTTTTTTATGGCATGCAAGAAGAGCCGTTATTGTCATTGCGTGACTACCGAGGGCGCAGCCGACACGGTGGTGGTTAACGTTGATAGAGGAATGAAATGTGAACATATCCTTGAACTTGGCATAGACAAATTGCAGGATGGCGAGTATGTCACAACCTTGCAAAAAGTAGACTGCGTGGAATTGGATATGGATACCGTGGCCACTATTCCTCCGCGTCCAGAACCTGAAGACTGATGAGAGATTCTGCAGTTCAGAATTCTGAAACAGAATCCGTGTCCGCTACCGGTGTTTCTGGCAAGGTGTTGTCTGTGATGGCCTCCATCTTGAAGATTCTGTTAGGCTTTACATTTGTTTTTTCTTCGTTGTCGAAATTCATCTCGTTTGATAGTTTCGAGATATATGTCTATAGTTTCGGCATATTCCCGATGACACTCAGTTTTTATGTAGCTCGCCTTGTTCTCGGTTTTGAACTTGTATTGGGTGTTGCACTTATATCGCATCGTCTGCATCGTTTTACAATGCTGATTACGATGGTGTTTCTTGAGGTGTTCATCGTATTCCTTTGCTATGCCTATTTTATCGGACGTACCGACAGCTGTCATTGTTTTGGCGACGTTATGCCGTTTGATCCTGTGCAGTCGGTGATCAAAAATCTGGTATTGATGGCAGTGGCATACTTTGTGTTCAAATGCTCCAAGACGGAATGGTATCCGCGTTGGTGGTTAGTGTTGGTTTTTTATTTGTTGATGGCTGTTGGTTGGCTCTTGTACGTGGCTTTGAGCATTCCTGATGTTACTCCGCGCATCCTATGGGAATATCCTGACCTACTGACGATAGTGATTCAATATCATCTGAAAGATTTTGTTATTTTTGGTGTTTTGCTTATTGTCGGCGTATTGGCTTCGTTCCGTTTCTATCACAAGTGGTTTGTCATGGCTCCGCTTATTCTGTTGCCAATGGCTGCACCGTTTGTGCTCAACCCGCCGGATAACTGGATCATCGATGATGAAATTGAGGAGTTCGACGCGAATTTCTTTGAGTCTTCATTCCTTGAAGGATCCACTCCGTATTTATCCGGGAATAATGCTTCGGATGATTTTAGTGTTGACAATGGGCGATATGTGTTCGCTCTGTTCAGTCCGACTTGTCATTATTGTCAATGGACCGCAGAAAAGATATCTACCATTGTGGATCGTCGTTCGATTGATTCAGACCGTGTGATTTACGTTTTCCCAATAGTTAAAAACAAAGATGCGTATGATAGATTCTATGAAGAGTCCCGTTCATATCGTTTCCGGATGGCACTAATAGATAGCGAATCGTTTTTACGTTCAACCAAGTCCTCTTTTCCAAAGGTGGTGCTGGTTGACAATAAAAAGGTAGTGGCTGTCAAAGGCTACCGTGACACAGACGAGAAAACATTTAGAGATTTCCTTACTGGAAAATAAAAAAAGACGTTTATGAAAAAAGTATTGATAATCATTGTTCTTGCTGCATTTGTCTTCACCGCGTGCGGAAAGACATGCCGATGCTATCGTCGCGATGGCAATGTGGATGAGTTCGACATGAGCGAGTTGGAAGAAGAAGGTGTCACCTGTTCTGAGATGGAATATATAAACTACGGGTTGACCTATTCTTTGTGTGAGAGGGTGTTGTAGTCGGATTGTAACTCTGTCTGTTGCGGGGCGGGACGTTTCTTTTTCCTTTCAAAAAGCAGTACTACGGCGGCGTAGAATGCAATCAATGCAGTGTTGAGCAGCATTGATAGTATTGTGTTGTCAGGGCGCAGGTATGTCATGGCCGCATAGAGTCCCATAGCCAATGCAAAATAGGCAATTATCGACATGACAGGATAGTGTACGGGGTTGTATTTCTGTCCAACGAAGTAGGACAACAGCATGCATACTCCATAACCACAGAATCCGCCCCATGCACATGCAAGGTATCCGTATTTAGGCACGAAAACGAAATTGATTGACAACAGCACGGTGCAGCCGATGATTGAAAATATAGCTCCCCACCAAGTCTTGGCTATTAGTTTGTACCAGAAGGAGAGATTGAAGTATATGCCCATGAAAATTTCAGCAATCATGACGATCGGTACCACTCGCAGGCCTTCCCAGTATTTGGGTGAGATGATGTAACGCAGAAGGTCGATGTAGGCCATCACAATGAGGAATGCCATAAGGGTGCAGATGACAAAGTATTTCATCACTTTGGCTTGGCTTTCCTTGCTCTCTTTTCCTTTGCCGGCACTGAAGACAAAAGGCTCATAGGCATATCGGAAGGCTTGGGTTATCATAGCCATAATCATGGCTATCTTCACGCAGGCGCCATAGATGCCCAGTTGGATGTCGCCCTCCTCGCCTGGCATAATGAAGCGATAGCAAATCTTGTCGGCCACCTGGTTGAGGATGCCTATAAGTCCCAGCAACAACATTGGCCATGTGTAACGCAGCATCTTGCCGATAATGCTGAAATCCACGCCATTCCGAAGATTCCATATTTCGGGGAGAAAGCCCAGTGTCACCGTTGCGGTGCATATAAGATTTATGAGGAAAATGTAGTAGACCTGTGCATCAGGGTTGTACCATTGCATCATTTCTGGATGGCTTTGGGCGAAGCCGGGTGCCACAAGGAATACCAGCAGGTTGAGACCTATATTTAGGAAAATGAAAAGCAGTTTGAGCGATGCGAATTTCCATGCGCGGCCTTGGAACCGCAGGAAGGAGAATAACATCGCCTGGAATGCGTCTATCGCTACTGTGGTGGCCATGATTTTGATATATTCTGGATGGTCGCCATAATTCAGGGCAGAGGAAATTGGCCCAATGAATTGAAATACCAGAACCACAAAGCATGCCGCCACAAATCCTACCATCCATGAAGCTGTAGAAAACACCTTTAAACTCTTGTCTTTGTATTGATTGGCAAAATAGAAAAATGTGGTTTCCATTCCGAATACCAAAACGACCAGGAGCAGGGCTGTGTAGGCGTATACGTTGGTCACAAGACCATATTCTCCGCTGTGGACCAGTTTGTAGGTGTATAGAGGAACAAGCAGATAGTTGAGGAAACGCCCGATTATGGAGCTGAGACCATAAACGACAGAGTCGGTGAATAGTTTCTTTATGGACGATGTGGTGGCCATAGGATATTTTTGTTGCAATAACTCTAAAAGGCAGAAATTATTATGGAGTTGTTAAATAAAAATAAAAAAGGGGCGGGAATGAGGGGTATGTAGATTTTGTTTTGTAATTTTGCATTTTTATAATATAATGATAAAAATGCGCAAAATACTATATATCGCCTGTTTAACGATAATGGGAGCGATTTTTTTTGCCGGATGTGGCAAAAATGTCGTCGTTGAGAGCTACTCGATAATACCAGAACCAGTGCTGCTGACCATGGGCAATGAGAAGTTCGTGTTCAGCACAAAGACATCGTGCTATGTCGAGAACGTGGGCCAGAACGACCCATCGATTAAATATATTCTCAAGACGTTGCGTCAGTGGCATTTTAATCCGTCGCTCGTGGGCAAGCCTGAGGAAAACTGCCTGCAGTTCGTCATCAACAGCACTGCAAACACTGAACTGGGTGATGAGGGCTATACTATTGACATTGAAAAAAATGGAATAACTATCAAGGCTAACACTGAGAAGGGTCTGTTCTATGGTTTCCAAACTTTCGTGCAGATGTTGCCGGAAGATATCTCCACGGTGCGATACAGAAAAATCGAGATGCAGACCTGTAGCGTTAAAGACTATCCACGTTTTAAATGGCGTGGCACTCTTCTTGACGTGTCTCGTCACTTTTTCGGTGTCAATCAGGTGAAGAAACACATCGACCTGATGGCGTCCTACAAGATGAACAAGTTGCATATGCACCTTACGGATGACCATGGGTGGCGAGTTGAGATAAAGAAGTATCCGCAGTTGAACGATGTGGGTTCGTGGCGTGTGGATCGCGATAACCAGCCGTGGGGCAAGGCCGATCCGGCGGGCAAAGGCGAGCCGCGTTCGTATGGCGGTTATTATTCCAAATCGGAAATAGAGGAAATTGTGAAATATGCCGCAGAACGCAACATCGACGTTATTCCGGAAATCGAGATTCCGGGTCATTGCTGCGCTGTATTGGAGGCATATCCGAATTTTGCCTGCGAGGGTGACGACACTACATACACTGTGCAGTTCGGCCCGTATTGGCCTCCGCGTGCGATACTTTGCGGTGGTAACGACAGCGTGATGACATTCCTGAAGGATGTTTTGGACGAGATTATTCCGCTGTTCCCTTCCGAATACATTCATATTGGCGGCGACGAGGCTGTGAAAGACAACTGGAAACGCTGTCCGCGTTGCCAGGCGCGTATCAGCAGCCTTGGCCTTAAGGACGAAGAAGAATTGCAGAGCTGGATGATAATGGAGATTGAGAAGTATCTTAACCGTCTTGGAAAGAAGATAATCGGATGGGACGAGATTCTGGATGGCGGTGTCTCTAACGAGGCAACGGTAATGTCATGGCGTGGCGCGGAGGGCGGTATTGCTGCCGCTCGACGTGGCAATGATGTTATTATGTCACCGCTTGAGTATTGTTATCTTAATTTCTATCAAGCCAACTATCAGTTTCAACCGCCTGCAATGCCTAATTCCCTGGTGACGCTTTACAAGGTTTATGGATTCAACCCTGTTCCGGATGGCCTTACAGACATACAAAGCAAACACATCCTCGGCGGACAGGCGAACCTGTGGACAGAATATATCAATAATTACGAGACAGCGGAATATATGCTTCTCCCTCGCTTATGCGCCATGGCAGAGGTCCTGTGGTCACCGCTGAATGTGAAGGACTGGCACCATTTCCGTAACAAGATGGTCAGTCACCGCAAACGTCTTGAGGCATGCGAATACCATGTGGGTGCGAGTTCATACAAGCCGTGGGCTGTAAGTGAGAAACTGGATGGCGGTAAAGTGAAGGTGACTCTCGACTGGGAAGTGGAAGGCATGCGTGTGTATTACAGCGTTGGTGGCAGTGCATACAAGCTGTACAATGGCCCGTTTGAAGCTACCGAAGGTACGACAATAACGACAGTGTCGTTCCTGGGCGGCATCATGAAGGAGAAACCATATGAGTTGAAAATTGAAAACAAATAACCAATTATAAGAGCCAATAAGCCTTATAAGTACTAAACTATAAAACCTTAAAACTCTTACCCTTTGAGCGATTTTGATTTTTCAAGCATAGAGCCCTATACTGCTGCCGAGGTGCCAGCGGCGATATCGCGTCTGGCACGCAACCCGATGTTCGGCAGGTTGGTGAAGACGATGAACCCCAAGACGGATGTAGACAGCTTTGCTGCAATGATGGAATGCATTACCACCTGCGATGAGTTGCAGTACTCGGTTATGCGTCCGCTGATATATCAAATCATAAAGCGCAGCATGACGTCGTTCACCTTCGATGGTCTTGACGGCCTTGACAAAAGTAAGGCATATCTTTTCGTGTCAAATCATAGAGACATTACTCTCGACGCGGCACTCGTGGATGTCACCCTCATCGGCAACGGCTTTCAGACTCCAGAAATTGGTTTCGGCAACAACTTGATGAAGAACGATTTCATCATTGATCTTTTCCGACTCAACAAGATGTTTACCATTATTCGAGACGGTTCGAGACGTGAATTTTATAACAATTCAATGTTCCTGTCGCATTACATACATCATGTGCTTTTCGACAAGAAAAGTTCGGTGTGGATAGCTCAGCGCAACGGACGTACCAAGAATGGCGACGACCGGACAGACCAGGGACTACTGAAGATGTTCTCAATGGCCGGTACGGGTGACTTTGAGCAGGATTTCAATAGCTTGCAGATTGTTCCGGTGGCGGTCAGCTACGAATACGAACCCTGCGACACGATGAAGGCCTTAGGTGAATATATGTCTATGACTGGCATATACGAAAAGTCTTCGCACGAGGACATTATCAGCATTATGAATGGCATTGCCCAGCAGAAGGGGGAAGTACACATGTCATTCTGCAAGCCGATAAGTCAAGAAGAGGTATCGGAGTGTGCCAACCTTGTCAAAAACGAGCGTTTCACTGCATTGGCTCAGATTATTGACCGCCGCATACACAATGGCTACAAGCTGCATTCGACCAATTATATAGCTTTCGATCTACTGCACGGCAATGCCTCACACGAGTCGCATTACACCACTAATCAGATGGAACGTTTCATCGAGTATGTGGAGCGGGCTTCGTATAAGGGCCCTTCGGCGGCAGCCCAGCTGAAGATGACCGAGTTGTTCTTGAGTCTTTATGCTAAGCCGGTTGAGAATCAAGAAGCAAGCAGACAATAGGATTTTTCTGATATTTCAGAGTGATCAGAAATCTCTGAGAACTCTGGGAAAAAACAAGAACCTAATGATTGACAGAATAAAAGAAATAGCAAAACGTATCAATCCAGAAGTCATTGAATGGCGTCGTTGGCTTCATCGTCACCCGGAATTGTCGCAACAGGAGTTCGGCACGATGGCGTTTGTTGCTGACCGTCTCCGAGATATGGGTTTGGAGCCCAAGACTGGTATAGGCAAGACAGGATGCATGGCACTGCTTCGCGGTGGAATTGAACCAGACAGCTATTGCGTCGCCTTGCGGAGCGACTATGACGCATTGCCATTGCAAGAGCAAACAGGTCTTCCTTTTGCCTCCGAGAATGATGGCGTGATGCATGCCTGTGGACACGACATGCACACCAGTTCGCTTCTCGGTGCAGCCCGCATTCTGTGTGAGATTAGGGAACAGCTTCGCGGTACAATAATGTTCATTTTCGAACCGTCTGAGGAGATGTACCCTGGTGGTGCCCGCATGATGATGGAAGACGGCCTTTTCAACGAATTGATGCCAAATGAGATATACGCTTTCCATTGCCTGCCTGAGATGGATTACGGGCGAATGGGAATGCGCAAGGGCAAGTATATGGCTTCAACCGACGAGTTGTATTGGACTGTGAAGGGTAGGGGAGGCCATGGTGCCACTCCGCATCTCAGTGTCGACCCGATACTCATCGCCAGCCATATTGTCGTGGCGCTTCAGCAGGTGGTGTCGCGCAACGCATCGCCGATGATGCCAACCACGTTGAGTTTTGGAAAGTTCATCGGCAGTGGACGCACCAATATCATCCCTGACGAGGTCAAGATGGAAGGCATTATACGCACCTTTGATGAGAAATGGCGTCTTGAGGCTCATGATAAGATCCGTAAGATTTCCGAGGGTATAGCTGAAAGCATGGGCGGCGAATGTGACCTTTTTATCGACTATGGCTATCCCTATGTGGTTAACGATGACGACTGCACTCAGCAGGTTCATGACAATGCGTGCGACTTTATCGGTCCTGACAATGTTGAATGGCTTGACATGCGTATGACGGCTGAGGACTTTGCCTTCTTTGCACAAAAAATCCCTGCATGTTATTTCCGTATCGGTATTCATGAACCGGGCACACCGTTCTGCAATCTTCATCGTCCTAATCTGATGGTCGACGAGCGTTCTATAGAATTAGCCAACGGCTTTATTGCTTACAATGCTTTTCGTGCGTTGCAAAACAGAATTAAACGCTAATCATGAAAAGGACATCCTGTTTAGTGGCTTTCTTTCTGTTGTTTGCAGCCAATCTGCAGGCGCAGACATCGCGCAACGTGCTTTTTATAGGCAACAGCTACACCGATGTGAACAATCTTCCTCAGATGGTTGCTGACATTGCACAGAGCATGGGCGACCAGTTGACATTCGGAAAAAATACACCTGGTGGCTGCACGTTTCAACAACATTGCACTAATGCCTCAATGCAGCTGATATGCAACGGAGGATGGGATGCTGTTGTGCTGCAGGAACAAAGCCAGTACCCCTCTTTCCCGCAAAGTCAGGTGGAAGCGGAAGTGTTTCCTTACGCTAAACGTTTGGTTGACTCTGTATATGCCAACAATCCCTGTGCCGAACCTATGTTCTATCAGACATGGGGACGGAAGAATGGCGATCAGCAGAATGCACAGTATTTTCCTGTGCTGGGAACCTACGAGGGCATGGACAGCATGCTCACTGTGCGTTACCAATACATGGCCGAGGCTAACGATGCATCGTTATGTCCGGTCGGACGTGTGTGGCGTTATTTGAGAGAGAACTGCCCTTATGTCGAGCTGTACCAATCTGACGAAAGCCACCCGTCACTTGCCGGCACTTATGCTGCTGCCTGTTCGTTCTATGTCATGCTTTTCCATCGCAATCCCAATACGATACAATATAATGCCAGCCTCGATGACGCAATAGCCTCGACTATCCGTTCCGCTGTCGCCATTGTGGTGTATGATTCGATTGATAGATGGCAACGCCCCCAACCACAGGCTTCTTTTGCTGTCGATACGGTCGAGGGACAATCAGTCCGTTTTGTCAGCTATGCGACCCATGCCGCCAGTGCCGAATGGTTTTTCGGTGACGGCGAGACTCTTACCACCATGGATGCGTATGTGACTCATGAATATTCTGACACGGGTACTTATCAGGTAATGCAGGTCGCAATGCGACATTGCATTAGCGATACCTTCACACTGAACATTCATGTTACTCCGACAGGGGACACAAGCGATACTCTCGCCATTGATGAAGCAGGCTTGTTCAACAGCATATCATTGTATCCTAATCCTACGGTCCAATCAGTTATTCTGAATCTCCCTGACCTAATGCAAGGCGTATATGTGGAGCTCGTTTCTTTAGACGGTCGCCTGTTGTGGTCTTCCTATGCTGACAACTCATCGCTCCAGATTCCAGTAAAAGGTGTTTCGTCAGGTGTCTATTTGTTGAGAATAAGCGATTCACGTCGTACATTTGTGAAAAAGATAGTAAAACAATAATTCAATGGAACAGATAGACACGACGAAAGAGCTGGAAACGAAGCCGATAAAATCCCTTCTATGGCAGTATGCATTGCCTTCGGTGGCAAGCCAGGTGGTTACATCGGTGTACAACATCGTTGACAGCATATTCCTTGGTCATAGTTCCGACGGCAATGGAAAACTCTATCTTGCCGCGCTTGCCATCACTTTTCCTGTGATGAACATCATTCATGCCTTTGGCTCGCTTGTCGGTGCAGGTTCCGCGGCCAGAATGAGCATTGTGCTTGGCCGCAAGGATGTTCGTTGGGCTGAGAAAATACTTGGCAACAGTGTGTTGCTAACATTCTTTTTCGGCTTTTTATTCGTGTCGGCCGGTTATATCTGGACTTCGCCCATTCTGTCGCTCTTTGGCAAGGATGCTTCGCAGGAAGCTCTTGGTTTTGCGTGTGAATATATGGACATTGTGTTGCCCGGCATGTTCCTCGTAACTCTGACCTTTAACCTTGTGGGACTTATCCGTTCTTCGGGCTACCCGATGAAGGGAATGTGGATAATGATAGGCGGTGCCATTGCAAATATTATTTTGGACTATCTGTTTATCAGTGTCTTCAACCTCGGCCTCAAAGGTGCGGCATGGGGTACGACAATCTCAATGGGGCTTTCTGCTCTTGTGGCTGTACAGCATTTCATCAAGCCGTCGTCGTTCATACGATTTCGCTCGCATGCTTGGGCTCCAAAACTTTATATCTTCCGCAATATATTGGCCATTGGCATAAGTCCGTTTTCAATGAATTTCGCTGCTTTCGCTGTCGTTGCAGTTCTCAATGCCCAGCTTACACATTACGGCGGTGACGACGCTGTGGCAGTGTATGGAGTTGTAAACCGTGCGGCAGGATTGATAATTATGATGTTCCTTGGTGTGTGTCAGGCCATGCAACCCATTGCAGGATATAACTACGGTGCACGTCGTACCGATCGATTGAGGGCAATATACATACTAACCATGAAGGTATGTTTGGCTCTCGGAATATTCGGAATGGCTGTGTCGTTGGTGTTTCCGCGAACCATTGTGGGCTGTTTCAATTCTGAGCCGGAGATACTTGCCATGGGAGCTCCGGCATTGCGCTACCTTATGGTCTTTGCACCTTTCATAGCGTTCACGATTGTCAATTCTCAACTTTTCCAATCTATCGACCAGCCGTGGATAGCCATTGTCACCAGTCTTTCGCGTCAGGTTATATTCCTAATACCTATATCGTTGATTCTTCCAGGGGTAATGTTCAGATATAATGGCGATGGAGTCACCGGTGTATGGCTTTCGTGCACCATATGCGACTTGCTTGGAGCGGTACTCTCGGCGTTTTTGCTTGTCACCCATCGCCAGGTGTTCCACGATGATTATGTGCCTCCTGTCCGCAAACCCCGCAAGGAGGTAGGTCCAACAAAAGAATAACAAAATAAACGAAAATAATAATGGAATCAATAACTAAAATAGTTCTTACCGGCGGGCCTTGTGCAGGAAAAACGACAGCCATGGCTCGTATTGTAGAGCATTTTTCAGGCATGGGCTACTATGTGCTCACCTTGCCTGAGGCTGCAACATTGTTTTCGCAGGCTGGTGTTGATTTCCTTACAGGTAATAGGCAGCTGTTTATTGAAAGTGAACGCCAGTTGATACAATTCCAACTCGAACTGGAAGACCGTATGGAACGCATTGCTGCTCTAAGCAACCGGAAGTCTTTGATAGTTTGCGACCGTGGCACAATGGATGTCAGGGCATATCTTGACGAAGATATGTGGAACGACCTGCTTGCGACTATGGGGAAGTCCGTCGTTGAGTTACGCGATGCCCGCTACGCTGCGGTAATCCATTTGGTCACCGCAGCCAAGGGTGCCGAGAAATTCTATACCCTTGCCAATAATGCTGCGCGTAGCGAGACACCAGAGCAAGCATGCGCTATTGACGAACGTCTGATGGATGCATGGACTGGCCATCCTCATCTGCGTGTAATCGGTAACGACTGTGGTTTCGATGAGAAGATAAACCGTGTCTTGAAAGAGATTTCGCATGTTCTCGGCGTTCCGCAACCGATAGAGATTGAACGCAAGTATTTGGTTGAGAAAATTGCCGACATTCCTCACTGCAACGTGAGCGATATAAGCCAGACCTACCTTATGCCAATCGACGGGCAGGAACGGCGCATCCGTTGTCGTGGTGAGAATGGACATAATGTATACTTTCTTACAACCAAGGTCAGACTTGCTAAGGACCGCAATTATGAACGCGAATGCCAGATTTCGTCCAATCGCTATCAGGAGTTGCTCGCCGAGGCCAATCCGGCCAAACGAACAGTGCGAAAGAAGAGATGTTGCTTTTTGTGGGAAAACCAGTATTTCGAGCTTGATACGTTCATTGAACCAAAACTGGATCACATGTTGCTTGAGATTGAGGATGCCGAGGACGCTGCATCCGTCAAGTTCCCTCCGTTCCTGCGTATTGTAAAGGATGTGACCGGCAATCCCGATTATTATAATTCAAATATTGCAAAATACTGACAGATATGAACCCCGGACTTGAAATCAGGACAGATTATCCACTGCTTACGCTAAACACCTTTGGCATCAATGCTGTTGCAAGTCGTTTCGTCTCCCTTGCTAGCAGTGACGATTTCAAGAAGCTGATTGAGTCGGGACTGTTGCGTCGAGAACCTTTTTTCGTGCTAGGTGGTGGCAGTAATGTGGTGTTCTGTGGTGATTACAAAGGAGTTATTGTGCACCCGGTGAATAAGGGTATTCGCCTTCTGTCCAAAAGTACCGGCTGTGTCTATGTCGAGGCCGAGGCAGGCGAGGTGTGGAGTGATTTTGTTGATTATTGTATCGACAATCAATGGTTTGGTCTTGAGAATCTCGCTGGTATTCCAGGGTGTGTCGGTGCTTCGCCGGTGCAGAATGTAGGTGCCTATGGAAAAGAAGCAAAGGATTTTATCGACCGTGTTCATCTATTTGATATTCAGACAGGTGTGCAACTTTGGATGGATGCATCGCAATGCGGGTTCGGCTATCGCTGGTCCGTTTTCAAGGGTGAAATGAAAAACCGTTTCTTAATCGACAAGGTGGTGTTCCGTCTTTCAACTGAATTCTGTCCTGATTTGCAATATAAGGCTTTGTCGTCCGCTCTGAGTGAACGTGGAATTGACAGCCCAACTGCGCGTCAGTTGGCCGATACCGTCAAACAGGTACGAGATTCCAAACTTCCTGATCCAAAGAAAATTGGCAGTGCTGGCAGTTTCTTCAAAAATCCTGTTGTAAGTCGTGCCAAGGCTGAATCGCTTTTAGAAGACAATCCGGATATGGTTGTTTTCCCGGTAGGCGATGCCGAATGCAAGCTTGCTGCAGGATGGCTTATCGAGCAATGCGGTTGGAAAGGTCGCACTATAGGTAATGTCGGTGTCTATGAAAAGCAGGCACTTGTGTTGGTCAACCGTGGAGGATGCAGTGGTGCTGAGGTCAAGGCATTGTCCGATGCAATAATTAATGATGTTGAATCAAGATACGGTGTCCGTCTTGAGTGTGAGGCGATATTTGTTTAGTTTGAATAAATAAAAAATCAATATAATGCACGATTACGAGAAATTTTGGCAGTGGTTTGCCGATAATAATGAAAAGTTGACAATGCTCAACGACTTGAGCGAAAAGGAACAGCAACAGCTTCTTGACTCTATGCAGAAGGCTCTTGATGAATATTGCGAAGGTCTGACCTATGAGATTGGCGAGCCTACGCCGTCGGGTCGCACCCTGACTTTCTCTGCCGAGGGAGACATAGACCTTTTCCGTTATGTTGTTGAGCTTACCGACAATGCTCCTGATATCGATTGGTGGGATTTTGTCGCTTTCAAGCAACCTAAAGGCAAGGATCTTAAGGTGACGTTCGATAAATATACTTTTGCAACCAAGCAGATGTATTTCATGCAGCTGGAGAGCGAAGAAGAACCGGATATTCTTGGTGTGCGTATCGCTTTGCCCAATCCTGTCGACAATGACGACGACCAACTGGTTGGTGTGTATGTCACTCTGGAGGCTATGATTGGCGAGTTCGACTGTGCCACGCTTATAGGTTATCTCGACACCTGTGCCATCCCCGATGAACCTTTCAAGGCGGGTTTCCGTCCACTTGACGACTTCCCGGAATTTGTCGAATGGTTTAAGTGCCAGAGAGACAAGGAATAAACCAAAATTGCAAATAATTCAAATATTTTTACTATTTTCGTATTGTTTTTGTGTGACATGATTAGTGTGTTTTATATGTGTAATTTATTTGAATTTAATAAAATACAATAATATTTAAGAAATGAGTAAAGTAGATGTTTTGTTAGGTTTGCAGTGGGGTGACGAGGGAAAAGGCAAGATTGTCGATGTCTTGACACCCGATTATGATGTCATTGCTCGTTTTCAGGGTGGCCCCAATGCAGGTCATACCCTTGAGTTCAACGGCATCAAGCATGTCCTTCATATCATTCCGTCCGGTATTTTCCATAAGGCGAAAATCAATGTTATAGGCAATGGCGTTTTGATTGAGCCTGCCATTTTCAGAGATGAAATTGTGGCTCTGCGCCAGAAGGATGTTGAACCTACAGACAACTTGTATGTCTCAAAGAAGGCACATCTCATCCTGCCGTCGCATCGTCTGCTCGATGCAGCCAACGAACAAGCAAAGGGCAATGCCAAGATAGGCTCGACGCTTAAAGGTATCGGACCGGCTTATACTGACAAAATAGCCCGTACAGGTATTCGTGTCGGCGACATTCTGGAATTCGACTTCCGCGAGAAATACCAGCTGCTTAAATTCCAGCATATACAGCTTGCCAAGACTCTAAACTTTGATGTGGATTCGTTCCGTATCAACAACATGACACTCGACGAGTATGAGGCTGTATGGATGGATTCGCTCGATACTTTACGTAAATTCAAGCTGATTAACAGTGAGTATTTCATCAACCGTTGCCTCAAGGAAGGCAAGCGTGTTTTGGCTGAGGGTGCCCAGGGCTCGATGCTTGACATCGATTTTGGCAGCTATCCGTTCGTGACCTCGTCGTCGACCATCACCGCCGGAGTATGCTCAGGACTTGGCGTGGCTCCGTCGTCGATAGGGAAGGTGATGGGTATCACCAAGGCTTATTGCACCCGTGTCGGTGCAGGTCCGTTCCCCACTGAATTGTTTGACGAGACAGGTCGTACTCTTTGCGAGTTGGGCCACGAATACGGTGCAACCACAGGACGTTCACGCCGTTGTGGATGGATTGACATACCTGCACTGCGTTATGCATGTATGCTCAACGGTGTTTCCGACCTCATCGTCACAAAACCTGATGTGATGAATGACTTCGACGAGATAAAGATGTGTACCGATTACATCATCAACGGCGAAGAAACCGATGAAATCCCGTTCGAATTCAACGAGGTGGAGATTACTCCCAAGTTGGCCGTTTTCAAAGGCTGGAAGCAATCGATTGCCGATGCAGGGAAATATGAAGAGCTCCCCGTTCAGCTGCGTGATTATCTGTCTGTTATCGAGGAAAAAACAGGCGTGCGCATCATGATGGTATCAGTCAGTCCTGATCGCAAAGATGTAATTTTCAGATAATCGCCATACGTTGCGAATAAAAAAATATATAGTGTGAAATAATAATTTTAACATTTCGCCGTTTCTATTGCGAAACTTTTAAATGATACAATAATGAAAAAATTTCTTCTTGTAGCATTGATGTGCCTGCCTCTGCTTGCTACTGCGCAGACCAAGGTTAAGGAAACTGATGTTCCTAAGTCGGTGTTGCTCGCTTTGGAGAAAACCTATGATTCTTACAAGGTGAAAACATGGTATCAGGCTCCAGGTCAGTATATTGCCGAGTTTGTCACCGATGGTCAGCACGGACGTTGCTATTTCACGGCCGGAGGCGATTGGCAGTATAGTTCGTTCCCTGTCGACCTCTCGGAATGCCCCACAATGATGAATACCTATTTTGTCAATAATTATCCTGGCTACCGTATCCGTTCCACTGAATATATAGAGGAGATGAGCGGCGATAACTACTATCGTCTGGTCATTGTCAAGAAAGGTATCGGTTCGGCTGATTGTGAGTTGATTTTCGATACTCGCGGAAAATTGCAGCGTTCCACTGCACCCGATCCAGATGTGGTAAAGAAGGACTATTATACTCACGCAAATCCTGAAGATGTGACGACGGATGAGGAGACTTCCAAGACAAAGAAATCTGACAAGAAACGCCCGAAACCTGTCGAGGACGTTCCCGAAGTTGAGGCTTTCACTCCGTCTGAAGCCATTGCAGCCAATTTTGCAAAGCGTTACCCTGCCACTCGTCTGAGTGCAGGTCCCGACTGGTATGAGCGTGACAATGGTGAATGCGTGGCCTACTACGCCAACAACCAGAAAAACAAGTTCGAGGCTGTCTACAGCATGACCGACGAGAAGCTTATTAAGACAGGCAAGGTTCTTGACAAGGATCGTTACAAAAGTGCCATCATCAAATACCTGAACGAGAAGTTTAAGGGCGAGAAATACAAGGTTGAGAAAATGGTCGTCTATGAGTTCGACTCCAAGTATCGCGGAGCCGACGGCAAGAAACCCAAACCTTACACCTATGTCGTCGTAAGTCAGAAAGCCTCTGGACATACTTTGAAGTACACCCGTATGGAATTCGACAATGCAGGCAAGTTTACAGGCCTGCTGGCTCAGCCGCTTGACGAACGCGATGTTCAGTAATAAAATAAAAACTCACCGAATTCGGTGAGTTTTTTTATTTATTCATTCATCATCCCTGCCTGTTCCACGAATTCAAGCAGGGATTTTGATATTGCTATGTTGTCTCTCTTGGGATAGCGGATTTTGGTGAAAATCTCAGCCAAATTGCGGGTTCCGTTCTGGCGTACCATCTCCTGATTGAAGGGGAATTCTTCGCGTATTTTATGTACACGTTCGATGTCATTGTCGCTGTAGTCATGGTAGTGCTCCTGATGAACAACACCTTCTAATGGCAGACGCTCACTGAGGGCGGGCTGCTCGTCAGGGTAACCCATGCAAAGCGTGACAACCGGAACCACCCCTTTGGGCAGTTGCAGCAGTTCTGCTATGGCCTTGGTGTTGTACATCACTGTGCCAAGATAACAGAAACCAAGTCCTTCGGCTTCGGCGGCAACACAGATGTTCTGTGCGGCCAGCGACGCGTCGACGGTGCCCGACATCAGCCACAGAAAATTGTCGTATGGCTCGTCGCACCCACGCAGTCTGCACCAATGGTGGTAACGGTTTACATCCACACATATGGTCAGGAAAGCCGCTGCCGTTGCTCCTTGTCCGTAGTGCAGTTTCGACAAGGCTGATATGTTGTCTTTTTCTTGAGTAACGATAATGCTGTATATCTGCATGTTGCCAGTGTTTGAGGCACGCATGCCGCATTCCAGTATGCGGTTCATTTTGTCGGTCTCGATGGCAATATCCTTGAATTTACGTACGCTGCGATGATTGTTTAAAAGTTCGATGGTATCCATTGTTTATTTTTTTTTGAAAAACGAGATTGCCTGCTTTTTATTGTAACTATAAAACAAAACAGATAATGCGTATTCTTACAAAATAATAGAATGAAAACAGCTTCTCAACGAGCCTGCACATTGGAAAAAAAGTGTAAATTTGCATTTTATTTTAAAGTAATAAAAACTATATATAACCATGTTGTCATCTGAACCTCAATGGGTTGCCGTATATACTAATCCGCGTGCCGAAAAGAAAGTGGAGAAAAATCTGAAGGAGGCTGGATTCGAGGCCTACTTGCCGTTGCGTCGCGAGCTTCACACATGGAGTGACCGCAAAAAGTGGGTGGAGATGCCGTTGCTGAAGTCATACGTGTTTGTCAGAATTACTAAAATCCAGCTTGATTCTATGCGTGCGGTCCCAGGCATCTCGTTTGTCATATCTTTCAAAAAAGAGGTGGCAACCATTCCCGACCGCGAAATTCAGATGATTAAGGATTTCCTTGCCGCCGAGGTCGATGTGCAGGTGCGCACAGTGGAGCGGTTAAAACGAGGCACGCATGTGCGCATCCATTCCGGTCCGCTGGAAGGCAAGGAGGGTATGCTGGTGAGCGACTGCGAGGATGGCAACTTCGCTGTCGAGATAACAGGTATCAGCATGGCCATGATTGTCCATATCGACCGCGATTTGATGGAGGAAATTGTTGAGGACGAGACAGCTAAACAGAAAAGCAAGAAATACACGATACGATGAATATAATTATCGCCGGCGATGGCGAGGTGGGCTTCTATCTTGCCAAGTCGCTAACGCAGCTTGATTACAACATCACTGTTGTAGACCCCAACTCGGAATTGTTGCAACATCTGGAGAAGGAAACAGACCTTCTGACAATTGTTGGCGACTCGACATCGCCAAAGGTTCTTGAGGATGCCAATGTGGAGAACTGTGATCTGTTCCTATCGGTTCTGCATGATGAGTCTATAAATCTTGTTACCTGTATTCTGGCCAAGAAATTGAAAGCCAAGAAGACTGTAGCCCGCATCACTAATGCTGAACTTTTGTCGCCAAAACACCGCGAGATGTTTCGCGACCTTGGCGTGGACGAGATGGTGTGTCCAGAACGTATTGCGGCCAAGGAAATCACCAACCTGCTGAACCACACGGTTGCCACTGAGTTCTTTGATTTCAGTGGTGGTTTGTTGACGATGTACCTTATAAGGCTCGACGCACAGTCGTCGGTGACTGGCAAGTCGGTCAGGGAGTTGTCGCAGATTTACACCACATTACAGGTTCGTATTGTCGCTATATTGCGCAACGGCGACACCATAATACCGCATTCTGACACGGTATTCCAGTCTGGTGATATGGCCTATATCATCAGCAAGGCCAACCAGATGGACACCGTCAAGCAGCTGGCTGGCAGTACGGAGTTCGATATCCGTAATATCATGATTGCCGGTGGTGGACGTATAGGTCGCTATGCTGCATTGACGCTTGAGGACGAAAAACGCATAACACTTGTGGAAGAGGATCGCAAACGTTGCGAAGACCTTAGTGCGATACTCTCAAAGACCCTTATTATCAACGGCGATGCTACCGATATCGAGTTGTTGAAGGAAGAGGGCCTCGCCAACAACGATGCTTTCATTGCTGTCACCGATTCGTCTGAAACCAATGTGCTTACCTGTCTGCATGCTCGCCGCTTTGGTATCCACAAGACAATTGCACTTGTCGAGAATACCGGATTTATCAATATATCGCAAGATATCGGTATCGACACCATCATCAATAAGAAACTCATCACTGCCAGTTACATAGCACGTTTTATCGTGAAGGGCGATGCCGTGAGCAGCAAGTGGTTGAGTGGTACCAATGCAGAGCTTATTGAGTTTGTTGTTGGACACAATTCGGCCGCCTCAAAGGCCACTATAGGTGAACTGAAGTTGCCTGCCGGCAAGGCCACCATAGGTGGCATCATCCGTGGTCGTGAAACATTGCTGCCTACGCGCGACACACAGCTCAAGGAGAAAGACAAAGTGGTGGTGTTTACTTTGCCTGATGTCATGGACAAAGTCTCTAAATTGTTTGATTGATATATTAACGTGATAGTGTAATTGCGTAAGAATCTGACCTTTTGACTCCCTCGTTTCTACATATTGCCAAGGTAAAGCGTAAACGGTTCAATTTCCGTCTTGTCGCACGTCTGGTCGGCATGTTGCTTGTTATTCTTGCAACATCTATGTTGTTGCCCATAGCCGTCTCGCTCTATTACCATGACGGTTCGCAGTTCGGACTTGTGCTTTCAGGGCTTCTTATCTTGATGCTTGGTCTGTTTTTGCGCAACTTTATAGGTGTCGGTGTTTCCTATGAGCTGCATGAAAGGGAGAGTTTCTGGTTTACAGCCATTATATGGCTTGTTGTGCCTCTTATGGGAGCGTTGCCATACATTTTTACAAGCAGTGTCTCATCTTTCACCGATGCCGCTTTCGAATCTTTCTCTGGTTTCACCACCACAGGTTCGTCAGTCATTGTCGACCTAGACCACACGCCTCAGGGTTTACTTGTGTGGCGGAGCACGTCGCAGTGGGTAGGGGGTCTTGGTTTGATACTTTTCGTCATCGCTTTGCTGCACAGGCTTAACGAGGGCAGTGCCCGGCTTTATGAGGCGGAGTTTTCAGGTTCGTTGCAGCGTCGTCTGCATCCACGCATGGCTCGCAATGTGATGCTTATGTGGGTTGTCTATGTGTCGCTTACTGTCGCAATGTTTTTGCTGTTGTTCTTCAGCGGTAACGGCTTTGTCGACTCATACTGCACAGCTTTGAGCACTGTGTCCACTGGAGGCTTCATGACGCATGTCGACGGATTGGCGAGTTTCTCGAATTTCTCGATGGGTGTGATTACATTTTTCATGTTCTTGTCGGGTATCAATCTTGCTATCCTGTTCTATATCTTTACTTTCCGTTGGCGTTCAATGCGAGGCGACGAGGAATTTCCACGTTATCTGCTCTTTTTCTTCGTTGCTGTGGCATTGTGTGCGGTGGCGTTTATTGTTTCAGGTAGCAATGTCAGCAGGGCCTTGTCGTTTTCGTTGTTCCACGTAGCGTCGACGTTGTCGACCTGCGGCTTCTTCACCACCTCGCCCGAGGTGTGGCCAACCACAGTCTCGGTGGTCACTTTTCTGCTGATTTTTATTGGTGCGTCGGCAGGATCCACGGGTGGCGGCATAAAAATCAAGCGACTGATGATTCTTGGTCGTCATGTGCGCAACTATTTTGTCCGAATGATACACCCGCACGCTGTGATTAGTCTTAAGCTGAGTGGCATTGTCGTTCGGGAGGATTATGTGTCTAAGATAATATCGTTTATATTTCTTTATCTGTTGTTTGTGATATTCGGAGCCTTTGTGCTGACCATGTGCGGGATGGACATTCCCAATTCATTTTGCATGGCGGCGGCGAACATGGGCAATCTGGGTCCGTCGCCGGTCATCAACAATCTTGGCGCCAGCCTCGACTATGTACGGTTGTTGCCTGTGGCCAAGTGGACCATGATGCTGCTTATGTTGGCTGGAAGGCTTGAGATTTTCGCACTTGTGGCAGTGCTTCTGCCGGCCTATTGGAAACGCAGATAGAAAAGATTTTTTGATAATTGAAATAAAATGCTGAGCAAACAAGACTGGAAGGTGGCTATAAGGCCTGTGGGAATCCCGCTGATTGGCGAGGGGATTGCAATGCTTGCATGCATTGTACCTGCTTTGCAGTACAACGACGGCACTATGCTCTCATTAGTGGTCTCGGCGTTTGTCACTATTTTGGCTGGTTTCTTGCTTCTGTTTCTGCTTCCACGTCGTAGCGATAGCACTGACAACCGTGTGTCATATATTACTGTTGTCATCGTTTGGCTGGTGCTTGTTGCTTTTGGCATGCTTCCATTTTTGACAACTCGAAGCGCCAGTTCTGTTACGAATGCGTTTTTCGAATCAATGTCGGGGTTCACTTCGACAGGAGCAACTATCTTTTCTGATGTTGAACAGTTGCCTCAGTCGGTGTTGTTTTGGAGAAGCCTTTCGGCATGGATTGGCGGTTTTGGAATCATACTTCTGGTTTTGGCTATAGTCCCTTCTCTGGGTATTAACAAGCACAGCCTTTATACCGCCGAGGCGAGCGGTGCCGACAACACGGGTAAAACGTCTACGTCGATGCGTACCGTTGTACGTCGCACATTGTCGGTGTATATTGTTCTCACTCTGTTTTTTATAGCTCTGTTGTTTTTTTCTGGCATGACAATATGGGAAGCTGTCAATGTCACGTTTACTAATATCTCTACATGCGGTTTTTCCATCTATGGCGACAGCATAGCCCGCTTTACCTCTCAGCAGCAGTACATCATCGCTACCTCAATGTTTGTTGGAGGCATTAATTTTGCCCTGTTATACAATTTTTTGACTTTCCGATGGCGCAAAATAAGACATAAGCTTGATCAGTTCGGCTTTTATCTTTTTGTCATTGTTTTTTCCATCGCTTTTGTAGTTATAGCTTTGCACTTGTATAACGGCATGCAGTGGCAGGATGCGGCTCGAAATGGTGTGGTTCAGACTGTTAGCGTAGTGACTACCACAGGCAGTGTTGTTGATGACACCAATCTGTGGTGGACTCCGGTTGTATTCCTTTTTCTGGTCTTATGCGTTTGCGGCGGCATGGCAGGCTCCACCACAGGTGGCGTGAAGATAATGCGCGTCCTTATCCTGTTCCGCAATGTCCGAAATACACTCGTCAACCGTTTGCATCCCAATGCCGTAAATCCTGTGCGTCTCAACGGAGTGCCTGTGTCGCACGAAATCATCACCAATGTGATGGTCATTTTCATCGTCTATGCTGCCACCATGCTTGTAGGCCTGCTGATGCTGATGGTCTGCGGTGTTGGTGCCACCGAGTCGCTTGGAGCTGTTTTCGGGTGCATTACCAGCTATGGACCTGGTCTCGGTGAATGTGGCGGCTTTGGCAGTTATGCAGCCTTCCCTATGGCGGCGAAATGGCTTTGCAGCCTGCTTATGCTTCTTGGTCGCCTCGAGTGCCTCACTGTCTTCATACTCTTCCTCCCGGGTTTCTGGCGCAACAAGTGATTTTTTTTTTTTTTCTGCGCATCTTTTTCATTTTAAGTTTTTTTTATATCTTTGCACTTGATAATAACAATCCAAATTCTGTGTATATGAGTGCAATTATCCGAAAATCAATAATTTGTATTTTTATTTTTACTTCTTTCTGTTTGAATGCACAGGAGTACATGGTGGAGACAGTGTACCCTGGGGCGGTTGGCAGGACGATAGTTAGGGAGCATACCTATCCGGCTACGATTAGCTATGTTGAGAGTGGTGCGGGCAAGTTTTTTTCGTATGCTGACGCGAGCATGACGGTGAAGAAAAGGATGATAGCCAATGATATAGTGGTCAACGACTTCTATGTAACAGAAGACTATGTGTGCTTCTGCGGCTATAAGAAGACAACCGTCAAGGAAGGACTTGTCGGTTGGTTTAAAATAGCTGATTTTTTCACAGGCACGGGAACGTATTACCTGTACCACAATTTTGACTGGATGGTTGACAATGTGGAGGAGTTCGCGCACATAGAGTCGTTGGGAGGCAGGAGAACCGTGTTGGTCGGGAACACTGCGGGTGGCAGTGCGTTGGTGATGGGACTGACGGGTTTGCTCGGCAGTGCCACGGGCTGGACGTATGAGGTCGGTGTGTCGACCGAGCCGACGGAGGTTATCAACCAGGTGTGCGTGACGAACAACTACGTGGTGACGACAGGCAGGTCGTTCAGCCATGCGGTGGAGACGATAAGGATACTAGACAGGAGCAATCTGTTTGTTCCGCTTGGCCCGTTCCATGCCATATATTACTATTCATCCTACGGCACTGGCACATGGACAAGGACAACAGACGCCATGTCGGCGGCTTTGACCCATGTTGCGGGCGACCAGTTTGCTGTGGCTGAGCGTGTTTACACGTTGCCGTTGAATGCATATGGGACAGAGATAAAGGTTATGGACGCATTGCAGACACTGTTGAATCCATTTTCTGCAGTCCCGGTGCATAGGTTGTTTATACAAGCGAGTTCGTCGAGTAGCACAACATACGAAATCAAGGATATGGTCTATTGCGTTGCAGCAAGGAGTCTGGCATTGCTGACAAAGGACTTCCTAGGATCAGGACAGAGTGAAATAACCGAAATACCATTGCCTTTGCCGATTTCGGGCTTTGTAGATTACTTCTTCAAGCCCGGCAAGACACTGCAGAGCATAGTACCATACAACTCCGGTGCTGATTACGTTTGTGAAGGACACGACGATGCGATACCCACAACAGCCACCTGTTACACAAAACCTATGGGATATTATGGAATATGTACATATTATGATCATGTTCCGGTTTCTATATATGAGTACCAATGCAAGCGAGAGCGAATAGACATTCAGACATACGATGGCTCGTTCGACTTTTATGAGAAGACCGTAGACAAGCAGTACGACGACCCCAACGACATAACATGCCAGTGATATCGGGCTAAGTACAAACCAAAACAGACAACGCAATGAAAACAAGACTGACAAGACTGCTGGCTGTTGCCGCCATGTTGTTTATATCGACAAGGGTGGAGGCCCAATATATATACCACAATGTGGGCGACACAATAATGGGTCGCGACACGATATATTTTGACCAATGGACTCCGGACGAGTACCTAGCAGACTCGACCCATACTATTGAAGATATTGATAATGCCATATCCGACAGTTTATTTTACCTCCAACATCAAACTCCTGTCGGTGATGGTATAGACCCCGACACGAGCGCGACGAGAAGAATATTGAGTTTGGTGTTCACAGGAGAGATACTCCGTTACTGCTATACAGACCATCCGATAGAGATTGTAGGTCTTGCGGCCGCTATTGAACCTGTATGGATGGTGGGAGGAGCTGGACAGAGTGACCAGTGGCATACCACTCACGATCCCGATTCCACGTGGCTGCCCGAATACCTGCTGTTGTACACCTACGGTGAGCGCGACAGTTTCAATCTGGCAAAGCAGGTGCGCTGGCGCAAGTCGGATCCTGTCAGGTATATGAAACAGAGCTTTAGAAATTTATGGGGTTATTATGAGATTACTCCTTGGGATAGGCATTGTTGCAATGCCAAATTTGACCATGAGTGGTATGTACCAGTCCATGAGTACTATTTCGACAAGCCTGTGACAGTTACCGACTCGTTCTACGTAGGATGGACGCAGTACAGCAACAGGATACTTGTACCCTGGCACCTGCTTGAAGGTGAAAATTACGAAACAGGATGTAATGTAGTTCAGATGCATGTCTATAATCATCTTTTTAAAGTATATGGAGAAATGGATCAGAACTACAATATAGATTACTGCGACTCGTGTGCCACAATACCGCTTTTCAGGTACAAATATTTGAAGGAGAGGGAACTGATATTCAATCATGATTCATTAGGAGAGTGGCGATGGTATCCTCAGATGATAGCCGACCCGGTATGGCGGTGGGAGGACAACCACGCGTACGCGCTGGTGTTTCCGATAGTGAAGATAGACACGCAGTACGCGTACCGATGCCCAGTGGTCAGCAACCTGCACGTGGAGCAGACGAGCGTGCTTAGTGACGGCAGCAACTGTGCTGTGCTTATGTGGAACAGCATAGGAGCCGCGGACACGACCTACGAGGTGTGTTTCGGACCGGCAGGTACGCCGCCCGAGGACTGCACGCGGATGTATTCGGCGTACAACGCGAAGAACATCTGCGGACTTGACAGCTGCGAGGAGTACGTGGTGTACGTGCGAGCGAAGTGCCACCGAGGGGCGGTGGACTTCTACGGGGAGTGGAGCGAGGGACTTCGAGTGAAGATATGCGACGACACCATGAGCGGAGAGGGGATAGGCGACATCATGGAGCAGCTGGTGCGGGTGGTGCCGAACCCTGCGACGACGCAGGTGAGAGTGCTGTCGTCGTACACGTTGAGCAGGGTAGAGGTGTTCGACCTGCAGGGCAATAAGGTCTTGGACCAGCCTGCGTTCGGACTGACGGCCACGTTCCCGGTGCGAGACTGGCCGAAGGGGATGTACATAGTTGTTGTCCACACCCCAGCAGGCACAGCATCAAAGAAACTGGTGGTGGACTGAGAAGAACAATTGCTCGAAAAATCTCATAAATCCAAAAAATCCGTTCCTCATCCTCAATTCATTTTTTTTGTGTAAATTTGCACAAATTTATGAATATGGATCAAGAACAAATAATTACTCTCAAAGATGTGACAATCAGTCATGAAGAGGGTGTGGTGCTGCGTCATGTCAACTTCACAATGAACAAAGGCGAGTTCGTCTATCTCATTGGTAAGAGCGGTGCAGGCAAGACTTCATTACTGCGTACACTCTATGCCGAGAACCCGATTGAGGATGGTCAGGGCGAGGTGTGCGGTTTTAATCTTGTTGGTTTGAAGCGTCGCCAGATACCTATGCTGCGCCGCAAACTGGGCATTGTATTCCAGAATTTCCGTCTGCTGCACGACCGCAATGTGTATGAAAACCTTGCCTTTGTGCTTCGTAGTATTGGCTGGAGCGACAAGCAGATGATTAACGACAGGATTATGGAAGTGCTCAACGCCGTAGGCCTGGCCGACAAGGCTGACTACAGCACCCACAAGCTGTCGGAAGGCGAACGTCAACGTGTCGGTATATCACGCGCATTGGTCAACACTCCCGAACTCATCATCGCCGACGAGCCCACAGGCAACCTCGACCCAATAACATCAAGTGAAATCATGCATCTGCTTACCGAGATAAACCAGAAGTCTGGCATGCCGATGCTTATATCCACCCACGATTTCATGATGATTGACAAATTCCCTGCACGCGTGGTATGTTGTGAGGACGGTACTCTTGTCGACCCGCAGCAGGAGGATTGACGGCAAGGGCCAGCGTGACACACAATTTTTTTTACCTATGCGCGTTACCTACTAAAATGTTCATGTCTCAATTCAAGCATCAACAATGAAAAAACTGATTCTTTTGCTTGCCGTGGTTCTGCTTGTACCCGCCATGGCATCGGCCCAGAAAACCAAGAAAGGTGCCAAGGAGGTTAGCCCCTTCGTGGAAGGTAAACAGAAAGTCCGCATGACAGACTATGACTCTATCTGGAAGTTTACCACTTTCGATGCCAAGAAGATATATTTCTGCGATTTCGACTATTCGACAATACCCGTCCTTGTTGAGGACCGCCGCCCCGAGTGGGGCAATTTCACGCCGGTGATGAATTTCCTTACCACCGTGCCGCGCACCCCTGTTAAGATGTGTGCCATCTTTGCGGTCAATCCTTCCATTGTCGACGATGCCCAGCGCGAGTCGCTTATTGCTGCAGCTCGCGAAGAGGCTCTCGAAGCCTTGCAGACCTACCGCGACTGGGCTGCCGAGAAGGAGATGAAAAACAAGCTGCAGTTGTCGGTGGCTCAGGTTGACTATCGCTACTGGCAGGGCACCGAGTTCTTCACCAAGGAGCAGACTTCCGACAACTTGATCCATGTTGGCCTGCTTCTCTATTTCGGCACCAAGAAGGTCAACATGTTCCCCAGTGCCGCCGAAGGAGCCAAGAGCTTCAACGATGTCAAGTTCTTCCCAAACGATGCCACAGTGGTGGAATCGTATGAGCCTGTGATGGACAGTCTGGCAGCTTACCTTATCCAGAATGAACGCCTTGAGGTGCTGCTGCGTGGCTATTCCGACAACACGGGCACCGATGCGTACAACCTTGGTCTGTCGCGTCAACGCGCTGTCGAAATCAAGAAGAAACTCACCTCACGGGGAGTGCCTGAATACCGTATTGAAATCGAGGCCAAGGGCTCTGCCGACCCGCTCGGAGACAACAACACTTATGAGGGTCGCATCTCGAACAACCGCGTCGCGGTGATTATCCAATAACACGCTCCTACCATGTAGTCATTATGAGCGACAAAGACCTCTATAAACAGTACTGTGAGACGGAGGGCGCAAAGATTCCTCTGTTTATGCAGTATTGGTGGATGGAGGCTGTTTGTCGGGACAAGACATGGGATGTTGCCATCGCCCGCGACGGCGATGCCATACTCGGTGTGATGCCATACCTGTATGGCCGTAAGATGGGCATGACCTACATTCTTCAGCCTCAGTTGACCCAATATTCGGGTCCTTTCTATTGCTATCCAGATGGCCTGAACGAGCAGCAGCGTCTCGAGTTCGAGAAGGACGTAGCCCGCAAATTGATTGCTCAGATCGAAGAGCGCAGGCCTGCTATTTTCCTTCAGCATTTTTCACCTCAGGTGGCCAACTGGCTGCCGTTCTACTGGGCGGGATACAGCCAGACAACACGCTACACCTATCGTCTGGACGACATCAGTGACCCGCAACGGCTTTTTGACTCCTTCGACCGTGAGAAACGCCAGCGCAAGATACGCCGATACGAGGATTGCACGTCGGTCCGCTACGATATGTCGCCAGCTGAATTTGCCGACCTTCATGCCTGTTACTGGCACGACAAAGGCAAGAGAGACCTGCTAGGCAAGGATCTTATCAAGCATGTCTGTTCCACCGCTGTCGCACGCGGCAACGGTGTGATAGCCTCGCTCCACGATGCTGACGGCAAATTGCTGGTTGCCCGTTTTGTTGCCTACGACAGCCGTTGTGCCTACGCCTTAATGTCGGCCTACAAGGTCGACACTCATCGCAGCGGCCACAACGAGACATTGCTGTGGGCCTTGCTGCAGTATCTGTCCGACAAGACGAAGTCGTTCGACTTTGAAGGCAGCATGGACGAGGGCATAGAGTATTTCTACCGTTCGTTCGGTGCACACCAGACCCCTTATTTTGAAATTTATAAATACCGCAACTCGCTTGTCCGATGGCTCATGAAACTCAAGAAGTGACCGCATCGGACAGGGTTGTCTACATATAAAAGTTCTCCGTTATGGAAGGTCCCAATGCAGCACATGCCAGGTTTGCGGCACAGCTCCGCACAATGAATGTAGGCGAATTGCGTCTGTCCGACTACTGCAGCAAATCGCTCGGGCGCGTGGTAGACGCTAGCGACTATTATCTCGACATTTATCGTTATAGTTTGGAGAAAGCCCTTGAAATCAGTGGCCTGTCGCCTGCCGAGATCACTATTGTCGACTATGGTGGGGGACACGGCATACTTTCTGTACTTGCCAAGAGGCTTGAGTTTGAACGTGTCATCTATGTCGACAGCAACCCTGAGGCTCATTTCATGGCCCGCAAAGTGTTTGAGAAGTTTCAGACAGGTCCTGACATTATGCTGCAAGGCGATGTGGAGACGCTGAAAGAGTGGTGCGCTGCGAATCGTGTCAAGCCTGACGCGCTGCTTGCCATGGATGTCATTGAGCACATATATGTCCTCGACGAGTTTTTCGCCGCCCTGCACACCATATCGCCAAGCATGTCGATGGTTTTCACTACAGCCTCAACGCCCTTCAACAAACGTGTTGTCCGTCGTCTGCACCATGCCATGAATGTCGACGAGTATGGCAGTGGACGCAAGAAGGGCTTCCGCCAGTTGCGTCGCGACCACATATTGCACCTGCATCCTGACATGCCCGACAAACAGCTTGACTACTGGGCTGAGAATACCCGTGGTTTGATATACAGTGATATAGAGAGGGCCGTGGAGTCGCAGTCGCCCAATCTGCTGCTCGACGCCTACAATACATGCGATCCTGCCACTGGCAGCTGGACCGAGCGCATCCTGCCTATCGACGACTATGAACATATCCTATTGCCTTACCATTTTAGTCTTCAGGTTGTTCCAGGTCGCTACAACGACCATCGCCATGGTCCTAAGGAGTGGATGAGTCGCTACTACAACAAGACTATCGACAAGGTGAAGAAGACCGAACCGGGCACTCGCCGCGAACGTCGCCAATACCGCAAGGCACTGCGCGTGGCTCCGTTCCTGTACCTGATAGTGAATGCTAATCGTTGACAGGCTCCGAGTATTATGAATATCAAGTTGGTAGTTGTCGGTAAGACCGCCGAGAAATATCTTCAGGACGGCATTGATGTTTATGTCCAGCGTTTGAAACATTATGTCAATTTCGAATTGACGGTCATTCCTGCGTTGAAAGAGCAGAAAGGTGTGGCCCCAGATGAGGTTAAACAGCGTGAAGCTGCCCTGATACTGAAACAGATAGAGAAGTACGACCGCGTTGTTCTGCTCGACGAGCATGGCACACAGCACGGCTCGGTGGATTTTGCACAATACATACAGAAACAGATGAATGCAGGTGTACGCAACCTGGCTTTTGTTGTCGGCGGTGCTTTCGGTTTTGCTCCGTCGGTCTATGCCGCTGCCAACGACAAGCTATCGCTGTCGAAGATGACTTTCAACCACCAGATGGTTCGGCTTTTCTTTGTCGAGCAACTCTATCGTGCCTTTACAATCCTGCACCATGAGCCTTACCATAACGAATAGAAAATAATTCAAATGAAAAAGATACTGATACTGATTGCGGTTTTAGCCATGGGCTTCGCAGTGAATGGCACAGAGGTATGGGTGAACCTGGCATCGCCCGACGGACGGCTGGTGGCCCAAATCAATCCTCAGGGTGAAAGCTATGCTCTCTGGTATGACGGGACTTTGCTGTTCGATGGATTCCTTTCTCCGCTGAAGCGTATACAGAACGGCAAGGAAGTCAGTACGATGACGGTGAGAAAGACAACACGACGCACCGTCGACGAGACCATTGCCTCGCCATTCACGCGGCAGGCAACCATGCGCAATCATTACAACGAGATGACATTTCACATGAAGGAAGGATTCTCGGTGGTGTTTCGTGTCTACAACGAGGGTTTCGCCTATCGCTATCAGTGGGAAGGAAAGCCAGGACTGGTGAAAGAAGAAACAATAGATTACGACTTTGACGATGACTGGCTGGTGACGGCAGCCTATGTCACAAATTTCGATTCGACGAACCATAACTCGCAGTACAGTTCCTCGTTCGAAAACCAATATGTCACTCTGCCACTCTCGCAGCTCGACCCTCGGCGGCTTTGCTTCCTGCCGCTGCTTGTCCATCACCCGAGTGGGCTGAAGATTTGTTTGACAGAGTCGTCGTTGTGCGACTATCCGGGCACCTATTTTAAAGTATATGGCCGTAAAGGATTGTTGGGTGAGCACGCGCCGCTGCCCAAACGTGTGGAACAAGGAGGCCACAACAACCTGCAGTTGCTGGTTAAGGAACGCGAAACGTATATTGCGGAGATGGACAAAACTAAGCATTTCCCATGGCGCATCACGATGGTGGCCGAAAGCAGCGCCGCTCTTGCCATGAACAATATGAGCTATCTGCTTGCCGAGCCGTCGCGGGTGGAGGACATCTCGTGGATCAAGCCTGGCAAGGTGGCTTGGGACTGGTGGAACAACTGGAATATCGGAGGCGTTGACTTCAAGGCAGGCGTCAACAACGACACATACAAGCATTACATCGATTTTGCCTCGCGCTATGGCATCGAGTATGTCATCCTCGACGAGGGCTGGGCGGTGAACAAGCAGGCCGACCTGTTCCAGGTGGTGCCTGAAATCGACCTGCCCATGCTGGTGAACTATGCCAAGGAACGCAATGTCGGCATCATTCTGTGGGCAGGATACTACGCTTTCGAACGCGATATGGAAAAAGTGTGCAAACATTACAGCGAGATGGGGGTGAAGGGTTTCAAGGTGGACTTCATGGACCGTGACGACCAGCTGGTCACCGACTTCTACCGCCGTACCGCCGAGATGTGCGCCAAATACCACCTTGTCGTTGATTTTCATGGTGCCTTCAAGCCTGCAGGCCTCAACCGAACCTATCCCAACGTGCTTAATTTCGAGGGTGTTTTTGGCTTGGAGCAAATGAAATGGGCGCCCTCAACGGTGGACCAGATGAAGTACGACACCGAGATTCCTTTTATCCGTCAGGCTGCCGGACCGATGGACTACACGCAGGGGGCTATGCACAACAGTGCTAAAGGATGCTATTCCCCCTGCTGGAGCGAACCGATGAGCCAAGGCACACGCTGCCACCAGCTGGCATTGTACATTGTGCTTGAGTCACCGCTTAACATGCTTTGCGACTCGCCGACCAACTACGACCGCGAGCCCGACTATACGCGTTTCGTGGCAGGCATTCCTACGGTGTGGGACGACACTCGAGTACTGCAGGGCGAAGTGGGCGAGTATATCGTCACCGCGCGGCGCAAGGGCAGCACGTGGTACATAGGTGGCATCACCAACTGGACTCCGCGCGATGTCGAGGTGGACATACAGGAATGTGTTAATGTGTTAATGCGCGAATGGGCCAATGCTGACGCAGCAAAGGCCGATACCTCTCGACAGGGCAGCCTATCAATAAAAATCGAACTCTACACCGACGGTGCCAATGCCCATCGCAAGGGCAGTGACTACCGGCATGAAAATAATGAATTGCGAAATATAAATTCTAAAAAGGGCGCAGATTCTAATTCGGAATTCAATAATCAGAATTCAAAACTACAAATCCACATGGCGCCTGGTGGCGGCTTCGTGGTGAAGATTACAGCCGAATAACCATCTCTATAGGGTAGTGGTCGGAGATGTAGGGAACACCATAGTTACCGTCGAGGGTTCGGAAGCGTTTCACTTTCATTTTGCATACGAAGAAGTGGTCTATTAACGAGGGCTTGTCCTTGCCGAAGCCTGTGTAGGTCTCTTTGTGGCTGGTGCGGCGCGTCAAATCGCGGGCGGGCTGCAGTCCGACAGCATAAAAACTGTTGAATATCGTGTCTTCGATGGTCGAGTTCATGTCGCCGCCAACAACGACTGGCACATCATTGCAATCACCATTGACAACGGCGGCTATAAATTTTGTCCCCTCGGCGCGTGCTGTCTTGCCCATATGGTCGAGGTGTGTGTTGAAGTAAACAAACCGCTTGCCGCTCCGACGGTCGCGGAAACTTGCCTTGGTCACGGTACGGTAGCAGGCAGCGTCCCACCCCTTTGACGGCAATTCGGGTGTCTCGCTGAGCCACCATGAGTCACTGCCTGTCAGTTCCAGCCTTGTAGTGTCGTAATAGATGGCCATAAACTCGCCCTCTTCCTTGCCGTCGTCGCGTCCCACACCAATGCGTTGGTAGTTGGTCAGGCAGCTGTCAAGGTATTGCAGCTGGTCGATCAGGGCCTCCTGCAGTCCTATGGCAGCCGGCCGTTCCTCTTTTATCATCCTCACCACCGCAGTCTTACGGTTGGGCCATCCGTTCTCGCCGTCGATGTTGTTCCATGAATTGTAGCGTATGTTGAACGAGATGATTTTCAACTCCTGTGCCGTAGCCCCTTGCGCAAAGGCGAGCACGGCAAGAAATAGCAATAATCTATATGCGTGTTTCATATTGTTGTTTTGTTTCGGGCAATTGAGAGTGCAAAATTACGCAAAAGATCCGATACAAACAAAAATGTATGAAACGCTTTACTCCAATTGAGGGGAATCGATAAGCGTTGCTGCAACTGCAACCAGTATCAAATAGGATAAAATTCTCTTCTTGACATGGTTCCCGAACTGCATGTGGAATGTCGCCAAAGCTGACAATTAACCAATAGGCATGGGGTTTGTTAACTTCATCGCAATTCACATATCCGTATACACCGCCGCTTATTTTTCAAATTGCGATAAGTTTATTGGTCATAATATTCAAAGGTCCAGCTGGCGTTACCGCCGTTGTACCATAGTGTCTCGGCGGTTACAGGGCTTCCTCCGTTGTATGTGTAGTTTATCCACAGCTCATAGCCTTGGCTTTTTGCATCAATGATGTAGTGGGTCATGTTGTGTTGGCTCCATTGCACTTCGGGTGCAAATAAGACATCGTACCATGGTAGCAGGGTTGTAGTGCCGAGGGTAACGCCAAATGGATGTGGATGGTTGTCGTATTCTGCGGTGCAGTATGTCTCGCCGTTTTCAGTTAGGGCTCCGCTCACCATGTCGCCATTATTCCATGAGCAGTAATAGCTCGACGGATAGGTGTATTGGTCGGTAACCAGCCAGTGGTCGAGAAAGCCTTCGTTGTTGTAGATAAAAGTGTATACCTTGTTGTCGCTGTGCCATTCCTGTGCAAGCCGTCCGTTAAGGTATGAATACTGTATGGTTTTGGTAACCGAGCCGTTTTCATCGAAGAATTGTATCTCTGAGCGGAGACCGTTGTTGTAGCTGAGAGACGCGGAGCTGTGTGTTACAATAACAGTGTCGATTAACTGCCCGTTCGATGTGTAGTGATACGAACGCTCCTCCTCGATATTGACTGTTGTCAGCAAATCTCCATTCCATGTGTATGTATAGATGATGTTTGTCCATCCATAGTTGATATTGTTGAAGGAATGGTTCAGTGTTGCGCGGCTCAGGTGGCGGCCTTCTGTAGGCATTGTCTGCGGAGCTGTGGCGTAGGCGGTTCCATGCCATGTGCCGCTACTGCTGTCGTAGGTCACCGTGACAGTCATTCCTTCGTCTTCCATGCGTGCCATCCAGCGTTTCATCTCTTCGCGGTTAGTGGTGCTGAATGTTGTGGCTTCCTTGGGGAGGACTTTTTGTGCTGACGAGCTGCGAGGCGCAGTGTTGTAAAATGTTACGGCATTGCCCCCTTGTGCATAGTTGCAGAATTGGTCAAGCAGAGCATCGAGCTCTTCGTCGGTTGTGATGTTGACAGAGATGGGAGTGGTTGATAAGGCGGTATTGGTTACAATATATACGATTGACGGTTCCGCTTCAGGGGTTATTGTTTCTTTCTCAGGGTCACAGGCTGCAAAGCAGAATATTGCCGCTATTATGGCAAAAAGTCTAATTATTTTTTTCATTTTTTCCATATTTTTATAATTTATTTTTCATTTTCAGTTTTATCTAGTTGGTAGTTAATCAGGGCTTGGTGTTGTATGGAGTCTTTCACGCGGTAGAAAGCGATGATCTTTTCATCGTGTACAGCCATTGCACGCCATGCCGGTCGCACGTTGCGCTTCACGTGTTTCTTGGGATGGTCTATGTCTCCCATCCATGAAGTTACGCCTTCCGAATCTTTTATATCGAAGTCCTCTTTCAGCCCCTGCCATGCCATGCTGTCGTCGGCTTTGAGGATGACCACGTCGACTTTTACCGAGTCGTTGAGGTGGAAGCCGTTGATTTGCGCCACTGTGATGTCGGCGCGTGAGGCGTATTGACGGTAGAGAGATGTCTCCTCTGCCTGTTCGTGCGAACAGGCAATGACAACCAGAAGTGGCAGTATGTACAATAAGCGTTTCATAATGTTTGTGTAGTCAAAATATTGGAGGCCACGTCAACCCAATGCTTTTCTGGTATGCCGTTGCGGTTGCAGCATACATGGTCGTATGGGTTGGTTGTTGATGGATGGATAAAGACGAATGGTGAGATTACCGCCACAGCCGCGATAGCGACAGCAGCCACCGTGCGGCGGCGTTTGCGCCTATGCAGCCATGCGGGGTATTCGCTTTTCATGCGCGACAGCAGCCCTTGCCGTTCTTCCTGTTCCCACAGTTCGTCGAAAGTCATTCGTTGTTCCATTGTTTTCTTAGTTTGTCTTTAATTCTGATTAGGCGGATGCCTACGTTGTTTTTTGTCATACTTGTTTTTTTGCCGATTTCCTTGTAGTCGTAACCTTCAAGGTACATTGATGCGATGGTATGGTCGGGTTCTGGCAGCATGGCTATACTTTCATGCAGTGCCTTGTGTAACGTGGTATCGTCGCAGGGTGTGTCATATCCGCTGGGAAACGGCACCGTCTTTGGCGTGCGTCTGAGGGTGTCGACGCAGGTGCTGCGAGCCACGCGCCATATCCATACGGCCTGTTTTGGGGCGGGTGAAATGCTTAGTAGCTTGTCTCTCAGGTTCCATAGAGCTATCATGGTCTCCTGCAACAGGTCGTCGAACTCCACGCCACCGTGTTCGTAGTGACGGCAGACTGAGTAGATCAACCTGCTGTAGCGATGTATCAAGCCGTTGAATGTATCCGGTTCCTTCACGCTATAATAACGCAAAAACAGGGTGATAAAATTACACAGGTGTAAAAAAAAATTAGGGCAGGCAAATTTCGGGTCGGAACGCAATAACAAACTAATCCTCTCGTTTTTATTTAAAACAGACGACTGCCATGAAACGATATTCCGTAGCGCTGCTGTTGTTGGCAACAGCATTCATGTTGACCTCATTCAGTGTCAAGGGCGACGATGACCCTGACAAGAAAACTGCTAAACGCCAGTGTGTCCAGCCTGGTTTTTTGAAGGCAGGTGACCGTGTTGCACTTGTTTCGCCAGCTTATTTCACGCCGATGGAAAAGGTAGAGAAGGCTGCCAAAGTGCTTCGCGGATGGGGCTTGGAGCCTGTCGTTGGTCCCAATGTCGGCAAGATGTACGTTGGAAAATATGCAGGCACTGTCGATGAGCGTCTCGCCGATATCCGCTGGGCGCTGAGCGACACCACCATCAAGGCCATCGTCTGCAATCGCGGAGGCTATGGCACCATACAATACATAGACAGCGTTTCGCTCGACGAATGGTCTGCAAATCCCAAGTGGCTCGTAGGATTCAGCGACATCACCACACTCCACGGACTGCTTACCCGTTCTGGCGTTATGAGCATCCACGGCACAATGAGTTCTTTGTTGGCTGATGGAGGAACCGACCTCACCAGTACTCTGCTGCGTGACTTGCTGATGGGAACAGTGCCGCAATACGAGGTGCCTGCCCATCCTCAAAACATTGAGGGCACTGCAAGCGGCATCCTTGTGGGCGGCAATCTCTGCACCTTTGCACCCAACCTCAGGTCTCAGGCCGATGCCACCAAAGAACAGGATTTGATACTTTTCATCGAAGAGGTCGGCGAGTCGATGCACAACATTGACCGACAGTTCAATATCCTTGCCATGAATGGAGTCCTCGACCGTTGCAAAGGCATTATTTTGGGCGAATTCACAGGCTGTAACAATGAGTTTACTTACAAGAACATAGAAGAAATGCTGCGCCAATACATTGTGAAATACAATATTCCGCTGCTTTGCGGTTTCCCTGGCGGACATGGCGACGTGAATCTGCCCCTTGTCATGGGTGCCCCTGTCACTATCGACGTCCGCAGCGACGGTGCCACAATCCGGTTTGACATCGACGGAGCACAGCAGACTGTAGCCACCGGCAAAATCACAAATGGCAACAAATAACAATTCACAAGTCAAGGAGTCTGTAAAGTTTGGGAAATAAAAATAATTTGTTACCTTTGTATCTTCAATAATAAATTAAAAAGTAGAATAATAAATTAAAAATAAAACAGATATGAAAGTTAAAGACGTTGTTGAGGCTTTAAACCTCAAGGTACTGTCGGGTGCCGATGGACTCGAGAAGGATGTTGAAGGCTGCTATGTCAGCGATCTGCTTAGCGACGTGATGGGCAATGCCGAGATGGGCAATATTTGGATTACTCTCCAGACACATAAAAACGTTATGGCCATTGCATCCCTCAAGGAGTTGGCCGCCGTTATCCTCGTCAAGGGTCTTACGGCAGGCGACGATACCCTCGAACAGAGCAACGAAGAGGGCATCCCCTTCCTCAGCACCGATGCCGAGACTTTCGAGACCGCCGGCAAAATATACGAGCTGCTTCATAAATAGTTCGTTTTGGGCGATCTGCATCCATACAAGGCAGACTTGCATATCCACACTGTTCTCTCGCCCTGCGGCGATCTTGAGATGAGCCCTTCGGCCATCGTCAAGCGTGCTTTGGCCAGAGGGTTGGACATGATTGCCATCAGCGACCACAACACAACGCGCCAGGTCAAGGTGACTCAGAAGATTGGTCGCGAGAATGGCTTGTTCGTGCTTGGTGGAGTGGAGGTGACATCGCAGGAAGAGACACACTGTCTGTGCTATTTCCCCGATGACGAACGCCTTGATGCCTTTCAGGAGTTTCTTGACGCCCATCTTCCGCCCATACCTAACGATGAGGACAAGTTCGGCTATCAGCTGATTGTTGACGAAAACGACGAGATTGTCGGCGAGGAGGAATACCACCTCCTCAACGCCATCGATGTCGACATTGACGGCATCTATGACGAGGTGCACCGCATCGGCGGTCTCTTCGTGCCTGCGCACATCAACAAAGGCACCACCTCACTGATGAGCCAGCTCGGCTTTGTGCCACCTGATTTGCGCGCCGACGGACTGGAAATCAATTTCCGCACCACCAAAACCGAAACCCTCAAGAAAGCTGCCTACTTAAAACGGTTCAATTTCATCACCGACAGCGACGCCCATTTCATCGACAACGTGGGTGATGTGTACAATGTCATCTATATGGAGCACCGCAATTTCGATGAGTTTGCAAAAGCGTTGCACGGTGAGGACGGACGGTCGATAGACACCGACTATTTCCGCGAACACAAACTTCCGAAAATAATCTGACAAATAGAAAACAGTTTTCTAAACAAACAAGGGCGGCACGTAAGTGGCCGCCCTTTCAACATATAAAGATAATGAGTGGTTATTCTGCTGTGGCAAAGCGGGTCGACTTGCCCGTGTTGGGGTTCATGGTCTCGATGCTGTTGCTGAAGCTAACGGTGATGAAAGCTTTTCCGTTGTTGATAATCATGTCCTGAGCCACGTCGCCAAGTCCACGGCCGTTGTTGTCCTCGAAGAACTTAACGGTAGCAGTGCCGTTGCTGACGTTGACACGGCTTACGCCTGCGTTGTTGGCACTCCAGCTGCCTTCGTTAAGAATCAGGAGATTGTCGTTGTCGATAGCAACAGCTTTCGACGGAAGATTTCCGACCTGTACTGCTGCATTCATGCGCGGAGTGCCGTCGTTGGTGAAGACGTAGCAGTCGCCGGCACTGACATAGTTTCCGTTGGTAGTGACAATGATGTCGCCGTTGTGGGGGTTGAGGCTGATGCCGTAAGCGCCGTCGCTGGCACTCCAGTCGCCGAGGATTGTGGTGGCCTGGTGGCTGGTGCCGTCAATCTTGTAGAACACGTCGCTGGTGGAGTAGTCAGGGTTGTAAGTTGTCGCATAGCCGTAGATGTCGCCGTCATAGACATCGAAGTTGGTCAGTGCAACGCCGAGGCTGGTGATTTCCTTGGTATCGGTGTTCATGATGTAGGTGCCGCCGAAATCCGTGGCGTAGTCGCCAAGGGTGTTGTAGACAATGTGGTTGTTGTCAAGTTTTTTCACTTTGGCGGGGTTGACACCGACGGTGATTGTCTCTGATACGGTGAAGGAGGCAATGTCGATGACATAGAGCTTGTTGTCGTAGCTGTAGTTGTAGTTCTCGTCCGAGATGTTGCTGCTGGCAACGTAGAGTTTGCCACCCACGGCGGCAATGCCTTCGGGATGGTACTGTCCGAGCTCGCAGATGCCGGTGATGGCATTCTGACTCGGGTCGAAGCGTATTACCGACATCGGGTAGTAGCAGGTGACGTAGACGTCGCCGTTGTCGGCGGCCATGTAACGTGGTGTTTCGACGCTGATGTCGATGGGGTTGTTCTCTTCCTCTTCTTTGCAGGAGCTGAACGCTATTGTGGCGCTCATTGCAAGCACTGCGACAAATGATTTGATTAATGTCCTTTTCATTTTATTGTTGTTTCTAAAGTTTTATTTCAGCCTTGATTCTGAAGTTACGGCCCATCATTGGATAGGAACGGACCACCTCGTACTGCACGTCGAAGATGTTGAGCAGCTGTAGCTGTACCCTCAGGTCGAAAATCGGCAGCTCGAAGGTGCGGTCGAGAGTTATCCCCTGGTCGACGTATGCTGGCAGCCGTGTGTCGTCGCTGTTCTGCTGTTGGTAGTAGCGTTCGCCGACAACCATGCAGTTGTATCCTATGTTGACCCACGGGTTCTTGAAGTAGAGTGTTGCGCCGCCGCTGTGACGCGGGGTGTAGGGTATCTGGTGCCCATAGGTCTTGGGGTTGCCGGGGTCGCTGCGGTCCACAGCCTTCTGATAGCTGTAGGTCAGCGTGGCGTTCAGGCTCATGCGTTGCCATTGCCAGTCGAAGTTGCCGCTGATGTCGAGACCGGTGATATGGACCATGCCGAGGTTCATTGTCGACCAAAGGAACATGTTCTGTCTCGGAACGGCGATAATCTTGTCTTTCACATTGTTGTGATAGCCGTCGATAGTCAGTGAATAGTAGCGTTGCGACAGCGAGTCGTCGCTATAGCGTACAGTCATGGGCAGCGTTATGCCGATGTTGTGCTGTGTGGCGCATTCAGGGTGTAGCGTGTCGAGCGGCATGACGAAATAGTACATCTCGTTGAAGTTCGGCACGCGGTAGGTCTCCTTGAAGAAGTAGCGAAGCCTGATGTTCGAGTGCTCCAACGGCTTTACACTCAGGCCTGCGTATGGCGAGAGCTTGCGGTAGTGTATCGTCGACGGATTGTCGCACGCATTTTCACTAATGATGGTGGCAAGGACGTTGCCTTTTATGTCTAAACGTTCCCTGCGGTACTGCAGGGCGGCGACGCTGAGCCACGATGTGCGGTCTACGTTGCTGTTGCGCGACAGGTTGCTGCTCAGGGTGGTCAGGGCTGCGTCGGACGACAGCGACGCGGTGAGACCCTGCAGGGGTTTCCACAGCATGGCTCCCGACAGGTAGCCTTCCTGCTGGCTGTATTCATTCTTCAGATAGCGGCTCGCCGTGGCGGCGCGGAAATCCTCGTACAGATCATAGGTATACTGATATTTGCCAATGATTTGGAAGCTGATTTTCTTGTGGCTTTCTACATATTTTGTCTGTGCAAAAAAGAGTTTTTCCTTGGTGTCTTCCGACCCGCGTTTGGCGTAGAATACCACTGGTCCGGGCAGCTCGTGGTAGCCCTGCACGTAGTGTATTTTGGTGATCAGTTTGCGGTTGGGTGCCATCTTGTAGAAAAGGTTCAAGTCGCCTGTTGCCAGCCACATGGACGAATGTTCGCGCCGTTCCACCGAACTGCTGTCGTTGTGCGACGAGGTGTAGTAGAGAGTGAATGGGTAATCGCCATTGCTGTGGGTGTAGTTGCCCCAGAACGACATTGACAGCCGCTCGCCGAGCCGTTGTTCCAAGGCCAGGGAGGGGGAGAGCAGTCCAAAACTGCCGCCCTCCATGCCTGCGCGCAGGTGAATCCTTTCGCCAGGCATGAAATTTGGTTCCACGGTGGCCATGTTAATCACGTTGCCTGCCGCCGTCGAGCGTGCAGAGAGCATCATCTCGTCCTGCTGTCCATTGCTCAGACTTATGAATGCGCTGTTACCCAGCATGTAGCGTCCAAGGTCTACCTGTCCGTTCTGGCAGTCGTTGACGGCCACGCCGTCAATGGTCAATGTGCTGAACTGGCTGCCCAACCCTCTGGCAGACATTGTTTTCATTCCCCCTACGCCGCCATAGTCGCGCAGTGTAACACCAGCCATCTGCTTCACGGCATCGCTGAGCAGCATGGCACCTGTGCGTTCGATTTTTTCGATATCGACCACCTGCACGGGAGCTTGCGAAAGTGTGGATGACGGAGTCCTTTCCTGTGTCACGACGACCGAATTCAGATGACGGCGTTCGCTGTTACGCACGGTGTCCTGAGCCGACGCATTGTATATGACGGCACATACGCCGGCAAGGCATAGTGACAGAAATCTTATATATTTGATTAATTGTTTGTTGTACATTAATTAAAAGCCCTTTCCTCGAAGACTGATAACATTTGTCGGCTTGGCAGGTCTTCTGACTTTGTTCCGGCGGCCCGTGCCTTCCCATGTGTCTGTGGCGACACACAGTGGCTTGGGGTGGGCTGCCTCTCGTTGAACTTACAGCAGCGGGACTGTCAATGAATTTCACATTGTTCCCTTTTGACGCTTAATGGAATGGTTATTAATTAGATGTCTATGAAGTAACCACTCTTTTGGGCGACCAAACCGTTTGCAAAATTACTAAAAAAAATGAAATCCGGTTTCATTTCAAAAAAATACCTAATTTTTGCGATACAGACAATAAAAGCACAAGGCGGCCGTTTTTCACGGCGTAAATCGATAAACTAAAAAAGCAATGAATATTCCGATTATCTGGATTGTATTTGGCGTATTGTTTATTCTCAGCCTTATTGCAAGCAAGAGTGTTGAATCAAAGTTCAAGAAGTATTCAAAGATAAGAATGAACTACAATCTGTCGGGACGCGAGGTTGCCGAACAGATGCTCCGCGACAACGATATTACCGATGTAACCGTTCAGGAAGTGAACGGCACCTTGACCGACCACTACAACCCTGTCAACAAGACTCTCAACCTAAGCCGCGACGTGTACCATGGCACAAGTGTGGCTGCCGCCGCCGTCGCAGCGCATGAATGCGGCCACGCTGTTCAGCATGCCACTGCCTACTACTGGCTTGGCTTGCGTTCCAAACTGGTGCCTGCAGTCAATTTCTCAAGTCGTGTGGTGCCTTGGATACTTCTGGGCGGTATCTTGATGGTCGAGAAGTTCCCGCAGCTGCTGCTTGTCGGCATCATCCTTTTTGCCATCACCACACTCTTTTCAGTGGTGACTCTGCCTGTCGAAATCAATGCGTCGCGCCGTGCCCTTGTGTGGCTCAACACCCACAACATTACCTCGCCCGACACACACGGTTATGCCGAAAGTGCATTGCGTTCAGCTGCTTACACCTATGTGATATCGGCTCTGACATCGCTGGCTACACTGCTCTACTACGTGATGATTTATCTCAGCGGCCGCGATTGATACGGCAGGTGAGTTACTAACATGTAGTTAGCTTACAATTAATAGATTGCGCTAAATTGTGCAATCTATTTTTTTTTGTGATTCAGGCATAAGATGAAAAAGGTGTAATTTTGTACCTTAAAATAAAGGTATAGTGGCAAGAAAAAAAGCAGAGATACAGAAAGAAAACCAAGGCTCGGGTGTTGATGCTGCGGCTGGCAAAACAAAGGATTCGCCTTTGATGCGCCAGTATGCAGAGATGAAGAAGAAGTTTCCTGACGCCATGCTCCTGTTCCGTGTGGGCGACTTCTACGAGACTTTCAGCAGCGATGCCATCAAGTGCTCGAACATACTCGGCATCACCCTCACCCGCAAGGCGAGCGGCAACACCACCTATACCGAGCTCGCTGGTTTTCCCCATCATGCCATCGAACAGTATTTGCCACGACTGGTCAGGGCAGGGCAGAGGGTAGCCATCTGCGAGCAACTAGAGGACCCCAAGACTACCAAAGGCCTTGTGAAACGCGGCATCACAGAGCTTGTGACCCCCGGTGTCTCGTACAACGACATGGTGCTGGAAGTAAAGGAGAACAACTTCCTCTGCGGCCTGCATCTTACCGACAATATCCATGGAATCAGTTTTCTGGATGTCTCTACAGGCGAGTTTTTCGTGGCTCAGGGCGACAGCAATTATATCGACAAGCTGCTGCAGAATTTCCACCCCACAGAGGTGGTGCTGCAGCGCAAGTGTCTGCACCGCTTCCAGGAATCGTTCCCGGAGAAATACTATACCAACACTTTCGACGACTGGGTATTCACCCTCGATTTTGCCATGGAGCTGTTGCTGAAACAGTTCGGTACAGCGTCGCTTAAAGGTTTTGGCGTTGAGAACCTCGATGCCGGAATCATCGCTGCAGGGGCCGCGCTCTACTATCTGCAGGACACCCAGCACGACCGCACGCAGCATATCTGCAAGCTGACACGCATCGAAGAGGACAACTATGTATGGCTCGACAAATTCACTATCCGTAACCTTGAACTGGTGCATTCGCCAAATGAGAATGCCAAGACACTGATCGATGTCATCGACCAGACTGAGACTCCGATGGGTTCGCGACTTTTGCGTCGCTGGGTGGTGATGCCGCTCAAGGAGATTGCCCTTATTGAACAGCGTCTCTCGGTGGTCGACCAGATGGTGATAAATGCCGACTTCTCGCATGCGCTGCGGCAGCACATCCGTTGCATTGGAGACTTGGAGCGCCTTATCTCCAAGGCTGCGGTGCGACGCATCAATCCGCGAGAGCTGCTCCAGATGAAACGGTCGCTGTCGGAGATTGAGCAGGTCAAGAGCCTTTGTTCAGGAATTGACAACCAGGCGTTGCGACGCTATGGCGAGCAACTGAACAGCTGCCGTACCGTTTACGAGATGATTGATAAGCAGATAGATGAGGATGCACCCGTCAAGGTGGACAAAGGATACGTCATTGCCGACGGCGTGAATGACGAGCTCGACGAGCTGCGCTCGTTGGCAGGCTCGGGTAAGGACTATCTGATGAATCTGCAGCAGCGCGAAAGTGAGCGCACAGGCATCCCGTCATTGAAAATCGGCTTCAACAACGTTTTCGGCTACTACCTCGAGGTGACCAACACCCATCGCGACAAGGTGCCGCAGGAATGGATGCGCAGGCAGACACTGACCAACGCCGAGCGTTATATTACTCCGGAGCTCAAGGAATATGAGGAGAAAATACTTGGTGCCGAGGAACGTATGCAGGCCATCGAGACCCAGTTGTACGAGCAGCTGCTGCAGACACTCACCGAGTATGTCCAGCCTATCCAGTACAACGCCCAGCTCATAGCCCAACTGGACTGCCTGCAGGGCTTCGCTACGGTGTCGCTGGCCAACGGTTACTGCCGTCCGACACTGACCGACGATGCTGTGATCGATATTAAGGAAGGCCGTCATCCTGTCATCGAGACGCAGCTTCCGCCAGGCGAGCACTATGTGTCTAACAATGTCTACCTCGACCGCGACAAACAGCAGATAATGATTATCACCGGTCCGAACATGTCCGGTAAGTCGGCACTGCTGCGCCAGACGGCATTGATTGTGTTGTTGGCTCAGATGGGATGCTATTGCCCTGCGCAGTCGGCATCGATAGGACTGGTCGACAAGGTGTTCACCCGCGTCGGCGCTTCTGACAACATCTCGTCCGGCGAGTCGACATTCATGGTCGAGATGAACGAGACTGCCAGCATCCTCAACAATGTCAGCGACCGCAGTCTGGTGCTGCTCGACGAGATTGGTCGTGGCACAAGCACCTACGACGGTATCTCTATTGCGTGGGCCATAACAGAATATCTTCACGACAACAAGAAAATCCGGCCTAAAGTGATGTTCGCCACACACTATCACGAACTTATAGAAATGGCCGACCGATATGAGCGCATCCAGAACTACCACATCTCGGTCAAGGAGGTTGGCAACAAAGTCATCTTTATGCGCAAGCTGGAAATGGGTGGCAGCGAGCACAGTTTCGGTATTCATGTTGCGCGCATGGCGGGAATGCCCCAGCAGGTTATTAAACGGGCACAGACAATGCTCGAACTTTTGGAGTCGAAGAGTGAAAATATTTCCGACAAAAAAGTGGTCAAAAAGTCAAAAATAGATGTCCCGAAAAATCCAGAACAAGGTTTCCAACTCAGTTTCATACAACTCGACGACCCGACATTGCTTGAAATTAGGGATAAAATATTAGATATTGATATTGATACACTTACGCCTATCGAGGCACTCCTGAAACTCAACGAGATTAAAAAAATTGTAAAGAAAAAATAAAATTTTTTTTGCAGTTCAAAAAAATTTTGTACTTTTGCACTCGCTTTTCGCAAGAAAAAACGACTGATTTTTCAGTCCTTTGTGGTGAAAAGAGAGAGGCGGAAATAGCTCAGTTGGTAGAGCACGACCTTGCCAAGGTCGGGGTCGCGAGTTCGAGTCTCGTTTTCCGCTCCAAGACAAAAAGTCTGAGAGACAATTGAAATAATGTCGAAAGCGGAAATAGCTCAGTTGGTAGAGCACGACCTTGCCAAGGTCGGGGTCGCGAGTTCGAGTCTCGTTTTCCGCTCCAAGTCTCCAGCCAGAATGGAACTTTGATGCTCTGGTGGTGGAATGGTAGACACGAGGGACTTAAAATCCCTTGCCCGCAAGGGCGTGTGGGTTCAAGTCCCACC